>JANQPG010000107.1 GCA_028289545.1 Woeseiaceae bacterium
GATCAGCGGCACTCCGGCGGTGGGCGATCAGTTCACGATAGAGGCCAACTACGGCGCCACCGGCGACAACAGCAACGGACTGGCCCTGGCCGACATACAGGCCGTGGGCATACTCGACGGGGGTACGGTCAGCATCAACGACAACTACGGACGTCTCGTCTCGGACATCGGTAACGCAACCCGTCAGGCGCAGGCAAACGCGGAAGCCCAGGGTGTGCTCGTGAGCAACGCACAGGATGAAGTTCTGTCGGTGTCTGCCGTTAACCTCGACGAGGAAGCCGCGAACCTCGTGCGCTTCCAGCAGGCCTACCAGGCGGTTGCACAGGTCGTCAGCGTGGCGAGCACGCTGTTCGACACCCTGCTTGCGGCGACGAGGCGATGAATAGGGTCGATAAATAGGCGACGGGCATGCGAGTATCCACACAGGGCAGTTTTCTCAACGGGCTGACCGCCATGCAGCGGCTGCAGGCGGCGCTCGACCGGACTCAGCAGCAGATTTCCACCGGGCGCCGCCTGCTCACGCCGTCGGACGACCCGATTGCGGCGTCCCGTTCCGTCGAGCTGCGTGAATCCATCGGCCGTCTGTCGCAGTTCGATCGCAACGCCGGTATTGCAACCAACCGCCTTGCGCAGGAGGAGTCGGCGCTCACCTCCGTCAACGACGTGCTGCAGCGCGTTCGCGAACTGGCTTTGCAGGCCAACAACGCCTCGCAGAGCAACGAATCCCGCGGACAGATCGAAGTCGAGCTGCGGGAGTTGCTCGACAACCTCGTGCAGCTCGCCAACCAGAAGGACGGCGGCGGCCGTTTCATGTTTTCCGGCAACCTGGAAGAGACGGTGCCCGTCACCCGGTCGGCCGGCGGTTACGAATACAACGGCGACCAAGGCCGGCGGTTGATCCAGATTGGCGAAAACCGGCAGGTTGCCGACGGCGATCCGGGGTCGGACGTGTTCTTCCGAATCAGGAGCGGCAACGGCGTCTTTTCGCTGGCGGCCGCCGATACCAACCTGGGCTCGGGGGTCCTGACGACCGGCAGTGTCGTCGACCCCACGGCCTGGGTGGCGGATCAATACACGGTGACGTTTACGGCGCCCGGCACCTATGAAGTGCGTGATTCGGGCGCCGCGCTGGTCGCCACGGGTGCCTGGCAGCCCGGCGACAACATCGTCTTCAACGGTATCGAGTTCGGTATCCAGGGCGAACCGGCAGCCGGAGACGAATTTGTCGTGGCGCCGTCGGTTTACCAGGACGTCTTTTCCACGGTCGAGCAGCTCGCAGAGGCTGTCGGTACCAGCGTCAGCGACGACGCCGCACAGACACGAATGATCAACGGCATCAACGCCGGGTTGCTCAACATCGACCAGGCGATCGGCAATATCGTGGACGTTCGCACGCAAGTGGGTTCGCGTCTTGCAGTCATCGAAAAACAGATCGACACGAACGGTGCTTTTTCGTTGACCTTGCAGGAGACGCTAGCCGGCATCGAAGACCTCGACTACGCCGAGGCGCTGTCGCGCCTCAGCCTCGAAGCCACGACCCTGGAAGCGGCGCAGCAGTCGTTTGTAAGAACCCAGCAGCTCTCGCTATTCAATCTGCTATGAAATTTCGCTCCAACTCGCGGCGCGCTTTTTTGCTTTTTGATTGTGCAACACGTCACAAAACGGAATATTTGCGCTAAAGATTCCCCTGCGCCGGTCGGGCCCTGTCGCCGCCGATTCGTCGTCAATTTCAAATTTCATCGAGAAACCGCTCAAGGTTCTCCGCCGTCCACCGATAACCCTCGTGACGGAGGTCCTGAATGGATATCGCGGCCCTGTTATTCCGCGGCACAAGCAGCCCCGGGTATTACATTTTGTAGACAGGAGTTTTTGAAATGACACAGACGATCAATACAAACGTTGCATCGCTTAATGCGCAACGTAATTTGAGTCGTTCGCAGGGTTTGCTTAACCAGTCGCTGGAAAGACTGTCCACAGGCCTGCGGATCAACAGCGCAAAGGACGACGCCGCAGGTCTCGCGATCTCCGAACGCTTCACGACCCAGATTCGGGGTCTCAACCAGGCCATCCGTAACGCCTCCGACGGTATTTCGCTGTCGCAGACGGCCGAAAGTGCTCTCGGTGAGCTGACGAACAACCTGCAGCGTATCCGTGAGCTGGCTGTCCAGTCGGCGAACGCCACCAACTCGAGCTCGGACCGCGCCGCACTGAACTCTGAAGTGCAGCAGCGGATCGCCGAAGTCGAGCGTATTGCGAGCCAGACGTCCTTCAACGGCCGTAAGGTTCTCGACGGCACGTTCGGCAGCGCGCAGTTCCAGGTAGGCGCCAACGTCGGTGAGACGATCAGCGTCGCCCTGACCACGGGCATGCGCTCCAGCCAGATCGGCCAGATCGCTAGCGCCGCCGGCACGGCGGTTACGGCCAACGCCCTGACTGACAACGGTCTGACGATTGCAGTCGGCACCGGCACGGCGGTTAGCGTCGGTGCGTCGGTCGCCGGTTCGCTGAACGGCCAGGAAGCTGACAGTGCCTATGCGAAGGTTCGTGCGATCAACAATGCCGGCGTTGCCGGTCTGACGGCGACCGCCTCCAACAGCAGCACGGGCACGTTCGCGACGATCGATGGATCCGGTGCTACGGCGGCCACGACTTACGGCCTCACGATCAACGGCGTTGCGATCTATAGTGGCGCGGACAACGTTGCGATCGGCGCTTCGCTGACCGCATCGGACGTGGCTGCACAGGTCAACCTGTTCTCTTCGCAGACGGGTGTATCGGCGACTGTTAGCGGCACCGATCTGACGTTCACGTCGATCGACGGCCGTAACACCAACATCGTTGAGGCAGTCACTCTGGGCGCCGGCGCTGCCGGTACCGGTATTGCCGCCGCCCAGGAAGGTGTCGTTCGCGGTTCTATCACGCTGTCTGCCTCGGACAACATCACGATGACCGGTCAGTTCGCCGACATTGGCCAGGCAGCGACGATCGCCAAGGACGCGGGTACGCTCGCCGGCGTTGACGTTCTGAGCGTCACGAATGCGGAAACCACGATCAACCGTATCGATTCGGCTCTGACTGTGGTTAGCGACCTGCGTTCGAGCTTCGGTGCTATCCAGAACCGTTTCGAGTCCACGATCGCGAACCTGCAGGCTGTCTCCGAGAACCTGTCGGCATCGCGCAGCCGGATTCAGGATGCGGACTTCGCTGCCGAAACGGCGGCACTGACCAAGGCGCAGATCCTGCAGCAGGCCGGTGTATCGGTACTGTCGCAGGCGAACGCCCAGCCTCAGCTCGCTTTGAGCTTGCTCCAGTAAGCCTTGAGGCCGATGCGATAGACCGCATCAGGTAGGTAGTAACGCGGCAGGCGGCAAGGATGCTGCCTGCTGCGGCTTTACAAAGAGGAGAGCGTCAATGTCCAGCAAAGACGTCACAGCGGTCTCCAGCGCTACAGGCAAGTTTCAAGCGCTTCCGTCCGTCAGCTCGGCAGCAAACGCAGCCGAGGAGACTCGCTCTGAAGGCGGCAAGGATGTGCCGCGTGCGGCAACGCCCGACCTCGAAAAACTGACGGCGAAACTGAATCTCGCAAGCGAAACCATAGGTCGCGATTTGAGGTTCAAGATCGATCTGGCGAGCGGCAGTTCGGTCATACAGGTACTTGATCGCGATACCGGTGAGATTATTCGCCAGATTCCGCCGGACGAGGCAGAGGTGACGCTGACGCAGAACGGTTTTGTCGAGCTGAAACTCTTCGACGGAAGCGCCTGAGCAAACACTGGCACGCTTCTTGAAACATTTTTTGGCGTAAGCCGCACGGCGTAGCGAAAGAGCAGCAAACGACATGGCCAGCATCATTTCATCAGGCATTGGGTCCGGCCTGGATATCGCGGGAATCGTGCAGCAACTGGTTGCTGCGGAGGGAACGCCGGTGGAAAGCAGACTCGGACAGAAGGAAGCCAGGGCGCAAGCCAAGCTCTCCGCTTTCGGCAGTCTGAAATCTGCGCTTGCCGACGTTCGCGATCAGCTTGCGACGATGAGATCGCAGGATCAGTTCCTGAAGCGCAAGGCCGTGTCGAGCAACGAGGATATTTTCTCGGCGACAACGACCTCCTCGGCACTTCCGTCCAACTACCAGATCGACGTTGTGCAGCTCGCACAAACGCAGCGGCTGACGTCGGGAGCGTTCGCCGGGTCCGATGCCGCGGCAGGAACAGGTACGCTGACCGTAACTCTCGGTACCGATTCGATGCTGCTCAACATCGATGCCGAGAACAACACCCTGGCCGATATTCGCAACGCCATCAACTCGGCCGAGAACAACCCGGGCGTGTCGGCGACGATCGTTAACGCCGAGGCCGGAAGCTATCTGATTCTGACAGGAAACCAGACGGGCGCGAGCAACACCATTACGATTACGCAGTCCGGCGGCGACGGCGGACTTGCGGCTCTCGAGTACGATCCTGGCAACGGCCTGTCGGCGTTGACCGAGTCGCAGGCGGCACAGGATGCCTTGATTCGAATCGACGGTTTCGACGTGACAAGCAGCACGAACACGTTCGCGGGCGCCGTCGAAGGCGTCAGCATACTCGTCAAGGACGTCACTACGGCGGGCGGCCAGACGTTGCGCGTCGAGAACGACAACGAGGCCGTCAGCAAGATCGTCGACGATTTTGTGACGGACTACAACGCGCTCGTCGACACGCTGAATTCGCTGACCCAGTTCGACGCCGATACCGACTCGGCCGCCCCTCTACTGGGCGATTCGACAATACGCAGCATCCGGGATCAGATTCGTCGCGAGATGAGCACGGCCCTCAGCGATGCGGGTCTGCCTTTCTCCACGCTGTCTGACGTGGGTATCGAAGTGCAGCTCGACGGCAAGCTCGAGGTCGATCAGACTCGCCTGTCCACGGCGCTGACGGACGACTTCGTCCGGTTTGGGCAGCTGTTCTCGAACGATGACGGTTTTGCTACCCGCCTGTACGACCTGACGGACAGTTTCCTCGACACCGACGGCATTATTGAAACCCGCACGCAGGGATTGACGAACCAGATCGACGGTATCGGCGAAGAGCGGGAAGCACTGAACGAACGCCTGGCGTCGCTGGAGACCCGTCTGCTGCGCCAGTTCAACGCACTGGATTCGCTGCTTGCGCAGCTTTCCTCGACCAGCAATTTCCTCACTCAGCAGCTCAGCAGTTTGCCGGGCGTTGATCGACCGAACACGAACTAGGAGTCCACGATGATGGGACCGTCGGGCGCAGCCCGGTATTCTGAACTCGATAGGCAAAGCCGCGTGGAGTCGGCATCGCCGCACCGCCTGATCCAGCTCCTGATGGAACGGTCGCTCACGAAGATCGGGCTCGCAAAGACGCATCTCGAGAAACGCAACCTGGCCGAGAAAGGCAGCAGCATCGGCGACGCGATCGAGATCATCAACGGCCTGCAGGCAAGTCTGAATCACAAGGCTGACGAACGCCTGTCCGGCAACTTCGATGCGCTCTACGGGTACATGATGCGCCGCCTGCTGGAGGCGAACCTTTACAACGATACGGCTGCCCTCGACGAGGTGGCCGGTCTGATGCGCGAAATCAAAGAAGCCTGGGACGCAATTGCGGATGAGGCAGGGGCCATGGAGGTCCCGGACGTCTGAACGAACGACGTCACAATACAGGGAGGAAACACCATGCATGCGAGTCAACCTCTAATACAACAGAGCCCACGTGACACAGCGATGGACATGGCTGACGAGATGCTCAAGCTCGCGGAACGCGGCGATTGGGAGCAGCTCGAGCACGTCACGGTGATGCTCCGCAGCGCCATCGTCAAGGTACCCGAGGATCAGCGTGTTCAGACCGTCGTCGCCGTGCAGGCGATCACGAGACAGGTCCGCGAACTCGCCGAGCAATCGCGCGGCGACGTGATGTCGCGGCTCAAGGCCATACGCCGTGGCCAGAACGCTGCCCGGGCCTACGGCGTCACCGGCCACCACCAGACGATCAGCGATCAGCGCGCCGGAGCCTGAGCGCCGCCGCGGACGCCGAACGGGTTGTACCCGCCGGCCGAGCGGGCGATTACGTTAAGTGTGCTGGTATTTGTGAGGCTGGTCACAAATCCGGCGCTGCCGGACGGCTATGATCCTCCCATGCTCGACAGATACGACAGGGGATGAGCATGGCGGCTCCACACAGCAACACCGTCTGGATAAAAGACAGCAACGCCGAACGCGCGCGTGAGCTGTGCCAGCGACTCGAGTTTCTCGACTACCGTCCCGTGCTGGCGGACTTCGACGGCGCGGAGCCTTCCGGCGCTGTCGCAGCCGTCGTCTGCGGGGGTTCGGCGATTGCCGAAACGGGCGCGTTGCGTACTGAGCGCCCCGATCTGCCCATACTGTGCCTCGACGCCGGGGAAACCGGACCGGACATACCGGGCGGCCCGACCTGGCCGCTCGAACTGCCACTGAAACGCTCGCAGCTCAAGCGCCTGCTGAGCCGGGCGGAGCGTTATCGGCACGCCGAGCGCCGGCATCGCCTCACCGGCAGCTCACATCCCGTCAGAGCAGTGCGCCAACTCATCGAACAGGTTGCCGACTTCGACACCAACGTCCTGATTACCGGCGAATCCGGCACGGGCAAGGAACTTGTGGCGCGGACCATCCACGATTTGAGCGACAGGGCGGACAAGCCGTTTGTGCCGATCAACTGCGGGGCAATACCGCCGGAGCTCCTGGAAAGCGAATTGTTTGGCCACGAGAAAGGCGCGTTTACGGGTGCCATTGCGGCGCGCACGGGCCGCTTCGAGCTGGCTGAAGGGGGCACGCTGTTTCTCGACGAGATCGGCGACATGAGCCTCGACATGCAGGTAAAACTGCTAAGGGTGCTGCAGGAGCGCTGTTTTGAGCGGGTCGGCAGCAACCGCTCGAAGCCCTGCGATGTCCGTATTGTGGCCGCGACGCACTGCGATCTGCCGAAGGCTGTTGCCGACGGCGAGTTTCGTGAAGACCTGTACTTCAGGCTGAACGTGTTTCCGATCGAGATGCCGCCGCTCTACAAGCGGCGTTCGGATTTGCCGCAGCTGCTCGACGAACTGTTTACACAGTATTCCGGCGATGGCGCCGGCAGCTTTCGCGTTGCTCCCGAGGCGCTCGATCTGCTGGCAGCGTACCGCTGGCCCGGGAACATCCGAGAACTCGGCAATCTCGTGGAGCGCCTCGCGATACTGAAGCCCGAAGGCGAGATCGGGCCGGAAGATCTTCCAGGCCGGATTGTCAACGGACCGCGGGCGCCGGCCGAGGAGACCGCACGCGAACCGAATGTTGTTGCCGAGGCCATGCAGATGACCCACAGCAACCTCAAAGAACACCTGGGTTCGGTCGAACAGGCACTGATCAATCAGGCGATGGATGCGGCCGACGGCGTCGTCGCCCAGGCGGCTCGGCTACTCAACGTGCGGCGGACCACGCTGGTCGAAAAAATCGGCAAGTACCGGATCAGTTAGCTCTGGCCGCAACACTTTCCCCCTGACTCGCGCAGCTTCGGCTGCGCTTTTTTTTGCGCGGACGCGAACCTCGCGCAGCAACGCCGGAAAACCGTTGAGCGCGTCGCCCGGGCGGGGTGGTGTCGGATTTTTGACGGTGCCGTCGCCGCCGTTTCTCACGCAAGTCTTTGATTTTTCGGGTGTCAGTTTTTTGGCACGGCTCTTGCTTTGCATTGGACAGGAAGCTTGTCCGACGGTTTTCTTAAGGAGGAATGCAACAGTGAGTTCCGAGTGTCCGGCCAGCGAGATCAACAACGGGTCCGAGGTCCCGAACGGGCGCGCTGCCCCGGTGGCGAGCGACCCCAAGACCCGGAGGCTCCTCGACATAGCCAAACGGGTGGCTGCGACTAACGTCACCGTTTGCCTGAGTGGCGAAAGCGGCTCCGGCAAAGAGGTGTTTGCGCGCTTCATACACGACGAGTCGGCGCGCGCCCTGCGGCCGTTTGTTGCGATTAACTGCGCGGCGATTCCCGAAAACATGCTCGAAGCGCTGTTGTTCGGGCACGAAAAGGGAGCGTTTACGGGCGCCAACGGCGCGCACCCCGGCAAGTTCGAACAGGCGAACGGCGGCACTCTGCTGCTCGATGAAATCTCGGAAATGGACATGGGACTGCAGGCGAAACTGCTTCGCGTGCTGCAGGAAAAGGAAGTCGAGCGTATTGGCGGGGTCAAGCCGATAGCGCTCGACGTTCGCGTGCTGGCGACAACCAACCGCGATCTCAAGCGACAGGTTGCCGAAGGGCGTTTTCGCGAAGACCTCTACTACCGGCTCAACGTTTTTCCGCTTTTCATACCCCCGTTGCGGGAGCGGCCCGGCGACATTCTGCCGCTGGCCGAGATGGCGCTCGGCAAACACCGCATCGAGCCGGCCGGTGTCGTCGAGTTTGCCGATGACGCGCGGCTGATGCTCGAGGCCTACGAATGGCCGGGCAACGTGAGGGAACTCGAGAACCTCGTGCAGCGGAGCCTGATCCTGTTAGGCGGCAACACGATTACGGCGGACGACCTCGTATTTGAGGACCACGTGTTCGACGACGCGGCTGACGAGGCCAAGGCGCCGACCGGTCTCGAAGCCGGGCTCAAAAATCGGGAGTACCAGATGATCATCGACGCGCTGAAGAGCATGAATCTCAAGCGCAGTGCGGCTGCGGAGTCGCTGGGCATCAGCCCGCGGACGCTGCGCTACAAGCTCGCGCGCATGCGTGAGTCCGGCATCGCCATCCCAGGGGAACAGGACACGGCCGGAGAGGCTGTAGGGGTGGCGCGCGCATGAACGAAATCGGACCCGAGCAACTCCTGAGCCAGATACGCTCGCTCAACCGCAGCCTCAACAGCACGCCGGTACAGGGAGCCCCGGCGCCGACCAGTTTCGGCGACATGCTCAAGAACACGCTCGACGGCGTCAACGAAGCGCAGGGTGTATCGCGCGACATGAAGCAGGCGTTTACCGCCGGAACCAGTGAAGCCAGTCTCGCCGAGGTCATGATCGCCTCGGAGAAGGCCAGCATCTCCTTTCGCGCCGTAACCGAAGTGCGCAACAAACTCGTCCAGGCTTATCAGGACATTATGAACATGCCTGTGTAAGGCAGGGTGCTCACGAAGAGTAGACAATGGAAAATCAGAACGTAATCGATTCGACGGCCGTACAGGTCAACCAGATGAGCTTGCCCGGGGTCATGCGAATACCGGCTGTCAGGCAGATTCTGCTGCTGTTCGGCGTTGCCGGCGCGGTTGCAGCCGGTTTCGCCGTGGCGCTGTGGTCGCAATCCCCCGTGTACACGACACTCTACTCCGACATGTCGAGCGCGGAGGCTGCAGAGGTTGCGGAAGCGCTGCGCAGCGCCGGCGTACCGCACAAGATCGACACCAAAACCGGCAACGTGCTCGTGCCAGAGACCGATCTGCACAGCGCGCGCATGCAGGTCGCGGGGCAGGGGCTCGGCCAGGGCGGAGCGTCCGGGATACTGGCGATAGAAAGCGATTTTGGTACCAGCCAGTTTATGGAAACGGCGCGTTACCAGCATGCCCTGGAGTCCGAGCTGGCGCGCACGATTGCGAGCCTCGGCGCCGTACGCGAGGCGCGCGTGCACCTGGCGCTACCGAAGCGCTCGGCTTTTCTTAGGGACCAGAAGAGCGCCAGCGCGTCGGTGTTGCTGCACCTGTTTCGTGGCCGTTCACTGGAGCCCGGCCAGGCGTCGGCCGTTGTCAATCTGGTTGCCGCAAGCGTGCCGGACCTTGCGCCCAAGAACGTGACTGTTGTCGATCAGTACGGCAGTCAACTCAGCGCCGCCGACCGCAACGATCTCGATAGTCAGGCGATGACCCAGTTCAATCACGCCCGCCGCATCGAAGACAAGCTCAAGGCACGCATCGAGGATATGCTCACGCCGCTCGTGGGCGCGGGGCGGGTGCGAGCCCAGGTTGCGGCCGACATGGATTTTACGGTGGAAGAGGCTGCGACCGAGTCGTTTACGTCCGGGCAGGCCAACATCATTAGCGAGCGCGTCAACGAGCAGAATCGCCTGCGCACCGACGACACGCCGCAGGGCATCCCCGGGGCGTTGAGCAACCAGCCGCCGCAGGCGACCGGGGCGGCGCCGGCCGCCAATGCAGCCGGCGACGAGCAGACCGTCAACCTGAGCCAGGATCGCGCGACCAACTATCAGCCCAACCGGGAGTTGCGCTATCAGCGGCTGCAGCCCGGAGTTATCCGGCGACTGTCGGTGGCGGTGCTGGTCGATGCGTCCGATCCCGCTGAATCCGCCGACGCTGATGCGGCTGCGGCATTGAGCGACGCAGATCTCGAGCGCTACACGGCGCTGGTCAGGGAGGCGGTCGGCTTCGACGAAGAGCGCGGCGATACCGTTGTGGTCATGAGCGAAACCTTTCGCAGTCCGGCCGCCATCGAAACGCCCGAAGCCCCGCCTATCTGGGAGCAGCCGTTCATTCGTGAAGTGATCAAACAGGTTCTTGGCGCGCTTGTCGTTTTGGCGATCGCCTTCGGCGTCGTGCGGCCGATGCTGAAAGGCGTCATGAGCAACGAAGGTGGCGGAGCCGGTGGCGGCTACGCCGGTGCGGCTTCCGTAACGCTGACACCGGCCGCGACGGGTCAGATAGCGTCCGCCGGGGCTGCGGCGATTGCCGGCCCCAGCTATGACGAAAAAGTGGCGGCCGCGAAGAACATTACCGGCCACGACCCGGCGAGAGTAGCGCAGGTCGTCAAGAAGTGGGTGGGCACCGGCGAATGACGCCGCCCGCCCGTAGCTACGATCATCCCGAAGGTAGGCATTGGCAATGAGTGAAAACGCTGCCGAAATGGACGGAACCCAGCGCGCTGCGCTGCTGTTGATGACCCTGGGCGAAAACGAGGCCGCTGAAGTGCTCAAGTTCATGGGGGCGAAGGAGGTGCAGCGGCTCGGCATCGCCATGGCATCGCTGAACAACGTATCCCGCCAGCAAGCTGACAACGTGCTCGACGTGTTCATCAACGACGTCGAAGACCAGACAGCGCTGGGCATGAACACCGAGAACTACGTGAGGAACATCCTCGGCAATGCCTTCGGGGCGGCAAAGGCGAATGCGTTCATAGACCGTATCATGACCGGAGAGGACGCCAAGGGTCTCGATGCGCTCAAGTGGATGAGCTCCGAAGAGGTTGCGGACATCATCCGCGACGAACATCCGCAAATCATCGCCATCGTCCTGGCTTATCTCGATCCCTTGCAGGCAGCTGAAGTCGTCGAATTCCTTCCCGACAAGCTGCGTTCCGAAATTCTCATGCGAGTCGCGGCGCTGAATGACATTCAGCAAAGCGCACTGGCGGAAATCGAAGACCTGATTGCAAGCAAATCGGCGAACACTTCCAGAGGCTCCACGCGCAAGGTCGGCGGCGATAAGGTGGTTGCCGACATCATCAATGCGTTGAAGGCGGACTCAGGCGAGGCTCTTCTCGAGCAGATCAAAGAGAAGGACGAAGCCATGTCGGAACGTATTCAGGAAATGATGTTCATGTTCGACGCTCTGCTCAACGTCGACGATCGTGGAATTCAGGCGCTGTTGCGCGAGGTCAACAACGACCTGCTGACAGTTGCTCTCAAGGGTTGCGATCCGGCCATCAGCGACAAGATTCTCGGCAACATGTCGAAACGCGCCGCCACGCTGCTGCGCGAGGACATGGAGGTCAAGGGGCCAATGAAGCTCAGCGAGGTCGAGGCGGCACAGAAGGAAATCCTCGACGTTGCGCGTCGCCTTGCTGACTCCGGCGATATCGACCTGGGACAGGGCAGCGAAGAGTATGTCTGAAGATAGCGCCGCAGAACGCTGGCAAGTGCCCAACATCGACGGCTCCGACGGCGAGAGCTACATGACGGCGGGCCGTCTCGAGGCATTGCAGCGAGAGGCCTGGGACGAAGCGTTTCAGAAAGGCTACGGCGAGGGCGTCTCGGCCGGCAAAGAGGAGGCGGAACGCCGCGTCGAGCGCCTGGACCAGTTGCTGCGCGCGCTGGCGCGGCCGTTCGACGATCTCGACGACGCTGTCGAAAAGCAGCTCGTGGAACTCTCGATGACCGTCGTCCGGCAGCTATTTCGTCGCGAGATTCGGCTGGACCCGACGCACGTCATCGGTGTCGTGCGGCAGGCGGTTCAGTGCCTGCCGATGGCCAGCCGGAACGTACACGTACACCTGCACCCGGAAGATGCCGCACTGATCCGCGATTCGCTGAGCCCGGCTGAGGGAGAACCGGCGTGGTCGGTTGTCGAGGATCCGTTGATGTCTCGTGGCGGCTGCCGCATCAGCACGGAGAATGCCAACGTCGATGCGTCCACCGAAACCCGGCTCAACGAATTGATCAACAGCATATCGGGCGACGAGCGTCAGTAGTGGCGGACGAAAAGACAATACTGCCCGGGCCGAACCCCGACCGTAACCTGGAGCGATCCCTGAAGCTCGGTGCTTACATGGACCGCGCCATGGACGGCGCTCCACCGCTCCGCGTCGAGGGTGTGTTGCGGCGGACGATCGGTCTCGCCCTCGAAGCCGAGGGCTGCCGCGCGGAACTCGGCGGTCGTTGCGACGTGGTGGCCGGCGACGGCCGCACCGTCGAGACCGAAGTGGTCGGCTTTTCCGGAGAGCGGCTTTACTTGATGCCCGTGGGCGATATGCGCGGCGTCGTTCCGAACGCGCGCGTCATTCCGGTTCCCGGCGGTCCGGAAGTTCGCGTCGGAGAGGAGCTGCTCGGCCGCGTTCTGGACGGTCGCGGGAGGCCCCTGGACGACGCCGGACCGCTGACGGGCGGTGTTGAGGTTCCGCTGTTCGGCGAGCCGATCAATCCGCTCAAACGGCAGCCGATTCGCGAGCAGTTGGACGTGGGTGTGCGCTCGATCAACTCGCTGCTGTCGATAGGCCGCGGTCAACGTATGGGATTGTTTGCCGGCAGCGGTGTTGGCAAATCCATGCTGCTCGGCATGATGACCCGCAACACGGAGGCCGACGTCGTTGTTGTTGGCCTCGTGGGCGAGCGCGGCCGAGAGGTGCAGGAGTTCATCGAGCATTCGCTGGGCGACGAGGGTATGCGCCGAGCCGTTGTCGTCGCAACGCCGGCCGACGATACGCCGCTCAAGCGTTTGCACGGTGCGTGGCTGTGTGCGGCCATCGCCGAGTACTTCCGCGACCGGGGCCAGCACGTATTGCTGCTCATGGATTCGCTCACGCGTTTTGCCCAGGCGCAGCGAGAGATTGCGCTGGCGATCGGCGAGCCGCCCGCGACCAAAGGCTATCCGCCGTCCGTGTTTGCGAAGCTGCCGCAGCTGGTCGAGCGTGCGGGCAACGGCTGTAACCAGAACGGTTCGATCACTGCGATCTACACGGTGCTGGCTGAAGGAGACGATCAGAACGATCCCATCGTCGATGCTTCGCGCGCGATACTCGACGGACACATCGTGCTGTCACGCAGCATGGCGGATGCCGGCATTTATCCCGCCGTGGACGTCGAGTCCTCGGTCAGCCGCGCGATGAACCAGGTCGTCCCCGACAGCCAGCAACAGCTTGCTTCCCGGTTCCGACAGGTCTACGCAACTTATCAGGAGAACCGGGACCTGCTGGCGGTGGGCGCCTACCAGCCCGGAAATAACGCGCAACTCGACGAGGCGGTTGCGTTGTGGCCGTCGATAGTGGAGTTTCTCCGTCAGCATCACGGCCAGGCTGTCGATTGTGAAAGTGCCCTGGCGAGTCTCGCGCGCCTGTTCGACGCATCGGCGAGAACAACGTCGGAGGAGGCGGGTCATGACCCGGCGTGATCGCGGTACGCGCTCGCAAAGGATTCAGCGGCTCGTCGACATTGCGGCGGCGGAAGAGCGCCGCCTGGCGCAGCGCTTCGGCAAGGTCAACTCGGAACTCCGGTCGCAGCAGTCGCAGCTTGGTGAGCTGCACGCATACCGGCGGACGTATTCGGCGGCTGCACCGGGAACGGCGGCTTCGCACTCCGCTCACTGGAAGGACTATCAGAACTTCAGGGCGCGGCTCGATCAGGCCTTGTCCGCGCAGCAGCAGCTCGTGTCGGATGCTGAGCAGGCCGCAGCAACGGCGCAGCAGATCTGGATGCGACAGCGGCGCCGTCTCGAGTCGTTGAAGAAGGTCAGGGAGCGCTACGTGAGTGACGAGCGCGTGCGAAAGGATCGTCTCGAGCAGAAGCAGCAGGACGACTCGGGCATGCCCCACTCTGTCTTTCCGATTCGGTACGACGGCTCGAAATAACTCAAAAGAGCCCCGCTATTGCGGTTTACCCTGCGGGCGCGCCGTCGCGCAGAACAAGCTGGCACGCAACTTGCTGTATTTATCCTGTAACTACTCCGTAGTTGAAGGAAACGTTGGGGACGGATAGGCAACAGTCGACGTCGCCGTTATCCCCGAACGCATTCCTCACCACCGCGACAAAAAGGAATTCTGGATGTTTACACCGCTAAATCTCGGTTTCGACGGCTCTTTGCAGTCAGATCAGCGTTTTTTCCCAGCCTCCGGCGCAGCGCCGAGCGGCAGCCGAGACACCGCGAGCTTCGCGATCTCGCTGGACACGAGTTTGAGGGCGCAGGCGGCCGGCGGCGAAATCTTGCCGCCCGACGGCGGGGCGTTGCCGCCCGTGCTGGATCTCAGCATGCAGGTTGCCGCCATTGAGGAGCACGTGTCGGCTATCTCGCTCGAAGGCGGCTTCGAAACGGCTCAGCAGCCGATATCGCCTGCCGTTGCTACGCCCGGTCAGGGTGAGGAAACCGGGTCCGAGACCCTAGCGGCAGCGCTCGAATTCATGCTGGTCGGGGCGCGTCAGCCGCAAGCCAACGCGGCGGACGATGCCGGGTCTGGCAACGCACCGACTCAGTTGGACGGTACGACGCTGCGTGAATCGGCAACCACGGGCCTGGTCAATACGACGAAACCCGAACAGCCGGTCTCGCCGCAGCCCGCGACGGTGACACCCCAACTTCCGCCGCGTCCCGTGGACGCGGGCGAGCGCCGGACCGAATCTTCCCGCACACCTGGCCATCTGTCTGTCGTGTCGACGCCGGCTGACGCGCTGGAAGGCATTGCGCCGACCGACAACGACGCTGCGCCTGACCCGCGCGTGGCGGAACTCCGACTGTCTCAACTGGCGCCGGGTGCGCCAGACCCGGCGATCAGGCCGGCTGCTGGCACGGGGCCCGCTGTCGATCTCCCGGTTGAGCTGCCCGTTTACCGCCCGGCGGCAGCCGCCCTGCCTGAGGCTGCGGTAGCCACGGAGACCACAGCCACGGCCAGCGTGAGTTCAGCGGAAAGTGCGCAGAAGGCGTCGCCACGTGCACCTGCGTTGGCGCCCATCGCTACACCCGTGGGGCAATCGGATTGGGGTGAGTCGCTGTCCGAGCGTGTGCTCGTCATGACGTCAGGCAAGCTTGGCAACGCCGAGATTCGATTGACGCCGGCCGAACTCGGACCCGTCCGCGTTCAGGTGTCGGTGGACGACGGTACGGCGACCGTTTCCTTCCAGGCAAGCCATGCCACAACCCGTGAGGCCATCGAACAGGCTTTGCCGCGGTTGCGTGACATGCTGACCGAAAACGGTCTGAGCCTCGGGCAGGCGAGCGTGGGTGATCAGGGCGTTCATAACGGCAGTCGCGAAGCCGCGGACGATCCGACCGGGGCCGAAGGCGCCGTTGTGGAAGCCGGCGATGAAGCTGTCCTCGATCCGCCCGCCGAAGTTGAGGCCAGAAGGGTCAGCTCGGCTCTGGTCGACACCTTCGCCTGAATCAGGTCACGGCAGCGTCAAATTTCCGGCGCTGCCGAGCTTGTCTCGAGATGCTCCGTCGCGACGACGGAATTTTGACGCGCATCTTTGCCCTGTTGTCGCCAATCAAATATAAACCATTGTTTTTACTAGAATAAATTGCCGAGCAAGTTGTTGGCACGTGGTTTGCATTCCCTCTAGCAGTACTTACGGGAGCATTCCATGGCGGAAGAAGAGACGGAAACCGAAGAGCAAGTAGAAGAGCAGCCGAAGGGCGGCGGACTCGTCAAGAAGCTGATCTTTGCAGGGCTTGGCCTCGTGCTGGTCGCGGTGGGCATTTTTATCGGGCCGATGTTGCTCGGCGGCGGCGACGGCGAGGAGGAGATGGCCGAGGGCGAAGACCAGGAAGAAGTCGCCGAAGTGCCCAGCGGGCCCCCGATCTATCAGAGTCTGCATCCGCCACTGGTCGTGAACCTCCGGAGCGAAGCGGGCGACTCGCATTTCATGCAGATCACGATGGAGGTGATGTCGCGCAACCAGGGCGTCATCAACTCGATTCGCGAGCACACCCCTGTGATCCGCAACAGCCTCATCCTGCTGTACGGCAACGTGATGTACGAGTCGGTTCAGACCCGGGAAGGCAAAGAGGAGATGCTGGCTGACGGTCTCGACGAAATCCGTCGCGTCATGCAGCAGACCACGGGCGAGAGCGAGGACATCGAAGCGCTGTATTTCACGGCGCTGGTCATCCAGTGATGCTGACATGACCGATCCCATTATTTCAGACGAGGAAAAAGACGCGCTGCTGGACGGCGTCGAATCCGGAGACGTTGCCGTGCAAATGGACGGCGAATCCGGCAACGCGGTAGTGAAGGAGTTCGAACTGCCGCCGCGTTCGCGAATCGTGTCCAACAGCTACCCGCGCTTTACGGTGCTGAACCAGCAGTTCGCCGCTCGGGCTGGTCGCGAGTTCGAGAACCTGCTGGGCAGCGAGGTGGCCATGCACAGCACGGGCATCGATGTGCAGGCTTTCACCGAAACCGGCGATCACTCGCAAAGCGCCATCCTGGAGTTCACGGCCGCACCGCTGAACGGGCCAGGCATCCTCATGCTGGGCGCGCCGTTGTTAGGACAACTGGTCGAGGCTTTTTTTGGCGGCAGCGTCGACAATCCGCCGCACGTGGGCGAAGACGGGTTTTCCACCGGGGAGCTCAAGGTTGCCGAACTCTTCAGCCGCGAGCTGTTGGCCGCGCTCGCCGATGCCTGGCAGTCGTTCGAGCAGCTCACGCCCGAGCTCCGGGGAGTTCGGCAGGAGGCCGATGTCGTGGAAATCATCGATCCCGGCGAAGAGCTGCTTGTCTGCAACTTCGACATCGAGTTTCTCGGCGAACCGCAGTACTTCCGCATCGCCTGGCCCAAAACCACGCTGGCGCCCCTGTTGCCGGCGCTGGAGGGGCAGAAACGCGATCGCAACCCGGCGGAAGACGCGCGCTGGAATCAAAGTCTGCGGGCAACCGTAACGGATTCCGTCGTGCAGGTGTCGTCCGAGATCGCGAGCGCACGGCTCACTCTCCGCGAGATCGTCGACCTTAAACCCGGCGACGTCATAGCAATCGACGACCCGCGCAGCGGGCGCATCCTGGCCGCGGACCGCGCCATCATCAAAGGCCGCTTCGGCGTGCACGACGGCTGCTACGCAATGGAAGCGCAAACCTGGATTACCGAGTCCGAAGCGTCTTGACGCGGCGGGCGACAGCCAAACTCGAGGACTTAAGGAATGGCAGAAGAAACACCGGATAACGGGGCGGAAGAAAACGCTCAGAGCGGCGAAGACAACTTTACGCCGGATACGCTCGACAAGCCGGCCGCGACGACGGGCGCCGACGTCAATCTCGACCTCGTGCTGGACGTTCCGGTCAGCGTGTCGTTGTGCGTGGGCTCGACCGAGATCGCCATACGCGACCTCGTTCGCCTGGTCGAGGGCTCGGTAGTGGCGCTCGATCGCGAGGCCGATACGCCGATGGACGTGCTGGTCAACGGCACGTTGATTGCGCACGGCGAGATTGTCGTGGTCGACGATCGTTACGGCGTGCGCCTGACGGATGTCGTAAGCCCCGTTGAACGCATCGAAACACTGAACTAGCGGGAGCGATTCGAATGCCGTGCTCAAGGCTGTTGGCCGCAACCCTCGGAATCACGATCCCGGTGTCGGCGTTTGCCGCGGCGCCAGGGTCGGATCTTCCGACGCCGGGAAGTGGCGAGATTGTGGGATTCATCGGCAGCCTGCTGGTTGTCATCGGTTCGATTCTCGCGTTCGGCTGGCTCTACTCTCGGTTTCGCCCCGGGATGAACCAGAGCTCCGAGCTCATACGCCTCGTGGCCATGCGGCCCATCGGACCCAAGGAAAAGCTGCTCGTTGTGGAGGTGGCTGGCGAGCAGCTGCTTGTTGGCGTGTCGGCCAACGGCATGCGGACGCTGCATACGCTGGCCGAGCCGGTGCAAAAGGACGCTGGAGAAACGCCGGCGGATTCTCGATTTGCTGCGCGCCTCAAGGGTTTGCTGGGAGAAGCGTCAAAATGATTCGCGCCGCGCTCAAACACGGTTTGTTGCTGACCTTGCTGACGTTCGCAGGCAGCGCCGGCGCACAGGAGCAGGCGCTGTCGCTGGCCGCCACGGCTCTGGAAGGACAATCGTATTCGCTGAGTCTGCAGATTCTCATCCTGATGACGCTGCTGACGCTCCTGCCGGCGTTGCTGCTGTCGATGAGCGCTTTTGTGCGAATCATCATCGTGTTGTCGATCCTGCGCCAGGCGCTGGGCACGGCACAGACGCCACCCAACCAGGTGCTGCTCGGCATCGCGCTGTTTCTGACCTTTTTTGTAATGGCGCCCGTCGCTGACGAAATCCGCAGTACCGCCGCACAGCCGTACATCGACGGACAAATGTCCGCCGAGGCGGCGCTCGAAGCGGGCATCAAACCGCTGCGCACGTTCATGCTGAATCAGACGCGCGAGAGCGACATACAGCTGTTTGCGGGGATTGCCGGGCGCGACGATTTTGCATCGCCTGACGAGGTGCCGCTTTCGATCATCATCCCGAGCTTCATGGTCAGCGAACTGAAGACGGCGTTTCAGATCGGGTTTCTGATCTTTATCCCGTTCCTGGTCATCGACCTGGTCGTGTCAAGCGTCCTCATGTCGATGGGCATGATGATGTTGTCGCCAATGCTGATTTCGCTGCCGTTCAAGATCATGTTGTTTGTCATGGTCGACGGTTGGGCGTTGATACTCGGCACGCTGGCGTCGAGCTTTTTCTCATAAGGACGAGTGCAAATCATGACACCCGAAACCGTAACGACCATTGGGCAGCAGGCGCTTTGGGTCACGATGCTGATCTCAGCGCCGATGCTGGTATCCGCGCTTGCCGTCGGTCTGCTCGTCGGCATGTTTCAGGCGGCGACCCAGATCAACGAAATGACGATGAGTTTTATTCCCAAGCTGCTGGTACTGGTCATCGCTGTCGTCGCGGCGGGACCGTGGATGCTGAGCGTCATCATCAACTACACGCGAGAGCTGATGTTCTCGATCCCGTCGTTGATTGGCTGAGATGCGCAGGAGAGAGACATGTTGAGGACATACCGTGAACATCGAGATTGCACTGGAGCCGCTGATCAGCTCGCTCGCGACCTATATCTGGCCGTTCGTGAGGATCGGCGCGTTTGTGATGGTGATGCCGGTGGTGGGTTCGAGTTTCGTGCCGACACGCGTTCGGCTGCTGGTGGCCCTTGCCCTCACGGTGGTGATAGCGCCGGTCATTCCGCATTCGGCAACAACCGACGTGTTGAGTGCGGCGGGTCTGGCAACGGTGGCTCAGGAGATCGCGATCGGCGCCACGATGGGATTCTTAGTGCAGCTTGTCTTCGACGCGATAGCGCTGGGCGGACAGGTGATCGGCATGAGCATGGGGCTCGGCTTCGCCGTGTTTCTGGACCGGGCGCGCGGCGTCAACATACCGGTGCTCGGGCAGCTCTTCATGTTGCTGGGGATGCTGGTTTTCCTGTCGCTCGACGGGCATCTCGCGCTGATCAAGTTGCTCGCCCGGAGTTTCTGGGCAATGCCGATATCGGAGGCGGGGATGACCGGCGAGCTGCTGGGGCAGGTTTTGAGCTTCACGGGGCAGCTGTTCGTGTTTGCGATGAAAATCGCGTTGCCCGCCGTCACGGCCATTCTGATCGTCAACCTGGCGTTCGGTGTCATGAGCCGCGCAGCACCGACTCTGAACCTCTTCGCAATCGGCTTTCCAGTCACGATGTTGTTGGGCTTCGCGGTCATTTTCTTGAGCATGGACGTGCTGATGCTGAACGTCAGGCAGTTCATTGGCGAAGCCATACAGGCTGTTTCGGTCTGGCTTGATCTGGGCAGGGTCTGAGGGTTTCAGCACATGGCGGACGAGCCGCAACAGGAGCGTACAGAGCAGCCGACACAAAAGCGGCGTGACGACGCGCGCAAGAAAGGCGACGTTCCGCGTTCACGCGAGCTGACGATGACGGGTGTGATGCTGTCCGGAGCGGCCGCCTTGTTGCTGCTGTCGGGCCCAATGGGCGGGAGCATAACCGAAGCGTTCTCTGCGGCTTTGTCGCTGGAGCGCGACCTGTTGTTCGACCCCGGCTACCTGCCCGTGGCGCTCTCAAACCTGGTTTTCCAGATGATGAGTGGACTCATCCCGCTGGCCTTCGTCCTGCTGGCTGCCGTGTTCATCTCAGCCGCGTCGATCGGCGGCTGGTCGATGAGCTTCGAGGCCGTCAAGCCGAAGTTCGAGCGAATCAGCCCGGTCAAGGGTGTCAAGCGCATCTTCAGCGCAAACAGTCTCAACGAACTGATCAAGGCGCTGGCGAAGTTCCTGCTCGTCGGCGCGTTTGCCGTTGCCTGGCTGTGGTGGTGTGTGGAAGAGCTGCTGGGACTCGGCCGTGAGGCGGTCGGCTCGGCAATACCGCACGCCCTTGAGCTCTGTGCCATCTCGCTGTTGATCGTAAGCTCAGGACTCATTCTGATTGCGGCGGCCGACGTTCCGTTCCAGCTCTGGCAGTACCAGAAAAAACTCAGGATGACCAAACAGCAAGTCAAGGAAGAGCTGAAGGAAACGGAAGGGCGTCCCGAAGTGAAATCCCGCATCCGGCAGCTGCAGCTGCAGGTCGCGACGCGACGGATGATGGAGGAGCTGCCGACGGCCGACGTCGTCATTACGAACCCGACACACTTCGCCGTGGCGCTCAAGTACGACGACACGTCGATGTCGGCGCCGCGCGTCATCGCGAAGGGCAAAGACCTCATTGCGGCTCGAATTCGTGAAGTGGCGACGGAGCATCGGGTGCCGCTGTTCAGCGCGCCGCCGCTTGCGCGCGTGCTCTACCGGACGACCGACATTGGTCAGGAGATACCGGCTCGCCTGTATACGGCCGTTGCCCAGGTTCTGGCCTACCTGCTGCAGCTCGACTCCGCGCGCGCGCCCGGACAGAGGCCGCCCGAACCGCCCGTGCCGGAAATTGACGAGGATACCTTTTGATGACGGCAATCCACTTCGAGACGGGTTCCGTCGTGAACCGAGGCGTTAGCTGACCATGGCGGGATCCAACTCCTACGTTCACGACATCGTCCGCGGGCTTGGCATGCCGCTGCTGCTCGTTGCCGTGCTCGCAATGATGATGGTGCCGCTGCCGCCGCTGGCGCTCGACGTCCTGTTTACGTTTAACATTGCGCTTTCCGTGGCGATACTGCTGACGACCGTATACGTCAACCGGCCGCTCGATTTTGCGGTGTTCCCCACGATTCTCCTGGTCGTGACGTTGCTGCGTCTTGCGCTCAACATCGCGTCTACCCGGGTTGTCCTGCTCAACGGCCACACCGGCACGTCGGCCGCGGGCAAAGTGATCGAAGCCTTCGGTGAGTTCGTCGTCGGCGGCAACTACGCCGTGGGTCTCGTGATCTTCGCCATTCTGGTCATCATCAACTTTGTGGTCGTGACCAAGGGTGCCGGGCGTGTGTCCGAAGTGTCTGCACGGTTTACTCTCGACGCTATGCCGGGCAAGCAGATGGCAATCGACGCCGACCTGAATGCCGGCATCATCGATCAGGAGCAGGCCAAGCTCCGCCGCCGGGAAATCGGCGAAGAGGCCGATTTCTACGGCTCGATGGACGGTTCCAGCAAGTTTGTGCGCGGCGACGCCATTGCGGGCATCCTGATTCTATTCATCAATATCATCGGCGGGCTGATCATCGGCACGAGCCAGCACGACCTCAGCCTGTCATCCGCCGTGCACAACTATACGCTGTTGACCATTGGTGACGGACTGGTAGCCCAGGTACCTTCGCTGCTGTTGTCGACCGCGGTGGCAATCATCGTCACGCGCGTCTCGCGTTCGGAAGACATGCGCGCGCAGGTGTTCACGCAGCTGTTCAGCGATCACCGGACCTTGCTGGTGACGGCGCTCGTGATCGGGGCGCTGGGCCTGATCCCCGGCATGCCGAACTTTGCGTTTCTGACGCTCGCCGCCCTCTGTGGGTTTTTCGCCTGGCGGCTGGCGCAACGCGGCAAGCCGGCGCCGGAACCGGCCGAGACCCAACCCAAGGATCTGGATGCGTCGCTGCCCGACCTGAGCTGGCAGGACGTGGATCCCGTGGATCTCATTGGGCTCGACGTCGGCTATCGGCTGATACCGCTGGTCGACCGGCAGCGCAATGGCGCGCTGGTCGGACGTATCAAGGGTGTGCGTAAGAAACTCACCGAGGAACTCGGCTTTCTCGTCTCGCCCGTGCACATCCAGGACAACCTGGACCTTTCTCCCAACAGTTATCGCATTTCCCTGGCCGGCGTCTCGATTGGCGAAGGGGAGGTGCAGGTCGACAAAGACCTGGCGATCAATCCCGGACAGGTGTTCGGCAAGATTGACGGTCTGGAAACCCGCGATCCCGCTTTTGGGCTCGAGGCGTACTGGATCGATTCGACGCAGCGCGAGGAAGCGCAGATGCTGGGCTACACGGTGGTCGACCCGGCCACGGTCGTTGCGACGCATCTGTCGCAGCTCCTGACGAGCAACGCCCACGAACTGCTCGGCCACGAGGAAACCCAGCAGCTTCTCGATCGGCTGGCGGCCGGTTCACCCAAGCTCGTCGAAGAACTGACGCCAAAGCTGCTGCCCGTCAGCGTCATTACCCGCGTCCTGCAGAACCTCCTCGAGGAGGGCATCCCCGTGCGCAATATTCGCAAGATCGCCGAAACTCTGGCGGAACACGGCACCAGGAGTCAGGAACCCGACACCTTGAGTGCCGCCGTGCGCGTCGCGCTGGGCCGCTCGATTGTCCAGAACGTAGCAGGGACGCGGCCTGAGCTGCCGGTTATGACCCTCGAGCCAGAGTTGGAACGAATCTTGAATGAGAGTGCTCAGGAGAGCGGCAACGTCGGATTGGAGCCCAACATGATGGAAAGACTGCACGAGAGCCTGAAGGAAAGAGCGCAGGCTCAGGAGATCGCTGGAGAGCCCGCCGTGCTGTTGGTGGCCCCAGCCGTGCGGCCGTGGATGTCGCGCATGATGAAGGGCATACGCAATTTGCACGTCCTGGCCTACAACGAGGTGCCGGACGATAAACGCATACAGATGGTGGCTGCGGTAGGAGCCGCAGGTGCCGCCTGAAGAAGGGCGAAGAGGTTGGAGCAGCGGCCGGGGCCGCGGAAGAACCGAGAGCGAAAAGAGTTGAGGAACGAGAGTGAAAATCAAACGTTACCTGGATAAGGACATGCGCAACGTGCTACGGCGCGTCCGTGAGGACCAGGGGCCCGACGCGGTTATTCTCTCCAATCGTCGTATTGACGAAGGAATCGAGGTCATTGCCGCCGTGGACTACGACGAGGCGCTGGTCCGTCACGCGATTGGAGCCCCGGCGAAAGAAGAAGCCGTGATCAGTAGCGATGTGCTTGCCGGACTTGCTGAAGACGATGCGCCGGAGGCGCCCGCAGCCGAAGTTCTGAGCGCCAATCTCGTGCAGGGTCCGGCAGAGCCGGGGCCCGAAGCGGCATCGCCCGCCGCGGCGGATCCGGCGCCTGAGTCGGACAAGCAGTCGAACAAGCCGACAAACGATCGACGGGAAGATCGGCAGGGCAACCGGACCAACGATCTGCCCAACGACCGGCCGACCCATTCGCCGGCGTTCGACGCGGGGATCGAGAGCCGCGGCTCCGAAGATCAACAGATGCTGCTCGACGGCGTCCGCGAGGAGATGGCCGTGATGCGCGGCATGATTGCCTCGCAGCTTTCCGGCATGTCCTGGCAGGCGACAACCGAACGGGATCCGATGCGCGCGCAGATCCTGCGCAACTTCGCACGCCTCGGGCTGTCGCCGGACACCGCGCAGATGCTGCTCAACCGCCTGGGTCCCATAGACGACTTGAAGCGTCTCTGGCAGGAACCGCTGATGGAGCTGGCGCGCTCGATCCCGGTTGCCCACAACACGCTGCTGGAAGAGGGTGGCGTTTACGCGCTGCTCGGACCCACCGGCGTTGGCAAAACGACAACCATCGCGAAGCTGGCTGCCCGGTTCGCCATGCGCCACGGCGCGGATCAGATTGCGCTGGTCTCGGCCGATGCGTACCGCATTGGCGCACGCGAGCACCTCACTGCATTCGCCAACATTATTGGCGCGAAGGTGTATTCGGCGAGCAACAGCGCCGAGCTTCGCGACACGCTGACGAGACTCGGCAACTACCGGCTTGTGCTGATCGACACCGAGGGGCGCAGCCAGCGGGATCGTGATCTCGCTAACCGGCTCGCGGCCTGGGGTGACCACGCGAATCGCGTGCGCTACTACCTCACCTTGAGCGCCGCCACGCAGGAAGCCGCACTGGAGGAAATTGTCAGGAGTTTTCAGCAGGTGCCGCTGGAGGGCGCCGTCGTGACGAAGATCGACGAGGCCGCGCAGCTCGGTTGCGTGCTGAGCACATTGATTCGACACGATCTGCCCGCGGCCTGGTTGTCTGACGGGCAGCGGATTCCCGAGGACATGCATTCCGCAACCCGAAAAAGAATGTGGCTGGTCAATCAGGCCGTCGATTGCCTGGAGGCCGCCGGGCCGGAAATTGGCGACGCCGCCCTGGCGGAATTCAACAGCAAGATGAGCGTCGCCAATGGATAGGCCTACACAAGCCGAAGGACTCAGGAAGATGACCGCAGTACCCAAAGTCATTGCCGTGTGCAGCGGCAAGGGAGGTGTTGGCAAGACCAACGTGGCGACCAACCTTGCGGTTGCGCTGGCCCGGCAGGGTCTCGAAACCCTGTTGCTGGACGCGGACCTGAGCCTCGCCAATGTCGACGTGCTGCTGGGCCTGCAGCCGCGCTACAACCTGTCGCATCTGGTGGCCGGCGAAGCCGATATCGACGCCTGTCTGCTCGAAGGCCCGGGAGGGCTCAAGATTGTTCCGGCCAGCTCCGGGAACTTCGACATGACGGCGCTCACGTCGACCGAACGTGCAGCCATTGTCCAGTCGTTCAGTGCGTTGCCGAGATTGCCCGAACTACTGCTGGTGGATACGGCATCGGGCATCTCGCCGGGCGTTGCTCAGTTTGTCTCCGCCGCCCAGCGCGCGCTCGTTGTCGTCTGCGACGAGCCGGCATCGATTACCGACTCCTACGCGCTGCTCAAGGTCTTCAGTCAGCACTACGGAGTGCGCCGCTTCGATATTGTGACTAATCGAACCCGGACGCGTCGCGGCGGCGCGCGCCTGTTCGAAAAACTCAATCGGGTTGCCGCTCGCTATCTCGATGTCGTGCTGAGCCACGCCGGCGATGTGGCTGAAGATGCCTACCTGGTGAAGGCGGTGCAGCAGCAGCGCGCCGTTGTCGACGTTTTCCCCGGCTGCCCGGCCAGTCAGGCCTTCCTTGCGCTCGCGGAGCGAGTGCGTTCATGGCCCGCGCCAGCGGCGGCCAGTGGCGGCATCGAGTTTTTTCTCGAGCGGCTGGTGGCAAACAGAGTGCTGACGACGGAGCGTGTGGCATGAATTCTTACTCGACCGCAGCACGAACCCATCACGCGTCACACGATGAGTTAATCATCGAAAACGTGGCCCTCGTTAAACGGATTGCGCAACACCTTGCGGCGCGTCTGCCTTCGTCGGTCGACATCGACGATCTGATGCAGGCAGGCATGGTCGGGCTGCTCGAGGCCGCAGGCAACTTCGATGCCGGCCGCGGTGCAAGCTTCGAAACCTACGCCGGTATTCGTATTCGCGGCGCCATGCTCGATGATATTCGCAAGCACGACTGGACGCCGCGGTCCGTGCACCACAAGTATCGCCAGGTCGCCGAAGCAATCAATGCAATAGAGCACGAGACCGCGCAGCCCGCGCAGCCTGCCGAGGTAGCAAACCGGCTGGGTATTTCGCTCGACGAATACCACCGCATTCTCGCCGACAGCGCGAGCAGTCGTCTGTTCAGCCTGGAAGAGACGATCGAGGAGCCGGGCGGCCGCCCGGCGCCGAGTTCCGCCATGAGAACGCCGGAGCAGGAACTCGACCGAACGCAGTTCAAAGGCCGGCTTGCGTCGGCCATAGACGCGTTGCCCGAGCGCGAACGCCTGGTGTTGTCCCTGTACTACGAGCAGGAGCTCAACCTGAAAGAGATTGGCGCCGTACTCGACGTTACGGAGTCGCGCGTGTGCCAGATTCACGGTCAGGCAGTCACTCGTCTGCGGGCGGCCATGCAGCGCACCGATGGGGCAGAAGATCATGGCTGACTTCATCTCCAGGATCGGCGGGGTTGGGCCCGGTTACCCGATACGGCCGCCGAAACGCCCTCAAACGGATGACGACCCCCGTGAGCAGCGGCGCCGCGCGCCAAAAAAAGCACCTGACGACGGCGACGAGGCAACCGGCGAATCGGTTGACGACGGTTCCACGAGCAAACACATAGACGAGCGAGTGTAATGACTATCGAGATTTCCACCGTGAGCTTACTGCTACTACTGGCGAACGCTACACTGCTGGCGGTTTCCACCCTGGTGTTGCTGCGCTTCCAGCGCGAAGCGCGTATTCAGCGTGAGTTCTGGAAAAGCCCAACGGGCGCGGCGCTCGCTGAAGAACCCACGGCGAACATGCGAGGTGGTGGAACGGCCGGCGAACGCCGCAACTACGCCCAGTCCGTCATGCGCCTAGAACGGCAGATGCTGCTGTTACGCAAAGATTTTCATCGTAGTTTGGCCAGCGCTCCGGATCCGGGAAGCGAGTCCAGGGCGGCGGCTGTATTGCCGTTCGAGAACGCTGCACGAATGGCGAAACACGGCGCCAGCGCCGACGAACTCTCGGCGCGCTGCGGCCTCAGCACGGAGGAGGCCCGCCTGATGATGAAGCTCCACCGCAGTTCACCCACACGTCACTAAGGCGAATCAGCATGAGCAACAACGAACAATTTCGATTTGTCAGTCTTCTTGCATTGGAGCTGGAGAACGGCGACATTGCATTGCCGTCCCTGCCGGACGTCGTGCTCAAAATACGCAAGCTGCTCGAGGACGATTCCTGCAGTTTCGAACAGGTCAGCCAGGCGATCAGCGTCGATCCCGTGCTGGTGTCACGGCTCGTCGTGTTTGCAAATTCCGCCTACTACAATCGCGCCAACATAAAAACGGAAACGCTGGAGGCGGCCATCAGCAGGCTTGGCCTCGAGGTTGTCCGGAATACCGCCATGTCGCTTACGATGAAGCAGCTCTACGCATCGGAAAAACACAGCCACGCGGAGAAATACTTGCGGGCCGTATGGGCCAAAGGCATGAAGCTGTCCTGCATGGCGTTTGCCGTTGCCCGTCGCTGCAGCAATCTGAACCACGAAACCGCGTTTCTCTGCGGCCTCATGAACGAGGTCGGCAAGCTCTACATCATCACCAAGGCGGAGGAATTCCCCGAATTCATGGGTGATAAACAGGGGTTTGAATCGGTACTCGAGGAGTGGAACGCGCAGGTCTCCAAAAGCATCATCGAGTCCTGGGGATTCAGCGAGGAGATGGCTAAGTCGGCCGACCCGGAACACTACCTCGATCCGGATCCTGCGACGGAGCCGCAATTCATCGATATCGTTACGGTTGCCCGTTATCTGCTCGACGCCCAGGAAGAGGGGCTCGACGCGCTGTTCGAAGAAGACCCGTCGTTTGCGCGTCTTCGCGTTGGCGCGGGCGATGTGCCGGACGTCATGGGTGAGTACCGCGACAAACTGACCAACATGCAGCAATCGCTTTCCTGAGGCTCTCGCGCGCGATCTGCGCTCAAGCCGCCTTCTAGTCCCCCGGCTGCTGCTCCTGCTCGATCTGCAGGCGGCGCATACGCAGCGTTTCGCTCTCCCGGTTGAACATGTGCTGGATTAGCGTTTCGCGCATGGCGGGCTGCATGGCATGGAACTCCACCGCAACGCCGTTTGGCAGTGGTGATTCGCTGCCGGAGGGTGATTCCGCTTCGCGAACCACCGTGCAGAACGTCTCTATGAAGCGGTTGTCGGTTTCGAAGAGCATCCGCAGGTGCAGTTTGCTGCCCACGGCAATCGGTTTTTCGACGCCGAACGACATGCCGTCGGCGCCAATTTCGCAGCTTTGCGGCGGGTCCTGTGTGAGAGCCGTCCGCGTCCGCCTCAGCGAAGGCAACTGTTCGATCGCAAGGTTGATCTTGTCGTTCAGGATAACCAGACAACGACCGACCTTTTCATGTTCCGCGCCGAGCATGTACATCGCTTCGGAGAGCCGCGCCTCGAGATCGGCCAGCCGAGACGGGGCACCGTCGTCGATACCCATCCGCAGTTTACGTCGCTCGAGCCCCTCGGCGAACTCCTCTTCCGTCAGCGTTTCGTGCTTCAGGAATATGGTCTCGATGATGCGAAACGAGCGCCTGTTTTCCTTGTCACTCATGGTGTGTTTCCTTCCAGCTGATCGAGTGCTCGCACGAGGTTGTTCTGATCGTCGATGCTCATTCGCCGGATTCTGTCGATCTCGTTGCCGCGCACGATCGTAATGTCGACCCGACGGTTTTTTGCGCGGCCTTCGGCAGTATCGTTGTCGGCGCGCGGCTGCGTGTCGGCGTGGCCCGTTACGGTGACCTTTTCCGCGTCGATCGCCGAGAACTTCAGCAATTCGTGCGCAACCGATACGGCGCGCGACGTGGACAGGTCCCAGTTCGAGCGAAACCGGCTGTTGGATATCGGTATGTTGTCCGTGTGTCCGGAGATTGTCACGTCGCCGCTGGCGTTGTCGATCAGGCCGCTGATCTTGGTCAGCACCGGCATAAATTCGGCGCGGACGTCTGCATAGCCCGAATCGAACGATGCCTTTTCCATGATGTGAACGATCACCCGCATGCCCTCGGTCTGAATCGATACGCTGCCCGCCTCGATTTCTTCTCGCAGGGCGATCCGCAGGCGGCGCGCGTGATCCCGTGTTTCCTCGATCTCCTTGATTTCACGATCCAGCGCGTCCAGCGTGTTGCGGTTGGAGTCGATCGTGAACTGCCGCACCGTATTGATCGGGGTGGGCTCCGGTTTACCGGGGCTGAACTCCTGCGCAATGATGCTGGTTCCTTTCGGAATGGTCTTGACCTCAACCTCTGACTGCACGCCAAAAGCTTCTTTCATCGAGCCGGACAGCTGCTTGAACTTGGCGACGTCCATTTCGGAGAACGCAAGCAACAACACGAAGAAGCACATCAAGAGCGTCATGAGATCGGCGAAGGTCATTACCCAGGCGGGCACGCCCTTCTTTTCCTGTTTTTCCGGTGCGGCTTCCACTGGTCAACGGCGAAGCTAAGCCTCTTCGCTGTCCTCCTCTTTGCGTTTGGAACGGGGCAGGTAGGCCTCCAGCATGTTTTCGATGACTCGTGGGTTCTGGCCGCTCTGGATGCTGAGTAGCGCGTCGATGATCAACGATTTGCGGGTGTTCTCTTCGCGGCTGCGCAGGGCCAGTTTGTCGGCAATCGGCAGGGCGAACATGTTCGCGAGGATTGCGCCATAGAGAGTCGTCAGCAGGGCGACGGCCATTGCCGGGCCAATCTGTTTGGGGTCGTCCATGTTGGACAGCATCTGCACCAGACCAATGAGCGTTCCGATCATGCCCATTGCCGGCCCGACGTCGCCGATCGCCTTGAAGATATCCTGGCCGTCGCCGTGTCGCTTGAGCGTTTGATTGAGATCCTTGATCAGCATTGCCCGCACGGTTTCGGCCGGGTGGCCGTCGATGAGCAGCCCAAGCCCTTCCTTCATGAAATCGTCGGCGATTTCCTTGTCTTCGAGGGCGAGGAGGCCACCCTGACGAGCGGTTTTTGCGAGGTCAACGGCTTCTTCAATCAGCGCTTCGGGTTGCGTCGGCTTGTAGAGGAACGCTTTGACGGCGATCGCCGCGGCGCCCAGGAACTGACCGAGACTGAACTTCATCATCGTGACGAGCACGGTGCCGCCCAGTACCACGAGCAAGGACGGTACGTTGACGAACGTGCCGGCGGACCCTCCCAGCACGATAGCCGCCATGACAATACCGAACGCACCTATCAGTCCGATAAGGGTAGCCAGATCCAAAGTGCGCTCCTCCGTAGTGCTCTGAGGCGGTCCTCGCCTCACTTATAGATATCGGCAGTTGAAGGTCTGTCTTTAACGTTGGAACAAGCCGGCAGTTTCGAATGGCTGTTTGCGCCGAGAGCGTGCGTCCGGCTGCCACCCGAGAAAGGTGCGCGAGTCGGACGGCCCTGTCGAAACCACGCGGTTAGTCTTCTTTGAGATCCTCGAAAGAGAGAAACGCGGCCTGATTGCGGCCGTTTTTCTTCGCCTGATACAGCGCTGTGTCCGCGCGGTGCATCAGCGATTTGACGGTGTCGTTCGAGTGAATCTCGGTGTAGCCGACCGAGCAGGAAACCCGCGTGTCCTCGGACGCGTAGGGAATGCATATTTCGGTGACGGATTTGAGGAAGCGCTCGAGCAGGCCGACGCAGTTGGCCGCCGTCGTATCGTTCAGGATCACGGCGAACTCGTCGCCGCCGAAACGGGCCACGAGGTCGCTCTTGCGTATGAACGATCTCGCCAGGGCTTCGCCAATGCCGCGCAATACCTCGTCGCCCGCCGCGTGTCCGAAGGTATCGTTGATGTCCTTGAACTTGTCGATGTCGATCATCATGACCGTCACGGGCTGGTTCAGGATGAAGTGCATGTTGAGGCTCTGACTGATTGCCGAGTCGAATGCCCCGCGGTTGTACGCGTCGGTCAGTGCGTCGCGCTTCATTTCCTCGCGAGCAGCGACCAGGTCCTGGCGCAGGCTCGACATGCGATTGTTCAGCTCGTCGAGTTCGCGCTCGTACGCCTTGCGCTGCTCGTCGAACGTGTCGGTGACGGTTCGTATGGTTTGCGTCAGCGCCTTGCGGATCTCGGGCAGCACGCCGGTGCCGACCGCATCTTCGATGGTGTTCAGGCTCCGCTTGACCGATATCTCTGTATCGTGATCGCGTTCGCCGATATTCCTGAGGCCCGAAACGAGATCCTCGACTACGCCGCGATAGTCGTGCAGCCGTTCCGTGACAAACTCATTTTCTGCTTTCCGGCGATCGGCGAAGAAACGACGAACACGCGCCCATTCGCGGCTGCCGTCCGCTGACGCAGGGATATCGAACGACGGTACGCCGGCACCGTTCTCGACATGCGCGGCGAACTCGGAGCACATCTCCGGAAAGACGCCGGGGTCGATATCGTTTTCGAGCGGGAAGGACTCCTTGCCCATGACCTGCAGGACGTTGCTCAGCGTATCGAGTGCCCCGTCCGCAATGGCGGTCGCTGAGTTTGATTCTGATTTAGTGGCTTTCGGGTTCTTACCTTGGTTGGTGCCGTTACCCATGATTTTTGCAACAAGTGACATGTAACTCTTTCCGCATGGATCTACTCACGGTGCCCTCTGCCGAAGCGAGGACTGTTCTCGCGTGGGTTATCGGCGACAAACGTTGGAACTTTAGGCGGTCCGGGCCGCCTGGATACCCGGTGTGGTCGCAGTATGCGTCGAATTTCGACCAAAAATAACCGATGAAGACCATATATAGAGGCGCGATTTTGCCGGTTTGGTGGCATGGAGGGCAAAAACTATATTGCAATCAAGGAAGAAGGAGTTCTGCGGCCGAGCGATTTCGAGGCCGCGGAGCGGTTTCTTGGGAGCGAAAATGATCCTTGTCGTCGAGCGTGAGATGGCTGCCGCGAGCCGCCTCAAGGCCATGATCGAGTTTTTTGATTCTCCGCGGGTCGTGATGGCCCGGCCAGACAACTGGCGTCGCGAAATTGATCGCGACGCCGCGTCAGGCCGGCGGCTCGACGCTGTGTTTATCGGCACGGACCTCGAAGACAGCGAGATCGAAGAACTGATGGAGGCAGTTGGGCAAATAGATCCCAACGTGTCCATCGTAGTGATGGATGAAGGTGGGTTGAGTTGAGCGTAAGCGGACTGAGAGATCGTTTCCCGTGGGCGCGGGTGCACCGTTTGGCCTCGCCGGTCAGCTTCGACATGCTGAGCGCCGTGCTCGAAGAAATTGCCGCTGCGCGAACGACGACCCGCAGGGACTCGAGGTTGACGGAGTCGAGCCGGCTGATCGGGGCGAGTGCCGATATTCGCTTGATCTGCGGACTGATCGATAAGGTCGCACCGTCTCCGGCGACGGTGCTGGTGACCGGGGAATCCGGTACCGGCAAAGAAGTCATAGCCCGTCGCATCCACGAGCTCTCCGGCCGAAAGGGACCGTTCGTAGCTGTGAACTGCGGCGCCATACCGGACAATCTTCTAGAGAGTGAACTGTTCGGTCACGAAAAGGGCGCGTTTACGGGCGCCGACAAAGCCAGGCCCGGCCGCTTTGAGCAGGCCAGCGGCGGGACGTTTTTTCTCGACGAAATCGGCGATATGCCCTCGGTCATGCAGGTCAAACTGCTCCGAGTGCTCGAGGAGAGGGTCGTCGAACGGGTTGGCGGTAACCGCAGCATCCCCGTCGATATACGGCTCGTGGCGGCAACACATCGTGATTTGCCGGCCCGCATCGAATCCGGTGAGTTTCGCGAGGATCTTTACTACCGCCTGAGCGTTTTTCCGATCGATGTCCCGCCGCTACGGGAGCGGCCGGATGACGTGTTGCCGCTGATCAACGAGTTCAGCCGCCGGTTGCGAGAGGCTGGGCTAGGCAGTCTGCATTTCACGGCGCAGGCGATCGAGTCCCTGGAAAACTACAGCTGGCCCGGCAACGTCCGCGAACTCGTCAATCTCATTGAAAGATTGGCGGTGACGAACCCCAACGGCGTGGTCGACCGAAGCGACCTGCCGGGATCCATTGCCGAGGCTGTCGGCGCGGATGACGACAGCAGCGTGCAGGTGGTCGACGCGGCGCTCGGCATGCGTGCCGGAGACATGGCGGTAAACCTGCCGGCTGATGGCATAGACCTCAAGGGTTACCTCGCGAATATCGAGAAACGTCTGATCGACAAGGCATTGCGAGAGTCGGATGGCGTCGTGCAACACGCCGCCAAAAAACTGGGCATGGGGCGGACGACCCTGGTCGAGAAAATCCGCCGTATGCAGGAAGCCAGCGAAACGCACTAGCCGCCTCGGGCGCGCTCTCGAGAGCCTCTCGAATTTCCATTTCCTGATCGCATGCGCTGCCGATCCGCGTCGGTACCTTCGCCGATCGTGTCGCGGTCGGCGCCGGCTACAAGCTAAAGAAATCTGCGCCCAGGGCGACAACCGGGGTATCGGCGGACGGTTTTGACCCGCCCGTTTCCACGAATTTTCGCTCACAGGGTTTATCCATGCTCGAACGTCCCGCCTCTTTGCTGTCCCCGGGTTCTGACGGTTACGCGAAGCCGCTGTTTTTGCGGCAACCGCCGCGTCGGCACGCGGCGCGGGTCACGGCCATGGCTGCGGCTGCGCTGTTGCTATCGGGTTGCGCCGGGCCGCTGACCGTCGGCCTCTCGAGCGGGCACGTCGTCGACGAGCCGGAGGCGCTTTCTCCGTCGCCAGAGCCGGTGCCTCCCGCGCCGGAGGTACCCGAGCCCAGTGCGCCGGAGCCCGTGCCGACCTACACGGTTGTGGTCAAGCAAGTACCGGTTGTCGATCTCCTGTTTTCCCTGGCGAGAGATGCGGGGTTGGACCTGGACTTCGAGGCGGACACGGGCGCTGTCGTAACGATCAACGCGGTCGAGCGGCCGTTGCCGGAAATCCTGACGCGGGTGACCGCACAGGCCGGACTGCGGTATCGCCTGCGGGGCAACAGTCTGCTCGTCCAGGAAGACGAGCCGTACTGGAAGAACTACAGCGTCGACTACGTCAACATCAGCCGCAACAGCGAAGGCGAGGTGGGTGTCGCGACGCAGATCGCCACGACCGGAGGGACGGTTGGCGAAGAACTCAGCGGCCAGCAAGGCGACCAGAACGGCAACCTTTCAAAGACCACGGTTCGCAACAGGTCCGAAAACGATTTCTGGGCCGCGCTGGAACAAGGCCTGCTTGCGGCCGTTGCTGATATGAGCGGCGACTCCGAAGAAGCTGCTCCCGTGGCGCAGGATCCCGTCATCATCAACGCCATGGCCGGAATTGTCACTGTATACGGCAATCAGAGCGAGCACCTGCAGGTCAGCCGCTATCTCGACAGGCTGATGGCGAACTCGCGGCGCCAGGTGCTGATCGAAATGACGATCGTCGAAGTCGAACTCAGCGACAACTACCAGGCGGGCGTCGACTGGTCGAGGCTCGTCGCGGAGGGCAGTGACGGCCTCAGCATACGTTCGCAGCTCCTGGGACCGGATCTTCGCACGCCGCCGGCCTTTGCGATCGACTATACGGACACCGACTCTTCGGGCGACGTGCTGCAGACATCGGTTCGCCTGCTGCAACAGTTCGGTGACACGCGTGTGCTTTCAAGTCCGAAGATCATGGCGCTCAACAATCAGACCGCCATCCTCAAGGTCGTCAACGAAACGGTTTATTTCAACATCGAACTCGATATCCGGGATGCCACTGCCGATATCCCCGAGCGACGCACGTTCACGACCGAGATCAACACGGTGCCGGTTGGGCTCGTCATGAGCGTAACGCCGCAGATCAGCAACAACGGTTACGTCAGCCTCAATATCCGCCCGACCATCAGCCGGATTACGGGTTTTGCCGTAGACCCCGCGCCGCGGCTTGCCGGCGTCGAATTCGACAATTTGATTCCCCAGATACAGGTCCGTGAGATCGAGTCGCTGCTGCAGGTGCTGGACGGCAGGACCATTGTCCTGGGCGGCCTGATGCAGAACGAACAGGAAAGCAAAAAGGACGGTGTGCCGGGCCTCTCGCGGCTTCCGGGCGTGGGCAGATTGTTCAGCTATAACCGCGACGACCTCGTGAAGACCGAACTCGTGATCTTCTTGAAGCCCACGATCGTCGAGGGCGCCACGTCGCCCGCCGGCGCGCCGCGTCTGTCCGACTTCTATGACATCTCCGACGTCAGCGGGACCGTCAGCAACGTAGAATATCGCTAGGAGTCGCTGTGAAGAGTCCGCTGGTCGACGCACTCAGACAACTCGAAGACGGCGACGACAAGAGCCGCCCGCCTGGACCCGACAGAACCGGGGAAGAGGGAACACAGAGGCTCGAACTCGAGGACGACGCCACAAGGGACGCGTCGACAGCCGTCGATAACGCCGGCGAGGCAGCGACGGTATCGGACGAGAGTAGTAGCGCGCCGACGGACGGGACGGTGGAGCTGGCTCTGCAGCCGGACATCAGCGCAACCACCGTCAAGGTCGATGACTCAAGTCCGCTGGGCGGCACCTTCGTCTCCACGGGAGCCGCCAACGAGGGAGCTGGCGCGGTTGCCAACCGACGGTTTGCGTCGTCTCTACTGGGTGAACTGACGTCGGAGCGTAAGGGCTTCAGTGCCGACACGCCCTATCTGCAGCGGGTGGCTCGCTACACGCCTCTGCTGTGTCTGCTGGTTGGATTTTGCGCGACTGCGATTTATCTCACGTATGCGCACGTGCTGAGCGCCAAAACGACCTTTGGTGTACTGCCGGATTCGTCAGATATGCGGACCAGCCCGGAGGCGGACAGCTTCGGCCGCGCTTTCGAGCTGCCGGTTGGTCCGGCCAGTGCCGCAGAAGCGCGCAGTGCACGCTCGGTGTCCGGTGTCGCACCGGCGGGCATTAAGCCGGAGGCTGCGGAAGCCGCCGACCGTTCTGCTGCGGGAAACGCGGCAGCACGCACCGTCGCCGTACAGGCAGACCCGGCGTTTGCGATTGCTAAAAGCGCTTACGCCGCGTGGCTCGACGGCAACGTCGTCAGGGCCGAAACCTTGTATCGAGAAGCTCTTCGCGTATCGCCGCACCAGCCCGATGCGCTGCTGGGTCTGGCCGCCGTGCTGTCCAGGCAGGGGCGTGCCGAAGAGGCGAACGACCTGTACCGAATGCTCCTCTCCGTGAATCCCGGTCATCCGGCGGCGGCGGATGCGCTGATGTCGACAGTGGCGGCCGGCGCATTGGGCGCGGAAGAGCTGGTTGCTCTGAGCGATCAGTATCCCGGTTCCCCTGAGCTCAGCTTTGCGATCGGGCGACGTCTGGCGGCCATGGGGCATTGGCCAGAGGCCCGCCTCCTGTTCGAGTCGGCGCTCGACCAGGCGCCGCTGCGTGCCGAGTATGCTTTTAATGCGGCCGTTGCTCACGACCGCGTCGGCCGATACCGCCAGGCCGTCGGGCTCTATACCCGGGCACTCGAACTCGACACGCGGGGCTCCGCTCCGTACAGAGCGGAAGCATTACGGCGGCTGACCGAGCTTTCGACAATCGCGGTGCAAACGCCATGACGACCGTAACGCTACGTACGCTGACAAGCAGCGAGCAGAGCCTGCCGCTAGGCGAACGCCTCATACGGGCAGGACTCATTACCGACGACCAGCTCCAGGTTGCGTTGACCGAACAAGCCAGGAGCGATGAGCCGCTGGGCAGGATCCTCGTCAAACTCGGTTTGATCTCGGAGGGCATGTTACGCGACACCCTCGGCGAATCGCTGGGGCACGATGCGATCGATTTGTCGTCCGTGATACCGGATCCCGATGCGCTGCAAATGGTGCCGAAGAACATTGCGCGCCGTTACAGCATGCTGCCGATCAATTTCGACAAGAACCAAAAAATACTGACCCTGGCGATGGCCGACACCTACAACGTCGTCGCAATGGACCAGGTAGCGGCGTTACTCGGTAGCGGCGTCGGCATCGAGACGCTCGTAGCGGGTGAGGCGGAGATCGAATCGGCTATCGAACAGTTCTACGAGTTCGAGCTGTCGATACAGGGAATCCTCCACGAAATTGATACCGGCGAGGTGGATCAGCTTAACCTGGCCGTCGAGCACGAGGAATACAACCATCCGCTCGTGCGACTGGTCGACGCGATCCTCGCGGACGCCGTAAAACGCGACGCGTCGGATATCCACCTTGAGCCCGAAGCCGGTTTCCTGCGCGTTCGCTATCGCGTGGACGGCGTGCTTCGGCAGGTCATGGCGCTGCATCGAAGCTACTGGCCCGGAATGGTCGTGCGACTCAAGGTCATGGCGCGCATGAATATTGCGGAGACCCGCGCGCCGCAGGACGGCAGGATCTCGTTGACGCTTGCGGGACGATCGATCGATTTCCGCGTGGCCTGCCAGCAGACGACACACGGAGAGAACTTCGTCCTTCGCGTGCTCGATCGCAAGAAAGGGATTGTGCCGCTCGAGAAACTGAATCTCGTCAAGGAAACCCTGAGTACGCTGCAGGTCATGATGGCGCGGCCCGAAGGCCTCATTCTGGTGACGGGCCCGACCGGCAGCGGCAAGACGACAACGCTGTATTCGATGCTGAATTACCGCAACGACGAGTCCGTCAACATCATGACGCTCGAGGATCCGGTCGAATACCCGATGAGCATGATTCGTCAGACGTCGCTCAATGAGGCGGCGAAGCTGGATTTTGCCAACGGTATCCGATCCATGATGCGTCAGGATCCGGACATCATCCTCGTTGGAGAGATTCGCGACGAAGACACGGCCGAGATGGCGCTTCGCGCCGCAATGACGGGCCATCAGGTGTTCTCGACCTTGCACACAAACTCCGCGCTGGGCGCAATCCCGCGTCTCATCGACATTGGCGTCAAGCCGCACATCATGGCCGGCAACATCATTGGCATCGTCGCGCAGCGCCTCGTGCGCAAGCTGTGCAGGCACTGCAAGCAGGCATACGCACCCGACGAAACCGAGCGGCGGCTGCTTGGCATCGACAGCGCCAAACCCGTACTGCTGTACCGCGATCAGGGTTGCGAAGCCTGCAACTTCTTCGGCTACAAGGGCCGCGTAGCGGTTGTTGAAGTGTTGAAGATGAATCGCGAACTCGACGAGCTCATCGCGCGCGGCGCCACGCGCCGGCAGCTCAACGAAGCCGCCAGCGAGACGGGCTATCGGGATCTTGCGGAAGACGCTATCCGGCATGTTCTGTCCGGCACCACCAGTCTTTCCGAAATCTCGCGGGTCGTCGATCTGACCGCGAGGGTGGGGTAGCAGCATGCCGAGTTTCAGCTACCGGGCAGTCGACGCCGCCGGCAACATTGTTCGTGGCGACCTCGAAGCCGCGAGCGAACGGGCGCTCGAGACGCAGCTTCGTCAATCGGGTGCGGAGCTGTTGCGCGCGGTGGAATGCCGCGGCAAACGCTTCAGGCGCCACGGCAGGCTGCGCCGCAAGGACCTGATCGGCTTCTGCTTTCACATGGAGCAAATGACCCGGGCCGGCTTGCCGATACTCGATGCGCTTTCCGATCTCCGCGACAGTACGGAACACCCGATGTTCAAGGAAGTCCTCGCGAGTCTGATCGGCTCCGTCGAAACCGGGCGTACGCTGTCGCAGGCTATGGCGGAGTTTCCGGCGATCTTCGACGACGTATTCGTTAGCCTCGTGGCCGTTGGCGAGGAGTCTGGTGAATTGTCGGAAGTCTTGCTCAGGCTGACCGAATCACTCAAGTGGCAGGACGAGCTCGTCTCCAAGGCCAAGACGCTGGTCATCTATCCCGCGTTTGTCGGTACGGTGGTGCTTGGCGTCATGTTGTTCATGATGCTCTACGTCGTCCCGCAAATGGTCGACTTCATGCGTGAGATGGGAGAGAGCCTTCCGTTGCACACGCGAGCACTGATTGCGTTTTCGGATTTTCTGACGGCGCACTGGTGGTGGGTGCTGCCTGCTTTGCCTATGCCTTTCGTGTTGCTGAAGCTCGGCGCAGAGAGAAGCCCGGGCATACGCTACCGAGTGGACGACTGGAAACTTCGCGTGTGGCTTCTGGGGCCGATACTCAAGAAGCTCACGCTCAGCCGGTTCGCGAGCTACTTTGCCCTTTGCTACGGCGCCGGCCTCAACGTGATCGCCTCGCTCAAGATCAGCGAAGACGTCGCCGGCAACGCGGTCATCCGCAAGGGTATCGCGGATATCGGGAAGGCGATTGCGGACGGCCATTCGCTCAGCGACTGTATAGAGCGCACCCAACTGTTTCCGCCCCTCGTTATCAGGATGGTGCGTATGGGGGAATCCACGGGTCGCCTCGACGATTCGCTGCTAAAGGTGAGCTATTTCTACGATCGCGAAGTGAACGAGGCGATCGAACGACTCAAGGCAATGATCGAACCGGCGATGACCGTTGTGCTCGGCGCCATCATGGGCTGGATCATGCTGTCCGTGCTGGGTCCGATCTACGACACGATCAGCAACATGGGGATTTGAAGATGGTCGGGCGGCGGATCTTTTACGTGACTCAGGAATCCCTCACGGTGTTCGGTTCCGCCGGTTCCGGATCGGAGCATCATTTCACGGATGACAACAAGGGTATCGAGGCTTTCGACGCCTATCTCGCCGAACGCCCGGAAGAACCCAGCGTGCTGCTGCTCGACGTGATCGAGGAGGTATTCGTCGCGGATACGATACCCAAGCTGACCGGGGGTGACAGGCGGACGTTGCTGGCACGTCGTGCCGAGCGTAAGTTTCCGAGAACACCGTTTCGAGTGTCGGTGTTTGCCGGGAAAAAAGTCGCGATCAGCGGAGGGGACACGGCCGTGCATAGTGCAGTGTCCAATCACGAACTGCTGGAGTGCTGGTTGCAGCTCATCGCCCGTCACAAAGTGCCGCTCAAGGGCATTTATTCGGTGCCGCTGCTGACTGCCGACCTGCTGCCGCGTCTTCGCAGGCTCAAAGGGCCCGTGCTGTTTCTGACGCATCATCAGGGCGATAAGCTGCGGCAGGTTTTCCTGCGAGACGGTTGTGTGTTGAGCGCGCGCCTGTCCCAGTGTCCGCCTGTCGAATCCCCCGACAATCCGGAGATCGTCAACCAGGAGATCGACCGCAGCCGACGTTACCTCGAGCGATCAAGGCTACTTGGCGGTATGGAAGAGCTGCACGTGTGCATTGTCGCTTCGGAAGCGCAGGCGCAGGCCATCGTGGAGGCGCGGCAGGACGACGCGCCGCTCAGTTTGCACGTGGTGAGCCATCGCGCGGCCGCCGCCCGGTTGGGTTTACCTGAACAGCCCCACGCGGAGCATCTCGAGGCGTTGTATCTGGCGCAGCTCCGGCGCCGGTTGCCACGACACAGTTATGCGGCATCCGGCGAGGATCGTCACTGGCGTTTACACCGCTTGCGGCAGTCGATCATTGGCGGGGCCATGGCGGCGAGTCTGGTCTGCTCGGTGCTGGCCGGCGGCTATGCCGGCAGTGCGTTACGGCTTGCGGACGACTCCGCTGACATCGAGCAACAGGTAGCACAGCTCACATCGACCCTCCGCCAGGATAATGCGCTGTACTCGCCAATACACGCCGGCTCACACGAAATGAAGCTGGCGGTCGATACCGGCGACTATATTCTGGCCAACCGCGTACCGGTCCCCTGGGTAATGATCGAATTGAGTCGGGTTCTGGAAAGCCATCCGGACGTGCGTGTCGCCACGATGAGCTGGACCTCCGCCGAACCCGCGAGGGCGGAGCCGGCACGTCGTCAAACGCCGGTTCAATCCGTTCCGGTAGCGCCGGTATCCCGCGTCGAAGCGCGGCTGGGTGCTGTGTTGGAGGGACACGATGCCGACCTTCTCGAGGGTTTCCGGCGCATAGAGATGCTGGCGGAGGCATTCAGGCGGGACAGCCGTTTTAGCGAGGTTGCGGTGATCCAGTACCCCATTGACGCGAGCCCCACCGCCGCGGTTTCCGGGGAAATTGGCGCAACGGCCGGCGATGACGGCCTGCGCTTCGAGCTCAGGCTCTCGTTTGTGCCGCCCACGGCGGCTGGCGCATCGGTCACGACGGAGGTTGGCGATGACACCGCATGATCGCGACTGGCGTTTCGCATTTCGCCGCACCGGCATTCCGCTCGTGACGATGCTGCTGTCCGTTGCGGCATTGTCTGCAGCGTTCTTCTTCCACGCGGAGCAGCGGCTGGTCTACGAGGCGTTGACCACGGACCAGTCGACGGTGCAGGAAGACTACGACGAACTCGTGCTGCGGCGCCGTTACGTCGATCGTTATCACGAGCGCTACCGGCAGTTCCACGCGCTGGGTTTTGTCGGCCAGGAAAGCCGGCTTGAATGGATCCACGCGCTGCGCGTTGCCACGGAGGACCTGACCTTGCCGCGTCTTGCCTATGCGATAGCCCCGCAGCTCGACGTGATTGCACCGGTGCAGGCGGTACTGGCGGGAGACGATATTGCGATCAACGTCAGCCAGCTGCAGCTGGAGATGGGGCTGGTGCACGAACTGGATCTGCTGCGGTTTGTCGACGGCCTGCAGCGCTCCGCGCCGGGCTTGATGCGAGTGCAGGGTTGCCGGCTGGACTGGCAGCAGCAGCCGGACGTATCGCTGAAAGTCGAGGCGAACCTGCAGGCGAGCTGCAGTGTCGAGATTTTCAGCGTCATCACGTCGGACGTGGAACAACAGGTGGCACAGCGATGAGGTTTCTGAATTTGCTGCTGCTCTTGTCCGCAACGGCGGTGCTGGCCGACGGCGCCGTCGACAAGCCCGGCAGCGACGACGCGCAGCTGAGCCAAGAGACGACCCATAACTCGGCTCACGAATCGGTTCACGAGTCGATTTATGAAACGATCGACGAGGCGCACATTGGACGTGTGTTCCTGACCCGCGAGGAACGCCGCTGGTTGGACGAAGCGCGAGCGCGGCCGGCCGGCAGCAGCGGCGAGCGCCAGGCCGTCGCCGTCGAATCGCCGAGGCAGGATGCGGGTGCCGCCGGTTTCATTCGCGTACCGGGTAAAGCGCCGCAGGTATTCCGCCGCGGCCGTTTTGTGCCGACCGATTCGTCTTCGACCGTCGGAGAACCGCTCGTGGACCGCCGGTCCGGCATTGTCATCCAGCGTCACGAAGCCTCGGAGGCTGCCGAGCGCAATAAAACGACAGAGGCGCGCGGGCCGTGATCGCTTCATGCCGGACCACCCAGAAAGGCGCTGCGCTGCTGCTCGTCATGCTCGTCATCCTTGCGGCGAGTAGCGCGATTCTGGTGAGTCGATTCGGCACAGCCCAGTTCGAGGCGCGTCGTGCCGTGGCAACAGCTGACGCGCTCTCCGAGGCCCGCGCCGCGCTTCTGGCTTACGCGGCTGCCGAGCCCGAACTCGTCGCGGGAGCGCCGGCGCGCCTGCCTTGCCCGGACCTGGACGGTACCGGTGGTTTTGCGCCCGGCGAGGCCCACACGAGCGCGTGCGGCGCCGTCGGCGAGAGCATGTTGGGGCGGCTGCCCTGGCGAACACTTGGGGTTGCGGCGCTCAAGGACGCATCGGCCGCTTGCCTGTGGTACGCCGTTTCGGGCGACTTCAAGTCAGCGGGCACGTCCAGCGCCGAGCTGCTGAACCCCGATACGACGGGTGACTTTCGCGTATTCGACGCCGCTGACGGCAACCTGTTGGCCGGGGCGACAGCCGCCAGCCGGCCCGTGGCCCTGTTGTTTGCGGCGGGTCCGCCGCTTCCCGGGCAGCGGCGTTTGTCCGCAGGAGACGGCGGCTGCGGCACGACCGACGATGCCGCGCAATTTCTGGATGCTGTCGCCGCACTTGGCATCGACAACGCAGCAGTGAGCGGCGTCCCCGATACGCTGCAGGATTTTGTGTCCGGGCGGGGCGCCGATTCCGGTATTAGCGACCGCCTGCTCATGATTCGGCGCTCCGAGCTTGCCGACATTGTCAACCGGCGCGACGACTACCGGAGCAGGCGTGAGGCGCTGGGCCTCGCCGTGACCGCCTGCCTTGCCGAATGGGGGAGACACAACGGCGGTGGCGCAAACGATCGTCGCTTGCCCTGGCCGGCGCCGCTGACGCTGACTGACTATCGTGTGGACAGCGGCTACGACGACACGGGCAGCATCGACCTCGGGGGGCGGCTGCCCGACCGTGTCGACGACAGCGCGGCGGCAAGCGGCAACGCGCTGAACGACGTGTTGAGCGCCTGCGACAGCGTCGCCGTGCCGGCCTGGACGCCGGCCATGCAAACGCAATGGCAGCAGTGGAAAGACCATTTCTTCTACGTCGTTGCGGAATCGCATGCGCCCGGCGCCGCCGTTCCTTCCACATGCGGCAACTGCCTGACGATAAACGGAGCGGCCCAGTACGCCGCCGTCGTGCTGTTTGCCGGGCCCGCGCTCGCCGCTCAGACACGGACGGCGCCGCCGCTTGACGTCGACAGCAAACGGGATGTCGGTAACTACCTCGAGGGGCGCAACGCTCTGGCGTTTCCCTACGTGAGCGGCACACGAGACCTCGAAAGCAGTGCATCGACGTCGGCGTTCAACGATCTCCTGTTTTGTGTCGACACCAATCTCAACGTAGCACGTTGTTAGCAGGCTCGAAGGAATGACGGACATGCGCAACAGAACGGCAGTGGGACGGCAATCGGGATTTTCGCTTGTCGAGCTTGCGGTCGTCATACTCATCATGGGGCTGTTGTTGGGAGGTATTGCCTCACCCCTGTCCAAACAACGAGACAATGCCCGTTTTGGTTCTGCGGAGACCCAGCTCGAAGACGTTCGCGACGCGCTCGAGGCGTACTGGCTCGTCAACGGTGAACTGCCTTGTCCGGCGACGCCTGGGAGTAACGGCACCGCGTCGGTCAACGGCGGCGGGTGTACCCGCCAGCACGGGTTTGTGCCCGCGACGACGCTCGGGCTGCGCGGCAGCCGCAACGACGACAACCTTCTCCTGGATCCCTGGGGTTCGGTGCTGCGTTACAGCGTCTCGGCCAGTGACGCCAACACCAACGGGGTCTGGGATTTTCTGAGCGACACGGAGGTCGCAACGATTACGCTGGCGGGGATGACTCCTGAGTTGACCGTCTGCAGCACCGCCGCCGGTGCCAGTGCTTCAGCCTGCGGCAGCAGCGGCGATACGGTGGCGAGCGCCGTGCCGTTCGTCGTCTATTCGCTGGGCAAGGATTGGGCCTCCTTTTCGTCTGCTGACCAGTTGGAAAACACGGGTGCGACGGTCGCCGGCGGCCCAAGCGGTATTCGCTATGCCGTGTCGTCCAACGACGTATTTGTCATGCGCGGAAGGAGCGAAATGGTGGGTGCCGAATACGACGACCTCGTGACCTGGTTACCGGCACTGGTGCTCTACAAGGCGTCGATAGATGGCGGCCATATCCCTTAAGTTCATGTTTCACATGCGGTTTATTTCTCGAGCTGGTCTAAAGTATTCGGCAGAGGCGCCGATAGCCTGAGTAACGCGGGTCGGTTACGTCTCGCCAATGGCAACAGCGGCTTTCGCCAGCTGCGAATTGAGAGGAATTCCTGTGAACATTGAACGCTTAAGTCAACGCCGGCAGCGCGGTTTTACTTTGGTCGAGATTGCGATTGTGCTGGTTATTGTGGGTCTCCTGATCGGCGGAGTCCTGAAAGGCCGCGAAATGATCACGAACGCCAAGATCAAGCGTATAGAGAATGACTTTGCGGGTGTGTCGGCGGCACTGTATGCCTATCAGGACCGTTACGGCGTCCTGCCGGGCGACGACCCTGCTGCGTCAACGCGCTTCCCGGGGACGTGGCGGAGTTCCGACAATGGCAACGGCAACGGCAACATCAACGGTGGCTGGAGCAGCCGCAACAACAACGCCGAGTCCCGGAAAATCTGGAAACACCTGCGCGGAGCCGGTCTGATTTCCGGACCCGTCGACAACACGGCAGCGTCGTACCAGCAGCCGACCAACGCATTTGGCGGTCTGACCGGTATCGATCTCGATCTCTACAACATGGGCGGACACAACATCGTATTCGGTGAGATCCCGGGCGATATTGCCGTCATCCTCGAGTCGCGCGGCGACGACAGTGTGCCGAACAGCGGCAGCATCCAGGCGAGCGCTTCGGCGACGTCCTACGATGTCGACGCCCGCTACGACCTTGCCTTCCGGCAATGAACTTTAGCGGTGGCTCGATCGGTCACCGCTAGTCTTCGCTCTCTCCATGAGCATTGTGCGAGCCCTGCCTTCCCGGCAGGGCTTCGTCTTTTCGGGCACTAGAACCTGGTTCTAGCCTCCGGTTGCCGTTGCGCGCATCGATCCGGCGTGCAGCGACCAGGCCTCGCGTACGCGTTCGAGTGTCTCGCCGGTGACCCTGAGTTTTGCGGGGGCGGGCTCGCCGTTCTCGGCCAGCTGCGAGGCCGTCGTGTCCTCGTTCATAACGAGTTTCGCCGTGTAGACCACGTCGACGAGCGTAGCCGGTGCAGCCGGGTCATGGCTCAGCTTCTCCTCGAGGTCGAAGGACTCGATGATTTCGTCGGCAAATCCCCAGGCGCGGACGATGGAGCTGCCTACGCTGGGATTCCACTGTTCAACAATATCGGCAAACGCATCGGCGTCTCCGAGTAGCGCGGGAAAGTCCCGCGCCTTGCTCAACAGGTAGAGCTCGCCGATGCCGTTGAACAGCCCGCACAGAAACGCATTGTCCGCGTTGATGCTGCCGCCGTTCTTGGCGACGACAAAACACATCGAGCCCAGACTCAGGCTGTTTTCCCAGATCGTCTTGATGCCGTCTTTCAGATCGCCGTGTTGCCCGGCGTTGAAGATCTGCTCGACGGCCAGCGTAATGGCCGTATTGCGCACGACCTCGAAACCGAGCCGACTGATCGCGAGGTCGAGATCCAGTATTTCGATACCGGCGCGGTTATGAAACGCCGAGTTTGCCGCCATGAGCAGTTTCGCAACCAACACGGCGTCCGTGCGCACGACGCCCGCGAGGCGTTCCGAGGTGCATTCCGGGTCTTCCAGGGCAGTGCGAATGTTGACGACGACGTCCGGGAACGAAGGCAACGCAATATTTTTCGAGTTGAGGTCCTGAGCAAGCTGCTCCAGGAATCGTGTTTGTTCTTCGGCGGACATGCCAGTACCTCCTGTCCATGGCGCGTCTTCCGGACGTGCGGTTGTCGTAACCGCGAGATCATACGAGCAAACCAGACTGATTCAAAGTCGCAAGTGTGGAGGGGGGGAGCCATCCGGAACAGACGGCGCCCTATTGTCGCGCAAGTTGTCGCGCAAGTCGTAGTGACAGTCTTATGCGATCGTCGAGGTACGGCTCAAGCCGATTCCTGAGTGGCTCCGGCCGCGACAAATTCGTCCGGCGCACGGGCCAGCACGGGACCGTAGCGATTCAGTACCTCGAGCGAGTGCAAGACGGTGTCGCGCTGCTCTCCGCCAAGTTTTTTGAGCATGGCTTCCAGCGGCGTAGCGGAGAACATTGTGCTGTCGCCGACGTCGAGATCGCCGGCTTCCAGTAACGCTTCGGTGTCGGGCCGGGTCAGGACGATAACAATGGCCGGCGATCGTTTCTCGCAGAGCGCAATCGTTTTGAGCATCCTCCGCGACAGAAGGGTATCGGTCGTATAATCGATGAATACGAGTTCCGGGCGGTGCGCCGACAGTTCGAGTCGGCGGAGCGACGCGACGGTCTGGTGGTTCGGTCTTTTGAGCCGCAGCTCAGCCTCGACGCCGGCTTGCCGGAGGCCGGCAGCCAGATAAGCCACGCGGTAACAGACGTCAGACACAAGGGTAATCAGCATGCGCTGAGTCGGCGGTTCACTTGCCATCACGTTCTCCGTGCTTCGAGCGCGGTTGCTGACTAAAAACGCGACTTTTTCGCTGCGCAGTCCGTCGTTTTTGCGCCCTTCATACCAATAAATGCAGTTCCCGTGCCACATTTGTTCGGTGTGAGCTAACTTGAAGGATTCTACATTAAGTTCAATAGCTTATGTTTCGTTGCCCCTGTAACTGCATGTGTCTAATGATGACCACAGTCGCGAAATACCGACAAAGTCGCGAAATATCGTGACTTCCGAGACCGCGAGGTGATAAAAACTCAGAAGCCGCTGATCGACAAAGAAAAAGCCACCACGTTTTGATTCTCACCCTGCACCAAGGTAGAGCAGACACCCGTATCGCGGGCACGGCTCACCTCTACGCCGGCGACCGCAATGCCTGAATCCTCGGCGTTCGTAGATGTTGCGGATCTCGCCATTCATGTCGTGGATCTCGTCATTATCGGCGGTACGATCGCCATGCTGCTCTACTGCGTGATCCGCGGTTTTCTCAAATCCTCACGCTTCCCGAATACTGGACGTAACCTGCTGTTGCTCGGCCTGGCGCTGACCGTCACCACTCAGCTGGCCGAAGTGCTCCTGGCCTTCCTGGCCTCGACCGCAGTCGCCAAACCTCACTTTGTCGCGGCTACGCTGCCGGTGTGGCTGTCGTGGTTCTTATCGCGCCTGGGCCTGGCCCTTATGAGCGTGGGCGCGTTCATAGCGATTCTGCAGCGGCGCAAGCTGGCGGAATACATAGAAGAGTCGGACCTGATCGCGCAGGCTGCGCAGGATCGATTGATACAAAGCGAGGCAAGGTTCCGCCGCCTCGTCGATTCCACCAGCGATGCCGTGTTTTGCTACACCTACGAGCCCCCGGTACCGATCAGCATGCCGGTCGACGAGCAGCTGCGCGCGATGTACGACGGCGTGCTGACCGAGTGCAACCGCATGTTTGCCGAAGACCTGGGCTTTGCGAGTCCTTCCGAAGTGCTGGGTACCAGTTTCGGCGAGCACAATTCATCGCAGGACATCGAGAGCTTTGCCCGATTTATTGAAGCGTTCATCAAGAACGACTATTCGCTGACGGACTACGATCTCGTGTTCCACACGAAAGGCGGCGAAGAGCGCGCGCTCCGGGTGACCTTGTCGGGCATTGTGAGCAACGGCCGCCTGTTTCGAGTCTGGGGCGCCGAGACGAACATCCTTGCATGGCGACGCACTCAATCGGCGCTCCTGAGGAGAAGGGCGTGCCAGGAACTGCTCGCGCGCGTGTCCTCGAAACTCGTCACGACGCCAATGGAAGAGGCGGACGATCTCGTCAGGGCATCGCTAAAGGACGTCTGCGACTTTATTGGCGCCGACCGCGCCGTTCTTGCCTGGATCGACTGGGATACCGGCGTGGCGAGAATCGACTACGCGTTTACCACCACCGACATCGAACTTCAGGACGAACTGTCGATGCGTGAGTACCCGTTCATTGCGAAACACCTCCTCGACAACCGGATCATCGTGATCAAGGACGTCGACGATCCACCGACGGGTGCCAGGAAAGATTACGCCGGACTCAAGGAGCTGGGCGTCCGTTCGTTCGTGTCGGTTCCGCTGATCGTCGCCAACGAGGTTGTCGGCGCCGTGACTTTCGGCGACGGCAACACGAGATCCTTCTGGCAGGACGACGAAGTCATTGCCGATCTGCGTTTCTTCGCTGAACTGTTTGCCAACTACGTGCTGCGGATCCGCTCGCGCCAGGAGCTCGATGAAGCGATGAACGGCCTGCGGCGGGCGACCGAACGTCTCGAGGCGGAGAACGTCTACCTGCGCAAGGAAGTGGACCTGAGCCACGGCTTCGACGAAATCATCGGCAACAGCGAGGCGATCCGGCGTTGTCTGCACCTGGTCGAGAAGGTCGCCGCGACCGAAACACCCGTGCTTGTGCTCGGAGAAACCGGCACCGGTAAAGAGCTTATCGCAAGGGCCCTGCACGAGCGCAGCGCGCGCAGCGACCGGCCGCTGGTGAAAGTGAACTGCGCGGCCTTGCCCGCCAATCTGATCGAGTCCGAGCTATTTGGTTACGAGAAGGGCGCGTTTACCGGCGCGGAATCCTCGAAACGGGGCCGCTTCGATCTGGCGGACGGCAGCACGCTGTTTCTCGACGAGATTGGTGAGATACCGGTCGAACTGCAGCCGAAACTGCTGCGTGTGCTGCAGGAAGGCGAGTTCGAGCGCCTCGGCGGTACACGAACGATCAAAGTCGACGTCAGGCTTGTCGCGGCGACCAATCGCGATCTCGGGCAGCGCGTCGCAGAGGGCGAGTTCCGATCCGATCTCTACTATCGCATCAATACGTTCCCGATCGAGCTGCCGCCGCTCAGGGAGCGGGGCGATGACGTTCAGCTGCTTGCCGAGCACTTCGTACGCATTCACTCGCAGCGACTCAATCGCGATGTTTCGGCGATTTCGGCGCGCATGATGCGGGAACTCCGGGGCTACCACTGGCCGGGCAACATTCGCGAACTGGAGGGTGTCGTTCAGCGTGCGCTGATCGCAAGCGCCGGTTCGGTACTGGACCTTGCAGATCCGATCTCACCCGAAGCGGTTTCGCTGTCGAGTACGAGTCCGGACCTCAAATCCGTCGAGCGCGATCACATCGTCAAGGTTCTGAACGACGCCGGTTGGAAGATTGCGGGCGTATCGGGTGCAGCGGCGAAACTCGGCGTGCCGCCGAGCACGTTACGCTCGAAAATGAAGAAACTGGCCATCTCCCGGCCTCCTTCCTGAGCGTTCGAAGGCAGTTCGGCGTCGGATTTTCCTTATGCCGTTCCCGATCTGACATAAGGTTCGTCGCGCTCCGGCGACAGATTTTTTGACCCGGCCTGGAAAATCAATGAGCTCTGCTTGTGATAGTAGTCACGTACGGAGTGTGAAGCCCCTCACAGATCGTTTTCCAAGTGCCTGTTTCCTAGTGCAAATTACTTCGAAATAGTCGACAGTTGGAGTCGAGCCCGAAATGAGTTCGGGCGTGCACCGGCCCCGGTGCAACATCGCTTGAGGAATGAACCTTGGGGAAGGCAATGATGCTTTCAGCGGCCGCAACGATGCGGCTGCTCGCAACGAGCTGCTTGCTGTTGCTGGCTGCGACGGGCGCGTACGCGCTCGGCGTGCCGGCCGGAACCGTGGTCGACAACACGGCAACCGTTACTTACAGCGTCGCCGGCGTCCCCGACAGTATCGATACAAACGCCGCAACGCTGACCGTGGCCGAGCGCATCGAAGTGATCGTCACCCGGCAGAGCCCGCAGCTCAGCGTGCGGCCCGGCGATACCGGTCGCGCAGTTCTGTTTCGCATCACCAGCACGGGCAACGGCAGCGAAGCCTTCGACCTCACGGTCGACAACAACGTCGCGGGCAGCGATTTCAGCCCGATTCCGTCCGTGCCCGCGGTGTACTTCGACACGGACGGCAGCGGTGATCTGAGCCCGGGCGACGTGCCGTACCAGCCCGGCGTCAACGATCCTGTATTGGCCGCCGACGGCAGTATCGATGTATTTGTCGTCAACGATATCCCCACAGGCGTTGCAGACGGGGAAGTGGGGCTCACGGCGCTGACGGCGACCTCACAGACCGGTAGCGGGACACCGGGCAGCGGTTTCCCGGGACAGGGTGACGGTGGCTCGGAGGCGGTGCTCGGCGTTTCCGGCGGCGTATCCTCCGCCACCGGCGAATACCTTGTCGACGATCTGACGATCGGCTTCACCAAAGCGCAGCAGGTCAGCGACCCGCTGGGCGGCAGCGAACCCGTTGCCGGCGCGGTCGTGACGTACACGATTACCGTAGCCGTGCAGTCCCCCGGAACGGCAACGGCTGCCGTCGTTCGCGACCCGATTCCCCAGTACACCACCTACGTCCCCGGTTCCCTGCGGCTGAACGGCAACACGCTGAGCGATGCCGTCGACGCGGACACCGGGGAGTTCGACGCTACCGCGCCCGCCACCGTAGTCGTGCGGCTCGGTGACCTGACCCAGGCGGACGGTCCACAAAGCGTTCAATTCAGCGTCACGATCGACTAGCCCGATCGTGCACACATCCATGGAGTGATTGGTATGAGCGAAGAAAACTTAAGACGACGTCTCGGCGAGATGCTTTCGGATCCGGCGATTTCCGGTCGCGCCGGTGCTGCGGCCGCGAGCCTGGCCATCGTCCTGCTTGCTGTCAGCGGGAGTGCGCTGGCGCAGGAGGCGCAGCAGAACCATCTCGACGTTCGCACCGTTGTTCAGAAAGAAACCACGATCGAGAACGAGGACGCGGAAGCCGAAACGACGCTCGTGGCGGCGGAGCGTGTGCTGCCGGGCGAGAAGGTCGTCTACACGATTACCTTTACCAACGTGGGCGCCGAAGCGGCTGAGAACGTCATGATCACCAACCCGATCGACGCCTCGTTGACCTACCTCAACGGTTCGGCGTTCGGGGTGGGCATGCGTATCGAGTTTTCCGCGGACGGCGGGCGCAGTTTCGCGGGGCAGGGTGAGCTGCGTGTTGCAACGGAGGCCGGCGAGCGCGCCGCCGAGGCAGCGGACTACACACATTTGCGATGGACGCTGATCGAAGCGTTGCCCCCGGGTGAAACCGGCGTGGCGAGGTTCGCGGCGACCGTCGACTGATTTTTTCGTGCCGTCGCTCGCAGGTGTGACGGCATGGCTTGGGTATCACCTGCGATCACAGTTTTTGGCTAAAGGAGTACCGCAATGAAAACTGTAACTGGACGGCTGAGACTTCTCGCGAAGCTTGGCCTCGTAGCTGGCATGCTGTTCTCGGGACAGCAGGCGCTGGCGCAAACGGCGGCTGGAACGCCCGTGAACAACACGGCAAGCGTTTCGTTTTCGGTCGGCGGCATTGCGCAGACGCCTGTCGACTCGAACGAGGCCAGCTTTCTGGTCGACCGCCGCGTCGACTTTGTGCTCAACCAGGTGGGCACGGCGCTGACGCCCGTGACACCGGGTCTCGACGACGTGTTCATCGAGTTCGTGCTGCAAAACGACTCGAACTCGGCGCTCGATTTTGATCTCGCGCAAGCGGCTCTCGCCAACGGCGACCCCGTTCGGGCGGCGACCGCCACGGGTGCCGTAATGAACAACGTCACGATCGAAGTGGCGGAGTTCCCGGCCAGTGGCGGCGATCCCGACCCGGTGCTTGGTGCGGGCCGCACCGCCGTGACGGCGCTTGCCCCGGGCGATACGATTCGAATCCGGGTCTATGCCGACACGCCGCTTGCCCTCGTCAACAACGACATTGCAGGTATTCAGCTCAACGCAACCGCCGCTCTCGGCGGCGCTCCGCTGACGGAAACCGCCGGTGCGGATCGTCTCGACGAGATCGACAACGTATTCGTCAACGGTCCCGACGCAGGCGGTAACGCGACCGAGTCGCAGACCGACGGTTTCTCGGTAACGGCGGCCGACATCAGCGCGGCGAAGCTGAGCGTAACGGTCGAAGACCCGATCAACGGCGCGACGGATCCCAAACCGATACCGGGTGCGTTTGTCGAGTATTCGATTACCGTGACGAACAACGGTGCGGAACCCGCAACCGGAGTCAGCATTGCCGACACGCTCGATCTGACGCTTGTTGCACTACGTGACGGCGCTTACAACGGCGGCGCATCCAACGTCGATCTCGGTGGCGGCACCTTCTGTAACGCCGACGCCGACGCGACCGACGGCTGCACCTACGATGCGGGCACCGGTGCCATTGCGATTGCGACGCCCGACATCGCAGCCGGTGGCAACGTCACTGTGACCTTCCAGGTTGTCGTCCAGTAACGGACTGCAGGCGATCTGAGTCAAGGACACAGTGCTGCAACGCTTCTTTAGCCGCTTCGAGCCCCGGGCCATTCTTATGAATGGTTCCGGGGCTCGCGCGTGCCCGGAGACTTTGCGTCTCCGGGCGCGTGCGGCGTGCGCGACCATGCGCGAGGAAGTAACCCGCGGGCTTGCGGCTGCTCTACTGCTGATGGTGGTTTTGTCCACGACCGCGCACGCACAAGCGTCCAATCCGGGCGCCGTCGTCAGCAACCAGGCAGTCCTCGCCTACGAAAGTCCCGTTGGTGTCCCGCAGACGGAGGTGAGCAACACGGTCGAACTGACCGTGGCGGTGACGCGCTCACTGGCGAGTGTCGAGCTCACGCGCGTGCTCGCAACGGGCGGTGTCTATCAGGAGAACGTCGGACCGTCAGCGTGTTTTGACGGCGGCAGTTTCGTGGATCTGCCCAACCCGACGTTGCTGGGCGGCACGCTCATCGACCCGACCGTTGCTCAGCAAGTGACGCCCGCGTCGAGCTACAACCAGGGCGAGACCGTGTTTGTCCGTCTGGACGATGCCGATCAGAACGCGGACTTTCAGGCGATCGACTATGCCGTTGTCACTATCGAGAACCCGGCGACCGGCGATTCGGAACAGCTCAGGCTCAGCGAAACCGGGCTGAACACCGGGATCTTTGCAGGCTACATAGCGAGCGCCGGCGCCGCGGCGGCGCCGGGCGACTGCGTCCTGCAGGTCGCGGCGAAGTCGACGGTGGTTGTTCGCTACGAAGACCCCGAGGACAACGCCGACAGCGCTACCGCGAGCAGCGTTTTCGACCCGACGCAGCGCGTCTTCGAGACTCGCACCGGTACGCTCGTTAGCGGCGCGACGATCGAACTCGTCGACGCGGCGACCGGCTTGCCCGCAAACGTGCTCGGCAATGACGGCACGAGCCAGTTCCCTTCAGTGATTACGAGCGGCGGCAGCGTCACCGACAGCGGCGGCACGCTGTATGTTTTTGCGCCGGGCGAATTCCGCTTCCCCGTTGTGCCGGACGGCAACTATCGACTACTGGTCACGCCGCCGGCCGCCTATGCAGCACCTTCCACGGTAGCCGAAGCGGAACTACAGAACCTGCCGGGCGCGCCGTTCGCTATCGGCGAAGGCTCTTTTGCTCTCGAATTTACGAAGTCGGACGGCTTGTCCGTCGCCTTCGACATTCCGGTCGATCCGCAGTCCACGGCGCTGTTCATGCAAAAGCGGACTTTGACCACAACCGCCGCGCCAGGCGATTTTGTCCGCTACGAACTGATTCTGGAGAACGCGTCCGCAACCGCCGGCGCCAACGATGTGCGCGTGTTCGACCAGCTCCCCCCGGGCGTGCGTTTTGTGCCCGGCAGCGTCGTGATCAACGACGTAACCGCGGCAGACCCTCAACAGAGCGCGGATCAAAGGACGCTCGAGTTTGCCGTGCCGGCGCTTGGTGTTGCCGAGCGTGTCAGCATTTTCTATGTCGTCGAGGTGATCGGCGGCAAACCCGGCAGCGAACTCGTCAACCGCGCCTCCGCGCTGGCGGCGGCCGGACTGATATCGAACGAGGCCAGCGCAACGATCCAGCTCACGGAGGACCTGTTCCGCTCGACGTCGACGATCGTGGGCCGCGTGCTCGAAGCGGACTGCAGTCAGGACACCTTCAGCGAGGAGCAAGGTGTGGCCGGTGTGCGGATCTACCTCGAGGACGGCCGCTATGCCGTCTCTGACGAGGGTGGTCGTTTTCATTTTGAGGGCCTGAAGCCGGGCACACACGTGGCGCAGCTGGATACGGTTTCCCTGCCGGGCTGGTTCGACGTCGTGGGCTGCAGCGACGACCCCGATTTTGCGGGCCGCGCCGATTCGCAGTTCGTGAAGCTCGGTCGCGGCACGCTGCAGCGCGCCAACTTCTTCCTGCGCCGCAAACCGGCGCCCGAAGGCAGACTCGAACTCGAGCTGGCCAACTCGGGAACGGGCAACGCCGATGAGGTGGCCTATACGCTAACTTTGAACGGCATCGGCAACGTTGCAATTCGCAACATCGACGTGCTGGTCATGCTGCCGGAAGGTGTCAGCTATCAGCGCGGCAGCATGCGAATCGACGGCGCCGACCTTGGCGATCCGCGCGTATCGGGACAGGCGCTGTCCTTTGCCCTGCCTGACAAACACGGCAACTGGACCGGGCAACTCGAATTCACGGGCAACATTGGTGCTGACGTGGCCGGCGAACTCACCAGCAAGGCGGTAGCCACATTCGACACACCGCTCGAAGCGCGGCAAAAAACGCCCGTTGGCGAAACGTTGATGATTCGTGAGCCCGGTCGCGTCGAAAACGCGGGCTACGTGCTTGACCTCAAGTTCGGCGTCCTCTCCGATCGTCTGTCGGCCACCGACGTCGCGACCCTGGACGAATTGATCCGCAGCTGGCGCGGCGTTCGCAATATTCACGTCTCTGCCGTTGGTCACAGCGACAGCCAGCGGATCTCGGCCGAGAGTCAAAGCCTGTTCGCCGACAACTACGCGCTGTCGCGGGCAAGAGCTGCCGCCGCTGCCGCGTATCTCGCGGACGCGCTCGACATTCCCGTGAGCAACATCGACGTGTCGGGGCGCGGGCCCGATGAGCCGGTTGCCGACAACGGCACGGCCGCGGGTCGCCAGACGAACCGCCGCGTCGAACTGATCATGAGCGGCATTCGTCCGACCGTACCTTCTTTCCTCGAAGTCACGAAGGCTTCCAGCGGCTCGCAAACCATCGCGACCCGCGGCGCGGTTCCCGGCACGGAAGCCGAGCAGCCCGAGCAGGCGGCGGGCGCCGTTGCCGAGGTGCAGGAGGAGCCGGCGTTTGGCAGCCTGACGCCCGGTGTTGCGCTGCTCTTGCCGACCGAGGGCTTCGAGCCGGCCGTGCCGTCGCTGCCCGTCTCCGTCAAGCACTCGCCGCAGCAGAGTGTGGAGGTCTGGCTAAACGGCTTGCCGATCAACCCGTTGACGTTCGACTCCACCGAGAGCTCGAGCGACGGCCGCGTTGCGGTATCGCGCTGGCGGGGTATCAATCTCGAAGACGGTGACAACGAACTCAAGGTTGTCGTCATGAACGCTGATGGCCGGTCCGCCGAAACGCTCACCCGGCGCGTTTACTACGGCGGCGCCCCCGTGCGCGGTGAATTCGTCGAATCGGCGTCCATGTTGATCGCCGACGGCAGGACCCGCCCGATCGTCGCAGTGCGCCTGTACGATCGCTCGGGCCGCCCGTCACGCCCCGGTGTTGTCGGAGACTTTGCCGTCGAGGCTCCGTTCCGCTCGCTCTGGGAAGTTGAGAACGACCGTCAGAACCAGCTCGTGCAGGTAGGGGATCGGCGTCCCACCTACAAAGTCGGTAGTGACGGTATTGCGTTGATCGAGCTCGAGCCGACGACTCGCACGGGCGAGGTGACCATCAACCTGCAGTTCGAGAACTACCGCGACCAGTCCGTGCGCGCCTGGCTCAAGCCTGCGACGCGCGACTGGATACTCGTCGGTTTTGCGGAGGGCACGGCCGGCTACAACACCCTTGACGACAATCTCGAGGCGGCGGGAGACGCAGGCTTCGAAGACGGTTACTACGACGAAGGCCGCGCGGCGTTTTTTGCCAAGGGGCGCATTCGCGGCGAATACCTTTTGACGCTGTCTTACGACTCCGATCGTGAACGCAGCGAAACGCGAAACCGATTCGAGACGGAGGTCGATCCGACCGCCTACTATCCGCTGTACGCGGACACGACCGAACAGCGCTTCGAGGCGGCCAGCCAGCGCAAACTGTACGTGAAGCTCGAACGCAATCAGTTTTATGCGCTGTTTGGCGACTATGCCGCCGGCCTGACGGTGACGGATCTCGCCCGATTCGACCGGCGTTTCAACGGACTCAAGAGTGAATACCGCAGCGAAAACGTAAGCTACAACGTGTTCGCGGCGGAAACCAATCAGGCCTTTAACCGCGATGAGCTGCGCGGCGACGGCACCTCCGGTTTGTACCGGCTGAGCCGCGCGCCGCTGATTGCGAACAGCGAAAGCGTGCGCATCGAGACGCGCGATCGTTTCGACAGCGGTGTCGTGCTTGAGAGCCGCAACCTGACGCGCTTCCTGGACTACAACCTGGATACGCTGAACGGCACGCTGTTCTTCAAGGAACCCGTTCCCAGCCGGGACCTCGAATTCAACCCCGTCTATATCGTCGTCGAATACGAGACGGCAGGGAGCGCAAGCGAAGACGTCATTGCGGGTGGCCGCGCCGCGGTACACCTGGCGGATGACGCGGTGGAGATCGGCGTGACCTTCGTGGACGATCAGACCGAGGGCGCCGAGGCCGACCTGGGCGGTGTGGATCTTCGCTGGCAGGTGAACTCGCAGACCGAAGTCCGCGCCGAGTACGCCCGCACGACGAACACGGACATAAGCGGTAACGAAGTAGACGGCAGCGCGCACAGCGTCAGCATCGAACACAACGGCGAAACCGTCGATCTGCGCGCTTTTGTCCGGGAAGTCGAAAACGAATTTGGCCTGGGCTACCAGGCGGCGGCAGATTCCGGTTTTCGCCGCCTCGGCGTTGACCTGAGGGCCAGACTGAGCGAGCGTTTCTCCTTCGAGGGTGAAGCCGGATGGCAGCAGAACCTCGACACGGAAGACATCCGCAACCTGGCCAACGCGAGGCTGCGCTACGAGCGGCGGGGTTTCAACACCGCCCTTGGTCTGTTCCATGCCGAGGACAAATTTGACGACGGCGATACGCGAACCAGCAATCTGGCTGAACTCGCCGTGTCGCAGCGTTTGTTCGGCGAGCGCATCACGCTTCGGGCGAGCGCCTCGACCGAACTGGGCGACGAGGCCGAGAGCGCCGATTTCCCCACCCGGTTTGTCGTTGGGACCGACTACCGTATCCGACCGGGCGTCGATCTTGTTGCCGAGTACGAAGATGCGAGCGGCCGCGACATCGATTCCAGCACGGGAAGGCTCGGTGTTCGGGCAACGCCGTTTTCGCGCACTCAGGTGAACAGCTTTCTCAACAACGAAGTCGGGGAGTTCGGTCCCAGACTATTCGCCAACCTGGGTCTCGTACAGGGTTTCCGCCTCAGCGATCGCTGGACGCTGGACGTCGGAGTCGACCAGACCCGGACGCTCCGGAGCGGCGACGAACGTGTGTTCGACGAGGATCGTGAACTGGTATCCGGTTCCCTGAGCGAAGATTTCCTGTCGGTGTTTGCCGGTGCCCTGTACAACGCCGACCTCTGGAGCGCGAATACGCGGATCGAAGTCCGGGATTCCGATTCCGAGGATCGCACCTCGCTGTCATTCGGCTGGTATCGCGAACCCACCCGCGGGATCGGCCTGTCCGCGGGCCTGAGGCTATATCGCAGCGAGCTTGCTATGGGTAACGAGATCACGGCCGCCGATCTCAAGTTCGGCTGGGCCTATCGCCCCGCTGACAGCCGCTGGGCCGTATTGAACCGAATCGACCTGGTTTACGAAGACAGGATGCAGAACGGCGTTGCCGAGGACAGCTGGCGGGTGATCAACAACCTGGTCGGCAACCGCCGTTTCGGCGCCGCCAACGAGCTGTCGCTGCAGTATGCGTTCAAATACGTGCGCAGCAACTTTTCCGGCAGCGAGCTGACGGGTTACAGCGACCTTCTGGGCATCGACTATCGACGCGGCCTCCGCGGTCGCTTCGATCTCGGGGCTAACGCCAGCGTGTACAACTCCTACCAGTCGAATGTCTCCGACTACAGCTTTGGGCTCGATGCGGGCTACAACGTGGCAACCAACGTCTGGATTACGTTGGGCTACAACTTTGCCGGCTTTTACGACCAGGATTTCGCGGACGCCCGCTACACGGCGGCCGGGCCCTATCTCCGCTTCTCGCTGAAGGCGGACCAGCGGACCTTGAAGTCGATCGCGGGCCGCTGAGGCCGAGGCGCGCGCCAATCCGGCGTTCCCACAAGCGACGGCCGGCGCGAAAGCGCTTGCCCTGCTCACGGCATCGAATAGAATTCCTTTCCTTCTACCGGGTCTGAATCCGCTGTTATGAGTGATTCTGCTTACTCGCTGGGCGCGTGGACCGTGATCCCCGAGCGCAACGTGCTGAAACGCGACGGCGCGAGCGTGAGTGTCACGCCCAAGAGCATGGCCGTACTGGAACGCCTCGTGGCGGCGGACGGGCAGGTCGTCTCTCGTGACGAGCTGCATAACGCCGTCTGGGCGGGTGGCGTTGTGACCGACGACGCGCTGACTCAGTGCATCGTCGAGCTGCGCAAAGCACTGGGCGACTCGGCTCGTGAGCCGCGCTACATCGAGACCATCACCAAGAAGGGGTTTCGCATCGTCGCGCCGACGGATGCGGATACCGGAGCCGTTGTTCAGCCGCAGCACGGCGGGGCGAGGACGGTTGGCTGGGGTTTACCCGCCGTTGCGGTGCTGCTGCTTGCCGCGCTGATCGTGCTGGGCGGCCGCGCGCTCTGGCCCGAAGCGGAGGAGCAACCGCTGCCGAGCGAGCCGTCGGTTGCGGTCTTGCCTTTCGACGACCTGAGCCCCGACGGCAACCATCTCTACTTCGCCGACGGACTCGTCGACGAAATCATCACCCGCCTGGCGCGGGTGGACGGCCTGCTGGTCATCGGCCGGAGTTCCTCGTTCCGGTTTCGCGACAGCGGTCAGGATCTTCGTGCCGTGGGTGCTTCGCTCGATGTCAATCACATTGTCGAGGGCAGCGTGCGGCTTTCGGATTCCGGTTTCCGGATCAGTGCGCGGCTCGTCGAGGCCGACAGCGGCTTTCAACTCTGGGCGGACAGCTTCGATCGGCCGCTCGAGGACATCTTCCGCGTGCAGGAGGACATTGCCGACGCCGTGGCCAAGGCCTTGAGCGTGCGTCTCGGCATCAACGGTTTCAGCAGTGCGTCCGGCGGTACCAGAGTTGTCGAAGCGTACGAGGCGTTGATGCGGGCCAATGCCGCATCACACGAACTCGACGCCGAGAACTACAACGAGGTGCTGGCCCTGTACCGCGTACCGACGGAAATCGACCCGGACTATGCCTTCGGCTGGTCCGCGCTGGCCACCACCTATCGTACCGGACGCTTCTATTTCTCCGACCTGTTCGACTGGCAGGGTCCGGCACTCGCGGCCATGCGGCGGGCGCGCAACCTGGCGCCGTCTTCGCCGTCCATCGCTGCGGACGCGGCCGCGCTGTTCGCGGACATCGGCAGCTGGACGGACGCGCAGGAGGCCATCAACGCTGCGGATGTTGCCGAGGGTGTTGTTCCGCTGGAGGTCGAGCTGTCGCGGATCGACCTGCTCGTGAAAACGGGGCGCATCGAACAGGCGCTGTCGACGGTGGACAGCGTTCGTCGCCGCGAGCCGCTGTGGGGGTTTGTCGCCAAGTTTTACGGGCATCTGTACGCGAGCCAGGGCCGCATCGAGGAAGCGCTCGAGGAATTCGATCGCGGCTACGAACTCGACGGCAAGAGAAGCCTCATGAGCAACGACGCCGTAATCGCGGCAATGACGACGGGGGATCGCGAGCTGCTCGAGAAGTGGCTTCTGCGCGCCGTCGAATGGGAGCAGACCATCCCCGGCAATCGCAACGTGCTCGCCCGTATGTCCGAGTACCTGGACCAACCGGAGCAGGCACGAGAGTGGCTGTCGAACGCGTTCGACAATCGCGCCGCGCCGGACTACTGGATAAGAGTCTGGGCTGCGTATCACGGCGACGCGGAACTTGCGCTCGCCGCACTGCGGCGTACGCCCGATGCGTGGTCTCTGTGGATGCCGGTCATGCAGGACGTGCGTCGCCACCCGGAGTTCGCCAGTTGGCTCACGGACGTGGGGCTCGTCGAATACTGGGATCGATACGGCTGGGCCGATGCTTGTGAGCGCCGCGGGACCGGCGAGGTTGTCTGCCGCTAGGCGCGGCGGCCTGCAGTCCCTTGTCTTGTTAGGGCGCTTTATGGGCACAGCATCGGGCGCGGCAAGCGTGTAGTCTCCAGTTCGTGACCGAACTGAGCGATTTTTTCTCGGAGGCGAGCCCGCTTCGCCGCCTGCTGCCCGGATTTACACCCCGCACAGGGCAGGCGTTGATGGCCGATGTGGTGCTCGACGCCATCGAGAACGCCGGGCAACTCGTCGTCGAGGCCGGCACGGGCACGGGCAAAACCTTCGCCTACCTGCTGCCGGCGCTGCTCGCGGGCCGCAAGACGATTATCTCGACGGGCACCAAGGCGCTGCAGGACCAGCTTTATCATCGCGATCTGCCGCTGGTTGCCAAAGCCGTCGGCATGCCGGTCACTACTGCCTTGCTGAAAGGCCGCGCCAACTACCTGTGCCTGGAGCGCCTGGAACAGCTAACCGAGCCGGCTGCTTCGCTGCGCGCGGATCTGAGCGCGGTGACCGAGTGGCGCCATCGTACGGAGCAGGGCGACAAGGCGGAGCTGACCGATGTAGCGGAGGACTCCGCCATCTGGCCGCTCGTCACGTCGACGGCCGACAATTGCCTCGGCCAGAAATGCGACTTCTACAACAGCTGCCACGTCGTCAGGGCGCGCCGCAAGGCTCAGGAGGCCGATCTCGTCGTCGTCAACCATCACCTGCTGCTCGCGGATCTGGCGATGAAAGAAGGCGGCTTCGTCGAATTCCTGCCGGGTGCCGACGCCATCATTCTCGACGAGGCGCACCAGGTCCCGGATCTTGCGGTGCAGTTTTTTGGCGTAACCCTCGGTACGCGAGAGCTCACGCGACTGCTCGACGAGACACGCGCAGGCGTGCTGCCGTATGCGGATCCCGGCCTCCGGCAGCGACTGGACCACACCGAAACGGCGGTGCGTGTATTCAGGGCCGACGCCCCGCGTCAGCTCGGGCGACACGAGCTGGACGACCTCATGCCCGTGCTGGGTAAGAGCCTGGGCGCGCTTATGGCGGCGATTGCCGATCTGCTCGATGCACTGAGCGCACTTCGCGAGGTTTCGGACGTCGTGGAGAAGCTGTCCGAACAATGGGTCACGGCCGGCGAACGCCTTTCGGTACTCATTGAGGAATCGGCCTGGGACGGTCTGCGCTGGCTCGAGGTGTCACGGCAAAGCGTTCGGCTCAACCTGACGCCGCTGGACGTCGCCGACAAGCTCGGGCCGCTCATGTCCGACGGTCGGCAGGCGTGGGTGTTTACCTCTGCAACACTGGCCGTCGGTGACGATTTTTCGCACTTTGCGGGGCGACTGGGTCTCGACGGCGTGCGTGGATTGAGTTTTCCGAGTCCTTTCGACCTGGCCAACAACGGCCTTGTGTATGTTCCCCAGGGTTTGCCCGCGCCGTCGGATCGCTCCCACACCGCCGCGTTCCTCGAGGCGGTCGCGGCTTTGTTCACCGCCACCGAGGGCGGCTTCTTCTGCCTGTTTACGAGCCACCGGGCGTTGAATACCGCTCGCGACTGGTTCGAGCGGAATGGCGAGCACGTGCTCGACGGCCGGCCCTTGCTCGTGCAGGGTTCAGCACCGCGCGACGATCTGATCCGGCGGTTCCGCGAGGCCGGCAACGCCGTGTTGCTCGGTACCGGTAGCTTCTGGGAGGGGATCGACGTCCGCGGCCCGGCGTTGACGGTGGTGGCAATCGACAAGCTGCCGTTCGCGTCGCCGGGAGACCCGCTGACGATGGCTCGCCTCGAGTTCATTCGCCGCGAGGGCGGCAACGGATTTATGCAGCACCAGGTGCCGCAGGCGGTATTGGCGTTGAAACAAGGCGCGGGCCGGCTGCTGCGCAGCGAGACGGACTTCGGCGCCGTTGTGCTCGGCGATCCGCGTGTGATCGGTAAACGCTACGGACAGCTGTTCCTCGACAGTCTTGCGCCGATGCCGCTCCGCCGCGAGCGTGACGAGGTGACCGCTTTTTTTGCCGCGCAGAAGAGAGACGCTGCTTGAAACTGCTGGCACTCGATACCTCCTCGCTGGCCTGCACGGTTGCACTCTCGGTGGACGGTCGGGTATCGGCACGTCACGAGACCGAGGCCCGACAGCATACTGCGCTGCTGGTCCCGATGATTCGCGCGCTCAGCGAGGAGACGGGAGTGGCGCTCAAGGAGCTCGACGCCGTGGTTCTCGGCAACGGTCCCGGATCGTTTATCGGCATGCGGATTGCCGCGTCGGTGGCTCAGGGTATTGCGTTTGCGGCAAACAAGCCGCTGGTGCCGGTGTCGTCAATGGCGGCTCTGGCTGCCGCGGTCATCGAAACCACGGATCGCGCCTGCGTTGCCGTTGCCCAGGATGCTCACATGGGGCAGGTCTACTTCGGGCTGTACCGAAGGTCCGAGGGCGGAGTCGAGCTCGCCTGTCCCGAACGGATTGCCGACCCCGGCGTTCTCGGCGAACTCGAGTCCCTGCCGCCGGGCAGTTGCGCCATAGCGGGCGTGGGCTGGGCAATGTACCCGCAGCTGGCGTCGGCCAACCCGGCTGTGGCCTCGGCGGAGGCGAGGCTCCTGCATCCGGATGCGCGCTACCTGCTCGAGCCAGGCAGGCGCGCCCTGGCCGCCGGGGAGGGAATTGCGCCGGAGACGCTCGAGCCCGCCTACCTGCGGGACCGGGTGGCCTCGATTCAGGCGCGCAAAACCCCGTAACCGTGCTGTAATATGGCACTGATCTAATGCGCCGAATTCGGTCCGGTCGTGGCCGGCAGTCCCTTGTAAGAGCAGGACACACTCATGGCTTCCAGCAAGATTTTGATCGTTGAAGACGAGGCGCCCATTCGTGAAATGATCGCTTTTCATCTCGTTCGCGCCGGCTACGAAACGGTGGAGGCCGGCGATTGTCGCAGCGCCCGGCAAATGCTCGCGGACGAACGTCCCGACCTTGCGCTCGTCGACTGGATGCTGCCCGACATGAGCGGCCTCGAGCTCACGCGGATGTTGAAGCGTGACGAGGACAATGAGGATCTCGCCGTCATCATGCTGACGGCGCGCGCTGACGAGTACGACAAGGTGGCGGGCCTCGAGGGGGGTGCGGACGACTACATTACCAAGCCGTTTTCGCCGCGCGAACTCGTTGCCCGCATACAGGCCGTGCTGCGGCGTGCCAAGAACGTCGAAGGCGAAACGGTTCGGGCAGGTGTGCTCGAGCTGGACGCGGCGGGACACCGGGTCACGGCGGACGACGTGGAGGTCCGTCTCGGCCCGACCGAGTATCGGCTGCTGCGCTTTCTCATGACGCACCCCGACCGTGTGTACAGCCGCACCCAGCTGCTGGATCGCGTGTGGGGCGCGAACGTGTACGTTGAGGAGCGGACGGTCGACGTGCATGTCCGCCGCCTTCGCAAGGCGCTGACCGACGCCGGCGCGGCGGAGTACATACAAACCGTTCGAGGTGCCGGCTATCGCTTCTCGACTCGCGGCAACTAGCAGCGGTCTCACGGCAGTTCGCGGCCGCAAGCCTTTGGGCCGGCTGAACGCCGCGGCAGAAGCGTGCCATGCCTGAATCCTGGCGCAAGTTACTCGTCGGGCTGACGCTATTCCTGGGCGCCGGCATGGCGATCGGCTGGCTGTACGATCGCCCCGAGACGGGACTGCTGATTGCGGCGCTCATTGCGCTGGCGTGGCAGGTCCGCCAGCTGCTGGCGTTCGACCGGGCTCTGCGCACACGCAATTTCGAAGCGTTTCGCTACGGCGACGGCATCTGGGAGCAGATCTTCGCGCGGTTCGTGTTCCACAGCGAGCGCAGCCTCCGGCACAAACGTCGCTACAGGGAACTGCTGCGTGAAATCCGCAAGTCGACGGACGCCATGCCGGACGGCGCCGTGGTGATCGATACCAACAACGAAATTGTCATGAGCAATCGCGCTGCCAAACAATTGGCCGGCCTGCGTCCGAAGAAGGACCGCGGTCAACGCGTCGACAACATCCTCCGCGACCCCGGGCTGACGGCGCTGCTGCAATCCGGGGATTCCGAGGCCTCGATCGAAATTGCATCGCCCGTTCGCGTCGGCGACTGGCTCAACTGCCGGGTTGTGCCCTACGGCGCGGATCAGAAGATGCTGTTGTTGCGGGACGTGACCGATCGACTGCGCCTCAACAAGATGCGTCGCGATTTCGTGGCCAATGCGTCGCACGAACTGCGCTCGCCCCTCACCGTGATCTCCGGCTACCTGGATTCGATCGCCGAAGAGCCGGAGTTCGAGGAGTGGCGCATGCCGATTGCGCAAATGCAGTCGCAAGCGCAGCGGATGCAGCAGATCATAGCGGAACTCATGGAGCTGTCGCGGCTCGAAAGTGCAGGGCGTGCGGGTACTCGCGACGTCGTGGACGTGGCGGGGCTGATTGCGTCGAGCGTAAAGGCCGTGCAGTCGAGAGGCACAACGCCTGCGATCCACGTCGAGGCGGATCGCCGTCTGAAAATTCGTGGCAACGGAACTCAGATCGAATCCGTTATCACGAACCTGGTATCGAACGCTGCAAGACACACTCCAGAGGACGGCTCGATAACGGTTCGCTGGGAGGCATCCGGCAAATCTGGCTTGTTGAGTGTCGAAGATACGGGAGAAGGGATTGCGGCGGAGCACATCCCCAGGCTGACGGAGCGGTTTTTTCGTGTTGACCGCGGCCGCAGCCGGGACGACGGCGGGGTGGGTCTCGGCCTGGCCATCGTCAAACACATTTTGAGCAGGCATGACGCGAATCTTTCGATCGACAGTACGCCGGGTGTCGGCAGCGCCTTTCGCTGCGAGTTTCCCAAGGACCGTGTCGAACTCGAGGAGACCGCGGAGGCTGCGCTCAAGTCGGCGGAAGGTTGACGTGCTAAACTCCCGTTTCATAAAGTTTTTTTGTGGCCGGCGCGCTGGCGCGACGGCTCCCGCACCGAAGAGTGGGTTCGAATGGAAGCATCACACCTGACCGATCACATTTCGCGTCGCTACAACAAGGACATCGAGGACCTCCGCAACAGCGTCATGACGATGGGCGGTCTGGTCGAAGATCAGCTCTCGCGCGCGATTGCCGCGATCGTCAGCGGTGACTCCGAACTGGGCCTCAAAGTGGCCAGCGACGACTACAAGGTCAACAATCTCGAGGTCAACATCGACGAGGAGTGCAGCCGCATCCTCGCAACGCGTTCGCCGGCGGCAAGCGACCTGCGCCTGATTGTCGCCATCATCAAGACCATTACCGATCTCGAGCGCATAGGCGACGAGGCGGAAAAGATCGGCTACCTGGCCAGTCAGCTTGCGGCAATGGATCGGCCGTCCGATTCGTATCGAGAGCTCAAGTATCTGGGGAATCACGTTTCGCAGATGTTGCGGGCCGCGATGAATGCGTTTGCAAGGCTGGATGTCGAGGCATCACTCGAGGTTGTGAAGGAAGACGATCGTGTTGACGAGGAATACGACGCGATCACGCGGCAATGCATCACCTTCATGATGGAAGATCCACGCAGCATTCGGCGTTTCATGAACGTGACCTGGGCAGCGCGTTCGCTCGAGCGTATCGGCGACCACGCAAAGAATATCGGCGAATATGTCATCTACATGGTGCAGGGCAGGGACATCCGTCATACTGAGACGTCCGACCACTTCGAGTCACCTGCATGAATTTGCCTTCCGTTCGTCTGCTCAACCTGGCGGGCTTTCTCGCCTGCGCCGGCATGATGGCTTACGCGTTGTATGCGCAACACATGCTGTTCCTGGAGCCGTGCCCGTTGTGTTCGTTTCAGCGGATTGCAGTGATTGTGCTCGGCGTGGTTTTCCTGGGCGCGGCGCTGCACAATCCCGACGGGGTCGGACGTCGCGTTTACGGCGGGTTCATTGCGCTCGTGGCGCTGGCCGGAACGGGCATTGCCGGTTGGCACGTCCGCATGCAAAACCTGCCGCCTGACGAAACGCCGGCCTGCGGGCCGGGCCTTGGCTACATCCTGGAGAACAACACCTTCGGGAACGCGCTCAAAATGGTGTTCGGCGGCTCCGGTGAGTGTGCGGACGTCGACTGGCAGCTCCTGGGGCTGTCGATGCCGGCGTGGGTGCTGATCGGGATGCTTGGGCTCGGTATCTTTGGGGTCGCAAACAGCTTGAGGCGTTGAGACGGTCCCGCCCGCTACCCGCTACGCAGACGGGTCCTTTTCGAGCAGCATAATCTCCAGTATGCGCTGATACATGGCGGTCAAACGCGCCACGTCGGCGATTCGCACGTGTTCGTCGATCTTGTGAATGGAAGCGTTGACCGGACCCAGCTCCACGACGTCGACGCCGGCGGGTGATATGAAGCGACCGTCGGATGTGCCTCCGCCGGTGGAAAGTTCGGGAGAGATGCCCGCGACGTCGCGGATTGCCGCCGCGGTCGCATCGGTCAGGCGCCCGGGTTTGGTCAGGAACGGCTTTCCGGACAGGTGCCAGCGCAATTCATACTCCATGCCGTGTCGGTCGAGTATGTCACCCACCCGGCGCTGAAGGTCTTCGTGAGTCCACTCGGTGCAGTAACGGAAGTTGAAACGCGCATACAGCTCCGCTGGCGTAACGTTGGGCGCGCCCACACCGGCCTCGAGCTGCACCACCTGAAAGCTTGTCGGCGGGAAATGCTCGTTGCCGTTGTCCCATTCGATCTCGTGCAGCTCCGCCAGCGCCGGAGCAAAACGGCGAATGGGGTTGTCGGCAAGCTGCGGATAGGCAACGTGCCCCTGCACACCTTTCACCGTGAGCATACCGCTGAGCGAGCCCCGCCGGCCGATGCGCACGGTGTCGCCCAGCGTCTCCAGGCTGGACGGTTCGCCGATGACGCACCAGTCGATCTGCTCGCCGCGCGCGCTCAAGGTTTCCATGACCTTGAGCGTGCCGTCGCGCGCCGGTCCCTCTTCGTCGCTGGTGATGAGCAGGGCAATGGAGCCGCGATGTTCGGGGTGGCTGCCAAGGAACTGCTCGATAGCGACGACCATGGCGGCGAGACTGGCTTTCATATCCGCTGTGCCGCGCCCGAACAGGAATCCGTCGCGTTCGATCGGTGTAAACGGATCGCTGCTCCAGGCGTCGAGATCGCCTGCAGGCACGACGTCGGTGTGTCCGGCAAAACAGAGCACGGGGCCGTCGCCGCCGCGACGCGCCCACAGGTTCTCGACCTCGCCAAACGGCATGTGCTCTATGTCGAAGCCCAGTTTCTCGAGCCGCTCCGCCATGAGCGCCTGGCAGCCCTGATCGTCGGGCGTTATCGATGGCCTGGCGATCAGCGCTTCGAGAAGCTCTACGGTCGGGTCGCTCGTGGATTGAGGTTCGGCGTGGCTGTGTGTTTCCGTCATGCTTTGTCCGTTCAGGGGGGCGGGCCCGGTATTTTCGCGTATTATCTGGGCTTATCTGCAACAATTCGATCACAATTCGCTGTTAGTGTCCCGCCGATGAAGCACTCCGTCATCACGACACAAAGCAGCATGCCGAGCCCGCGCCGACTGTTATCGTTGGCGCTGCTCGTATTCGCGCTTTCGCCGCTCGCGGCGAACGCTCAGAGCGGTCGAGACTATGTCTACATTGTCGGCTCGTCCACTGTTTATCCGTTTGCCACGATCGTGGCGGAACGGTTTGGCCGCGGCAGCGCCTACCGGACCCCCAAAGTCGAATCCACGGGATCGGGCGGCGGCTTCAAGTTGTTCTGCGACGGGATAGGCGTCGATTATCCCGACATCAGCAATTCCTCACGAGCGATCAAATCGACTGAACTCGAGGCCTGCCGGAGCAACGGCGTTGTCGACATCATCGAACTCAAGATCGGCTACGACGGCATTGTGTTCGCGAGCGCGCTGAGCGCGCCCGACGTGATGCTGACGACGGCCGATATCTATCATGCCCTCGCAAAAGAGCTGCCGGGCAGCGAGCCGGGCTCGCTGGTCGCAAACCCGAACCGGCGCTGGGCTGATATTCGCGACGGGTTGCCCGCGCACCGGATCGAAGTGCTGGGGCCGCCGCCGACTTCGGGCACACGTGATGAATTTGTCGAAATAGCCATGGGTGAGGGCTGTCGGCAGGTGCCGTGGATTGCGGCGCTGGAGACAAGCGAGCCGTCGCGATTCCGCGCGATCTGCCACACGATTCGTGAGGACGGGGCGTTCATCGAAACCGGCGAAAACGACAACCTGATCGTGCAAAAACTCGAAGCGAATCCGCGTGCGTTCGGCATCTTCGGATTCAGTTTTCTCGATCAGAACACCGATAAGGTCAAGGGCGCCGGTATCGACGGCGTGAAGCCCGGTTTCGAGGCAATCGCCGACGGCCGCTACCCGGTCTCACGGCCGCTGTACTTCTACGTCAAGAAAGATCATGTTGCGACGATTCCCGGGCTTCGGGCGTTTCTTGCCGAGTTGACCAGTGAGCGTACGCTGGGAGAAGACGGCTACCTTGTCGACCGCGGCCTCATTCCGATGCCCGTTGCGGAGCGCCGGCTCGAAGCGGACAACGCGCGCACGTTGACCAGTCTGTCGCTGGCTCGGGAGTAGCCGCCGGGCCTTGATCGGCTTTGCTGGCGCTGCCGTAACGGTCGGCAAAACTGGCGCGAGCGCCGAGCAACCGGCAAGATTCGCGCTTCATGAACATGACCACCGTCGTTTTGCTGCTCTCGGGCGTGGGTATTGCTGCGTTCTATGCAGGGCGCTCGCGCGCCCTCAGGCTGGGCGGCGGTATCGACGCCGCGCGGCATCTGCATTCGCTGCCGGGCTACTACGGCTACTTTGTTGCAATCTGGGCCACGCTGCCCGCCGCTTTTGTTCTGCTGGGCTGGTTGCTCGTTCGCGAACGCCTGCTGATTGCCTGGGTTGTTACGGGCCTGCCTGAGTCGATTCGCGAGCTTCCGCCCGGACAGCTCGACCTGTTGCTCAACAACGTACTCAACCTGGCGGTGCTGCCTGATGCCGTCGCCGCCGATCCGGTCATTGCCGCCGCGACCGAACACTATCGGGCGGCGGTCGAGATCAGTCAGTGGAGCGTGGCTGTCGCCGTCGGCGCGCTCGCGATGCTCGGTACCTGGCTTGCATTGCGACTCGTGCGCCCCGGCTTTCGCGCGAGAAACCGGGTTGAGGCCGTGATTTCGCGGTTTCTCGTGGCTGCGTCGAGTATTGCGATCCTGACGACGATAGGCATCGTCTTATCGGTGCTGTTCGAGGCATTGCGGTTCTTCGAGCAGGTGCCGCTGCATGAGTTTCTTTTTGGCACGTCGTGGAGTCCGCAGACCGCCATTCGCGACGACCAGGTCGGTTCCTCGGGGAGTTTTGGGATTGCGCCCCTGCTGGCCGGCACCTTGCTGATCACGCTCATTTCGATGCTCATTGCGCTGCCGATTGGCCTCATGAGCGCCGTTTTTACGGCCGAATACTCGACCTCCAGAATCCGTGGCGTGGTCAAACCACTGCTGGAAGTACTCGCCGGCATTCCCACGGTTGTGTACGGTTTTTTTGCCGTGCTGAGCGTCGCTCCGTGGGTGCGCGGCCTTGGCGAAGCGCTGGGCCTCGACGTTGCGTCCGAGAGCGCGCTGGCAGCCGGGCTCGTGATGGGCGTCATGATCATTCCGCTGATTTCATCGTTGGCCGACGACGCCATCCGGGCGGTGCCCGACAGTCTGCGGGAGGGGGCGACCGCGCTTGGCGCCACGCGCTACGAGACGATTGTCGGCATTATTCTTCCGGCGGCAATGCCGGGGATTGCCGGCGGTGTGCTGCTTGCCGTGTCGCGCGCGATCGGCGAAACAATGATTGTCGTCATGGCGGCCGGTCTCGCGGCCAATCTGACGGCGAATCCCCTGGAGGCGGTGACAACCGTCACCGTGCAGATCGTTACGCTGCTGGTCGGCGATCAGGAGTTCGAGTCTGCGAAGACGCTGGCGGCCTTTGCGCTGGGGCTGATGCTGTTTGTCATTACGATGCTGCTGAACGTACTGGGTCTCACCTTCGTGCGTCGCTACCGAGAGCGTTATGAGTAAGATCGAGCGCCGCAGACGTATCGAGGCAAGGCTCGGTGGCCGGCATCGCCGCGAGCGCTGGTTTCGCCTGCTCGGCATCACGGCCGTGGGGCTGGCGTTGTCGTTCCTCGTGCTGATCCTCGCCAATCTCGTCGGGGAAGGCGCCTCGGCCTTCACGCAAAGCAAGCTGGACCTACCGATCCGGTACGAGGTGACTGCTTCGCCCACGGGGGGGGCGCCGGACGTTCGTTACCCCGACGTGGATTACGACGCGCTGGTCCTCGATGCTCTGGCCGGTTTGCTCGCGGTCGAGCCCGACAGGCAAATGCGGCGCGAGTTGCGGCAACTCGTGAGCATCGATGCGGGTTTTGTCGTTCGCGACAGCCTTGGGAGTGCGGAACAAGCGCCGGGTGCTCGCCTTACGGTTACTGTGCCGGCCTCGTCCAATGTCGACATGCTTGTCAAAGGCCAGCTGGATCGGTCATTGCCGGCGGTGCAGCGGCCTTTGAGCGATCGGCAAATTGCCTGGGTTGACACTCTGCGTGACTCGGGTGTGCTGGTGCGACGCTTCAATACCGCCCTGTTTACCAACGGCGACTCCCGGGAGCCGGAGCTCGCCGGGATTCGCGGCGCGGTGGTTGGCTCGTTCTACATGCTGGCGGTGACGCTGTTACTCGCGTTTCCGATCGGCGTGGCGACGGCCGTGTACCTGGAGGAGTTTGCGCCGCGAAACCGCTGGGCGGACGTTGTGGAAATCAGCATCAACAACCTGGCGGCGGTGCCTTCCATCGTGTTTGGCCTGCTCGGGCTCGCCGTGTTTATCGACTGGCTGGGTTTTCCCCGTTCGGCGCCGCTGGTCGGCGGGTTTGTGCTTGCGCTTCTGACCTTGCCGGTTGTGATCATCTCTTCGCGGGCCGCGATACGCGGTGTTCCCGGCTCGATCCGAGAGGCCGCGCTCGGCGTGGGCGCATCGCGGATGCAGGTTGTGATGGATCACGTTCTCCCGCTCGCGCTGCCGGGTGTGCTCACCGGCACGATCATCGGCATGAGCAGAGCGCTGGGGGAAACGGCGCCGCTGTTGATGATCGGCATGGTGGCGTTTATTGTCGACGTACCAACAGGTCTGGGAGACCCGGCGACGGCGCTGCCCGTGCAAATCTATTTGTGGTCCGACAGTCCGGAACGCGCGTTTGCCGAGCGCACTTCGGCCGCAATACTCGTGCTGCTGGGTTTCCTGTTGCTCATGAATCTCCTGGCCGTGTTGATTCGGCGTAGAGTCGAAAACAAATAGCGTCGAAAACGAATAACGGGACCGGGTACGGCAAAGCAACATGACCGCAAGCACTGACGAGACAGGCGCCGGGCCGCGCGAGGCAACAACCGGGCCGACGGCCGATGCAATCCGGGAAACGTGCATCGCAATACGCGAACTCGACGCCTGGTACGGCGATATTCATGCCTTGCGGTCGATCTCACTCGATATCGCTTACGGCGAGGTCATTGCGCTGATCGGCCCTTCAGGCTGCGGCAAGACCACCTTGTTACGCTGCCTGAATCGACTCAACGACGAAGTCGAAGGGGCGCGGGTTGCGGGCAGCGTCAGGCTGGACGGACAGGAGATCTATGCGCGCCCGGTCGATCCGGTCGCGTTGCGGGCGCGGGTCGGCATGGTTTTTCAGAAACCGAACCCGTTTCCCAAAAGTATCTACGACAACGTGGCGTACGGTCCACGTATACACGGGCTTGCGACCGACAGGGCGCAGCTCGACGACATTGTCCATGTGAGCCTGGAGCGGGTCGGCCTCTTGAAAGAGGTTCGCGATCGCCTGGACGAACCCGGGACGGACCTGTCCGGGGGGCAACAGCAACGGTTGTGCATTGCCCGGACCATTGCAGTGGGTCCCGAGGTTATCCTCATGGACGAGCCGTGTTCGGCGCTCGATCCTATTGCGACCGCGCGCATAGAGGACCTGATCGACGAACTGGCGGAAGACTACGTCATCGTCATTGTCACGCACTCGATGCAGCAGGCGGCGCGGGTGTCCAGTCGTGTGGCCTACCTGAATCACGGGAGCCTGATCGAAGTCGGGGAGACGAACCGCATATTCACGAACCCGCAACACAAGCTGACTGAGGATTACATTACCGGCCGCATTGGTTGACGAGCCGCTGGTCGGGCCAGCGGAGGGATGTGCGGCGGTTTTGCTTCAGGCGAGTTTGTTCAGAAAATTGGCGAACCGCTGCTCGGAAAATCCGACGGCAAAGTAGGCGTCGTGTTCGAAAACCGGGCGTTTCATTAGCGTCGGTTGTTCGATCATCGTGGCAAACGCCTTGTTGCGGCCCATGTTCGCACGATCGACTTCCGGTATTTTTCTCCAGGTCAGGCTTTGTCGGTTGACGAGCTTTTCCCAGTCGATGCGTTCCGACCAGCGTTCGAGCATCTGGATGTCGAGGCCGTCGTCCCGGACATCGTGAAAGCGAAAGTCGATGTTGTGTTCGGTGAGATACTTCTTCGCTTTGCGGCAGGTATCGCAGCTCTTGATTCCGTATACCGTCAGCATTGTCTGACCCTCGCCGCTATTTCGCTTCCCTGAGCAGATCGTTCAGGCTGGTTTTTGCGCGTGTTTTTGCGTCGACCCGTTTTACGATCACGGCGCAATAAAGCGAGTAGCTGCCGTCGCTGGAAGGCAGGCTGCCGGGCACGACCACGGATCCGGCGGGTATTCGGCCGTAGCTGATCTCACCGCTCTCGCGATCGTAGATTCGAGTGCTTTGGCCGATATAGACACCCATGGACAGTACAGCACCCTGTTCGACCACCACGCCTTCGACCACTTCCGAGCGGGCGCCGATGAAGCAGTCGTCCTCGATAATCGTCGGGCCTGCCTGCAGGGGTTCGAGCACTCCCCCGATACCCACGCCGCCCGACAGGTGCACGTTACGTCCTATTTGCGCGCAGCTGCCGACCGTGGCCCAGGTGTCGACCATTGTGCCGCTGTCGATATACGCACCGATGTTGACGTAGCTCGGCATCAATACCACGTCGTTTGCCACGTAGGCGCCGCTGCGGACGATGGCGTCGGGAACAACGCGTACGCCGTCTTTTCGAAACTGCTCTTCATCGTAGCCCGCATACTTGAGCGGCACCTTGTCGAAGAAACGGCTGTAGCCGCCTTCCACCACGGCGTTGTCGTTGAGTCGGAAGCTCAACAGCACGGCTTTCTTGAGCCACTGGTTGACGCGCCACTCGCCGTCGACTTTTTCGGCGACGCGCGCCTCGCCGGTATTGAGCTTCGCCAGCGCCCCCTGCACGGTGGCTTCGAGCTTCGCCTGCCGTCCGGCGTCGTCGAGCCGGCCGCCGTGCTCGAAACCTTCGTCGATAATGTCAATGTCGCTCTGCATGTGCTGGATCCTCGGGGTTTGCGGTTGTGCTTTTTCTTGTTGCCCAATAAATGGCTTCTTGAAGGTCTATCAGCTGCCCAGTCGCTCGACGATGGCCGTCCTGAGCTGCTCCCTGGCATTATCGTCGAGGCTCTTGCCGGACTCGTCGCTAATATAAAACACGTCCTCCGCGCGTTCGCCGATGGTCATGATTTTTGCCGTGTCGATATCGATGCCGCAGGCGATAAACGCCCGTCCGACTTTGCTCAACAGCCCTGGCCGGTCGGCTGCAACGAGCTCCATGACGGTCTTGTCGCGAACCGTGGCTCTTCCGAAGCTGACGCTGGTTGCGGTATCGAACATGCGCACCTGGCGTGGCGCTTTGCGCGTAACCTTGAGGACGTCGTCGTCGGTCCTCGTCAGCATTGTGGTCAAAGCCTGGCGGATCTTCTGCAGCCGCAGGTCGTCCGTTTCCATGTGCTTGTCCTGCTCCATGAGTACGTACGTGTCCAGGCTGTATTCGTTGTCGAGCGGAGTGATGCGAGCGTCCACAATATTCAGGCTCAGCTCATCCAGCACGGCCGTCGCGTGCGCAAACGTGCGGTGTGACCGGGGCGTATACAAAACGACGGCGACGCCTTCACCGTCGGGCTGACGTCTGAGATCGAGTAAGCCCGTATCGCTGCGGATATCGGCGGTCGTCAGCCAGCCCGTGTGCCAGGCGATCTCCTCGCTGCGGTGCCTCAAGTAGTAGTCGTCGTTGAACAGGCTCCAGACCTTTTCTATCTCACTGTCCCGGTGACCCTGATGGCGCAGGATGGTTCGCACCTCTTCCTGAGTTTCGGTAATCAGCTGCTCGCGGTCGATCGGGTTTTCGAGCCCGCGCCGCAGCGCCCGGGAGGTCAGTGAATGCAAATCGCGGAACAGCGAAGCTTTCCACGAGTTCCAGAGTTTCGGGTTGGTGCCGCGCACGTCGGCCACCGTCAGAATGTAGAGATAATCGAGGTGACGCTGGTCGCCAACAACCTGCGCGAACTCGTGGATAACGTCGGGATCGCCAATGTCTTTTTTCTGTGCCGTTGTCGACAAGGTCAGATGCTGGCGCACGAGCCAGGCGACGGTCCGCGCGTCGTAACGGCTCAAGCCGTGTTCGAGGCAGAAGGCTTCGGCGTCGACGGCGCCGAGTTCCGAATGATCGCCGCCACGGCCCTTCGCAATGTCGTGGAACAGCCCGGACAAGTAGGCAATCTCCGGTTTTTCCAGCGACTGCATGATGCGGCTGCACTGCGGGAACTCGTCATCGAATCGCGACAACGCAAAGCGACGCAGGTTGCTGACCACAAACAGCGTGTGTTCGTCGACCGTATAGGCGTGAAACAGGTCGTACTGCATGCGTCCGACGATTCGGCCGAACGCCGGTATATAAAGTCCCAGCACCCCGTACAGATTCATGCGCCGGAGTTCGTGCGTTACGCCGGCGGGCGCGCGCAGTATGGCAAGGAACAGTCTGTGGTTGCGCGGGTTTTGTCGGAACTCCTCGTCGATCAGATGCAGGTTGCGTTTGATGAGCCCAACCGTGTAGGCGCTGACGCCGCGAATTTCCGGGTTCTGTTGCAGCAGCAGGAAGAGTTCGAGCAAGGCCGAGGGTTCGTCGGCAAATACCTGATCGGATACGGTCTGAAGAAAACCGTTCTTGACCTGGAAACGCGAGTTGAGTGCTTCCGGCTCGGCGGCCGGGTCCATGAGTATGGCTTCCTCGAACAACTGCAGCAGCATTTCGTTGAGCCGCGAGAGTTCCATGACCGTGCGGTAATAGCGCTGCATCAGCTGCTCGACTGCGAGCGTGTAAGTGGCGTCCTCGTAGCCGAGCATGTTGGCCAGCTTGATCTGATGGTCGAACAGCAGTCGGTCTTCGCGGCGTCCCGTCAGCACGTGCAGCGCGTAGCGCACTCGCCACAGGAACGCGCGACCCTCGCTGAGCCGCGCGAGCTGACCCGGGGTCAAAAACTCGTGCGCGACGAGTTCCTCGAGGGTTTGCACGTCGAAATGCCGTTTGGCAACCCAGCCGATCATCTGGATATCGCGCAGCCCGCCGGGACTCCCCTTGACGTTGGGCTCGAGTTTGTACGCCGTATCGTCGTAGCGGTGATGCCGCGCGATCTGTTCTTTGCGTTTCGCCTCGAAAAACTGATCCGACGGCCAGAGGTGCTCAGGTCCGGTCGCGGCCTGCATGTCGTCGAAGAGCGCGACGGGGCCCGCAAGGCTCCGGGACTCCATCAGCGTGGTCGCGACCGTCAGATCGGCGCGAGCCTCCGCCACGCACTCGTCGACGGTGCGGACGCTGTGGCCTATTTCGAGGCCGGCGTCCCACAAGGAGGTGACGAAGTCGGTCAACGCGGCTGCGCCGTTCTCGTCGGGTTGCTCGGAGACGAGCACCATGACGTCCACGTCGGAGTGCGGGTGCAGCTCGCCGCGCCCGTAGCCGCCGACGGCGATCAGCGCCGAGGTCCGCTCGAGCGGCTGCATGTGACGGTGCCACAGATACAGCAGCGCATTGTCGACAAGCGTGGACCGCAGGCACACGAGATCGACGACAGACGCGCCGTCCACAAAACGCTGCTTGAGCGCTTCGTCCGCCTTTGCAAGCGCCTCCCGGCAGTTGCCGGATTCGAGGCAGTCGAGGAACTCGGCGAGCGTCGGGTCCTCAGACCGTGTGGTGGTCGCGGAGAGCGATTCGGACATCAAGCGCCACGATCCAGGGCGCCGAGCGTAAGGACCTCGTAGCCGTCTTCGGTGATCAGCACCGTGTGCTCCCACTGGGCGGACAGGCTGTGATCCTTCGTGACCACGGTCCAACCGTCGCGCAAGAGCTTCACGTCCGCCCGCCCGGCGTTGACCATGGGCTCGACCGTCAGGGTCATTCCCGCTTTGAGTTCCATGCCCGTGCCGCGCGTACCGTAGTGCAGCACCTGCGGGTCTTCGTGAAAGCCCCGGCCGATGCCGTGGCCGCAATATTCACGCACGACGGAGAAGCGGTTTTTTTCGACGTGTTTCTGTATTGCGGCACCGATGTCGCCGAGCTGCTTCCCGGGCTTCAGCTCCTCGATACCCAGCCACATACTCTCCTTGGCAATGGCGGCGAGCCTTTCGGCCTGAATACCGGCCTTGCCGACGAGGAACATGCGGCTGGTGTCGCCGTGGTAACCGTCCTTGATGACCGTGACGTCGATATTGACGGCGTCGCCGGATTTCAGCTTCTTTTCACCCGGAATGCCGTGGCAAACCACATGATTCACCGAGGTGCAGATGGATTTCGGGAAGCCTCGATAGTTGAGCGGGGCGGGTATCGCGTCCTGTTGCTCGGTGATATATCGATGAGCAATCTGATTCAGTTCGTCCGTGCTGACGCCGGGCTTGACATATTCTCCAATCATATCAAGCACTTCCGCGGCAAGTCGGCCGGCGACGCGCATTTTTTCCTGCTCTTCTGGGGATTTGATTTGTACCGTCATTCCGTGCCTGGCGTTCCTGTTGCCGTAGTTGCGAAAAATCCTTAGGTTTTCACATTGTTGCTTGCAGCCGGCTATGGTATAAAGCGCGCGCCCTAGAGGCAACGACTACACACGCATACCGTCACAGAGCACTGGGTGCCCCACCTGAAAAGGGGTTGTGCAATGGGGTATGCGGAGGCTTAACCCGGAGAAACAACAATGGCAGACGTATCTATGCGCCAGATGCTAGAGGCTGGCGTGCATTTTGGGCATCAGACCCGCTACTGGAACCCGAAGATGGCCCCGTACATCTTCGGCGAACGTAACAAAATCCACATCATCAATCTCGAGAAGAGCGTGCCGCTCGCTCGCGAGGCGTGCGCGTTCGTCAAGGCGACCGTCGCCGACGGCGGCACGGTGCTGTTCGTCGGCACCAAGCGCGCCGCCAGGGAGGCGATTCGCGCCGAAGCGGACCGCGCCGAGATGCCGTTCGTCAGCCAGCGCTGGCTCGGCGGCATGCTGACGAACTACAAAACGATCCGACAGTCCGTCAAACGCCTCATGGCGCTTGAAGAAATGGCCGAGGAGGGCGGCTTCGACGGCCTGACCAAGAAGGAAATTCTCGGTCTGACCCGCGAGCGCGAAAAGCTCGAGAAAAGCCTGGGCGGCATCAAGGCCATGAAGTCGCTGCCCGACGTCATGTTTGTCGTCGACGTCGATCACGAAGACATTGCGATCCGCGAGGCTCAGAAGCTCGGCATCCCCGTGGTTGCCGTGGTGGACACGAACTGCTCGCCGGAAGGCGTCGACTACGTGATCCCGGGTAACGACGACGCAATGCGCGCCATCCAGCTGTATGCGGCAATGGTTGCCGACGCCGTCGTCGACGGCAGAGCGTCGCTGCCCGAGGTGGCTCTGGGCGAAGACGAGTTCGTCGAGCTGGACAGCGAGGGCAACGTCAAGAAGGCGCCGTCCCGCAAGAAAGCCGCCAAGAAGACGGCGCGCAAGGCGCCGCGTAAGGCGGCGCCCAAGAAGGAAGCGGACAAGCCCCAGGCGGACAAGAAAGACGCCGACAAGCAAGACGCCGACAAAGCGGATGCCGACAAAAAAGCAGCCGGAGAGCCTGCGGCCGAAGCCGCTCAGGCCGCGGACGCTTCCGCCGAAGCGAAGACGGATGCGCCTGCAGCGGAGGACGCTGAGGCGCCAGCGGCCAAGGACGCGGAATAGCGCGTCGGCCGGACTATCGGGCCGTGACCTGCCAGTGGCGGGGCGGCCCTGCATCTACCGAACATTTAAGAGGACATGAGAAATGGCAGTCACGGCTTCCATGGTGAAAGAACTGCGTGAGCGTACCGGTGCCGGCATGATGGAATGCAAAAAGGCGCTGGTCGAGACCGGCGGCGATCTGGACGCGGCCGCGGAGCTCTTGCGCAAGTCCGGCCAGGCCAAGGCGGACAAGAAAGCGGGACGGGTCGCGGCTGACGGCCGCGTCGTGATCGTGCACGAGGGCAACCGGGCGGTCATCCTCGAGGTGAATTCCGAAACCGACTTTGTGGCCAAGGACGAAAACTTCGTGTCATTCGCGGAAGCGGTTGCCGCGGCGGCTGTCGCCGCCGGCGCTGCGTCGGTTGACGATCTGGCGGACGCCACGCTGGCCGACGGACGTACGGTCGAGGCGGCCCGCACCGAACTCGTGAGCAAGGTTGGCGAGAACATCAGCGTGCGGCGGCTGACCGCCGTCGATACGGACGGCACGATCGGTTACTACACCCACGGAGCTAAAATCGGCGCGATCGTGGCGCTCGACGGCGGAGACGAGGCGCTTGCGCGCGACGTCGCCATGCACGTGGCGGCGATCAACCCAACCTGCATCGACGAAGACGGCGTGCCGGCCGAAGTGCTCGAAAAGGAACGCAGGATCCTGACCGAGCAGGCACAGGAATCCGGCAAGCCGGCTGAGATCATCGAAAAAATGATCGGCGGCCGCATCGCCAAGTTTCTCAAGGAAATCACGCTCGTCGGGCAGCCTTTCGTCAAGGATCCCGACGTGACCGTCGGCAAACTGCTCTCCAGCAGCGGCGCCAAGGCGACGGAGTTTGTCCGCTACGAAGTCGGCGAGGGTATCGAGAAAAAGGCCGACAACTTTGTCGAGGAAGTCATGGCGCAGGTCAAAGGCGCCAGTTGATTCCGCGGACGAAGCAGGCGTACGGCCGGAATGCTTGATCGTGGCTTCAGGATTCGTGATAAACTCCTGAAATAAAAGAAATTTCGGCTTGCAGGGATTGACTATGTCCGACGCCAACAGCCCCTACGGGCGCGTACTCCTGAAACTCAGCGGGGAAGCGCTCATGGGTGATCTCGAGTACGGCATCGAGCCGACGGTCATCAAGCGAATGGCCGCCGAGGTCGCGGAGGCGCGGGGTCGAGGCACCGAGATTGCCATTGTCATTGGCGGGGGCAACATCTTCCGCGGGGCGGGTCTGGCGCGGTCGGGAATGGATCGCGTGACCGGCGACCACATGGGTATGCTGGCGACCGTCATGAACGCACTGGCGATCCAGGATGCTCTGGAGGCGCTGGAGGTGCATGCCCGCGTGATGTCGGCTTTGAGGATCAATGAGGTCTGTGAGGACTACATACGTCGCCGAGCAGTCCGGCACCTCGAAAAGGGCAGAGTTGTGATTCTCGCCGCTGGCACGGGTAACCCCTTCTTCACTACCGACACGGCGGCGAGCCTTCGCGCCATCGAGATCGGCGCGGACGTGCTGCTGAAAGCAACCAAGGTCGACGGCGTGTACGATGCTGATCCGGTGACGCACCCTGACGCGGTGCGCTACGACACCGTGAGTTTCGATCAGGTGCTTCGCGACAAGCTGTCGGTTATGGACGCAACGGCGATAGTCATGTGCCGCGACAACGGGTTGCCGCTGCGCGTCTTCGATCTGACCCGTCCCGGCTCACTGGTCGATGCGGTAGCGGGTGCCGAGGTCGGCACACTGGTGACAGCGTAGATAGCCGCTCACGTCGGTCAGGCAGACACTTTGCGAATCGAAATCTAATCAACCACAGCGAGAGGCCAACAACGTGCTGGACGAAATAAAGAAAGACGCCGGGGAACGTATGGCCAAGAGTGTGGCATCGCTCAGGCAGGAACTGACCAAGATTCGTACCGGGCGTGCACACACCAGCCTCTTGGATCACATTACCGTGGAGTACTACGGTAGTCAGGTGCCGCTCAACCAGGTCTCCAACGTTGGCGTTGAAGACTCGCGGACGCTGACCGTGACGCCATGGGAGAAAGACATGGTGCAGCCCATCGAAAAAGCCATCATGACGTCGGATCTCGGCCTCAATCCCGCTTCGGCCGGAACAGTGATCCGGGTCCCGCTGCCCGCGCTGACCGAAGAACGCCGTAAGGACATGATTCGCGTCGTCCGTCAGGAGGCGGAGGGCGGCCGGGTTGCGATTCGCAACATTCGCCGCGACGCGATTGGTGACGTCAAGGACCTGATGAAGGAAAAAATGATTGGCGAGGACGACGAGCGCCGTGCTGAAGAGGACATTCAGGGCATCACCGACAAGTACGTGGCGGAAGTCGATCAGGTCTTGGCTGACAAAGAAGCGGAGCTGATGGAAATCTGAACGGCGACTGCCGCCGCCGGATTTCAGACAGCACCGCCGATTCCTCATGAGCACACCGATACCCAGCATTCCAGCCCCGCGCAACGTGCCGCGGCACGTTGCGGTGATCATGGACGGCAACGGTCGATGGGCAAATCTGCGCGCGATGCCCCGTCAGGCCGGACACAAGGCGGGCGTGAAGGCTGCGCGGCAGCTGGTCGAATACATGGCGGAACGGTCGATCGAGTGCCTGACCCTGTTTGCGTTTTCGAGCGAGAACTGGGCGCGGCCAAGGGAAGAGGTGGGTGCGCTCATGACCTTGTTTGTCGAGGTGATGAAACGCGAGGCTGACAACCTGCATAAGAACAACGTTCGCCTGCGGTTCATCGGCAATCGCGACAGCCTTGGCTCGCGCCTGGTGAAACGCATCGACGAGGCTGAGCAGCGCACCCGGGACAACACGGGTTTGCAGCTGAACGTTGCGATGGCATACGGCGGCCGCTGGGATATTGTCGAGGCGGCGCGTGCGATGGCGGAGCAGGTTCGCAACGGCGTGCTCACACCCGAGCGGATCGACGAGACGGCGTTTGCCGAAACCCTGGAGCTGGGCGGCTGTCCCGACGTCGATCTGCTGATTCGCACCGGCGGTGAGAAGAGGATCAGCAATTTTCTTCTCTGGCACCTGGCTTACGCCGAGCTGTTCTTCTCGGACGTATTGTGGCCGGAGTTTTCGTCCGAGCACGCGGCGGAGGCGATACGGTTCTTCGAGGCACGACAGCGGCGTTACGGGCGCACGGGTGATCAACTCGAGGCTCAGCCATGCTGAAGCAGCGGATCGTTACTGCGTTGATTGCGCTTGCGGTGCTGCTGCTGGTGATGTTCGTGCTGCCGGCGAATGCCGCGAAGGCGTTTATTGGACTGCTGGTCCTCGGCGGCGCCTGGGAATGGTCGGCGTTTCTTGGCGGCGCCAGGCCGCTGGTTCGCGCCGGGTACGTGTTGTTGATAGCGGTGCTCGTTTTGTTCACCGGTCTTGCGTTGCCGGTCGTGACCGAGCCGATTCTGTTTGCGTCGCTCGTCTGGTGGCTGCTCGCGCTGATCTGGACCTTCCGCTTCCCCACGCCAATACCCGAACCGCTGCGCTGGCTGTGCGGTGCGTTTGTTCTGTTGCCGCTATTTGTAGCGCTGGTGACTCTGTACACGGCCAATCCCGTGACCCTTTTGTTTGCGCTGATCATCGTCTGGGCTGCCGACGTCGGCGCCTATTTTTCCGGCAAACGTTTCGGCCGCGTCAAGCTCGCGCCGGAAATCAGCCCGGGAAAGACCTGGGAAGGCGTGCTCGGCGGGCTGGTCGTCGTGTCGCTGGTCGCCATAGCGTTTGTCACCTATCGCGATCTGTCGTACGCCGTGCTCGTGCCGTTCTGCATGGCAGCGGCGGCGTTGTCGATTGTCGGCGATCTGACCGTCAGCATGTTCAAGCGGACCGCCGGGGTGAAGGACAGCGGCGCGCTGTTTCCCGGGCACGGGGGGATTCTCGACCGTATCGACAGCGTTTCGGCCGCCGCTCCGCTGTTCGCGCTCGGTCTCGCGTGGACGGGACTGGGCCAATGAGGCGTTCAGCGGACATTCAGGTTGGGGGTGAAAGCCTCAATTCTGTTGGAACTGCGCGCCCCCGGATAGCTCCAATACGGGATGAACTCGGCGATTCGCCGAGGTTCGGGCGCGATCATAAGGGACGCATTTAGCACGATGGGGACAATTTTCGGCAACGCACTGGCGTTTATCGTGGCGATCAGCATCCTGGTGGCCGTACACGAGTACGGGCACTACATAGTGGGTCGCTGGTGCGGAATGAAGGTGCTGCGGTTCTCCATCGGCTTCGGCAAACCCATCTGGATGCGGGTAGGCCGCGGTCCCGATCGAACGGAGTACTGCATTTCGGCGATTCCCCTCGGCGGCTACGTGCGTTTTCTCGACAGCCGCGAAGCGGACGTGTCCCCCGAGGACGTCGGCCGTGCATTCGACCAGCGCCCCATTCCGCATCGTATTGCCGTTTTGTTTGCCGGCCCGCTGTTCAATTTCCTGTTTGCGATCCTCGCCTACTGGGCGCTGTTCGTTTACGGCATCCCAACCGTCGTTCCAGCCGTCGGCGACGTCCAGCCGGCGTCTTATGCCGATCGCGCGGGTCTCGAGTACGGCGATCGCATCGTGGCCGTCAACGGCCAGGCCAGCCCTGACTGGGAGACCACGCTGTTGGCGATGCTCGACCAGCTCGTGGCCGAAGGCCGGGTCGATATGACGCTCGAAAAGAGCGACGGTTCGACAGAACGGGCAACACTGGACGTGGGTGACGATCGCGCGCGTCTCACCGAACCCGGCATGCTGTTCGACGGGCTCGGTTTTTCGGCGTGGCAGTTTCCGGCCGTCGTGGGCAGCGTCGTCGAGGAGGGCGCTGCGGAGCGCGCCGGTATTCGCGAGGGCGACCGCATCGTGTCGATCGACGGTGAGCCCGTGCGGCATTTCAACGACCTGATCGCTCTGGTTGCACCGCGCCCCGACGAGGCCGTCGAAGTTGGCGTCATCCGCGAAACGACACAGAGCGAAGAAACTCTGTCGCTCGTGCTCGGCAGCGCAGAGCGCGACGGCAGGACGGTGGGCATGCTCGGGATCGGCAGCGCCGAAGCGGCGGGCGACTTCGTTTACCTCAGGAAGTTCGGGCCGCTGGAATCCGTCAGCCGGGCCATCGAGCGCACCTGGGCGTCCACCGTGTTCACCGTGAAGATGCTCGGCCGGATGCTGACGGGCGACGTGTCGATCAAGAACATCAGTGGGCCGATCAACATTGCCCAGTTTGCCGGCGAGAGCGCTGAGCGCGGCGTCGATTACTTCCTCGGTTTCCTGGCCATCGTCAGCATCAGCCTGGGGGTTCTGAACCTCCTGCCCGTGCCGGTGCTGGATGGTGGACAGATCGTTTACCAGACCATAGAACTTCTCAAAGGCAGTCCGTTGTCCGAGCGGGCACAGATTATCGGTCAGCAGGTCGGCATCCTTGCCCTGATCATGCTGATGAGTTTCGCTTTCTACAACGATATTGCGAGAATACTGGGCTGATGCGCCCGCAGGGGGACACACTACGATGACGCGTCTGGTTCACTCTTATTATTACTCGCGGTTGCTCCGCCACGTGCTGTCGGTTGCGGCCATGCTCACTATCGTGGCGAGCGGCCCGGCGGCGGCGGCTGACGACGAAGCCGAATTTGTCGTCCGCGACATGCGTGTCGAGGGTTTGCAGAGAATCTCCGAGGGTACGGTATTCAACTATCTGCCCGTGAATATCGGCGACGAAATCGATCGAATTCGAATTCGCGAGGCGATCGAGTCGCTGTACGGTCAGGGGCTGTTCGACAACATCGAGATGCGCCGCGAAGGCGATACGCTTGTGATCGCCGTGCGCGAGCGTCCGTCGATCGAAAGCTTCGAGATCGATGGCAACAAGGACATCAAGACCGAGGACCTGACCGAATCCCTGCGCGGCGTCGGTCTTGCCAAGGGCCGCACTTTCGACCGCTCCGTGCTGGACAACGTAACGATGTTCCTCCGCGAGCAGTACTACGATCGCGGCAAGTACGCTGTCAAAATCAGCACGCAGGTCATCGACCGCCCCAACAACACCGTACAGATCCGAATCGATATCGACGAAGGCAAGCGGGCCAAGATTCGTCAAGTCAACATCGTCGGCAACACGCAGTTCAGCGATAAACAGATCCGCGAGGGTTTTAATCTCGATACGGCGAACTGGCTGTCGTGGATTCGCCAGGACGATCGCTACGAGAAACAGGGGCTTGAAGGCGATCTCGAGACGTTGCGGTCGTTCTACATGAATCGGGGTTACGCCGACTTCGACGTTGCATCGACGCAGGTTGCGATATCGCCGGACAAGAAAGACATCTACGTCACGATCACGATTCGCGAGGGCGATCGCTATACGGTCTCCGACGTCCGCCTGGTCGGCGAAATGGTGATCCCCGAGCAGTTTCTGAAAGCGCTGATCCTTGCGCGGCCCGGTTCCACGTTCAACCAGGCCATGCTGACGCAGACCTCGGAGCTCATGTCATTGCGCCTCGGCGAGGAAGGCTACGCAAACGCCGAGATCAATCCGGTCTGGGACCTCGATCGCGACACCCTGGAGGCCGAAGTGACGTTCTTCGTCAATCCGTCCAACCGGGTGTACGTGCGCCGCATCAACTTCAACGGCGTCGACGAAATCGATGACGAAGTCCTGCGCCGTGAAATGCGCCAGCTCGAGGGTTCGTATCTGTCGAACATTCTGGTCGACCGTTCGCGAATTCGTTTGCAGCGTCTGCCCTACATCGAAAACGTCGACATCAGCAACTCGCCGGTTCAGGGCAGCCCCGACCTGGTCGACGTCGACGTGGATCTTGAATACCGGATGCCCGGGCAATTCTCGGGCGGCATCGGTTACTCCGAGGCGCAGAAGCTGCTCTTGAACGGCAGCATTGTGCACACCAATTTCCTCGGCAGCGGCAACCGTGTTGCGCTGGAGCTGAATTCCGGCCGTTTCTCGAAGCTCTACAGTCTGTCGCATACCGATCCGTATCGGACAATGGACGGCATCCGCCGCACGGTCGCGCTGACCTACCGCGACATAACGCAGTTCACGTCGGCAACATCGGATTTTTCGACCGAGACCATTGGCGCGACGGTTGACTACGGTTATCCGATCGGAGAGTTCCAGACGCTGACCTTCGGCTTGAGCTACCAGAGCGCGGAACTGCTGTCGTCGAGTAGTAGCACGCTGCAGGCGCAGGAGTGGGTGCAGAACAACGGCAACCAGTTCACGACCGAAGGCAGCAGCAACATCGAGTTTTTTGGGACGGAATTCGAAACTCTGGATTTGCTGGCGGGCTGGATCTACGACAGCCGCAACCGGGCGCTGTTTGCGACCCGCGGCACCCGCCAGCAGCTGTTTCTTGGCGCGACGATTCCCGGCGTGAGCGACGTGGAGTATTTCACTGCGCGCTACAATTTGACCAAATATCAGCCATTATTCGGCCGTTTTGCGCTGCGCTGGAACGTCGAGCTGGGTTATGGCGAAGCCATGGGCGAAACGACGGCGTTACCACCGTACAAGCAGTATTTTGGTGGCGGACCGCAGTCGATACGCGGTTATCGCGAGTCTTTCCTCGGTCCACGGGACAGTTTCGGCAACCCCTATGGCGGTAACGTGTTGGTTGCGAGCCAGTTAGAGCTTATACTCCCGCTCCCGGAGAAATGGGCCAGGCAGGCCAGAGCAACCCTGTTTTACGACGCGGGCAACGTGTTCAACACCGGCGAGGTCGAGTTTTTCGACCGGCTGGGTAGCCCGGTCGAATACAAGCCGGATTTTCAGGAACTTCGGACATCGGTCGGTATTGGCGTACAGTGGTTGGCGCCTCTCGGGTTATTCCGGTTTAGTTACGCTTATCCGTTGAACGCGTACAGCGGCAACGACCGGTTTTTCGGGGATGAACTGGAACGGTTCCAGTTCTCCATTGGACAAGCGTTTTGATGAATGGACAGTTTATGATTTTTGCAAAACTTCAGCTGGGTAAAGTTGCGGCAGCCGCAGTACTGCTGTGTGCTTTCGCTCTGCCGGCAGGCGCCCAGGAACTCAAGATCGGCGTCGTCAACGTACCTGCGCTGATGGATCGTGCGCCGCAGACCAAGGCTGCCATGGATGCGTTGCAGGAAGAATTTGCACCGCGTCAGCGCGAAATACTCGCCAAACAGACCGAGCTTCAGGAGCTGGTCGAGAAGGCGCAGAAAGACGCCGAAGTGATGAGCGAAGCGGAACGCCGCGCTCTCGAAAAGAGCATTCGCGATTCGCGCCGCGAAGTCACGCGACTCGACACGGAATTCCGCGAAGATCTCAACCTGCGGCAGAACGAAGAGCTGGGCAAGCTACAGCGCTCCCTGCTTTCGGAAGTGCAGGCGTACGCCCAGGGTGAAGGCTACGACATAGTCGTTGGTGACGGCGTGTTGTTCGCCTCGACCGCGGCGAACATTACTGACGAGGTTCTGCGCGCAATCGAAGCGAGCTATCAGGCGACGAGCTCGCGCTAGCCGCCATGCCGGAAAGTCTGGGCGCGCTCGCAAGCCGCTTCGGCTGCGAACTCAAGGGCGATCCGGATACCGTCGTCAGCCGCGTTGCCACTCTGGCCAACGCCGATAGCGACGCTCTGAGTTTTCTTGCCAGCGACGCATACCGGCCGCAGCTTGCCAATACCCGGGCTGCGGCTGTTGTCCTGCGGCCGGCTGATCTGGAGCTGGCGCCGACCGCGGCGCTCGTATCTTCCAACCCGTATGCGAGCTACGCGCGTATGGCGGCAGTGCTGCATCCGCCCGCGCCGAGTGCCGCGGGCGTACATCCCTCCGCCGTTGTGCACGAGTCCGCCGAACTCGCGGACGACGCGAGTATTGGCCCCAACGCCGTTATCGGCGAGCGCGTGCGAATAGGGTCCAGGACCATCGTGCACGCGGGCGCTTTTGTCGGTCCCGACTGCGAACTCGCCGACGCTTGCGTGGTGCACGCCAATGCGTCACTCGTTCGCGCTGTCCGTCTGGGGGCGCGGTCGATTGTTCACTCGGGCGCCGTCATCGGTGCGGACGGGTTCGGCAACGCCATGAGCGACTCCGGCTGGGTCAAAGTGCCGCAAGTCGGCGGCGTGCGTGTTGGCGCCGACGTGGAGATTGGAGCCAATACGACCATCGACTGTGGCGCCGTCGACGATACGGTGATTGAAGACGGTGTGCGCATCGACAACCTCTGCATGATCGCTCATAACGTACACATCGGAGCGCACACGGCCATAGCGGCGATGGTCGGCATCGCCGGGAGCACTCGCGTCGGCAAGCGCTGTATGTTTGCCGGGCAGGCAGGTGTGGTTGGCCACGTGTCGATTTGTGACGACGTGATCGTGAGCGGTCAGGCCGTCGTCTCGAAGGACATCCGCGAACCCGGCACCTATGCCGGTAGCTTCACGGCCGAGAAGGCCGGCGAGTGGACGCGCCGGGTCGCGCGCTTCAAGCGATTGGGTGCGCTGGCCGATCGTGTTCGCAAACTCGAAAAGGGCGGCGCGTGAGCGAAGTGCTCGACCAGTTGCGGATTCGCGAGCTCATCCCGCATCGCTATCCGTTCCTGCTTGTCGATCGGGTACTGGCATACGTGCCGCACGAGAGTCTCAGCGCCGTCAAGAACGTCAGCGCTAACGAACCTTTCTTCCAGGGGCACTTTCCCGAACGTCCGGTCATGCCCGGCGTGCTGATCGTCGAGGCGCTTGCGCAGGCGGGCTGCCTGCTGTCGCAGCTGAGTCACGATCATGACGGTAAGGGAGAAAGGCCGCTGTATGTGCTTGCCGGAGTCGACAATGCGCGTTTCAAGCGCCCCGTCACACCCGGAGACAGTCTCGCGCTCGACATCGAGGTCGAGAAAACCCGCCGCGGCCTTTGGTGGTATCGTTGCGAGGCGAGCGTCGACGGCAACCTGGCGGCCTCGGCGACGATTATGAGTGCACCGGGCTGAGTGCACGCGGTTGAGTGCATGCTCGGAGACCCAATGATTCATCCAACAGCGCTTATCTCGGAAAAGGCCGAACTTGCGGACGACGTAGAGATCGGACCGTACGCCGTCATCGGCGACAACGTGAAAATTGGTCGCGGCACGCGCATCGACAGTCACGTCGTGGTCAACGGTCCGACGACCATTGGCGAGAACAACCGGATCTACCAGTTTGCTTCGATCGGCGACGACCCGCAGGACCGCAAGTATCGGGGTGAGCCGACGCGGCTGGAGATCGGCGACAGCAACACAATACGTGAATACTGCACGATCAGCCGCGGCACCGTGGACGACGCCGGCGTCACGCGCCTCGGCAACGACAACTGGATCATGGCCTACGTGCACATTGCGCACGACTGCATGATCGGCAATCACACGATCATGGCGAACAACGCAACGCTTGCGGGTCACGTCCACGTCGGCGACTGGGCTATTTTTGCGGGTTTCTCCGGCGCGCATCAGTTCTGCAGGATCGGCGCGCATGCCTTTCTGGGAATGTATGCGGGAGCCAACCGCGATATTGCGGCCTACGTAACGTGTTCCGGCGTGCCGGCGAGGCCCAGGGGGATCAACAGCGAGGGACTCAAGCGGCGCGGTTTCGATGCGGCGCAGATTCGCAATATCAAGAACGCGTATCGCCTCGTGTTCCGCGAGAATCGGAAGCTGGCCGACGCCATCGACGAGTTGTCTTCGCGGGTCGACGACGAGCCCGAGCTTCGCCTGTTTCTGGAGTCTCTCCAGCAGTCGGACCGCGGCATCGCGCGGTAGGGTTAACAGGCCCTAGAAGATGCGCATCGGCATCATTGCCGGCGAAGCCTCGGGCGACCTGCTTGGCGCAGGGCTGATTCGGCAGATTCGCTTGAGGGTCCCGCAAGCTCACTGTGAGGGTGTTGCCGGCCCGGCAATGATTGCGGCGGGCTGTGAAGCGCTTGCGGACGCCGAGGAACTCGCCGTCATGGGGCTGATCGAGCCCCTGAAGGAGATCCCGCGATTGCTGCGCCTTCGCGGCCGGCTGATCCGCCACTGGATAGAAAACCCACCGGACGTGTTTGTTGGGATCGACGCACCCGATTTTAACCTGGGCCTCGAGCGGCGCCTGCGCTCGGCGGGAATACCTACCGCTCACTATGTGAGCCCCTCGGTCTGGGCCTGGCGTCAGTGGCGCATCAAGACGATTCGCCGCGCCGTCGATCGTGTGTTGTGCCTGCTGCCGTTCGAGAAGCAGTTCTATGACGAACAGGGCGTCGACGCCGTGTTTGTTGGCCATCCCAAAGCGACGGAATTGTCGCCGGACTACGACGCCGCGGCGCTCCGCGAGCGGTATTCGATCCCCGCTGCCGCGAGTGTCGTGGCGCTGTTGCCCGGCAGCCGTATGAGCGAGGTGGAGCGGCTGATACCCGAGTTCGCCGGGGCGGCAGCGCAATTGCTCGAGGATGCGCCGGAACGACGTTTTGTGCTTCCGGTTGCGACGCCGAAGCTCCGCACCGTCGTGGAGCGGACGGTGTCGGCCGCCGGCATTGCGGAGTCGGTCCGATTGCTTGACGGATGTTCGCTCGATGCCATGCGGGTTGCGGACGTCGTGCTGGTCGCGTCGGGAACGGCCGTGCTGGAGGCCGCGTTGCTCGGCAAGCCCACGGTTGCCGCTTATCGGGTTGCGCCGCTGACAGCGCGTATCGTGCGTGCGCTCGGTCTCCTGAAAGTGCAGCACTACACGCTGCCGAATCTGCTGACCGAAGAGCCCCTGGTTCCCGAGTTCATTCAGGAGGAGGCCACGGGTGAGAATCTCGCGCGGGCGGTTCAGAGCCTCCTCGATGATCCGGAACGCCGTGCCGGCATCCGCGACGGTTTTGCTAAACTGCGCACCAGCCTCGCGCTCGACGCCGACGAGCGGGCAGCGGCCGCCGTTCTCGAGCTTGCCAAGTCCGAATGAGGCTTTTCGGCAACCCACGTATTTCGAGGAGTCATGCAGAAGTCATTGTCATGCACAAGCCGTCCAGGGAGTGTTGAGCGCCGCGGTGTTGCCGGTGTGGACGAAGCGGGGCGCGGGCCGTTGGCGGGCCCGGTGGTTGCGGCCGCCGTCATCCTCGACACCCACGCCGTGCCCGATGGCTTGAGGGATTCGAAGAAGCTGAGCGAGCGGCGCCGAGTCGAGCTTGCCGAGGTCATTCGTCGTTCAGCGCTGGCCTGGTCCGTTGCGTGGGCCGATCGCGCCGAAATCGATTCGCTGAACATACTGTCGGCCACGTTCCTGTCGATGCGTCGGGCCATCCTCGGCCTGAATCGCTCGCCGACTCACGTGATGGTCGACGGCAACCGACTGCCGAACCTCGAGTTCTTCGGCCGACAGATCGACGGCACGGCAATCGTTGGCGGTGACGACCAGGTGCCCGCCATCAGCGCCGCATCGATACTTGCGAAGACAACCCGCGACGACATCATGCGCGGCTACGATCGCCTGTATCCCGACTATGCGTTTGGTCAGCACAAGGGTTACGGCACGCGCCTGCACCGGGAGCGGCTGCAGGCGCACGGTCCGTGCAATGAACATCGGCTGAGCTTTGCACCGGTAAGACAGGCGCTCAGTCAATGAGTGCCTCGCGCTTTGTGCACCTGAGTGTGCACACGGAATATTCGCTCGTCGACTCGACCGTGCGAATACCGGCGTTGATGCAGGCGCTTAGGGCGGACGGCATGCCTGCCGTCGCGTTGACCGACCAGAACAACCTGTTTGCGATGGTCAAGTTCTACACCAAAGCCATAGCCGGCGGCATCAAACCCCTCATCGGCGCGGACCTGAGGCTGGTCAACGAAGAGGACGCCAACCGGCCGCATCGCTTGCTGTTGTACTGCCAGAACAACGTGGGCTACCGGCGGCTTTCCGAACTGCTGACCCGTGCCTACATCGAAGGCCAGGTCCGCGGCGAGCCGCTCGCCCGTCGCGAGTGGCTCACGACGGAGAGCGTCGAGGGTCTCCTGGCGCTGTCGGGTGGTCTCGGCGGTGACGTCGGGCAGGCACTCGCCTCGGGACAGACAGACCTTGCGCGCGAGCGGCTGGATCACTGGCGTCGTTTGTTTCCCGAACGTTTCTACCTCGAGCTGACCCGCACCGGCAGGCCGCAGGAAGAAGACTGCGTACAGGAATCGCTCAGGCTGGCGAGCGAGACGGGCACGCCGGTGGTCGCCAGCAACGACGTGCGTTTCATCCGCAAAGAGGATTTCAACGCCCACGAGGCCCGCGTGTGTATTCATGAGGGGCGGGGGCTCGCTGATCCGGACCGGCCGCGCGCTTACAGCGCCGAGCAGTATCTGAAAAGCAGTGAGGAAATGTGTTCGCTGTTCGCCGACGTTCCGGAGGCCATCGAAAACTCGCTGGAGATTGCAAAACGCCTGAATCTGGATCTTGAACTCGGCAAGAGCGTGCTGCCTGCATTCCCGGTCCCCGAGGGACAGGACGAGGCCGAGTTCCTGACGCGCACAGCCGAGGCGGGCCTCGAGGAGCGCCTGGAGCCGATCCTGGCCGGGCGCGACGACGACGTTCAAGGCGTGAAGTCGGTTTATGTGGACCGGCTTGCCACCGAACTCGACGTCATCAAGGGAATGGGTTTTCCGGGGTACTTCCTGATCGTCGCCGACTTTATTCGCTGGGCTCGCGATAACGGCGTGCCGGTCGGGCCGGGCCGCGGCTCCGGCGCCGGGTCGCTGGTGGCATGGGTACTCGGCATCACGGACCTCGACCCGATCGAGCACGATTTGCTGTTCGAGCGTTTTCTGAATCCCGAGCGCGTATCGATGCCGGACTTCGATGTGGACTTCTGCATGGAAGGCCGCGACCGTGTCATCGACTACGTTGCGGAACGCTACGGACGCGAGCGGGTTGCGCAGATTATTACCTTCGGCACGATGGCGGCCAAGGCCGTCATACGCGACAGCGGCCGGGTACTTGGACAGCCTTACGGCTTTGTGGACCGCATTGCGAAGCAGGTGCCTTTCGAAATTGGCATGACGCTCGACAAAGCGCTCGATCAGTCCGACGAGCTGAGCGAAATGTATCGCAGCGACGAGGAGGTTGCGGCGATCATCGACCTGGCTCGCTCGCTCGAAGGCCTGGTGCGCAATGCCGGCAAACACGCGGGCGGCGTCGTCATCGCACCCGACCAGCTGACCGACTTTACGCCGCTCTACTGCGAGGAGGGCGGTGTCAACGTCGTAACCCAACTCGACAAGGACGACGTCGAGGCCGCGGGGCTGGTCAAGTTCGACTTCCTTGGCTTGAAGACGCTGACGATCATCGATTGGTCGGAGCGCATCATCAACCAGCAGGACGACCGCGATAGTCGCGAGCGTTTTGACGTCGGCCGGATACCGCCGCGCGATCCCGCCACGTTCCGGCTGCTGCAGAGCACCAAGACCGCGGCCGTGTTCCAGCTCGAATCGAGCGGTATGCGCGACCTCATCGGCCGCCTCAAACCCGACCAGTTCGACGACCTCGTCGCGCTGGTTGCTCTGTTTCGGCCCGGCCCCCTGCAATCGGGAATGGTCGACGACTTCATCGAGCGCAAACACTCGCCGGATGCCGGCGACATCGACTATTTGCACCCGGACCTGAAGCCCGTGCTGGAGGCCACCTACGGCGTCATTCTGTACCAGGAACAGGTCATGCAGATTGCCCAGGTACTGGCCGGCTACACGCTGGGCGGCGCCGACCTCCTGAGGCGCGCGATGGGCAAGAAGAAGCCCGAGGAGATGGCGAAGCAGCGCGAAATCTTCGTCAGCGGTGCCGTCGCTCGCGGCGTGAACGAAGCCAACGCAACGCGGATCTTCGATCTCATGGAGAAGTTTGCGGGTTACGGCTTCAATAAGTCGCATTCGGCGGCGTACGCTGTGCTGTCCTATCAGACCGCGTACCTGAAAGCCCACTATCCGGCCGCGTTCATGGCGGCGGTCATGAGCGCCGACCTCGACCATACCGACCGCCTCGTGACGCTCAAGGACGACTGTCGCCAGCTCTGTCTCAAGCTGGTACCGCCCGACGTCAATCGATCGGCCTATCATTTCAGCGTGGCAGACGAAAAGACGATTCTCTACGGACTCGGTGCGATCAAGGGTGTTGGCCGGGCGGCCGTGGAGGCGCTTATCGAGGAACGTGAGCGCGGCGGTCCGTACGCCGATCTCGCCGAGTTTTGCCGCCGCGTCGATGCCGACAAGCTGAATCGGCGAACCCTGGAGGCGATGATCAAGTCGGGTGCGTTCGACGGTTTTGACGATACCCGCCGCGGGCTGATGCAGCAGGTCGGATCGGCGCTCAAAGGGGCCGAGCAGGCCGCCCGTGCCGCCGCCGCAGGGCAAAACGACATGTTTGGTCTCGAAACGCCGCCTCCGGCGATCGTCGAGGAAACGCGCGCCCCCGAGATGAGCGAATGGCCCAAGCTCGTGCTACTGCGTAATGAAAAAGAGGCGCTGGGCCTGTACCTGACCGGCCATCCTTTCGACGAAGTGCGGCATGACGCCGGTTTTTTTGTCGATCGCAAGCTTGGCGACTTTGCCAAGGAGCCGGCGCCAAAAACGGCAAGCGGCGAGCGTGACTATTCGAGGGGGCGCCGTGAAGCCACCGTCGCCGGCTTGATCGTGGAATTCAAGAAACGCGGCAATCGGGTCAGCGTCGTCATCGACGACGACACCGGGCGCATGGAGATTGCGCTGTTTTCCGAGGCGTACGAGGAGTTTCGCGACCTGCTGGTCAAAGAGGAAATTGTGGTTGTTAGCGGCGGTCTTCGGTACGACGATTTCATCGGCGGCTGGACGCTGAACGCGAGGTCGGTGGAGCCCATCGACCGGGTAATCGAGGCTCAGGCCCGTCACATGCTGCTTCGCCTGTCGCCGAACGGGCAGGGTACCGCGCTGTTGACCGAGCTGCAGCGGCTGCTCAAACCGTACCGCAACGGCAGCTGCGACGTAGCCGTTCAGTATTGCGGCAGCGACGCCTCGGCGCGCCTGGCTCTCGGGGCCGAGTGGAGCGTCCGCCCGAGCCGCGAACTCAGGGACAAGCTCGACGAACTCCTGGGGCACGGTAACGTCAAGCTGCAGTACGCACGTGGGCGGGAAATCATGTAATGTCCCCGCTTTATGCGCCTTGGCAAGACGACCATCAGTGGCTCTGAAATCATGCGAATTAACGACTCAGGACACTAGCCTATGGACCTCAAGTTTCTCGACTTCGAACAGCCGATTGCGGAACTCGAAGCAAAAATCGATGAGCTGCGGTACGTCGGAGACGATTCCGAGATCAACATCAACGAAGAGGTGGCCCGGCTCAAGAGCAAGAGCGAGTCGCTGACCCGGAGCATTTTTTCCAAGCTGACGGCGTGGCAGATTGCGCAGGTTGCGCGCCACCCGATGCGTCCCTATACCGCTGACTACGTGAAGGCGCTCGCCGCCGATTTCCAGGAGCTCCACGGCGATCGGATGTATGCCGACGATCCGGCGCTGATCGGGGGGATCGGTCGCATCGACGGCCGCGCCGTCATGCTCATTGGACATCAGAAAGGCCGCGATACCAAAGAACGCGTGCGCAGGAATTACGGCATGCCCAAGCCGGAGGGTTATCGCAAGGCGCAGCGGCTCATGCGGCTCGCCGAAAAATTTGCGTTGCCCATCGTTACGCTGATCGATACGCCGGGCGCGTATCCCGGCGTGGGCGCTGAGGAACGCGGCCAGAGCGAGGCCATTGCGCAGAGTCTCTACCAGATGTCGCAGTTGAAAACGCCGATTCTAAGTATCGTTATCGGCGAGGGCGGTTCCGGCGGTGCATTGGCGGTAGGCGTGAGCGATCGGCTGCTGATGCTGCAGTACGGCATCTACTCGGTGATCTCTCCGGAAGGATGCGCCTCGATACTCTGGAAAAGTGCGGACAAGGCGGAAGAGGCCGCGGAGGCCATGCGGATTACGGCCGAGCATCTCGAAGGTTTCGGACTCGTCGACGAAGTACTGGAAGAGCCGCTTGGCGGGGCGCACCGTAATCCAGCAGCCATGGCGGAGCTCATGCAAAACGCCATTGGCCGGCATCTCGACGCGCTGTCGAATCTGCCCATCGAGCAACTGCTCGAGGAACGACAACGCAGGCTGGACGCCTTCGGCGCCTTTCGAGAGGTCTGATGCCGCCTGCAGGCGCCAGCGTCGAGCGCCTTGTCGAGCGGCTTGAGGAACTGGCTCTCGAGCTGGGCAAGCCCGGCTGCTGTCACCTGGCCTTCAGCGGCGGGCTCGATTCGACGCTGCTCTTGAATCTGCTGACCGAAGCGTGGCCCGGTCGCCTGCTCGCCGTTCACGTCGACCACGGTCTGCACCCTTCGTCGCGGCACTGGGCGGACCGCTGCGAAGCCGAAGCCGGGCGGCTCGGCGTCGAGTTCCGGCGTATCGAAGTGGCTGTCGATCGCGACTCCGGTATCGGCGTCGAGGCGGCGGCGCGGAAAGCACGTTATGCGGCAATGGCCGAGTTGCTACGGCCCGGGGACTGGTTGCTGACGGCACATCATCTGGACGACCAGCTTGAAACGCTGCTGTTGAATCTGCTGCGCGGCAGCGGTCCGGACGGCCTCGCGGCGATGCCCGAGTATCGTCGCTTCGCCAACGGCTGGCTGGTGCGTCCGCTACTCGGGCAGTCTCGCGCGGTACTCGAGGATGAAGCCCGGCGCCGGAACCTCACGTGGATCGACGATCCCGGGAATTTTGTTCAGCATTTCGATCGCAACTACCTGCGCAGCCAGGTGGTTCCCGTGCTGCGTGAGCGCTGGCCGGATCTCGACGCCCGTCTCGGCGTGACGGTCGAGCGGGCGAGCGAAGCCAGCGAACTCTTGCGGGACCTCGCCGCCATTGACCTGCGCGGGCTGGGTGAGCCTCAGACCCTGGACCTGGGCGGGCTCAAGGCGCTCTCGCCGGCACGGCGGCGCAACGTGATCCGCCACGCGCTCCGGGAGCTGCAACTGCCACTGCCGCCGGGTCGCATGCTCAGCTCGCTCGCCGCTGCGGTGGTCGATGCCGCCGACGACCGCGCGCCGCACGTCGCCTGGGCCGGCGCCGAAGCGCGGCGGTATCGCGGGCGACTGTATCTGATGCGGCCGCTTGAGCCCGAGCCCTCGGGCACCATCGCCGTGCGCGAGAGCCGCGTTGTGCTGCCGACGGGCCTGGGTGAACTGACTATCGTCGGCGGTTCCGCCGATTCGCTCAGCGTTGCGTGGCGCAAGGGCGGCGAGCGTCTGCGGCTCTACCCGGGCGGGCCCGCGCGCAAACTCAAGACACTGTTGCAGGAGCGCGGCATCGTGCCATGGATGCGTAACCGGTTACCGCTCATCTATCGGCAGGGCGAACTGGTTGCCGCGGCGGACTGCCTGGTTGCGCGCGAGGCCGGCGGCAAGCCCGTGGTCGACGTCAACTGGACCGGGCATCCGCCGCTGCACTGAAACCGGGCGTCAAACCGCACGGGTTCGTCGTGCCTGCATTGTGTCGCAGGGGGCGTTCTGTTACCGTGCAATACCGTCATTGTCCAACGACGGCGCGTCCTCAAGGGTTGGAGAAAAGCACTCGCTCTACCGTGCTTTAATCCAGCCCTTTGTTGTTTCCCGCCTCATGCCATGAGCAGTCTTATGACATCGTATGTATTCATTACGGGGGGTGTGGTGTCTTCGCTGGGGAAGGGGATAACCTCGGCGTGCCTCGGCGCGATACTGGAAGCGCGCGGGCTCTCCATCAGCATGATCAAGCTCGATCCGTACATCAACGTCGATCCGGGCACGATGAGTCCGTTCCAGCACGGCGAAGTATTCGTCACTCACGACGGCACCGAGACCGATCTGGATCTCGGCCACTACGAACGTTTTGTGCGTACGGCAAAGACGGGACGCAACTCGAACTTCACAACGGGGCGTATTTACGAGAGCGTGATTGCGAAGGAGCGTCGCGGCGACTACCTCGGCGCCACCGTGCAGGTGATTCCGCATATCACCGACGAAATCAAGCAGAGCGTGCGTCGCGGCGCCGGTGATGCCGATATTTGCCTGGTGGAAATCGGCGGCACGGTCGGCGACATCGAGTCGCTGCCGTTTCTGGAAGCCATTCGCCAGATGGGCGTCGAACTCGGCCACGACCGTGTGGTGTACGTGCACCTGACCTTGGTGCCGTACATTGCAACGTCGTCGGAAATCAAAACCAAGCCCACGCAGCACTCGGTCAAGGAGCTTCGCTCGATCGGGATACAGCCGGACATCCTGGTTTGCCGTTCGGAAGACCCGCTACCCAAGGAGCAGCGCAAGAAAATTGCGCTGTTCACGAACGTTCAGGAGGCCGCGGTCATATCGGCCTATGATGCTGACGACCTGTACATGATTCCGGCCATGATGCACGAGCAGGGTCTCGATGAAATCGTCGCGCGCCAGCTGGGGCTGGAGCTGCCCGCGGCGGATCTGAGCGAATGGCAGGCGATCGTCGACGCCAAGAAAAACCCCGAGAGCGAGGTCAATGTGGCGATGGTCGGCAAGTACGTCGACCTTCGGGACGCCTACATATCGTTGTCGGAAGCGCTGCTGCACGGCGGCATCCATACGCGAACGCGCGTCAACATTCACTACGTCGAGGCACAGGACATCGAACGGCACGGCGTGGATCGGCTTGCAGGTATGGACGGCATAGTCGTGCCCGGGGGCTTTGGGGATCGCGGCATCGAGGGCAAGATCGAAACCGTGCGCTACGCGCGCGAACAGGGCATTCCGTACCTGGGCATTTGCCTGGGGATGCAGGTGGCGGTGATCGAAGCGGCACGCAATCTGGCGGGACTCGACGGGGCGATGAGCACGGAATTCAACCGCGCGGCACCGCATCCGGTCGTCGGGCTGATTACCGAGTGGAAAACGTTGAGCGGTGAGTTCGAACAACGCGACGAGCAGTCGGACATGGGGGGCACCATGCGCCTCGGCGGCCAGGAGGTGCGCCTCGCGGCAGGCTCACTGGCCGAACGTGTCTACGGCCGCGACGAGATCGTCGAACGCCACCGGCATCGCTACGAGGTCAACAATCACTATCGCGACGCACTCGAGAATGCGGGCCTGCGGGTGTCGGGCGTATCGGTCGACGATCTCGTGGAGATGGTCGAGGTGCCGGGGCATCCGTGGTTTCTGGCCAGCCAGTTCCATCCCGAGTTCACGTCCAATCCGCGTGACGGACATCCGCTGTTCAAGGGATTTATTCGTGCCGCGCGGCAGCAACGCGAAGGCAAGCACCCGATGGCTGCCGAAGCCTAAGGTCCGCGGGCTTCTTTCCAGGGAACTGCAATAGGGTAATACGATGCAGCTCGATCGTTACGAGGTAGGCAACGACAAGCCTTTCTTCCTGATTGCCGGCACCTGCGTGATTGAAAGTGAGGCAATGGCTATCGACACGGCGGGCACGCTCAAGTCCGTGTGCGACGAACTCGGCATTCCGCTGATCTACAAGTCATCGTTCGACAAGGCGAACCGCAGCTCTCAGAACAGCTTTCGCGGCCCGGGAATGGAAGAGGGGCTGCGGATACTGGGAGAAGTGCGGCGGCAACTGGGCCTGCCCGTGCTGACCGACGTGCACGAGGACACGCCGATGAGCGAGGTGGCCGAGGTTGCCGACGTTCTGCAGACCCCGGCGTTCTTGTGTCGTCAGACCAACTTCATCTTGCGTGTCGCCGCGGCCGGCAGGCCGGTAAACGTCAAGAAAGGCCAGTTCCTGTCGCCGTGGGAAATGCAGAATGTCGTCGACAAGGCGCGGTCAACCGGCAACGAGCAGATCATGGTGTGCGAGCGTGGCTTCAGCTTCGGTTACAACAACCTCGTTTCCGACATGCGCAGTCTCGCCGTGATGCGCGCCACGGGTTGCCCCGTGGTTTTTGACGCAACACATTCCGTGCAGCTGCCGGGCGGTAAAGGCTCGGCGTCGGGAGGGCAGCGGGAATTCATACCGGTGCTCGCGCGGGCGGCTACCGCCGCCGGTGTGGCCGGGCTGTTCATGGAAACGCACCCCGAACCCGAAAAGGCCCTGAGCGACGGACCCAATGCGATGCCGCTGGCGCGGATCGCCGATCTGCTCGGGACCCTCAAGCAGATCGACGCCGCGGTAAAAGCGGGAACCTGGCTCGAGGACGAGCTATAGCCAGGCCTTGCGTATTGCCGCCAGGTTTTCTTTTATGCATTAACGGCACGCGGACGCGTGTCAGATCCAGGAGTTGCAATGCTTAAGATTACGGATGTACGCGGCCGGGAGATTCTCGACTCGCGAGGCAATCCTACCGTGGAGGCTGACGTCACGCTGGAGTCCGGGGTGAGCGCAAGAGCCGGCGTGCCTTCGGGCGCGTCAACCGGAACTCGCGAGGCTGTAGAGCTCAGAGACGGCGACCCCGGGCGTTATCTCGGTAAAGGCGTGCAGAAGGCCGTCGGCAACGTCAACGGCGAATTGCGTGACGCGCTCCTGGCGGATTCTTTTGCCGGTCAGCGCGAACTGGACGAGCGCATGATCGAGCTCGACGGCACGGACAACAAAGGTCGGCTCGGGGCCAACGCCCTGTTGGCCGTCTCGCTCGCCGCGGCAAAAGCCGCGGCCGCCGACGCCGGCTTGCCGCTGTTCCGTCACCTGGGCGACGGCGCCGGGATGCCCGTGCCGATGATGAACATCATCAACGGCGGCGCGCACGCCGACAACAGTGTCGACATACAGGAGTTCATGATTCTGCCGGTGTCGGCAACCCGTTTTTCCGAGGCTTTGCGCCACGGGACCGAGGTGTTCCACGCGCTCAAATCGGTACTTAAAGCCGATGGGATGAACACGGCCGTGGGTGACGAGGGCGGATTTGCGCCGGACCTGCCGTCCAACCAGGCGGCGCTCGACGTCATCATGACCGCCATCGAAAAGGCCGGGTTTCGTCCCGGAGAGGACATACTGCTGGGCCTGGACGTCGCCAGTTCCGAATTCTATGACAGCGGCGTGTATCGGCTGGCCTCCGAAAACCGCGATTTCGACGCGGCGGGATTCAGCGATTACCTGGCCGGGCTGGTCGACGCTTATCCCATTGTGACCATAGAAGACGGCATGGACGAAAGCGATTGGGATGGCTGGCGAGTCCTCACCGAGGCGCTGGGCGATCGCGTGCAGCTCGTGGGCGACGACCTGTTCGTAACCAACACCTCGATACTCGAACGGGGCATCGCTGAAGGGATTGGCAATGCGATATTGATAAAGCCCAATCAAATCGGTACCTTAACGGAAACTCTTGATGCAATTACTATGGCAGTGAACGCGGATTTCGCGGCGGTGATCTCACATCGCTCGGGCGAAACCTCGGATGCGACGATTGCGGACATTGCCGTCGGCACCGTCGCGACGCAGATCAAGACGGGTTCGCTGTCGCGGTCGGACAGGATTGCGAAGTACAACCAGTTGCTTCGCATCGAGGAGCAACTGGGCGATGCCGCGAGCTATCCGGGCCGTTCGGCGCTGTCGGTTGGCACGTAGGCTGTTGCAGCGGAGCGCCAGGATAAAAGCGTGAGGGGACGGGTACGGTGAATCTTCGATGGCTGACAGCGGGGTTGCTGCTGCTGGCTCTGCTATTGCAGGGTGAGCTGTGGTTCTCCGACGACGGCTATCGCAAGACGCTCGACTTGCGCGACACCGTTGCCGAACAGCGCAGCATGAACGCCGGACTCAAGGCACGCAACGCGGCGCTCGACGCTGAGGTGATCAACCTCAAGGAGGGCGTCGAAGCGGCCGAGGAGCGCGCTCGCAACGATCTTGGCCTGATCGGCGAAAACGAAACCTTCTATCAGGTCGTCGACGCCGGTCCGTACTGACGGCAATGCCCGCAACCGAGGCGCGCGCGCACGGCGAAGCGCTGTTTTCCGCTTGCATTCGTTCGCGCCCCGAAGACTTTCGGGTCACCGAGCAGCTGGGTTTCGAGCCGGACGGCAACGGCGAACACGATCTCCTGCTTCTGGAAAAGACCTCGACCAATACGGAATGGCTGGCACGGCAGCTTGCGCGCTTTGCGGGGGTGAGCGCCCGGGACGTCGGCTACTGCGGTCTCAAGGACCGCCACGCAATCTGCCGGCAGTGGTTCAGCGTGTATACGCGCGGCGCGCGCCCGGACTGGTCCGGACTGGCTCTGGAGGGCGTGCGCCTGATTCAGGCTAGCCGGCATCGGCGCAAGTTGCGTCGCGGCTCTCATCGCGGAAACCACTTTCGGATCCGACTGGCCCGGCTGTCGTCCGTGCCGTCCACGGCTGAACTCACGGCCAGAATCGACGCCATTGCCGCGCGCGGCGTGCCGAACTACTTTGGGCCGCAGCGGTTCGGGCGAAACGGCGAAAACCTCGAACTCGCGGCGGCGCTGTTTGCTGGCGCAAAACTCCGGCGAGACAAGCGCGGCTTCGCAATTTCCGCCGCACGTGCGCGGATCTTCAACGCCATCCTGAGCCATCGGGTTGGGACCGGGACCTGGGAGCGGATACTGCCCGGAGAACTCGCAAATCTCGACGGTTCCGGCAGCGTCTTCGAGGTGCAGGCGATCGACGACGAGATCGAGCGGCGCGTGCGGGCGTTCGATATCCATCCCACGGGGCCGCTGTGGGGCACATCCGGGTCGAGCGAGACATCGGCGGAGGTGGCCGCCATAGAGGCCGCCGTAGCGTCAGAGTTCGGGGTGCTGACCGAGGGTCTGTGCGCGGCTGGAGTGTCGGCAGCGGTCCGGCCGTTGCGAGTGCGGCCTTCCGCCCTGGGGTTGCGGCGCGACAAAAGCTCCGTCGAACTGACGTTCTGGCTGCCTAAAGGTTCGTTTGCGACGGCACTTCTGGCCGAGTTCGCCGACGCGGAAGACGCCGCTGCTGCCCGCCAAGGTCGCTGATCCCGTGCCGCAGGGCTCCCGATACGGGTCAGCGGCGCTCCAGCAGCACGTAAACGGCGCCGGTGCCGCCGTCGGTCTGACGGGCCGAGACGAACGCCAGCACCTCCTCCCAGCGTCTCAGCCAGCGATTGACCGCCTTCTTGAGCACGGGCCCACGCTGTCCGGAACCGAGCCCTTTGCCGTGCACGATGCGAATGCAGGTATGGCCCCTCAGAATGCTCAGGTCCACAAAGTCGCGCAGCCGCGGCCGCGCCTCGGCAACGGTCATGCCGTGCAGGTCGAGCTCACCCTGCACGGCAAAACGTCCGCGAGCAAGCTTGCGCAGCGTACGGCGCCCGACGGCGGGGCGGGCGAAGCGCAGCGCGTCGCCGTTGTCGGCCTCCATGGCTTCGATATCGGCATCGAGGCTTTCCCTGAGCGCGCGGGCTTCGTCCTCGCGCGTGAAGCGGGCACGCGGCTTAGGGCGGGGGCGTTCCAGCGGTGCTCGCGCTTCCACGTCCAGCGGAGTGGCGTCGCCGAGTTGCTTGCGGAACAGTTCGATGTCGTCGTCAGTCATGGCGGGCTGGGCCTCACGGCCGGCGGCTTCCGGCGCGGTTGCCCACTATCGTCGGGCCGCTGCTTATTAATGGCTTGAACATTCAGTATAGTGAGCGGTTTCCGGGCCGCCAATCTCGGGAGCCCTCAGGGAAAACATTCGTTACAAAACACAAGTTCCCCCAAAGAATAATGAAAATCCTCGTAAGCAACGACGACGGGTATCTCGCAACCGGCATCCGGGTGCTCACGGAGGCGCTGGAGGCCGTCGCGGACGTCATCGTCGTTGCGCCGGACCGTAACCGGTCGGCTGCCAGCAATTCCCTGACGGTGCAGATGCCTTTACGCGTCACCGAATACGCGCCCGCGCGTTTTCGCGTCGACGGTACGCCTTCCGATTGTGTTCACCTGGCGCTCAGCGGCTTTCTGGACGTTGAGCCGGACCTTGTGGTTTCGGGCATCAATCACGGCGCCAACCTCGGCGACGACGTCATTTACTCGGGTACGGTTGCCGCCGCCACCGAAGGGCGTTTCCTGGGGCTGCCGGCGATTGCCGTCTCGCTGGCCGGTGAGGGCAAGCTCACGCATTTTGAGACCGCCGCGCGCGTCGTGACCGATCTGATCGGCAGACTCGAGAACGAGCCCCTGCCTAAAGACCTGACGCTCAACGTCAACGTCCCCGACATTCCGTTCGAGGCGCTGCAGGGGGTCCGCTCCGCGCGGCTCGGTTTTAGACATAAGTCGGAACCCATCATTCGCGAGACCGACCCGTTCGGTCGGCCGATATACTGGGTCGGTCCAGCCGGTCGCGGTCAGGACGCCGGCCCCGGCACCGATTTTCACGCGATCGCGTCGAACGCGGCGGCAATTACGCCGCTCAAGGTCGACCTGACCCGCCACGAAGCCGTCCCCGATCTTGCGGCCTGGCTGGAGCGTTAGTCGCCGTGCGCGGGTACAGGGTGATGACCCCATGAAGGCCGGCGGCCACACGCTTCGAGGTATCGGCATGACGTCGGCGCGTACCCGCGACCGCCTGGTTCGCCGCCTGATCGAGCAGGGCATACGCTCCGAGGCTGTGCTCGAACAAATCCGCAACGTGCCCCGTCATTTGTTCGTCGACGAGGCGTTGGCCAGCAGAGCCTACGAGGACACGGCCCTGCCGATCGGTCACGGGCAGACGATCTCGCAGCCGTTTGTCGTTGCGCGCATGACCGAGGCGCTGCTCGACGGTTTCAGCGGCGAAAAAGTACTCGAGATCGGAACAGGCTGCGGCTACCAGACGGCGGTGCTTGCGCCGCTGGTCAAGCGGATCTACTCGGTGGAACGGATTTCGGAATTGCTCAGGAAGACCCGGCAGAGGCTTCGCGATCTCAACATCTACAACGTGCAGTTCCGACCCGGGGACGGCTGGCAGGGCTGGTCCAAGTACGCGCCGTACGATGGCATCATCGTAGCGGCTGCTGCGTCCCGGCTGCCCGAGAAGCTCCTGGACCAACTCGCCCCGGGCGGCCGTCTCATCATGCCCGTGGGGCCGACCGGGCGGCAGGAGCTGACCCTCGTCACGCGTCGCGACGATCACTTTGAGCAGCAGTCGCTGGGTGCGGTAAGCTTTGTTCCGCTGGTCCCCGGAATCTAGATAAACTACTATATTTCAATTATATAAGGTCTCTTTCTAAAGTGATTCTTCTTGCTGTGAGTGTGTCCTGGAGTGGCGGCTGAATGAAGCTTTTCGAACCGCTTTACGAACGTGTGCTGGGCTGGTCGAGGCATCGTCACGCCGAACGCTATCTCGCTGCGATGAGCTTTGCCGAGTCGTCTTTTTTCCCGATTCCGCCGGACGTCATGCTCGCGCCGATGTGCCTCGCCGATCGTGCCCGGGCCTGGCGCTACGCGCTGGTGACTACCGTCACCTCGGTGTTGGGCGGCGTCGCGGGCTACATGATCGGTCTGCTGTTGTTCGAGGCCATCGAGCCCTGGCTGGTAACGTCTCACTACTGGGGCGCCTACGAGACCAGCCGAGCGTGGTTCGACTCCTACGGGGCCTGGGTTGTGCTGATGGCGGGATTCAGTCCGGTACCCTACAAAATCTTCACGATCGCGGCCGGAGTTGCCGTATTGAATCCCGTGGTATTCGTACTGGCGTCGGCGTTGGGCCGCGGTGCCCGATTCTTTCTCGTCGCGGGCCTGATACGCGCCGGCGGTGAGCGCTTCGAGGCCGGGCTTCGGCAAAACGTGGAACGTCTTGGCTGGGCGGCTGTGGTTTTGATCGCGGCGGTCATCGGATGGCTTACGCTCCGGGGCTGACAGGGCGGCTTCGGCTTGCGCTCATTCTGGCGGCGTGTCTCGCCGTCGCCGGCTGCGGTTCGGCGGCGCGCTGGGACGGGCGCACGGCCGCCGATACGCATGTCGTGCGCAAAGGCGAAACCTTGTACTCGATCGCGTTTCGCTACGGTAAGCGAGCGGAAGACGTGGCTCGCTGGAACCGTCTCGGCGACGGTTCGCTAATCTATCCCGGGCAGGTCCTCGTGCTGTCGCCCGGCGGCGCCGTGCGGCAGACAGCCGGTTCGAACAAGCGCACAACGACGACGTCGTCCTCGCGGCCCCGGCCGCTACCGGATATACCCGAGCAGCCGGCTCCGGGCTGGACATGGCCGACTTCGGGCAGCATCGATGTCGAGTTCGGCGGCAAGCCGGGGCCCGGCACGGGTGTGCTGATCGACGGGCGCCCGGGCCAGCCTGTGCTGGCGGCCGCACCGGGGCGGGTTGTGTACGCCGGCAGCGGCCTGATCGGCTACGGCCAGCTGATCATCGTCAAACACAACGATACTTACCTGAGTGCGTACGGCTACAACCAGACGCTGCTGGTCAGGGAGGGACACAGCGTGAAGCGGGGGCAGCGTATCGCAACGATGGGAGCCGGGCCTGAGCGCAAAGCCCGCCTGCATTTCGAAATCCGCAAGAACGGCGAGCCGGTCAACCCGCGGCCTCTGTTGCCTCGGCGCTAGTCGGCGGCGGGGAACAAAACAGCCGCAACCCGGCGATCCTCGCCAGCTAGAACGTTGAAGGTGCGCGCCGCCGCCTTGGTGTCCATCGTTTCGAAGCCGATACCGAGACGGGCAAAGCCGAAAGTGAGCTCGCGCGGCGCAAATCGGTTGCTGGCGCCGGTCCCGAGCAACACGACTTCCGGTTGCTGATCGAGCAGGTCTTCGAAGTCTTCGACAACGAGTTCGCTCAGTGATTTTTGCGTCCAGCTTTCGACGACGCTGTCCGGGGTAACGGCGATTGTGCCGTCGTAGAGTGTATCGCCGATCCGAACACCCTCCGCCGATACCTGGCGAACCGTCGTTGCCGGGAGCATTTCGCGATGGAATTTCACAGCACGCGTTCTCCTGTTCGTCGGAAAACCCTTGCCGCCACTAGAGCGTCGATTCCGCTACCATTCGTTTGCATGGGTACAATTTTACAGTGCCGCGAGAGCGGGTGACAGGTGCCGTCGGCAGCCAACGATGAGTTCTCCGGAAGAGTATAAAGCCAAGCCGGCGGCAAAGACGCCGGGAATGGCCGCGGTATGGATGCCGTTGCCCGGATCTCTCGCCGGCGGCGATCATGCGCTGCTTGACTGGTTGAGTCGCGGCGACATCGAACGGCGGGCGCTGCCTTCGGAGCCCCTGGACGGGTTGCTGTACCTGCTCGGCCGGCGCGCGGACGTGACTGGACGTGCCGCGATCAGGTTCTACGGTCAGACCGGGGACAGGCCGAACGTATGGATGGCGGCGGCGGATCCGGTGTATCTGGAGCCTCGGCTCGATCATCTGTTTTTACACGCGCTGCCCGCACGCGAGTTCGAAGCGGGCACCTTGCGCAAACTCTTCGATCACCTGCACGACAAGCTCGCCGACGACGGTTCGGCGGATTTTGCGCGAGTCGGCCGCATGGGTTATCTGCGCGCCGACGAGCCGCTCGAGACAGCCACTTTGTCCGCGGCGGCAGTGGATCAGCGGGTGCCGAACGACTGGATGCCCTCGGGCCTCGCGGCAGCCCGTTTTCGCCAGCTGTTGTCCGAGATCGAAATGGCGCTGCACGATCACCCCGTCAATGCGGCGCGGGTCGAGGCAGGCCGGTTTCCCGTCAATTCCCTGTGGTTATGGGGAGGCGGCATGCTGCCCACCGCAATATCGGAGAGGCTGCCACCGCTGTTTAGCAACGATCCGCTGCCTCTGGGTTTGTGGCGCCTGAACGAGTCGCCCGCGGCGGCCTGGCCAGGGTCGGTCGAGCGTTGCCTCGATGCATCGGCAGACGGCTTTGCGGCGCTGATTCCTTTTGCGGCCGAACATGTGGACGAACTCGAGCCCGCGCTCGAAGCTTTGCATGACGCGCTCAGGCGACGGGAGCTGGCCGAAGTGCGGTTGTTTTTCGCGAACGGAGCCGTCGTGAAGCTCCGTCGGGCCCATCGCTGGCGCTGGTGGCGGAATGCGCGCAAGTACCCCCTGACCGGCAACGGAGGAATCGATGCGCCCGATCGTTGAGCGTCCGCATGCGGTGACTTCATCGGCCGACCTGTCGCGGATCGTCGAGCAACTGTATCTGAGCCGCGGGATCACGACCTCCGAGGAGGCAAGCACGGATCTTCGTGGCCTCCTGCCGGTGGGCTCTCTGGAGAACACGGCGGAGGCCGTCGAGTTGCTGCTGGCTCATCGGCGGCAGCGGATTGTGGTGGTCGGCGATTTCGACGCCGACGGTGCAACCAGCGCAGCCCTCATGCTGCGTTGCCTCAAGGCCTTCGGTTTTGCCGATGTCAGCTACCTGGTACCCAACCGCTTCGATTTTGGCTACGGCCTCAGTCCGGAGATTGTTGCCGTCGCGGCAGAGCGGCAGCCGTCGCTGCTGATTACGGTCGACAACGGCATTTCCAGCATCGACGGCGTAAGGGCAGCACGCAAGGCCGGCATCGACGTGCTCGTCACCGATCATCATTTGCCGCCCGCCGAGTTGCCGGAAGCCAACGTGATCGTCAACCCGAACCTGCCCGGCAGCCGCTTCGGCAGTGGCAATCTTGCGGGTGTCGGGGTTGCCTTTTACGTGCTCGCGGCGCTGGGCCGTGCGCTTTCGAAACAAGGGCAACCCGGTGCCGAGCGCGTGCCCGCCCGTTATCTGGACCTCGTCGCGCTGGGTACGGTTGCCGATGTCGTAGCGCTGGACCGCAACAACCGTATTCTGGTCGAGCAGGGGTTGCGGCGTATCCGTGCGGGATCGCTCGTGCCGGGCCTCCGCGCGTTGCTCCAAATGTCGGGACGCGCGCTGGAGGATACCGTGAGCTCCGATCTCGGTTTTGTCGCAGGACCGCGTATCAACGCGGCCGGCAGGCTGGACGATATCTCCGTCGGCATTGAGTGTTTGCTGACCGACGACATGGCGCTCGCGGGCCGGCTGGCGGGGACGCTGGACGCCATCAATCGCGAACGCCAGGATATCGAGGCGGACATGCGTGAACAGGCGTTCGATTACGTCGCGCGCATGAACAGCCAGGGCTTGCCGGCCTGCGTTTGCGTGTTCGACGAAAACTGGCACCAGGGTGTGGTCGGGCTGATCGCCTCGCGTGTGCGCGAACGCTGCCATCGGCCGGTCGTTGCCTTCGCGCGCGACGGCGACGGGCAGCTCAAGGGCTCGGCCCGGTCCGTACCCGGCGTGCATGTGCGCGACCTCCTCGAGGCCGTTAATGCGGCGGAGCCCGGACTCATGGGCAAGTTCGGCGGCCATGCAATGGCCGCAGGGCTGAGTCTCGGCGCGGGGCAGCTGGAACGGTTTCGGAGCCTGATCAGTCGCACCTTGCTCGAGCGGTACCCCGATGCCGATTTTTCAGGCGCAATCGTGAGCGACGGCGTGTTGCCGGGCGATGCGTTGACCTTGCCCTTCGCCCGGGAGTTGCGTCACAGCGGGCCCTGGGGTGCCGGTTTTCCAGAGCCGATGTGGCACGGCAACTTCGAGGTTGTCGAGCAGCGAACGGTGGGTGAGCGGCACCTCAAACTGAAAGTGCGGCCCCTCAATCCACACAACAGGAATCCACACAACAAGGATTCTGGCGGCAAGAGCCCACACAAAGTGATCGACGCCATTGCGTTTGGTCAGGCGGGTCCCGTATGGCGCGGGCCCGTGCAGCTGGCCTACCGGCTCGACGTCAATGAGTTCCGCGGCACGAGTTCGCCGCAACTCGTCGTGGAGCAGATTGCCGTGGCCAATGCCGGACCTGCCTGAGCGCCCGGCCGTGTGCGGAAAAAAGCCGCTTGCGCGGCTTACTGACGTGGCCCGTAGTGATACTATCGCGCGTCGCCGTCAACCGGACCCATCATGGAAAGCAGTCAGATCAACCAGGCAATTGCCGACCTCAAAGAACGCACGATCGCGTTGAGGGGGTATCTTTGACTACGATCAGAAGCGCGAACGCCTGACCGAGGTCCAGCGCGAACTGGAACAGCCGGACGTCTGGAACGAACCCGAGCGGGCGCAGGCGCTCGGCCAGGAGCGGGCCGCGCTCGAAGCGGTCGTCGTGAACCTCGACGAACTGACCAGCGGCCTGGAAGACGCGGGAGATCTGCTCGAGCTGGCCGTCGAAGAGCAGGATCAAGACACGCTCGACGAACTGACCGGCGATGTCGGCACGTTCGAAACACGTGTCGCCGCTCTGGAATTTCGTCGAATGTTTTCCGGAGAGATGGACGGCAACAGCGCGTACCTGGACATACAGTCGGGAGCGGGCGGCACGGAGGCACAGGACTGGGCCGAAATGCTGCTCAGAATGTATCTGCGCTGGGCCGAGGCGCACGACTTCAAGGCCGAGGTCATCGAGGCGTCGGCGGGTGAAGTGGCCGGCATCAAAAGCGCCACCGTGCACCTGACCGGCGAATACGCCTATGGCTGGTTGCGCACCGAAACCGGCGTGCATCGGCTGGTGCGCAAGTCGCCGTTCGATTCGGGCAACCGGCGGCACACGTCGTTTGCGTCGGTGTTCGTCTCGCCGGAAGTCGACGACAACATCGATATCGAAATCGATCCGTCCGATTTGCGTATCGACGTCTACCGCGCGAGCGGCGCCGGCGGTCAGCATGTCAACCGGACGGAGTCGGCCGTGCGCATTACCCATTTGCCAACCAACTCGGTCGTGCAGTGTCAGAACGATCGCTCGCAGCACAAGAACAAGGCGCAGGCGATGAACCAGCTCAAGGCGAAGCTCTACGAGCTGGAGCTGCAAAAACGCAAGGCTGACGCATCGGCGCTCGAGGACAGCAAAGCGGACGTCGGCTGGGGCAGCCAGATCCGCTCCTACGTGCTGGATCAAAGCCGCATCAAGGATTTGCGCACCGGCGTCGAAACCGGTAACACTCAGGCTGTGCTGGACGGCGGCCTCGACAGCTTCATAGAGGCAAGCCTGAAGCAGGGCCTGTAGCGACACACGAACATAGATGGCAGATCAGAACGGCGACAACGGATTGGCAATAGGCAAGTGACCCAAAAAGACAACAACGGAAAAGACTCGAACCGCAAGGACGAGAACAAGCTGATCGCCGAGCGGCGCGGAAAACTCGCGGCGCTCAGAGAGACGGGCAACGCATACCCGAACGACTTCCGTCGCAATGCGCTGGCGGACGAGCTGCTGCGCACTTACGGTCAGCACGACGGCGAACACCTGGAGGAGGAAGCCGTCGAGGTTGCGGTTGCCGGCCGCATGATGGTGAAGCGTGTGATGGGCAAGGCGAGCTTCATCAAGATCGCGGACCGGTCCGGGCAGATCCAGGTCCGCCTGGAGCGCGATCGTCTGCCGGAGGGTGTGTATCAGCAGTTCAAGAAATGGGACGTTGGCGACGTCGTCGCTGCGCGCGGTCCGCTGTTCAAAACCCAGACCGGCGAACTGACCGTGCTGGCCGACGAGTGCAGGTTGCTGAGCAAATGTTTAAGGCCCCTGCCCGAGAAGTTTCACGGTCTCGCCGATACCGAGATTCGCTACCGTCAGCGCTACGTCGACCTGATCGTGAACCAGGATAGCCGCCGCGTGTTTCGTACGCGCTCGGCAATTGTCGCGTACATCCGTGCGTTTCTGGACGCGCAGGATTTTCTCGAAGTCGAGACGCCCATGATGCAGACGACGCCCGGCGGCGCCATTGCGCGGCCGTTCACGACGCATCACAACGCGCTCGACATGGCGCTGTATCTGCGTATTGCGCCGGAGCTCAATCTCAAGCGGCTGATTGTCGGCGGTTTCGAGCGGGTCTACGAAATCAACCGGAATTTCCGCAACGAAGGGGTTTCGACTCAGCACAACCCCGAGTTCACGATGCTCGAGCTGTATCGCGCCTACGCCGAATACACCGACCTCATGGATATGACCGAAGCGCTGCTGCACGGCATGGCCGACGCCATCCTCGGAACCACCTCGGTCGAGTATCAGGGCGAAACCTTCGATTTTGGGACGGCTTTTGCACGGATGACGGTCGAGGAGGTCATTCGCGAGTACAACCCCAATATCGATATCGACAGGCTCCGCGATCGCGACTACCTGGCTCAGGTTGCCGACGAGCTCGGCATACCGGTCAAGGACAACTACGGGCCGGGCAAGCTGCAGATCGAGATCTTCGAGAAAACCGGCGAGCAGCGACTACGTCAGCCGACGTTCGTCACTCACTATCCGACAGAGGTGTCGCCGCTGTCGCGTCGCAACGACGACGATCCCTTCGTCACGGACCGCTTCGAGTTTTTTGTCGCGGGCCGCGAGATCGCCAACGGTTTCTCCGAGCTGAACGACCCCGAGGATCAGGCGGAGCGTTTTCGCGCCCAGGTCGAGAGCCGGGAGCAGGGCGACGACGAGGCCATGGCGTTCGACCACGATTACATACGCGCACTCGAGTACGGTATGCCGCCGACGGCCGGCATTGGCATCGGCATCGACCGGCTCGTGATGCTGCTGACCGATTCGGCGTCGATTCGCGACGTGCTGCTGTTTCCGCACATGCGGCCCGAGGCCCCGGATTCGGACTAGCCGGTAGCGTCGTCGCCGTAGGGCAGCGTTTCGGGAACCAGCGGCTCGCCGGCAACGCTGAAGTCGTTGCCGTCGACCGGGACCACCGCAAGCAGCTCGTTGCCCAGCGCGTTGACGATCTCGCCCGCGTCACGGTCGGCCATCTGCACCTTGTCGCCCGGATTGTGCTCGGCGTTCGCCGAGAATCGCCGTAGACGGCGTTTGCTGACGCCGCGAAAGTGTGTTCGCGCAACAATTTCCTGGCCGGGATAACAGCCTTTGTCGAAATCCACGACGCCGAGCAGATCGAGATTCAGCATGTGGGGTGTAAAGCGTTCGGACTGGGCCGAATCGACGTAGGGAACGCCCGCAACGATCAGGCTCTTACGCCACCCGGTCTCGCTGTCGCCTTCCGGCACCCCGAGGTCCGCCGCACTCGCGGTTTCACGCTCGATGCCGACCTTCGAGCGGAACCGGTACATGAGGAGCCGCTGGCTGACGGGATCGGCGAGTTCCACCGGCAGCGTGAGCCGCCAGTCGCCGCCGTGGCGGCGCACGCGGAACAGGCAAATGACCCGGCCTTTGGGACTGCACCAGGCGGACAGGGCCGGCGGCTGGTCCTCGGAGACCTTGCCCAGGTCGCTCGTGAGCTGCGCCTGAAGAAACTCGAGGGCGTCCGGGCCGCTCACGACCAGTGAGGTGTTGTCGAACATGAGCCGTTTCCGTCTGGGACGTACCGTTTCGGTACGGGAGTCCTGAAAGCGCCCGGGGAGTCTGGCATACTCCGCGCATGACCGAAACCATCCCACAGCGACCGGCGCCGCAGCCTGCCGAGAAGGACGAGACGGCAGCGGCGGACAAAAGCTCCGACGCGGAAGCGTCTCCCGACCGTCGCGAAATCGGCGGCCGCAAAGGGCCGGATCCGACACGCTACGGAGACTGGGAAAAGAACGGTCGTTGCATCGATTTTTAGATCGTCTACTTCGATCACCTATTCTGATCGTCTGTTGTGAGGTAGATCCTGATCTTTCGGTCGTTTCGAATCTTTCAAACTCCCGTTTCACTGCTACGTAGCGGACGCTGGACGCGACGCGCTCGCGTTCGACTTTTGGCGTCTTGTGCGCCGCAGCGTATTCGGGATAATACGTGGCGAGGCGAGGACCTCGCTCCCGATCACCGGCAAACAAAGCGAAAACCCCATGAGACAACCTGACCGGCCGCTTTCGCCCCACCTGTCCGTTTACCGCTGGCCGGTCACGATGGCCCTGTCGATTCTGCACCGGGCAACCGGCCTGGCCAACGCCGTCGGCCTGTTGGTATTCGCGGTGTGGCTTACCCAGGCGGCGTCCGGCCCTGAAGCTTACGGCTGCCTCGTTCAGATGCTGGGCAGCGTGCCCGGATTGCTGATTCTCGGCGGCTTCAGCTTTTCGTTTTTCTATCATTTGTGTAACGGCGTCAGGCATCTGGTCTGGGATAGCGGGCGTGGCTTCGAGAAGCATCAGGCCAACGCCTCGGCGTGGGTTGCGATTGTCGTGGCGGTGTTGCTGACCGCCGTTTTCTGGGGAGTTGTCCTATGAGCCAACAATCGACGTTGCTGACCGACCTGTGCCGGGGGAGCGTGCTATGAGTCTCAGGCCACAATGGTTGAGCACAGTCTTGTGGAGGAACATCCTGTGAGTCTCCGGTCCCCCTTGAGCCGCGTGCTGGGTCTTGGCTCGGCCAAAGCCGGCACTGAACACTGGTGGGCGCAGCGGGTGTCCGCGGTGGCGCTGTTGCTGTTGGGCATCTGGTTCGTGATCGCGCTCACGCAGTTGTCCCCGGGCAGCTATGACGAGGTCATCCGGTTCATTGCCGCGCCCGTTAACGCCGTGCTGCTCATCCTGCTCGCGGCAACTCTCGCATACCACTCTTACCTTGGTGTGCAGGTTGTCATCGAGGACTACCTGCACACTCACGGAGTCAAGGTTCTGGCGCTCATGCTGTCGCGTTTTATTCACGTGCTGGTTGCGGTCGCGTCGATTTACGCCATTTTGCGAATTGGAATTACTGCTGGAATTGCCGCATGAGCGACTACGAGTTCATCGACCACAGCTATGACGTTGTGGTGATAGGCGCCGGGGGCGCGGGTTTGCGCGCAACCTTCGGTCTTGCCGAGGCCGGCTTCAAGACGGCGGCGATCACGAAGGTGTTTCCGACCCGCAGCCATACGGTTGCCGCGCAGGGCGGCATCAGTGCCGCGCTGGGCAACATGGGCGACGACGACTGGCGCTGGCACATGTACGACACGATCAAAGGATCGGACTGGTTGGGTGACCAGGACGCGATCGAGTACATGTGCAAGGAAGCGCCCGACGCCGTGATCGAACTGGAGCACTACGGCGTTCCGTTTTCGAGAACCGAAGACGGCCGCATCTATCAGCGGCCGTTCGGCGGCATGACGACGCACTATGGCGAAGGCACCGCGCAGCGAACCTGTGCCGCGGCCGATCGTACCGGCCACGCCATGCTGCATACGCTCTACCAGCAGTCGTTGAAACACGATGCCGAATTCTTTATCGAGTTCTTCGCGGTCGACCTGATCATGGAGGACGGCGCTTGCCGCGGAGTGGTTGCGATCGAAATGGCGACCGGCAGGCTGCATCGCTTCCGGTCGCACCAGGTGGTGCTTGCGACCGGCGGCTATGGCCGCGCCTACTTCTCCTGCACGTCGGCGCATACCTGCACGGGTGACGGCAACGGGATGGTATTGCGCGCCGGGCTGCCGATGCAGGACATGGAGTTTGTGCAGTTCCATCCGACCGGCATCTACGGCGCGGGTTGCCTGATCACGGAAGGTGTCCGGGGCGAGGGCGGCTATCTGACCAACTCGGAGGGCGAACGCTTCATGGAGCGCTACGCGCCCAACGCGAAAGACCTCGCATCACGCGACGTCGTCAGCCGGTCGATGACGATCGAGATTCGCGAGGGCCGTGGCGTCGGCGGCGAAAATGATCACATTCACCTGCACCTCGAACACCTGGGACCGGAGGTTATCGAGGAACGCTTGCCCGGTATTGCCGAAACCGCGCGCATCTTTGCGGGGGTTGACGTCACCAAGGCGCCGATCCCCGTGCTGCCGACCGTGCACTACAACATGGGCGGTATACCCGCCAACTACAAGGGTGAAGTCGTTACCTTGAAGGACGGCGATCCTGAGTCGGTTGTGCCGGGCCTGATGGCCGTCGGCGAAGCCGCTTGCGTCTCTGTGCATGGCGCCAATCGGCTGGGTTCGAACTCGCTTCTGGATCTTGTCGTGTTCGGGCGTGCGGCGGCACATCATCTCAAGGAAACCCTGGAACCGGATCAGCGTCACCGGCCGCTGGCAAAGGACGCGGGGGAGAACAGCGTGGAACGCATCGACCGGTTGCGTCATGCCGACGGCAGCCGACCGACTTCGGAGATACGCCTCGAGATGCAAAAGATTATGCAGAACCACGCGGCCGTATTCCGCACGGGCGAGACGCTGGACGAAGGCGTCAAACTATTGCGCGAGACGTTCGCGTCCTTCGAAGAGGTGAAAGTAGCCGATCGCTCCCTGGTCTGGAATACGGATCTCATCGAGACGATGGAGCTCGAAAATCTGCTTTTGAATGCTGCCGCGACTATCGAGTCGGCGGCGAATCGACTGGAGAGCCGCGGGGCGCATGCTCGCGAGGACTATCCGGATCGCGACGATGGCACGTGGATGAAACATACCTTGTCGTGGGTGAACGAAAACCGTGAAGTGCGTTTCGACTATCGACCGGTCCATCAGGATACCCTGACCGACGAGGTTGCGCCGGTGCCGCCGAAAGCGCGGGTTTACTAGCGGGTCTACCAGACCAGGAGAGTATTGAGTTGGCAGAGTTCAGGCTTCCAAAGAATTCCCGGATTACCAAGGGCAAGCACTTCGCCGCGACGGGCGGTAATGCCAAATCGGGCAGGATCAAACAATTCGCCGTGTACCGTTACGATCCGGACGGCGGCGCCAACCCGCGTATCGACACCTACGACGTGGACCTGGACAGCTGCGGCCCGATGGTTCTCGACGCGCTGATCAAGATCAAGAACGACATCGATCCGACCTTGACGTTCAGGCGTTCGTGCAGAGAGGGCATCTGCGGAAGCTGCGCCATGAACATCGACGGCGGCAATACCCTGGCCTGCACCAAGGCGATCGACGAGGTAGGTGGCGCCGTCAAGATCTACCCGCTGCCGCATATGCCGGTCGTGAAGGATCTTGTCCCGGATTTGACCAATTTCTACGCGCAGTACGCGTCGATAAAGCCCTGGCTGCAAACCCGCACGCCGCCGCCGCCCGATCGCGAGCGTCTGCAGAGCAAGGAAGACCAGGAGCTCATTGACGAGCCCTCCGCCTGCATATTGTGTGCCTGTTGCTCGACGAGCTGTCCGAGCTACTGGTGGAACAGCGACCGCTATCTCGGGCCCGCAACGCTGTTGGCCGCCTATCGCTGGCTGGTCGACAGTCGCGATGAGGCGACCGGCGATCGCCTGGATTACCTGGAGGATCCGTTCAAGCTGTATCGCTGCCACACGATCATGAACTGCACCCAGACCTGCCCCAAGGGCCTGAACCCGGCAAAGGCGATTGCGGAGACCAAAAAGATGCTCGCGTCGCGGAGCCATTGACCCGGCCGGCGACGGTCGGCAGAACGCCGGCGGCGGGAGCGGGATCCGTGTGACTGAGGAACTCGCCAGGCTCCGCTGGCAGTGCCGTCGCGGCATGCGCGAGCTGGACCAACTCCTCGGCAGCTATCTCGAGAGCCGGTACCCGCAGGCGAGTGACGCCGAAAAGGCCGTTTTCGAACGAATACTGCGGTTGCCCGACCCCGAACTGGCCGGCTACTTTCTGGGGCGGCAGGTTCCGGGCGACACGGCCATTGCGAGAGGCATCGAACGCATACTCGGCAGAGATTGAGCCTTCCGGTGCAGGACGGGCGCTGATATTCGGCTGCGCCGTGCTGGGCGGGATTCTCGGGTTCGCAGCGATGGCGACGATCGATGCCGGCGGGGCTGTCGTGGCCACGTCGAGCGTCGCGTGGCTGATATTCTGTGCGGCCGACCTGGGCTCGAGATGGCAGCGGTTCCGTCGCGTTCGTCGACTCAGGCTGAACGCCGATCTGGAGCTTGCGCTCGAGGTCCGCGGCCTGGGGTGGCGACCTGCCAGGGTTCTGGACGGTTCGGCCGTACTCGGCGATATTGTGTGGCTCAGGTATCGTGAGATCGGCGGCCGGAAGGGCGCCGAACTGCTTTTCGGCGAGCGCCGCGCATGCCACGGCTGGCGGCGCTTCACGGTGATTCTGCGCCTGGCCGAAAGGCCCGGGAAAGGACCATGAAGAGGGCCTTGAAACCGCCCTGAAACGCTAACGATGGCAGTAGCTTACCTGCTAGACTTCCGGGCGGGACGATGGCCTGCCAGGGCGATCCGGAGGAGGGGGCAGCCGCCTCGGTAACCACGTCACAAAAAAGCTATGAACCGTAACCGTTTGACAGAACTTTCCGATCACCCTCCGGTCTATCCGGGTGTCGAGGAGCTGTCAGTCGGATTCTGCAGGACGCTACGGGATGTCGAATGAATCGACTGACACCCGACTCGTAAGACGAGTTCAGAAGGGGGACAAAGGCGCGTTCGACTTGCTGGTGCTCAAGTATCAGCACAAGATCGTCAATCTCGTGATGCGCTACGTCCGGGACCAGGAACAGGCGCTGGACATAACCCAGGAGGCTTTCATCAAAGCCTACCGGGCGCTACCGAGATTTCGCGGCGACAGCGCGTTTTACACCTGGTTGTACCGGATTGCGGTCAACACGGCGAAGAATCATCTGGCGGCTCAGCGGAGGCGGCCGTTGGATATCGAGCTCGATCTGCAGGATCCGGAACAGTACGGCCTGCACGCGAAGTTGAAGGAGACCGATACGCCCGAAGGGGTGACCATTTCAGAGGAACTGAAAAGCACGGTCGAAAAGGCTATTCAGGCTTTGCCGGACGATCTACGCACCGCCATTGTGCTGCGGGAGCTGGACGGCATGAGTTATGAAGAAATCGCACAGACAATGGAGTGCCCGGTCGGTACTGTGCGATCAAGAATATTCCGGGCACGTGATGCGATCAGCAAACGTGTGGGAACGCTGATCAAATAGGGTCTAAGCGGCTCCCGGGTGGGGGCGCAGAGTGTAAGATTGGCATTCGCGGCTGGCAGGTCGCGGATGCGGCAAGCAGGCGCAGTGCGCCGAAGGCTTGGTGGGAGCACATGAACGAAACAATCAGGATGCAGTTGTCCGCGTACGTCGATGGAGAGCTGCCAGATAGCGAATCCGAACTCTTGATTCGCCGTCTGAGCCAGGATTCCGAGCTGCGCGGCCAGGTGGCGGAGTACCTGGAACTCGGCCGGATCATGCGTGGCGAGCAGTCTGTCGCCGGCATTCACAGACTTCGGCAGCGCGTCGCGGCGGAACTGGGCGACAGTCCGGAAGTGCCGGCGGACGTCGAGGTTGAGAAACCGTCGACCAACCTGTGGCGGCCCGTGGGCGGAGTTGCCGTCGCGGCCACCGTTGCGGTGCTGGCTATCCTCGGTCTGCAGCAGTTTCCCGCCGATGCGCCGGACGTTAGCGCAAGCGCGGCCAGCGAAGAGGCCACTGCGCCTCCGGCGGAGTATGTCGTACCGCCCGACGGTTCGGAACTTCGCGAATATCTGCGGATGCACGGCGAGTCGAGCACGGCGCAAGGTGCGAACGGCATCAACGCGCGGCTGGCGAGCTTCGAATTGCTCGACGAGGCGGGTGTTGGCGAGTCGGAAGACGATAGTTCCACTGACGAGAGCGCGGCCGACGATCTGACGCCGGAACTCTCGGTCCAGCCCGCAGTCGGCGAAGAGCAAGAGTAAGGATCATGCGGTCGGCAAATCGACTAGCCTGGGTTGCAGTTCTGGCCGCAACGGGCGGTCTCTGCCACGCCGCCGAATCGCCGCACGAATGGCTCGACCGTATGTCGGGAGCCGTTCAATCCATGAGTTACGAAGGCACCGTAATCCGCCTGCGGGAGGGGGACACGGAGTCTTTGCGCGTAGCGCACGCCATAGTCGATGGCGTCGTGCTGGAGCGTGTTGTTGCGCAGGAGGGCAGCGGCCTCGAGATTGTCCGCAACGGCAACGAGGTGTATTGCATCCTGCCCGACAAGAAAACGGTGCTGGTCGAGCAGTGGAACGATCAGAGCACGCTGTTTTCCACGCTTCCCAAAAGCGACCTGCGGTTTGGCAACGAATACGACCTGGTGATGAAGCGCAAGGCCAGGGTCGCCGGCCGAATGGCACTGGAAATTGCGATCCAGCCGCACGACAACTACCGCTACGGTCACCGTCTGTGGCTGGATACTGAAACGGGTTTCCCGTTGAAAACTCAGCTCATCGGCGATGACGGGCAGCCGCTCGAGCAGGTGCGGTTTGTCGAAATCAACCTGAACACGGAACTTGCCGAACAGGCATTGAGCACGAGTCACCAGATCGAGGGTTTTACGTGGTTTGCGCAGCCCGGGAGGCCGCTCAAGCAAAACGTCGAGAGCGACTGGGTGGCTGACCTGCCGGCCGGTTTTTACCAGGTTTCTGCGGCGGAGGAGACACTCTCTGTAACAAACGACGCCGGCGAGACAAAACTCGGCGATTCTCCGTTGACGCACATCATGTACAGCGATGGCCTCGCCAACGTCTCCGCGTTTATCGTCGCGTCCGGCGACTCCGACGGCAAGCCCGTCGAAAGTGTCCATACACGACTGGGCGCCACCCGCTCGTTTACGACCGTGACCGACGACACCAAGATCACCGTCGTGGGTGAGGTGCCCGCGGCGACACTCGAACGCATAGCCCGATCGCTGCGCCGCCGCTGACGTGTCCGTCGAGCAGGTTTCGGGGCACATAGTCAGGCTGACAGAGCGCCCTTCGCCGGGCGGCGGCGCGGTGAGCCGCTCCGCGGAACTCGATATCGAACCCGCATCCGCTTGCAAACGCTGCGCGGAAGGCCGGGGTTGTGGTGCGGGTCTCCTGGGCGCAGGGGCAGCCGGCCTCCCGAAACGGCTCCGGCTCGACGTCGACGAGCGACAGGACTTTCGGCCGGGTGACAGTATTGTCGTCGAGGTCCCGGCTCACTGTCTCAGGCAGGCCGCCATCAGCGCCTACGGGCTGCCGTTGGCCGGGCTTTTGAGCGGTGCGTTGCTGGGAGCCACCGTCGCGGGTAGTGTGCCGGCGGACGGCGACGTTGCCGGGATCGTGTGCGCGCTGGCCGGTCTGGTGTTGGGCGCGGCGCTGAGCCGTTTGCGGTTGGCGCGTGCAGCCCTGTTCGATGATACGTTGGTGCTGAAGCCCGGGAACGGCGCCGAAACGGCCAAATAAGGTCCAAAAACCGTTCGAAGGAAGCGATCGTGGGGTTTGTTGTGTATTCGCGGCGCGGCTGCCACCTGTGCGAGGTGTTGATCGAGCAGCTCCTCGAGGAGCTGGCCGGCAGTCAGCGGCCGGAAGTGCGAGATATTGACACCCGTCCGGAGTGGCGCGAACGCTTCGACACGCGCGTGCCGGTACTCGAATACGACGATCAGTGGGTTTCCGACTATCCTTTGGACCGCGCCGCGGTTCGCCGTCGCCTGGAACGCGCTGCCGGCTGAAAAGGCCTCCAGACAGGGTTTCCAGACAGGGTTTCAGACACAAGGGTGGCGCAGTATCCGGTATACTTCGCGCCTTCGCGGGCTCCACCGAGCCGTAGACACCGGCAGTCATCCTTCCCAGCTAGCATGCAGTACATTCGCAATTTTTCGATCATTGCTCACATCGATCACGGCAAGTCGACGCTGGCCGACCGTTTCATCCAGCTGTGCGGTGGCCTGTCCGATCGCGAGATGGCCGAGCAAGTGCTGGATTCGATGGATCTCGAGCGTGAGCGGGGCATTACGATCAAGGCGCAAAGCGTGTCCCTGGACTATCCGTCCAAGGACGGCCACACGTATCAGCTGAACTTCATCGACACGCCCGGGCACGTCGATTTCAGCTACGAGGTGTCGCGTTCGCTTGCCGCTTGCGAAGGCGCGTTGCTTGTCGTGGACGCAGCCCAGGGGGTCGAGGCACAAAGTGTTGCCAACTGCACCACGGCGATCGACCAGGGTCTCGAAGTGCTGCCGGTCCTCAACAAGATCGATCTGCCGGCCGCCGACCCCGAGCGCGTCACGGCGGAAATCGAAGACGTCATTGGCATCGATGCACAGGACGCGGTCAAGGTTAGCGCCAAAACGGGGGCAGGCATCGAGGAACTGCTCGAGAAACTCGTGGCGTTGATTCCGGCGCCGGAAGGCAATGCCGAAGCGCCCCTGCAGGCGCTGATTATCGATTCGTGGTTTGACAACTATGTTGGCGTTGTCTCGCTCGTGAGGGTCGTCAACGGCAGCCTGGGCAAAGGCGACAAGGTAACCGTCATGTCGACGGGACAGTCTTACACGGCGGATCGTGTAGGCGTATTCACGCCGAAGATGACCGACCGCGGTGCGCTCGAGACCGGCGAAGTCGGCTTCGTCATTGCGGGCATCAAGGACATCTACGGCGCACCCGTGGGTGACACACTCACGCTGACTCGCGCGCCCTGTGGGGAGCCCCTGCCGGGTTTCAAACAGGTTCAGCCGCGAGTGTTTGCCGGGTTGTTCCCGATTTCATCCGACGACTATGAGAATTTTCGCGAGGCTTTGCAGAAGCTTCGCCTGAACGACGCGGCGCTGCACTTCGAACCCGAAAGCTCGGCTGCGCTCGGCTTCGGTTTCCGCTGCGGCTTCCTCGGCATGCTGCACATGGAGATTGTCCAGGAGCGACTCGAGCGCGAGTACAATCTGGAGCTCATTACGACGGCGCCCACCGTCGTATTCGAGATCGTGGACACAACCGGTAACACCGTGCACGTCGACAATCCGTCGAAGCTACCGCCCGCAAACGAAATAGCGGAGCTCAGGGAGCCGATCATTACGGCCAATATCCTGGTGCCCGAAAACCACGTTGGGTCGGTGATCAAGCTGTGCATAGAGAAGCGCGGCGTGCAGAAGCAGATTCGCTATCTGGGCACACAGGTGTCGCTGGAATACGAGATGCCGCTCGCCGAAGTGGTGCTCGATTTCTTCGACCGTCTGAAGTCCGTGAGCCGCGGTTTTGCATCCTTCGATTACCACTTCGAGCGTTTCGAGCCCGCGCAGCTGGTCCGGCTTGACGTACTCATCAACAAGGAGCGCGTCGATGCGCTATCGGTTATCGTGCATCGGGCGAGCGTCAAGCACCGTGGGCGCGAGCTGGTCGACAAGATGCGCGAGCTCATACCCCGGCAAATGTTCGACGTCGCAATACAGGCGGCCATTGGCAGCCAGATTATCGCGCGGAGCACAGTCAAGGCGTTGCGCAAGGACGTCACCGCCAAATGTTACGGCGGCGACGTGTCGCGAAAGCGTAAGCTCCTGGAGAAACAGAAGGCCGGCAAGCGGCGAATGAAGCAGGTGGGTTCGGTCGAAATCCCCCAGGAAGCTTTTCTTGCGGTGCTGCGGGTGGACAAATAGTGGCGTTGAGGCTGCTTCCGGAACAAAAGGGTAAGTGGGAGGACTGCCGTTGAGTCTGAACCTCGCTTTGATACTGACGCTGTTGACGGCGGTGACCGGTGTCGTATTGATGGTCAATCGTTGGCTGTGGAAAGAGCCGCGCCATATCGATGAGAAACTGACAGGCCGACAGACGCTCGTCGAGTACTCCCGGTCGTTTTTTCCGGTACTGCTGTTCGTGCTTGTTGTGCGTTCTTTCCTGTTCGAGCCGTTCCGGATTCCGTCGGGGTCGATGATGCCGACGTTGCTGAGGGGCGACTTCATTTTTGTGCAGAAGTTTGCCTACGGCCTACGCCTTCCGGTTCTGGAAACCAAGGTGATCGATACCGGTTTGCCGGAACGCGGCGATGTCGTGGTGTTTCGTCTGCCCGACAACCCCTCGATCAACTACATCAAGCGCGTCGTGGGTCTCCCGGGCGATACCGTCGTATACGAGCGTCACAGGCTCATTATCAACGGCGAGCTCGTGCCACTGGATGACAGCGAGTACGCGGAACCGCAGCGCTACTCGGAACAACTCGGCGAACGGGGTCACGACATTCTGATCCAGGATCCGTCCAGTGATCGTGGCGATGCGGCGTACACCGTGCCGGAGGGTCACTACTTCGTTCTGGGCGACAATCGCGACAACAGCCAGGACAGCCGATTCATCGGCGCCATACCGGAGCAAAACCTGGTCGGCAAAGCCGTACGGATCTGGTTACACGTCGACGGCTGGAACTGGCCCCGCTGGGACAGAATCGGGGACCGGATCGACTAGTGGGCCCTGCTTGTCCCGCGCCGTCCGGGCGATTTTCGGCGATAAGGGGTCCGAATGCGTTTTTTTGAAGCAAGTCACTGAAATTCGGTGGCGCCTGACGCAAATTATGGTAAACCCTGCCTCGGGCAGGAGACCAGGGAGTACGCGATGATGTTGAAAAACGTAGCGAGTGGGCGATCGCGCCGGCTGTCGGCGGGCCGTTCTGTGATGCCCCGTCAGCAGCGCGGCATGACGACGCTCGGCCTCATCATTTTGGTCTGCTTCCTCGGACTGTTTGCGTTCGGTTTCATCCGGCTGACGCCGGTCTACCTGAATTACTTCAAGGTGGCCGGTGTCGTCGACGGCGCGGTCGAGGAATTCGACGGCAGAGGCGCATCGGCGGGTGCGATTCGGCAGTACGTTCAGCGGCGTTTCGACATCGAAAGCGTGTCCGAACTGCGGTCGCGAGACGTGGCGGTGAAGGCGGTTGACGGCGGCTTCGAAGTCAGTGCACAGTACAGTCATAAAGTGCCGTTCATTGCCAACGTATCGTTCGTCGTGGACTTCGATAAGCGCGCAACGGTTCGGCGTTAAGCGGACCCGGCTTTAGAGGCCGGCAGCCATACACGCTCCGCGCGGGAGCGACCGAGCGAACCATGCAGACAGCCGAGCGCTGGCTCAAGCATTCACTGAACTACGAGTTTTCCGAACCCGGCCTGTTCCGGCAGGCGCTGACGCACCGCAGCGCCCGCGGACAGAGTAACGAGCGTCTGGAGTTTCTCGGCGACGCCATTCTCGACTTTGTTATTTCGGAAGCCATTTACGCGCTTCGCCCCGACGCCGCCGAAGGTGACCTGAGCCGTCTGCGTGCCCATCTGGTCAGCGACGCTTCGCTGGCCCAGCTGGCGGGCGAGCTGAAGCTTGGGGAACACCTCGTGCTGGGCGGCGGTGAGAAGAAGAGCGGCGGGCACCGACGGGAGTCGATTCTCGCCGATGCGCTCGAAGCGATTTTCGGCGCGGCGTTTTTGGACGGCGGTTTTGAGGCTGGGCGCGATCTTATCCTGCGCTGTTTCGAGCAGCGCCTCGCTGCACTACCGGATGCCGAGGAACTGCGTGATCCCAAGACTCGTCTGCAGGAATGGTTGCAGGGGAGAGGCCTGGGATTGCCTGTCTACACGCTCGACGAGATAAGCGGGCAGGCTCACCGGCAGACCTTTCAGGTCAGTTGTTCGCTCGGCGAAGAGGGCCTGAAGGCCGCGGGAAGCGGGAGTTCACGACGGGGGGCGGAGCAACAGGCCGCACGGCGTTTGCTGGCGCTCCTTAGGGAGACCGGGCAATGACCGGCGTTTTCAAAGCGGGTTTTGTCGCCGTGGTCGGCCGGCCCAACGTGGGGAAGTCGACGCTGATCAATGCCATTGTGGGACGTAAGGTCAGTATCGTTACCTCGAAACCGCAGACGACTCGTCACCGCATTCTGGCGGTCCACTCGACGGCCGACTGCCAGATGATATTCATCGATACCCCAGGCCTGCACCGCAAGGCGGGGAAAGCAATGAACCGGCTGATGAACCGAACGGCCGTGTCGGCGCTGGCTGATGCCGACCTCGTGCTGTTCGTGACGGACGCTGAGCGCTTCAACGAGGAGGACGGTGACGTACTCAAACGGCTCGAGAACCTGAAAGCGCCGGTTGTCGCGGTACTCAATAAGGTCGATCGGGTGCATCCCAAGGAGCGCCTGCTCAAGAGCATCTCGGCAATGAACGCGCGCCGTGAATTTGCGGCGATCGTGCCGCTGTCCGCTCGGCGGCGCAGCAGTATCGATCCGCTGCTGAAGCTGATTCCCGACTGGCTGCCCGAGTCGCCGCCGTTGTTCCCGGACGACATGCAAACCGACAGGAGTGCCGATTTCCACGCGGCAGAAACGGTTCGCGAGAAACTGACGGTATTACTGCGCGACGAGCTTCCCTACGGCCTGACCGTACAAATCGAAAAGTTCGAACAGGATGCCGGCGCCTACACAATACATGCCGTGGTCTGGGTCGAGAGAGACAGCCAGAAGGGGATTGTGGTCGGAAAAGGCGGGAGCATGCTCAAGAAAGTAGGTCGCGCGGCGCGTCTCGACCTCCGCGAGCAGCTGGGTGTGCCGGTCCATCTCGAGCTCTGGGTGAAGGTCAAGGATAATTGGGCCGACAGCGAACAGGACCTCATGAGCCTCGGCTATGAAGCGCCGTAACCTCGCCGGGGGAACGTGGTCTTGAGCGGGCGCCGCGTCGAACTTGAAAGTGCCTACATCCTGCATCACCGGCCGTTCCGCGACAATAGTCAGATCATCGACGTCTTCAGCAGCGGCCACGGCAAACTTGCGCTGGTTGCGCGCGGCAGCCGCGCGGGCAAGTCGCGACTCAAAGGGATACTTCGGCCGTTCCAGCTACTCAGGCTGAGCTGGACCGCTCGCACCGAGTTGGGGACGCTGACGGGCGCGGAACTGGTCGGTCCACCGCGTTTGCTAACCGGCGATACGCTGCTCTCCGCCTATTACCTCAACGAACTGCTGCTCCACTTCCTGCATCGCTTTGATCCGCAGCCGGAGATATTCGACCTGTACCGGGATACGCTGGAACAGTTGTCCATCGCCCAAGAACCAGCGCCGGCTCTGCGGCGTTTTGAGCTCAGGTTGTTGAGACTGCTGGGCTATGCGCTCGACCTCGAACAGGATGCCGTCAGCGGTACTCCCGTGGCTGACGACGTAACCTACGAGTACCGTGTCGAACAAGGACCCGTGCCGGCACACCCGTCCTCGACGGGGGCGCTTTTGACGGGCAGGCAACTCCGCGACGTGGCCGCCGGTGCGTTCGACGACACCGGCACGCTCAAAGCCGCGGGCAGGTTGCTCAAGTTCGTCATCCACCACCATCTCGGCGGCAGGGAGCTCAAGAGTCGCAAGGTGCTGATCGAGCTGCGCCGCGATAGAATGCGCCGTCCCGCCGACGGTGCAGGCGAGGTACCCGCGCAGGACCCCGACGGCGGCTAGCTATTTTGAGATCGCAGGACATCATCGTGACCAACCCGATTTACCTTGGCGTGAACATCGACCACGTCGCCACCATCCGGCAGGCCCGCGGCACGCCTTACCCTGATCCCGCGGCGGTCGTCGGTCCGGCCGAGGCAGCCGGAGCTGACAGCATCACCGTACACCTGCGCGAGGATCGGCGGCACATCCAGGACGCGGATCTCGCGGCGATTGCTTCCGTCATGCGGACGCACATAAACCTGGAAATGGCGGTGACCGATGAAATGCTCGCCATTGCGGAGCGTCACAAGCCCCGCGACGTTTGTCTCGTGCCGGAGCGGCGCGAGGAGTTGACGACCGAGGGCGGTCTCGACGTACGCGGTAGACTCGAGTCTGTCAGCGCGGCTTGTGCACGTCTCGAGGCCGCGGGTATTCGCGTTTCGCTGTTCATCGATCCCGACAAAACCCAACTCGACGCGGCGATCGCCGCGGGTGCCCCCGTGGTCGAGCTGCACACAGGCGCCTATGCGGACGCGGACGATGCCGCACAGGACGCGGAACTCGAGCGCATTGCCAGCGCCGCGAGCTATGGCACGGGGCTCGGGTTGATCGTCAACGCAGGTCATGGCCTCCACTACGAGAACGTCCAGCCGATCGCGCGCATTCCGGAGATCGTCGAGTTGAACATTGGGCATGCCATCGTAGCGAGGGCTCTGTTCGACGGTTTCGAGTCCGCGGTGGCCGAAATGCGAAGGCTCATGCTGGAAGCGCGACAGGGTATTGCTTCATGATCTTCGGTGTCGGAACCGATATCGTCGAGCTGTCGCGCATGCAAGCCACCTACGAGCGTTTTGGCGAACACCTCGTCCGCCGGATTCTCATGCCGGAGGAGATTGCGCTGTTCAGGAAGAGCAAACACCCTGTGCGCTTCCTGGCGATGCGTTTTGCCGGCAAAGAGGCCACGGTCAAAGCGATGGGGACGGGATTTGCCCATGGCGTCTGGCTTCGCGATGTCGGCATTACCAACAACAGCTGGGGAAGACCGCTGGTGATCTGGTCCGAGCGTGGCCAACGTGTCTGTGAGCGCCTCGGCATTGGCGACGGACACGTAAGCTTGACCGACGATGCCGGGCTCGTAATGGCGTTTGCGGTTTGCGAAACCCGGGCCGCTCAGCAAGCACTTTGACAGGCATTTTGACGAGCTCAACAACAGACAAGACCATGCATTGCTTTTCCTTCGATATCGAGACGGTGCCCGACGTGGAGTTCGGGCGTAATTACTTCGAGCTGGGTGATTTGCCCGACGACAAGGTGGCGACGGCCATGAGCTTCAAGCGCCAGCAGGAAACCGGCAGCGAGTTCCTGCCCTTGCACCAACATCGGGTTGTCGCCATTTCGGTGGCGCTGCGCAGCGGCGACAATTTCCGGGTCTGGTCGCTCGGGGACGAGGCTTCCGACGAAGCGGATCTCATCCGGCGCTTTTTCGACGGAATCGAGCGTTACTCGCCGGACCTCGTGTCCTGGAACGGCAGCGGGTTCGACTTGCCCGTGCTTCACTACCGCGCGCTGCGTCACGGCATTCAGGCGCCGCGCTACTGGGAGATGGGTGACAACGACCGTGACTTCAAATGGAATAATTACCTGAACCGCTTCCACTGGCGGCACGTCGACCTGATGGATGTGCTGGCCGGCTTCCAGAATCGAGGTCGGGCCAGCCTCGACCAGATGGCCGTACTGCTCGGTTTCCCCGGCAAGCTCGGTATGAGCGGCGCCAAGGTTTGGGATACCTACCTGGCTGGCGGCATCAAGGAAATACGCGACTACTGCGAAACGGATGTGCTGAATACCTGGCTCGTCTATCTGCGCTTCGAATACATGCGCGGCCATCTCGATGCTGCCGGACTCGACGGCGAATTCAAGCTCGTGCGGGACACGATTGCGGCAATGAACGAGGCTCATCTCAACGAGTTTCTCGACGCATGGCCGGCGAACCAGGCGACGGCGTTTGGCCAGGAATAAACGCGAACCCGAGATCGGGGTCATTGCGGCGGCAACACACGACGGCCGCGGAATCGTGTCCGGGGAAGGCAAAAAGGTATTTGTCGCGGGCGCGCTGCCGGGCGAACAAGTGCGCTTTGTGCGCCGTAAGCGGCGCCGCAACTTCGACGAAGCGGAGCTCCTGGAAGTGCTCGAAGCATCGCCGGAGCGGGTTCCGGCCCGCTGCGCTGTGTACGGGCGTTGCGGGGGCTGTTCGCTGCAGCATATGTCGATCGACGCGCAGCGCGACATCAAGGCGCAGAGCCTCAGGGACAACCTCGAGCGTATAGGCAAGCTCGAGCCGGACGAATGGCTCGCGCCGCTGACGGGGGGAGAATGGCACTACCGCCGGCGGGCCCGCCTTGCCGTCAAAGACGTGGCGGCGAAGGGCCGTACGCTGGTTGGGTTTCGTGAGCGGCACGCGCCGTTTGTTGCCGACATGCGCCGTTGCGAGGTGCTGCGAAAGCCAGTCGATGCGCTGATCGAGCCGCTGAGCGACGTGGTGGGAGCGTTGTCTATTCGCGCCCGCGTACCGCAAATTGAGGTTGCGGTCGCCGACAACGCCGTGGCGCTGGTCCTGCGGATTCTCGATCCGCTGGGCGATGATGACGAGCGCGTGTTGCGGCAGTTTGCCGATCAGCACAACGTCTGGCTGTACCTGCAGCCCGGCGGGCTCGATTCGATTTTCCGGCTCGTGCCGGAAGGTACCGGCGAATTGACTTACGAGCTTCCCGAGTTCGAAATCTCGATGGTGTTCGAGCCTGCCGACTTCGTGCAGATCAATGCGGATATCAACGAGCGTATGGTGGCTCTGGCAATGGAGTTGCTGCAGGTAGAGTCCTCACACCGCGTTCTGGACCTGTTCGCGGGCATCGGCAACTTCTCGCTGCCGCTCGCACGTCGCGCGGGCAGCGTGTTGGGAATAGAAGGCGAGCCGTCTCTGGTCGCTCGAGCGCGCGATAACGCGCGCCGCAACGGTCTCGAAAACGCCGAGTTCCTCAGCACGGACCTCGCGGCCGTTGACGGCTCGGAAGGCTGGCTCGAGGCAGGTTGCGACCGGCTGCTGCTCGATCCCGCACGCAGCGGTGCCGAAGCCGTCGTGCGGCGGATGCCGCTGCTGGGCCCAGAGCGCGTCGTGTATGTATCCTGCCACCCGGGAACCCTGGCACGGGATGCCGGTATTCTGGTGCACGAAGCGGGGTACCGGCTGCTGGCCGCAGGCATCATTGATATGTTCCCACACACGGCACATGTGGAGTCCGTCGCAGTTTTTAGTAAACAAAATTAGTAAGTTATTGTAGTTTTCGGAAAACCGTCTTATTTTACTAGTTGCCGTTCGCGCGCCGCGCGGGCGAGGGCGCAAGCGTTCAGTTCCACTCTCCGGGGGAGGCAATGTCACTCGGTCCGATAATGCTGGATATCGACGGCCAGGCCTTGAGCCCGGCCGACCGCGCTCTGCTCGTCGAGCCCGCCGTGGGCGGTGTCATTCTGTTTACCCGCAATTTTTCGTCGCCGAGCCAGATTGCCGATCTGGTTGCGGACATTCGCGCGCTGCGCTCGCCGCCGCTCATTGTTGCCGTGGATCACGAAGGCGGCCGCGTGCAGCGGTTTCGTGAAGGGTTCAGCGCCATACCGCCCATGCGGCATATTGGCCGCGTCTGCGACTCGGATCCGCGCGAAGGCGAACAGCTGGCGCGAACGGCGGGATGGATGATCGGCGCCGAGTTGCGTAGCGTCGGTATCGATCTGTGTTTTGCGCCTTGCCTGGATCTGGACTGGGGTGTCAGTGAAATCATCGGCAACCGCGCCTTCCATCGCGATCCGGAGGTCGTCTCGGCGCTGGCGGGCGCGTTCTGTCGTGGTTTGCGCGGCGCGGGGATGGCGGCGGTCGGCAAGCACTGGCCGGGGCATGGCGCCGTGGTGCCGGATTCGCATCTCGAGTTACCGGTCGATCGCCGGCCATACGGGGAACTGCTCGACGACATACGGCCTTACGAAAGGCTTATTGGCAATCGCCTGCTGACGGGCGTCATGGCGTCGCACATCGTCTATCAGGAAATCGATGCGTTGCCGGCCGGATTTTCGAGCTACTGGCTCAAGCACGAGCTGCGAGAGCGCCTGGGCTTCGACGGCGCCGTGTTTTCCGACGACCTGTCAATGAAGGCGACCCGTGAGTACGGCGGCATGCCGGAGCGCGCCCGGCGAACGCTCGACGCCGGCGCCGACATGGTGCCGATTTGCAACGATCGGCCCGCGGCGCAGTCGGCCGTTCGCGCGTTGAGCGAGTATTCCAATCCGTCGTCGCTGGTACGGCTTGCGCGCCTGCACGGCAGCGGAGGGGAGTTGCGTGAAACCCTGCACACGAGTGACGAATGGCAAGCAGCCAGCGAGGCGCTGACGCGTCTGATCGAACGCCCGGAGTTCGAACTCAATGCCTAGCAGCGGCCGCAAAAACCGTTCGTGTACACCGAGCCGGGGACGCCCGTGAGCCGGTTGTACGCATTAATCGAGGGCAGCGGCTATGAGCCTGATGCCGACGTGCTGGCCGACACGCCTGTTGCCGGCACGCCCTACGGCCAACCGTCAGCCGCGGTGCGGCCGGTTCGGCGCGGTGACCAACGTCTCTACTGGCTGCCGCGGCACGGCGACCGGCATACGATACCGCCGCACAAAATCAACTACCGCGCCAACATCTATGCGCTGCATACGTTGGGTGTTACCGACGTGATCGGCATCAACACGGTGGGCGTCATTACCGGACGAGTGTCCCCGGGCAACATTGCATTGCCGAATCAGCTCATCGACTACACGTGGGGCCGCGAACACAGTTTTGCTGACGGCACCGCGGACAACGTGCTGCACGTCGAGTTTGGCGAGCCTTTTGCCGCTGAGCTACGCGCGGCATTGCTCGACGCAGCCAGAGCGGCTGACGTGCCCTGCGTGGACGGCGGCGTGTACGCCGTTACCCAGGGGCCCCGGCTCGAAACGGCGGCTGAAGTCGACCGCCTGGAGCGCGACGGCGCGGACATGGTGGGAATGACGGCAATGCCGGAGGCGGTGCTGGCTGCCGAGCTGGGGATGCGGTATGCGTCGATTGCCGTGGCCGTCAATCCGGCGGCAGGACGGACCCAGCACTCGCTGCACGACGAAGTACGGCGTTTCTCGAAGACCGCCAGAGAACGGGCCCACGCCTTGCTGGACGGGTTCTTCTCGTCGACGTCGGCCGGTACCGAGGCACGCACCACAAGTCCGGGCAGGGGCCAATGAGCTCGCTGACCGTCGACGTGCTCGAAGCGGTACTCACGTCTTCCGCCGATCCCGTGCTGCTCATGCGCACGGACCGTACGGACTGGCCGGTCGAACTCGTGAATCCGGCGTTTGCCAACCTGGCCGGTGGGGTGGAGGTGGATGGCCCGTTTGCGCTGGTTTGCGAGGCGCTCTTCGGCCGCGATTCGGCACTGGAGATCAGCGAGGCCATACGCAGCGGCGAGCAGACCCGCCTGCCTGTCGAGTGTGCCGGGCGGGAGTGTGTGCTGACGCTCGTTCCGCTGAGCGGTGAAGACGACGCGCGCTACGCCGCCGTCTACGTTCGCGACGTGGCCGGAACCCCGCCCGCGACGGACGATGCGGCGCTCTCACAAGCGCTCTTGAAGGCAAAGCGCCGTATTCGCGACCTGGATCGCGACGATCCCGTCACGGGCCTGCTGAACGAGCGGGCTTTCCGCGACGTGCTCGAGCACGATTGGGCAGTGGCGGCGCGTGAACACAGTTCACTGGCGCTCGTGCGTTTCGAGCTGGCCGATTTCAGCGCGTACATTGACGTCTTCGGTCGGCACGCCAGCGACTCCTGTCTGCGTCGTGTCGGCCGGGCGATTCGGCGCTGCCTCCGCCGAGCGAGCGACGTCGTCGCGCGGCTCGACGACGACAGTTTTGTTGTCCTGTCACATGCCGCCGACGAGGAGGGCGTAAGGTCGTTTGCCGCCCGCATAGCCGCGGCGGTCCGCGAACTGGGATTACATCATCCGCGATCGCGGCGTGACCGCTTTGTGACGGTGGACTTCGAGGTCGAGGTCAGGGCGGCCAACGGCGACGGGCCACCGTTGTCCACGGTGCTGGATCGCGACAGCGAGAACTGATGTGCTCGTGTGCTCAGGGTGAGAAAACGGGACCGGCTTCTCCGGTGTCGGTGAGATCGTCAGGGTCGGGTTCTTCGACCCGCGTGACGAGCGCCAGAACGCCCATCCTGGGATGGTCGAAATAGCGAATTTCGCCGTTCTTGAAAATACGATCTTCCTCGATGCGGTAGAACACCCGGCCGGGCTCTTCGGCGGGAAAGCGCCGCGCCTCGTACGCATACAGCGGATTACGCGGTTGGCGACTGACGTCCTTGCCGTCGGACGCGGGGTTCACCTCTTGCGCGAGTTTTACGCCGAGATGCAGGAAGCGGCTCAGGTAGAGCGTCAACTCGCCTTCCAGTCCAGGCGCCTCAACAGCCAGCTCCTCCAGCGACAGCGGTTCGGGTTCGGCAAAAGGCAGTAGCGTCTGCCGCCACGCGAAATGCAGTGTCGGCTCATAGGCATCGAGCCGCTCCAGACGGTCCCAGGTTTCGCCAAGGGTCAACGCGTCATCCGTCAGGCGCTCGTAACCGGTGAGCGGCAGTTCCAGAGCTTCGTCAATCGGGTCCGTCGTCTCTTCGTCGGCTGGCGCCGGTTCGACCTGATCGCCGGTCTCCGAAGGCTTGTCCGTGAACTCGGGAATTTCGCCCGGCTCGAGCGTTGTCTCACCGAATACGTCAACCTCGGGTGGCGGATCGGGCACAAAGACCTCGGTGCCCGCCGAGACGCTGTCCGCATAGCGAAAGAAGATGACTTCGACCTGGTAAGTGCGCAGGTCTTCCACGGTGGGTTCGGTCGCGGGTACCTCCGCGGCAGTTGCGGAGAGCGCCGTTGCGAATCCGAGCAGCAGAGCAGGAAAACGATGGTGGCTACTGTTCATACGGTTTGTTCCTTACTCTTTCTTCCTTGATGCGGCCTTCTCGAGCGTCCGATGCTTCAAGGGTCTCACTGGCGCTTCGGCGCCAGCTTCTCGACGAGGTTATCGACAAAGTCGAAACGCTCAGCCGTGTCGGCAAGCTCCTTCGTGAAATTGAGTCTGTGTGAGCCCTTCAGCCGGAACACCCGGCTTTCATTTTGCACCAATTGGATGAGCGAGACAGGGTCGATTGCCGAGTTTTCGGCAAACACCAGGTATCCGCCCCGGTCGGCCGCGTCGATTTTCTCGATCCCCAGCGTCTTGGCGCGCTGTTTGATGCCGGCAATGCGTATGAGATTCCGCGCGCCCTCGGGCAGCAGACCAAAGCGATCAATCAATTCGACCTGCAGTTCCCGCAGCTGTTCCGCCGTGGCTGTTGCCGACAGTCGCTTGTAGAGCGTCAGCCTGAGATGCACGTCCGGCACATAGTCGTCGGGCAGCAGCGCCGGCACGTGCAGGTTGATATCCACACCGGCATGCAGCGGAGCGTCCAGATCCGGCTCCTCGCCGGCGCGCAGTGAATCGACGGCTCGGCCGAGGAGTTCCGTGTACAAAGAGAAACCGATTTCCTGAATCTGTCCGCTCTGTTCGTCACCGAGGAGCTCACCTGCTCCGCGTATCTCCAGATCGTGTGTGGCGAGCGTAAACCCGGAGCCCAGGTCCTCGAGCGAGTCGATGGCCTCGAGGCGTTTGACGGCGTCGGCGGTCATTGCGGCTTTTGGCGGTGCGACGAGGTAGGCGTATGCCCGATGATGAGATCGTCCCACGCGCCCTCGAAGCTGGTGAAGCTGAGCGAGACCAAATCGATCGGCGCGATTGATGATGATGGTGTTTGCAGTGGGCACATCAATGCCCGATTCCACAATCGTCGTGCACAGGAGCAGATTGAAGCGGCGGTGATAGAAGTCCGCCATGACCTGTTCAAGCTCGCGCTCCGGCATTTGCCCGTGGCCGACGCGGATGCTCGCTTCGGGCACCAGCTTGCCAAGCTGCTCCGCGATCTTGCCGATGTCCTCGACCCGGTTATGAATGAAGTACACCTGGCCACCGCGCTTGATTTCGCGCAGGCACGCTTCGCGCAGCAGCACGTCGTTCCATTCGCTGACGAAGGTCTTGACGGCAAGCCGCTCGGCCGGTGGCGTCGTAATGAGCGACATTTCCCGCAGGCCGCCAAGCGCCATATTCAGCGTTCTCGGTATGGGTGTGGCGGTCAGGGTCAGCACGTCGATCTGGCTTCTGAGCGAGCGGATCGCTTCCTTGTGCCGGACGCCGAAGCGGTGCTCCTCGTCGACGATCACAAGGCCGACGTTCTTGAAGGACTTCGTGTGCTGCAGCAGCCGGTGAGTGCCGATCACGATGTCCACCTGTCCGCTCCGCATACCCTCGATCGTCGCCTTGACCTCGCGGGCTGACTGAAAGCGCGAGAGTACGTCGATGCGCACCGGCCAGTCGGCAAACCGGTCGCGGAAGCTCTGGCCGTGTTGCTGGGCGAGCAGCGTTGTCGGCACGAGGATTGCGACCTGCTTGTTGCCGTGTACGGCCGCAAAGCTCGCGCGGAGCGCCACTTCGGTCTTGCCGAAACCCACGTCGCCGCAGACCACGCGGTCCATGGGCTGCTCCGAGCGCAGGTCCTCGAGCACGTCGTCGATCGTGCTTGCCTGGTCCTCGGTCAGCTCGAACGGGAAACCTTCCTCGAAAGCGCGGTATTCGGCCTCGCTCCAGCTAAAGCGATGGCCGGGGCGCGCGGCGCGGCGCGCGTAGATATCGAGCAGCTCCGCCGCCACGTCACGAATGCGCTTGATGGCGCGTTGCCGCGCTTTGGCCCATTGATCGCTGCCGAGACGGTGCAGCGGCGCGGATTCAGGCGAAGCGCCGGTATAGCGGGAGATCAGCTCGAGCGCATGCACGGGCACGTAGAGCTTGTCGCCGTCGGCGTACTCGAGGTGCAGGAACTCCGCCGTAATGCCGCCGGTCGTCAGTGTCACCAGACCGAGGTAGCGCCCGACGCCGTACTCGGCGTGGACCACCGGCGAGCCAGTTTCGAGGTCGCTGAGCTGCCGAATGATCGTTTCCGGGTCGCGATCGTTGTATCGGCGCCGCTTGCGGGTTCCGCTGCGTTCGCCGAATAGCTGCTGCTCGCTGATCAGAGCAATACGAGCCTCCGGCAGGACGACGCCGTCGTCGATGGGAGCTACGGCAACACCGATTCTGGACGTCCCGTCCAGGAACTCGTTCCAGCTCGTGCAGCGGGCGATATCGAGATGACGACCGCCGAGCAACTCCAGTACCTGCTCGCGGCGCCCGGCCGAGTCTGCCGCGAACAGCACCCGCCCTTCAAAACCGTCGAGGAACGCTACCAGTCCCGCGGCTGCGTCTTCATAGCGCGCCTCGATACGCATCGGCGGCGGCAGGCGGGTCGGGAAATTGATCGTGGCGTTCGATGGTGGAAGAGCCTGGCTGCTGTAGCGGGCGTGACGCATGCCGATCAGTGCCGAGGTCACGTCCTGCCGGGAGTGAAACGTCTCCTGAGGGTCGAGTACCGGGCGTTCCAGGTCGAGGCTTGCGAGTTCGTGGCGTTCCGCAATTTCGATCTCGGCGGCCTCTAGCGTTGCCTCGAGCTCGGCCGGCATCAGGACGGCGCTGTCGTCCGGCAGATAGTCGAGAAGGCTCGAGGTTTCCTCGAAGAACAGCGGCAGATAGTACTCGATGCCACCGTGCGCAATACCGTCCGAGACGTCGCGGTATACCCGCGATTTGCCGGGTTGTCCCTCGAAGCGGGCCCGGTAACGGCGGCGGAAACGCTTTACGGCAGCGGGGTCCAGCGGCACCTCGCGAGCGGGCAGGATGTCGATGGCGTTGAGGGTGTCGCCGGAGATCTGAGTTTCGGGCGAGAACCGGCGAATCGACTCGACGTCGTCGTCGAAGAAATCGATCCGCAGCGGCGCATCCGTGCCCATTGGGAATACGTCGATCAGAGAACCGCGAACCGCCACCTCGCCGTGCTCCGTGACCTGCGGAACGCGCAGGTAGCCAGCCTCCGAAAGCCGCTCGATGAGGCCCGTGCGGGCCAGAGCTTGCCCGGTCTCGATCCTCAAGGATCGGGCAGCGACGTACTGCGTCGGCGGCAGACGCTGCAGCAGGGCCGGTGCCGACACGATCAACACGCCCCGCGCGAGATCCGGCAGCAGCGAAAGCACGCGCAGCCGCTGAGACACGATGTCCTGGTGCGGCGAGAAGCTGTCCCAGGGCAGCGTTTCCCATTCCACGAAGTGCAGCACGGGCAGCGCGTCGCCGCCGAAGAACCGAATTTCGGCTTCGAGTTGGTCCGCCTGTCTTGGATCGCCGGCGACCACGACGAGCGGCTTATCCAGGCTTCCTGCGAGTTCGGCCGCAAACAGCGGCAGGCTTGCGCCGAGCAGCTGACCCAAGTCTCTGCCGCTGGCGGTCACTACCGCAGTCGAAGGGGAATACAGGGCTCGAGGAGCGTTCACACCGCAAATCCGGCCCGAAGGGGCGGTCAAAAGGCGCGAATTATTGCACTGAATTCCGGGCTAAGGAATCCTGCCCGTTGCTGGAAGCGGTCTCAAAAATAGTTCGTCGCCGCGCCGGGCGGCCATTTTTTTGCCAGCCAAGGCGCCGCGAGTGCCGTGTAGCCGGGCTACATCAGCGAGCGGCAACGCGGGCTGGCGGAAAAATGGCACCCGTCCCGAAGGGTTGTGGCGCTAGAGGCCGCGATGCGGTGTTGCTCGTCACTGATTTGGAGTCACCAAACGGCGCTCCTCGTGCCTTGCCTCGCGGCCTCTCGCACCGCAACGCGGCGACGAACTATTTTGAGACCGCTTCTAGAGTAGCGCCAAACGCAAAACGCCCGGTGAATCCGGGCGTCGGCGTTGTGTGGGGGCTGTGGCCCAGGGGCGGACGGTTAGCGCTTCGCCACCGAGTGGATGACGCGATCGTACTCGAAGTAGACGATGAACCCAGGGTATTCCCAGCGGGAGATCGGCGGTTCGCCCACCGGCGCTACTTTGGATACCGGGCTGCCGAACTTTTCCTCGACGCGGCTTTCCGTCATACCGCGCGTGGGGCGGTCGGCTGCGGCGGCACCGGCGGCCGTATGTGAATCAGCGGCTGCGCCGCCGGCCAGGGCCAGCAGAACCAGCGTGGCAAGTACCAGATTGAGCTTCATACGGATCACTCCTGTCCACTGGCGCCGACTATAGCAAATCGGAAATGCAATAAAACCGCCAGATTTCATGCCGTTGTCATGGAATATGAATCATCGGCCGTAAGCGAACGGCCTGTCTGTGACGCAGTTCACGCCGCAGCAACCCGCGAGCCGCTCTGGTGGGCCGCTTGATAAATTCCTGCGCTTTCAGCGGGTGCTGCCGGTTCGCTGGCAAGGCACGTCGCGCCGACAATGGCCTAAGTCCTTGCCAAGCGGCGTAACGCCGTCCAGCGGGCCGGCAGCGCCCGCCCGCAGGGAGCGCAGAGAGCGCGCCACTCCGGCGTTGCGAGCCGCGGCCATAGCGCTGCTATGGCCGCAACTCACGCCTTGTATTGACGCGCTCTCTACGCTCTGAAAGTGCAGGAATTTATCAAGCGGCCCACTAGCCCGGTCGGTTTCAGGGGCCGCCTTGTGGTTTAATGCGGCCGCATGATTACGCCCGTCGAACTCTTTGTAGGCTTGCGCTACCTGCGCGCCAAGCGGCGTACCCGATTCGTTTCCTTCATCACTCTCATTTCGCTCCTGGGCGTGGGTCTCGGCGTAGCAGCGCTGATCGTCATCCTGTCGGTCATGAACGGCTTCGAGGGTGAGCTTCGTGAGCGGCTGTTGAGCATGTCCGCGCACGGCAGCGTATCGGCGGAGGGGCCACGGACAGACGACTGGGAGGCCTTGCTCGCCAGCGTCGAGTCCGAGTCCGGCGTGTTGGCGGCCGCGCCGCTCGTTCGGCTCGAAGGCATGCTTCAGGCTGATCGCCGCCTCGAGGCCGTGTTGGTCAACGGCATCGACCCGGCGCGCGAGCTTCAGCTTACGGACGGCAGGTTGAATATCGTCGAAGGCTCGATCGACTTGCTCGAGGCGGGTACACGCGGCGTCATATTGGGACGCCTGCTGGCCTTCGACGTCGGCGCCAGTCCGGGCGATAGCGTTACTCTGCTCATACCGCGACCGGTCGGGGACGGGAGTATGGACGCCGTGCTCGAGCGCTTTACCGTGGTGGGCATCTTCGACGCCGGCATTCAGGATCACGACGCCAGGCTTGCGCTGGTTCACTACTCCGACGCGGCCGACGTGCTGGGCCTGGGAGACGCCGTCAGCGCCGTCCGGTTTCGCGCCCGGGACGTCATGCAGGCGCCCGCGATTGCGTCGCGACTGGACGAGCGCCTCCCGGACACGAGGACCACTGACTGGACCGTCGAGAACGCCAGCTACTTTCGCGCAATCCGGCTGGAGAAGATGATGATGTCGCTGATCCTGTCGCTCATCATTGGCGTTGCCGCGTTCAACATCGTGGCCAGCCTCGTCATGGTCGTCACCGACAAGACGAACGACATTGCGGTCCTGCGCACGCTCGGCATGAGTCCGCGCGGCGTGGTACGCGTGTTTTTTGTGCAGGGCGCCATGATCGGCTGGATCGGTGTGCTCTGCGGCACCATTCTTGGCGTCGTGCTTGCGATCTACGTGCCCGACATAGCGCCGGTACTGGAGCGCCTGCTGGGTTTTCAGATCATGCCGGGCGACGTGTATTACGTCACGCGGATACCCTCCGTGCTGGACTGGCGGCACGTAACCGCGATCGCTGCCGCGGCTTTTGTGCTGACGTCGCTTGCGACTCTGTATCCCGCGCGGCGCGCGGCCCACATCAACCCGGCGGCGGCGCTGCGCTATGAGTAGCGGCTACGAATTCTGGATAGGTCGCCGCTACGTGCGCTCACGGAGCCGCAACAGTTTCGTGTCGCTGATATCGACCATATCGATGCTGGGCATTGCGATTGCCGTCGCTGTGCTGATCGTCGTGCTGTCCGTCGTCAATGGTTTCGAGCGGGAGCTCAAGGACCGGCTGCTGGCGATGACGGCGCATGCCAGCATCGAAGGGCCGGAGGGCGTGTTGCCGGACTGGCAATCGCTGCTGGACAACGCGCCGGACCATCCCGAGGTGCTTGCGGCGGCGCCGTACTTCGACGGTCAGGCGCTGCTCGTGGCGGGCGAAAGCCTGAGCGGCGTGGAGTTGCGAGGCGTGGAGCCGGGCCTGGAGACGGCGGTGTCCGGCGTCAGCGGCGTGTTCGTCGAGGGCTCGCTCGAATCACTCGAGGCCGGTGGTTTTGGTATTGCCGTCGGCGCGGAGCTGGCGGAACACCTGGGCGTTGCGCTGGGCGACAAGGTGACCGTGACGCTTGCCGAAGGGGTGGTGACGCCGGCGGGTGTTCTGCCGCGGACCAAGCGCTTTACCGTAACCGGCATCTATCGCGTGGGGATGTACGAGTTCGATCGGCGTCTTGCATTCATTCACATCGACGACGCGCGCCGCCTGTACCGGCAGCGCGAGGCGGCAACCGGAGTCAGGCTCAGGGTCAGCGACGTGTTTGCCGCGCCCGTTGTGGTTCGCGAGGTGGCGTTGGCCAGCGGGCAGCTCGTGCTGGTGAGTGACTGGACACGCAGGAACGTTAATTTCTTTCGCTCGATTCAAATCACGAAGTCGATACTGTTCGTGATTCTCCTCATGGTTGTGGCGGTTGCTGCTTTCAATATCGTCTCGACGCTCGTAATGGTGGTCAAGGACAAGCAGTCCGACATTGCGATTCTGCGCACGGCCGGCGCCGACCCTGCCGGCATCCTCAAGATCTTCGTGACACAGGGCAGCATAATCGGAGTAATTGGCACGACGCTGGGCGTGGTTGCCGGTGTTTTGCTTGCGCTCAATCTCGAAGCGATCGTGGGTTTTCTCGAGGCGAGTCTCGGTATCAAGTTTCTGGCGGCCGAGGTGTATTTCATTAGCGATCTGCCGTCGGAGTTGCAGCTCGCGGATGTGCTGAAGATCGGCGGGATTGCGTTGCTGCTGTCGCTCGTTTCAACGGTGTATCCGGCGTGGATGGCGGCGCGCACGGCGCCCGCAGAGGCGTTGCGCTATGACTGAGTTTGCGGTTTTTAGGTTTGAATCACGTGGCGGAAGCTATGAGTGAATCCTGGGTATTGGAATGCCGCGGCGTGGTGCGCCGCTTCGAGGAAGGCGCCTCGAAGCTGACGGTACTGTCGGGCGTCGATCTCGAAGTTGGTCCGGCGGAGCGGGTTGCGATTATCGGCGCATCGGGTTCTGGCAAGACGACGTTGTTACAGATACTCGGCGGACTTGACGATCCCGACGAAGGTACGGTCAGCGTCGGCGGTGTACACATCCAGGGGCAGAGCGAGCGGACCAAAGGGCAACTCAGAAATCGCTACGTCGGTTTCGTGTACCAGTTTCACCACCTGTTGCCCGAGTTCACGGCCGAGGAAAACGTGGCGATGCCGTTGATGATTCGCGGCGAAAAACGCGCGGACGCGCTGACACAAGCGGCAACCCTGCTGGGTAAGGTGGGATTAGGCGAGCGGCTCGGCCACAAACCCGGCGAGTTGTCCGGCGGGGAGCGGCAAAGGGCCGCCGTGGCGCGGGCGCTGATTACGCGCCCGAAGCTCGTTCTTGCCGACGAGCCGACGGGTAATCTCGACGCCGGCAATGGTCAGCACGTACTGGGCCTCATGCTCGAGCTCAACAGCGAACTCAAGACCAGCCTCGTGATCGTGACTCACGACCACAGTATTGCCGCCCGGATGGATCGTGTGCTTGTCCTGGAAGACGGCAGGCTTCGCGACAACGGCTGACGGTAACGCGGCCCCGCCGTTCAGGGCCGCGTCGATTGTGACGATCGCTCGTCAGAAGCTTTTCTGCAGGCCAACCGTAAGTGACGAGTCGACCTGAAGCTGCGGGCCGTCCAGTTTCTCACGAATCGGCGTCTGCCATTCGATGCCGAGACGCCAGCCCGCAAGCCGGTCCTGCCCGGCAAGGTTGAGGCCGATACCAATCTCCGTTCGCTCGAAACCTTGCCGCTCGGGATCGGCGGTTTGCACCGGGCCCATGATGGCGGGATCCCGACCGCGAAGGTTGCCGCGATCTTTGTGCGTCAACCGCAGGGATATGCTCAACGGCTCGCTGAAGAGCCAGCTCAGCCAGCCGCTGATTTCGTGCTGATGGCCCAGCCGGTAGTCCTCGTCGTTGTCCGCAAGCCGAAACACGCTGTTCCACTGGGCGCCCCAGCCGAGGCGTGCTTTGCGGCCCGCAACGCTAAGTCCCGTGATCGGGTCGTAGGAGCCACTGCCGAGCTGCATGGGGTAAGGCGTCCTTACCGTCGGGCGCATGTTCATCGGCGTCAGGATCGTGGCTTCTTCGGTGGTGCTGCCGGTGGGCAAAGACAGTCCGGCGATGGCGTGCAGCCGGAAGTCGGGCCTGTCGATGAGTGCAAACAGAGCGCTCACCCGCGTATCACCCCAGCCGCTGGTGCGGGTTGTGAAGCCGCCGAGCAGATTGCTGCCCATGCCGCCCTGGTAGGTGAGGTGGTCCATGTCATTGTCGAGATAGTTGACCATTGCCATGAGCGTCACGCGGTCGCTGGGCGCGTACATAAAGCCCAGCATGTGCATATCCATGGTCATTTCGATGGGCACGACCCGCAACGTGGGCGGCTGTCCCGGCGTGCCGAAGAAGGGGTTCGGCGCCGTCGTTGCGATCTCGTCGGGTCCAATGTCGGAGGTCCCGATGCCGTTGTCCTGCATCGTCATGCTCATGAAACGGTAGGAGAACATCCACTCGCCCTTGGCGTGAAAATGATCGCCCATGACGCCGATCGGGGCATGGTCGTCGGCTCTGTGGTCCGCGCTTGCCGCAGCGGGCAGCAGCACGGCGGCGGCGCACAGCAAGGCGCCGCCAAAACGTAACTGGTTCATTTTGATTTCCTGTCAGTGTCAGTCGATGCGCCCCGGGGGCGCGGATTAGCTGAACCGGTAGGCGGCAGGCGGACCGCGGACAGGATGACCTCGATTAAACCGGACGACGGCCGGGAACGCGCTGCCCGGCTTCGGATAACTGGCGGACGGCCAGTCCATGACGGGCGGTACGTCCGGTGCGGGCAGGAACGCAAGGCTCAGCGCCGAGCCGATCGGACAACGATCGTCGACGGCGCCCGCGTGGTGATCGTGATGCGCGTGCGCGTCCGTGCCGCCGGCAGACGCCCGAGTTGGGTCTGCCGCGTGAGCGTGGTGCGCATGGTGCTCGTGTCCGGCCGCGTGTGCCGCGCCGTGATCCGCGTGCGCGGCCTCGGCGCCGTTCTGGATCGCGTTGAGCAATGTGAAGCTTGGTGCGCTGCCGGCCGGGCACAGCACCATGAACTCGCCGGCGAAGACGCTGCCGGGCATGTAGCCGAGCGGCACCGCCGCTCGCAGCAGCAGCGCCAGCGCGATGAGAGTGGCAGTGTGTCGGCGGTTCGGATGCATGAGCAGCGGGATTGTATGTCAGCGGCGCGCGGTGCCCGAATCAGTAGTTGTCACGGGGTGACGCGTTGTCGCCGTTGTTTCGCCGGCGACGTTTGTCGGCTTTGTAGTTCCAGATCGAATTGCGCCACAGGAAGTCCACGACCAGGTAACCGATAGTGCCGGCCGTGAGCCCGAGCATTACGCAGCCCACCGAGATGGGCGCCCAGTACTGGGCAAAACTGGTCATCATCCAATCGAGCGACATTTCGAACTCGAACGCCTGCGGCTCCATGCCGAGGACCCAGCTACCGAGTCGATAGGCGACGTAGAACACGGGCCCCATCGTCAGCGGATTGCTGACGAAGGTTGTGGCAAACGCAACCGGAACGTTGATTCGCAGCCACAGCGCAAGCAGCGTTGCAAAAAGCGGATGTCCCGGAAACGGCATGAAGGACATGAACAGCCCGATCGCAAAGGCCGGGGCAACGGTTTGTCGGCGAATGCCCCACAAGCGCCTGTCGTGCAGGAGGTGCTGGAACGGAGCCAGATACCACCGCTCGCGGACCTCCTGTTTTTTCAGGGAAAACTTGCGAAAAAATCGCCTTGGCATGGGAAAGGTATTCCGGTGTGATCTAGTAGTCCGTGCGAGTGTCTTTGTCGGCGCCCGCTATTGCCGTCGATTGTCATCGGCCGTCGCTTGTCATCGTCCAGCCTTGATGCCTATCGCCAACTCAGACGTCAGAGTCAACTGCCAGAACTCAAAACAGCGCCATGATTCGTTGCTCGCTTGCCCTGCTGGCCGGCGCGATCGCGGCGCAGCTTACCAGTTTTGGGCCTTCCGCATATCCACTGGATCGACTTTTTCTGCTTTGTCTGGTCGTCCGTCTCGTGCTGGGGCGCCGCGAGGCCGCGTTGTTCGGAGCGGGCGTGCTGCTGTACCTCGCACAGGCGTTTACGCTCCTCGAATCGCACCTCTCGCAGGCTTACGCCGGAGACAGCATTGTGACCCAGGTACGGGTGCTCGGGTTCCCGGAAACGCAGAACGGGGCCACGCGTTTTTTTGCAGCCGTCGACGACAGCCGGAATTTGCCGCGCAAGCTCTGGCTACATTGGCGGGCGCCGCCGGTTTCGGTGCGCGGAGGTGACGTCTGGGAACTGGTCGTTCGCCTGCGAGAGCCTCGTGGTCGCGCGAATCCCGGCGGTTTCGACGTCGAGGGCTGGCTGTTCCGCGAAGGCGCGGGGGCAATGGGTTCGGTCGTGCCGCACCCTCGTAATCGGCTGCTGGCGTCGGCAAAAGGCGGCCCCTGGCTCGAGCTGAGGCACTACCTTGCAGCCCGGATCGATCGTGTGCTCGGCAAGTCCGACGCAGCCGGCGTGTTGCGCGCAATCACCGTCGGCAGCCGAGACGGCCTGAGCGACGCTCTGTGGGAGCGTTATGCCCGCACCGGGACCACGCATCTGATGGCCATTTCCGGCCTGCATATCGGTCTCGCCGCGCTGGCGGCGTATTCCATCGCCATGCTGGGGTTCGCGGTTTGCCGACTGCGTAAGGAGAACCACCGCCTGGCGCTGTGCGTTTCGCTGCTGGCGGCGGGCGTGTACGTCGGTGTATCCGGCTCGGGTATTCCGGCGCTGCGAGCGTTTTTGATGCTGCTTTTTGTGGTGTTGGCCGTTGTGCGGCGGCGCCCGGCGAGCCCGCTGGCGGGCCTGGCTCTTGCTGCGGCGTGGGTTGTGCTGCTCGCGCCGGCTGACAGCGGCAGCGCCGGTTTTGTGCTGTCGTATACGGCTGTGCTGCTGCTGCTGTGGCGGGCGCGCCTATCGAGACCCTACGAGCGACCCGGTGATTGGCGCCGGTTCGTGGGGGTTGCCGTGTCGGCGCGGTTGCAGTGCACGCTGCTGCTGGGGTTGCTGCCCGCAACCGTGCTGCTGTTCGAGCGTTACGCTCCCGCTGCGCCGTTCGTGAACCTCCTGGTCGTGCCGGTGTTTTCCCTGTTGATCGTGCCACTCGCCTTGCTCGGACTGCTGCTCGACGGACCGTCCGCACTGCTCGGTGAGGCGCTGCTGCGCGCGGCTGCGCTGGCGGTGGAGCTGGTTGACCGGCTGCTCTCCCGGCAGCTATGGCCGGCAGGGGAGATGCGTTCCTCGCTGGGTGTTGCGGGGGCAGGGTGTCTGTTACTGGTGGCCACCTGGGCGTGGCTGCCACGCGGCTTTCCGGGCCGTCATGTGTGCTGGCCGGCGCTGGCCGCAATCTTGACGTGGCAGCCCGCGCGGCCGCCAGCGGGGTGCGCCGACGTTGCGTTTCTCGACGTCGGCCAGGGGCAGGCGGTTGTCGTCGAGACGCGTCACACGGTTCTGTTGTACGACACCGGACCGGTCTATCCGTCGGGCGGCAGCGCAATGCAGAGCGTGGTGCTGCCGTATCTTCGCCATCGAGGTATTCGCGCCCTGGACGTCACGGTCGTCTCGCACGCCGACAGCGACCACTCGGGGGGTCTGAAAGCGCTCGCCGAGGCGTTGCCGGTTGGCCGATTGCTGGCCGGCGAGCCGCTGGGCGCGTATCGGCGCGGCGGCGAGCTGTGTCACCGAGCACGCCCCTGGCAGCGCGACGGCGTTCACTTTCGGTTTCTACCTGTGACTTTTGCGGGCGGTCTTCGGCGGGGCAACGACGCATCGTGCGTGCTGGAGATCGCGGCGGGACAGCGGCGGATGCTCTTGACCGGTGATATCGAGCGGTCCGCCGAGCGGCTATTGCTGGAAGGGTCAATGTTGCGCTCCGTCAATGTCGTCAGCGTGCCGCACCACGGCAGCTCGACGTCCTCCAGCCCGGGGTTCGTGGCCGCCGTCGATGCGGACATTGCGATTGCCTCGGCAGGGTACGCCAATCGATGGGGGTTTCCGCTGCCGGAGGTGGCTGGTCTCTGGGAGAACGCAGGGGCAGAGGTATTGTCGACCGGCGACGCCGGGGCAATCAGCGTGAGGCTGTGTCCGGAAGGTGCCGCACCCCTGGCGCTGGCGTTTCGCGACCGTCGCCGCCGTGTGTGGCATTTGCCCCGTGGCCGGTAAAGCGTCGTCGCAGACTGCCAGCAGTCCCTGGCGGGTGCGTCGTGGCCTGTCGCGCTGTATATTCCCGTTTTCGTTGGGGCACAACGTTTTATGGTAGAGATCGTCAAATCCGGCGGCTGGCTCATGGCGCCGATCATCCTGTGCGCCATCCTCGCGATGGGGATCATTCTGGAGCGCTTCTGGACGCTGCAGCCGAAGCGCGTCATTCCCGAAGATCTGACCAGCAAAGTCTGGGGCTGGGTGAAAAAGGATCAACTCGACCAGAAGCAGATCCAGTCACTGCACCAGGGATCTCCCCTGGGACAGATACTTGCCGCCGGCCTCATCAATCGCGACCGAGACCGTTCGGTGCTGAAAGACAGCATTGAAGATACGGGCCGCCACGTCGTCCACGAACTCGAACGCTACCTGGAAACGCTGGGCACCGTTGCCGCCGTGTCACCGCTGCTCGGTCTGCTGGGCACCGTTATCGGCATGGTCAAGGTCTTCACGGCCATCACGACTCACGGTGTCGGCGACCCCACGGTCCTCGCGGGCGGTATCGCCGAGGCGCTGATTACGACGGCAGCCGGCCTGACGGTCGCGATACCCGCTTTGATCGGTTATCGCTATTACCGCAACCGGGTCGATACGCTCGTCGTGCACATGGAGAAGGAAGCGATCAAACTCGTCGAAGCCCTGCATCGAAGGCAACACCAGGGCCGCACATGAAGCTCTCCGTCCGGCCGCGCATACAACCCGAAGTCAACCTGACGTCGTTGATCGACGTTGTGTTGCTGCTGCTGATCTTCTTTATGGTATCGACGAGCTTCGTCAAACAATCCAAGATTGCCATACGCTTGCCGGAGGCGGACTCGTCGGCGCCGGTCGAGGAGCTGCCGGAGCGCATCGATATCCTGATTACGGAAAGCGGCACGTTCCTGGTCAACGGTCGAGAGTTGATCAACAACCGCGCCGAGACCATACGCAATGCCTTGCAGAAGGTATCCGGCGGCAACAACGAGCTGCCGCTGACGATCAGCGCGGATGCCAATGCGCGTCATCAGTACGTCGTCACGGCAATGGACGTTGCGGGCAGGCTCGGTTTCGTGACGATCAATATTGCGACGGTCGACGACCCGACGGCGGAAGAGGAGCCCTAGGGCCTGTTGGCAGGTCCTAGCCGCGACATGGCCAGCGATACGCCCGGGACCGGCGGTTCGGATACGGCGACCGTGTATCGCCGCCTCTGGCGCTATGTCACACCGTACAAGCTGGTTGGCGCGATCGCGGTTGTAGGCATGGCGGCAACGGCACTGATCGAAGCCAGCCTCGTATACCTGCTCGAGCCACTGATGGATCAGACTCTCGTGGCGAAGAACCTCGAGAGTACGCGCTGGCTGCCGGTTGCGTTTGTGCTCATCTTCATCGCGCGCGGCCTGTCCGGTTTTGCGACCGAGGCGTCTCTCGGCTGGATTGGCCGCAACGTCATCAGCTCGCTCAGGCGCGAGGTGTTCCGCAAGTTTCTGACCTTGCCGGCGCGGTTCTTCGATCAGCAATCGACCGGGCCGCTGTTGTCGCGCATGACCTACAACGTCGAAATGGTGGCCGAGTCGGTGACCAGCGTCGTGACGATCGGTATTCGCGACGTACTGACTGTGTTTGCGGCCTTCGCCGTCATGCTGATCCAGAGCCCGAAGCTGACGATCTATGTGCTCATACTGTTTCCGATCGTGGCCGCCATTGTTCGCGCGCTCGGTGTTGCGTTCAGGCGCTACAGCAACCGCATTCAGGACTCGGTGGGCGAGGTTACCCAGGTCACCGAAGAGATTGTCCGCGGCAACTCGGTCGTGAAGGCCTTTGGCGGCTACGACTATGAACGAGGCCGCCTCGATACCGTCGATGAGAAAAACCGGCGGCAAAACTTGAAGATGATCCGCGTTCGGGCGCTCGGCGTTGCCGTCACCCAGGTCGTGTTCGGTTTCGGCGTTGCGCTCGTGATTTATTTTGCCGCACAGGAATCGTTGAACGACCGGCTGACGGCGGGGCAGTTCATCTCCTTTTTCTCCGCGATGATGCTGATGCTGCAGCCCATCCGCCGGATTACCAATATCAACGCGACCCTGCAGCGCGGTGTGGCGGGCGCCGACAGCCTGTTTGCCGTGCTCGACGAGCCTGACGAGACGGATTCCGGAACGCATCGAGCGGCTCGCGTCGAGGGCAAGGTCGTGTATTCGGACGTACGCTTTGCGTACGACGAACAGCAGGACAAAGTGCTCGATGGCGTGTCTTTCGAACTCCAAGCCGGCAAGACACTCGCCGTCGTGGGCCACTCAGGAAGCGGCAAGTCGACGCTTGTGAGCTTGCTGCCGCGCTTCTACGACGCAACCGACGGCACGGTGTCCATCGACGGCGTGCCGACTGGAGAGTTTGCGCTCGACAATCTGCGTGAGCAGATCAGTCTCGTGAGCCAGGACGTTGTGCTGTTCAACGACACGATCGCCAACAACATCGCCTACGGCGGTCTGGCGGAGCGATCGGAAGACGAGATCATGGCCGCCGCCGAGGCGGCGCACGTGCTCGAGTTCACGCGCGAGATGCCCGAAGGCCTCGAAACGATTGTTGGCGATCGCGGCGTCCTTCTGTCGGGCGGACAGCGCCAGCGCATCGCGATTGCGAGGGCCATACTGAAAGATGCGCCGATACTGATCCTGGACGAAGCCACATCGTCGCTCGACACACGCTCCGAGCGGCGGATCCAGGAGGCGCTGGGCCGCCTCATGAAGGACCGCACGACGCTTGTCATTGCGCATCGCCTGTCGACCGTCGAGAGTGCCGACCGGATTATCGTGCTGGATGCCGGTCGGGTCGTTGAATCGGGCACCCACGCAACGTTGCTTGCCAACGACGGGCATTATGCGTCGCTGCACCGCCTGCAGTTCAGCGCAGAGGGTCGAGAGACGGGTGCAGGCAGAACAGGGAGCGACGACAAGCAATGAGCGCCGGCCTGCACGCCTGGCTGCAGCGCGCCTGGTACGAGAAAACGTCCCGATACTGGCTGCTGGCGCCGCTCTCGCTCCTCTACGCGGGCGTCATTGTGTTGCGACGGACGGCCTACCGGCGAGGTTGGCTGCGCTCCCGGCGGATTCCCGCGCCCGTCGTCGTTGTCGGCAATCTGGTTGCCGGCGGCGCAGGCAAAACGCCCGTGACCTTGTTTCTTGCGGAGGCACTCAAGGCGCGAGGTTTCAAGCCCGGCATTGTCAGCCGCGGCTACGGAGGCCGTGGCGCGGCTTCGCCGCTGGCGGTGACTCCGGATGCCGTGGCGGCGGACGTAGGCGACGAGCCGCTGTTACTTGCGCGGCGTGCCGGCTGCCCGGTTGTTGTCGGCAGTGATCGCAGCGCGGCCGCCCGGCAGCTCGTAAGCGGCGGCGTCGACGTGGTGCTGGCGGACGATGGACTGCAGCACTACCGACTGGAGCGCGACTTCGAGATCTGCGTCGTCGATGCCGCGCGGGGGTTTGGCAACGGCTGGCTGCTGCCGGCCGGGCCTTTGCGAGAGCCGTTGTCGCGCCTCGTGGACGTCGATGCCGTTGTGCTCAACGGCCCGGCGGGAGACGATCATTCGTCGCTGCGTGGCATGGCCGCCGACAGCCCGCGGTTTACCCTTGTGGCCGAACGCGCCACGCACGTCGGCGGTACGGAGAGCCGCTCGCTTACCGACTTTGCAGGGCGCCCCGTACACGCGGTTGCCGGCATCGGTAACCCGGCGAGGTTTTTCCACCTGCTGAAGTCCCACGGCCTGACCGTTGTCGAGCACCCGCTGCCCGATCACGCACCGCTCTCCGAAGCGGCGATCGACGAGCTGTTGCCAGCGGGAGAGAAGGACAGCCACGTGCTGATGACTGAAAAGGATGCCGTCAAGCTCGACGGGACGCACAATGCGCGTCTGTGGTACGTGCCGGTTGATTTTGTGATCGATCCGGCAGCCGCGGACACGCTCGTAACGCAGGTTGTGGAGGCGTGCGGGCAGAATCAGGGGAGGAACGCATGAACAGTTATGTCGTCGTCATTCCGGCGCGCTACGCCTCGGAGCGGCTGCCCGGCAAACCGCTCTTGGATATTCTCGGCAAGCCGATGATTGCCCACGTTTGTGATCGGGCTAGAGAATCGTCGGCGGTCGAGGTTGTTGTCGCCACCGACGACGAGCGGATCGCGGATGCGTGTGAGGACTATGGCGTCGCCGTATGCATGACCGGCAATCAGCACCGCTCGGGTACCGAACGTATTGCCGAAGTCGCGGACATCATGGATTGGAGCGACGACAAGGTAGTCGTCAATCTACAGGGTGACGAGCCGACCATGCCCGCGTCGTTGATCGATCAATGCGCGGGGCTGTTGGACGATGCCGAAGCCGATCTTGCGACGCTGGCGTCGCCGCTCCTCGGCCTGGACGACTATCGCAATCCGAACGTCGTCAAAGTCGTCGTGGACGACAGCGATAACGCGCTGTATTTCAGCCGTGCGCCCATTCCGCACGTGCGCAATCGTGCGCTGGAGGATCTGGCGCTGACGGCGGCGCTGCACCATCACGGCATTTACGGTTATCGGTGCGGCGTGTTGCGGCGTTTTGTGGCCGCCGACCGGTCCGCGCTGGAGATGCTCGAGCAACTCGAACAGCTACGGGCGTTGTCGCTGGGAATGACGATACGAGTGGGCCGGCCCGATCGGCGTCCCGGCACGGGTGTGGATACCCAGGAAGACCTTGCGGTCGCGGCGGACGAGTTGGCCGCCGCAGACGAGTGAATCGGGCGATGTTGTCCGCAGGGTGGGTTCGCGCCGCGGCGCTGGTGTTGCTGCTGGCCGCGGCCACGGCCGTGCTGGCGCATCCCGAGGACGAGTTCTGTGTGCCGGGTGAAGGCGGCCTGGATCCCGCGCTTTGCCAGGCATTATCCGAACTCGATAATGCTGAGCGCATTGCGAGCGGCGCAATCCTCGACGCTGCCGGACAGCCGCGTGGCTTCTGGTCGACGTTTGGTCTGTATGTCGGTATCGGCGTCGGCCACATACTTCCCGCGGGACTCGACCATATTCTGTTTGTGCTTGCGCTGTTCCTGTCGTCGACGCGGATACGTGCGCTGGTCATTCAGATCAGCACGTTTACCGTCGCGCACACGGCAACGCTCGGGCTGACGGCCGCGGGCGTCATTTCGCCGCCGGCATCGATTGTGGAGCCGTTGATCGCGGCGAGTATTGCTTTTGTTGCGGTAGAGAATCTGTTTCTCAAAGACATGCCGCGCTGGCGGCCGCTCATCGTGTTCGGCTTTGGGCTTGTGCACGGCATGGGGTTTGCCGGTTTCTTCGGCGAGCTGGGTCTGCCGTCCGATCAGTTCTGGAGCGGGCTCTTGGGCTTCAACGTGGGCGTTGAGATCGGACAGCTGAGTGTTGTTGCGGTGGCGTTTATCGTGGCGCTGTTCGTGCGTCGAGCGCTTGCATCGACGCAGCACGAGAGCTGGTACCGCAAAGGGATCGTCGTGCCCGCATCGTTGTTGATCGCGTTGACGGGGCTCTGGTGGGCGGCGGATAGAACAATGGCGGCGCTCGTCTGAGCGCCGCCATGTTGTCTGCCTGCCGTTTGGACGGGTCGGACGGGCCAATCAGTCGGCAATTGGCTGGCAATCGGCCGGCCCGTCAGTCAGACGGATCAGTCAGTAATGGTCTGCTCGACGGCAAAACCGCGGCCGCGCAACAGCGGCTCGATGCTCGGATCGGCGCCGCGGAAGTTGCGGTACAGTTCGTCCGCTTCCTTCAGGCCGCCTGACTGGTACACCCACTTCTTGAGGCGGGCAGCCACCTCCTGATCGAAGATGTCTTCCGCTTCCTTGAAGGCGTCGAAGCCGTCCGCGTCGAGGATCTCAGACCACAGATAGGCGTAGTAGCCCGCGGAGTAGCCGCCGGCATAAATGTGGCTGAAGTACTGCGAACGGTAGCGCGGCTCGATCTCGTCGATCAACCCGTATTCTTCGAGGACCGCTTTCTCGAATTCACGCGCGTCGGTGATTGCCGCCGCTTCTTCCGAGCTCAGCATGTGCCAGCGCAGATCCAGGAGTGAGGCTGCAACGTATTCGGTGGTTGCGAAACCCTGGTTGTGATTGGCCGCGGCGAGCAGTCGCTCGACCAGTTCCTCGGGAATCACTTCGCCTGTGTCGTAGTGCTTGGCGTAGATTTCGAGCATTTCCGGCTGCGAGGTCCAGTGCTCGAGAATCTGCGCCGGAAACTCCGTGTAGTCCCTGGGTCCGTCGACACCGGAGAAGGTCGGGTAGTCGATCTTGGTCATGATGCCGTGCAGGCCGTGACCGAATTCGTGGAAGAAGGTCTCGACTTCCGAGAAGCGCATGAGCGTCGGTTCGCCCTCGGGTGGTGTGGCGAGGTTCAGGTTGTTGGTGACGATCGGCCGGATCTCGTCGCCGCCGATGTTCGATGCCTGCCGGTAGCTGTTCATCCAGGCGCCGCCGCGTTTGGAGTCGCGAGCGTACATGTCGAACATGAACACGCCGAGATGGGAACCGTCGTCGTCCTTGACGTTGTAGGAAAACACGACATCGTTCCATTTGGGTACGTCGACGGGCTCGAAGGTCAGTCCGAACAGACGATTGGCCATCGTAAAGGCGCCGTCCTTAACCGCCTGGAGGTCGAAGTAGGGCTTGAGCTGATTTTCGTCGAGATCGAAGCGTTCCTTGCGGATCTTCTCGGAGTAGTGCCACCAGTCGTGGCCCTCGAACTCGAACTCGTCGCCGATCATGGACTGCATGTCGGCGCGTTCCTTCTTGGCCTGTTCGAGGCCCGGTGCCCAGACGCGCAGCAGGAAGTCTTCGGCGCCTTTCGGCGTTTTCGCCATCCGCGTCTCGAGCTGGTAGTGCGCGTGCGAATCGTAGCCCATCAGCTCGGCGCGTTTTGCGCGCAGCTCGGAAATCCGAATCAGCAGAGGCCCGTTGTCGTGCTCGCCCGAGGTTGCGCGCAGCCGGTAGCCGTCGAACATGCGTTTGCGCAGTTCGCGATTCTCCGACTGTGTCATGAAGGTCTCGTAGACCGAGCGATCGAGGCCCAGCACCCAGGCCTGTTTGTCTTCATCCCAGATATTGGCTTTGAAGCTGTCGGACAGGCCCGCCGTGTCCGCTTCGTCCGTCAGCTCGATCGTGAAACCTTTGGTCTCGGCCAGCAGGTTCTGCGCGAACCGGGTCGTCAGGCCGGAAATCTCGGCGTTGATTTCCGTGACTTCCGCCTTGGCTTCGTCGGAAAGCGCGGCGCCGGCGCGCACAAAACGGCGATGGGTCAGCTCGAGCAGTCGAGCTTCCTGTTCGCCCAGATCGAGTGCGTCGCGTTGTGCGTAAACGGCCTTGACGCGCTGCCAGAGATCGTCGTTGAGCGTAATGGCGTCTGTTTCGCGCGAGAACATTGGCCAGATCTCGGTCTGCAGCGCCTTCAGATTGTCGTTGAGTTCGGTACCGGTCAGCGACGAGAAGGTGTACAGCACCTTGTTCAGGATCGGCCCGGCCTTTTCCATCGCGAGAATCGTATTGTCGAAGCTGGCGGGTTCAGGATTGCTGACGATCGCGTCGATCTGTTCACGAAGCTCCAGCACGCCCTTCTTGAATGCGGGCATGAAGTGCTCGTCTTCGATCGCGTCGAACGGCTGCACGCCAAACGGGGTGTCCCATTCCTCGAGGAACGGATTGCCCTCGAGTTCCGCAGCCGAGACGCTAATATCCGCCTCGGCCGGGGCCGAGTCGGCGGCGCCCGCGTCTGTCGCGGTATCCGCGACGTCGTCTTTTCCGCCACATGCGGCAACGCCGAGCCCGAGGAGTACCCAAAGGCTCGCATGTATCATCTTGTTTTGCATAAGAATTCCCGATCTGCTTTGCGGCGGGTACTCGCCCCGGTCCGGTTGCCGCGTGGTTTTTGGAGGCCGCAATACTACGTATTTGAGTGATTTCGGGCAAAGTTTCGCACGAAACGCTTTAGATCTGACGCCCGAACGGACGCCAAGTTCGATGCCGTGGCGGCATCGACGGGGAGGGAATAACTATGCGACGCGCGGGCCGCTCAGGCTTTCACGACGCGCGAACCCGCCAGGAGGTCGTGTACACAGCGTTTGTCGGCACGGAATATGAACAAGGCGTTGATCAGGAACACGAAGAAACCCAGCAGTGGTACCTGCGCTACCAGTGTGACGGCCAGGTAGCGGACGAAGAACACCTTCCATAGCGGGAGGATACTGCCGTCCTCGACCGAAACGATGCGCACACCCAGCAGTATTTTGCCCAGCGTCTGTCCCCGCTTGGCCAGTGTGTAGCCATTGATGACAACCCACAGCAGCGAGGCGCCGACGGTCCACGCGACCGCCTCGACCAGGATATTCTGGGTCGTCATGGCGCGATCGAAATAACCGGACAGGAACATGAGCGGCATGATCACGAGACCGAGGATAATGCCGTCCACAATGACGGCGATCAGCCGCGCGAAGCGCCCGGCGAGTACGTCCTCGCTCAAATCTTCTACGGCAACGTCCGCACTGGGCGTCGCATACGGGTTTTGATCGACCATACTGAGTTCCCCATTTCCGGTGTATCCGACCGCTGCCCAGTATCGACGCAAGGTCTTCGGCATTCAAGCGTAAGTACCGGTTTTTTTTCGGGTTTGTGACTCAGATCACGGGCTTGGGGAGAGGTCTGCCCGGCACGCGGGCAGACCCTCGGGTGTTACGCGGCGGTCTGGACGGCCACGCTCTTCGGTGCTTTTTCCTGCGGCAAAGGGGCCTTCCTGGCGGCAATCTTGAGCATGCCGTGTTTGAAGTCCGCGGTTACCGAGTCGACGTCAATCTTCTCCGGCAGTTCGACGTGCCGGAATACTTCGGCCGAGCGGAACTCGGACCAGCGTACATCCTCGTCGTCGCCGTCGTCGGCGTCCCCACGCTCGGACTGGTGTGAGGCCTTAACGATCAGCTCGGTCGGGTTCGCGGTGACTGTAATGTCATCGCCGTCGAAACCCGCGAGCGCGATCTTGAGCTTGAACGCCTTCTTGCTCTCTTTGAGTTCCGCGGTGGGCCAGCAGATCTCGCGCTCGGCCGCCAGCCAGTCGTCGAGCGTGTTGCCGTCGCCGTAGCCGCGCGTGGAGAACAGATCGAAGGCGCGCTGACGGATTCGGTTCGCAATTTCTTCGAACTCCGCAAACACTGGCAACGAGCGGTCTTCTGCTGCAGGCACTTTTTGAATTTCTGGTTTGGACATGGTGGTTCCCTCAATGGTTGGCACATTGAGACCGAAGCGCATGCAATCGAGGCGCAAATCTGTCCAGCTTGTTGTTGCTTTTTTTGTCAGGCAGCCGCACTTCCTTGAACGCGCTTCCCTCTCAGGGGTGGATGAAGCACTGGTGCGTTATGTCAAGCTACTGACCCGACTATGATGCTGGCGAAAGCGCCCATCGTGAATACGTAGTTTCCTTAAATGAGCTGTGCCGGATGCGCCGCACTGCAGTGTGTATAGATAGGCTCTAGGTAGTTTCGCCAACTGCGCAGTCGCGGAGGAACTGATATACAAAGCGTGATGGATATGGCGATCGACAGAGTTCCTCGCCCGCCGCTTGTATCCTCTGCGCCGCTCGACGGCGGCGTCGCCGGGGCCGGGCCGTTATGAGCGCGGCGGACCTCTGGCAGTTCGTCGGCGGTATCGGCCTGTTTCTGTTTGCGATGTCGCAGCTGGAGACCGCGCTGAGCGGTTTTGCCGGAGGCGCCCTGCGAGGTTACCTCCGCAGGCACACGGATCGACCGCTCAAATCGATCGCCGTGGGCGCCTCGGCAACGGCGCTGGTGCAGAGCAGTTCGTTGGTTGGACTCATGGTGCTGGCGTTCGTGGGTGCGAGCATCATCTCGCTCGAAAACGCACTGGGCGTCATCCTGGGCGCGAATCTGGGGACCACGCTGACGGGGTGGTTGGTAACGACGCTTGGGTTCAAGCTGGATCTCGACAGCATTGCTCTGCCGCTGATCGGCGTCGGCACGCTCGTCCTCGTCGGGCGCGAAGGCCGGATTGCGGAGTTTGGCCGCATGCTTGCCGGCATTGGTTTCCTGCTCATGGGCTTGTCGTTCATGAAGGACAGCATCGGCGCCGTGGGCACAACGCTCGACGTGCAGCGGCTCGCGGGCCTTGCGGCTTGGCAGTACCTGCTTTTCGGCGTGATATTCGCCGCCATCGTACAGTCCAGCTCGGCCACGATGATGCTGACCCTGGCATCGTTGCATGCCGGTGTAATCGAGCTGCCCGCGGCGGCGGCCGTTGTGGTCGGCGCCGATCTCGGGACCACCAGCACCATGCTGATCGGCGCGCTCAAGGGTGGGGCGGGGAAGAAACGTGTAGCCTTGGCGCACGTACTGTTCAACGTGACCACGGCCGTCATGGCGTTTTTATTGTTGACCGTGCTGCTGGACGTCGTGCGGCGACTCGGCATCAGCGATCCCCTGCTGAGCCTCGTAGCCTTCCATTCACTGTTCAACGCCATCGGTATTGTGATCTTTCTACCGTTCATGAAGCCGTTTGCGCGGTTCCTGGAACGACGTTTCGTCGCCGACGTTGCCGAAGAAAGCCTGTATGTTGGCGAAACCGAGGCGACGGTCTCCGACGCGGCGCTCTCTGCGATCTCCAAGGAGACGGCCTTCATCATTAGCCGCGTGATACGGCACAACCGGCTAGCGTTTTCACCGGCGCTGCCGAGACCGCCGGGACGTCCGCCTCTGGAGTCCAGCAGCCATCCGCACGACGACAGCCGTTCCTTCGATGAACACTACCGCCGGAACAAGCGTCTCGAGGGCGAGATTCTAAGCTTCGCCATCCGCGTACAGGGACAACCGTTGGCGGCCGAGCAGTCGAAGCGGCTTAACCGTCTGCTGTCCGCCGTGCGGCATGCCATCAGCGCCGCAAAATCGCTGCGCGATATTCGTCACAATCTCGCCGAACTGGCGGAATCGCCACGCCGCGAACTGTATGCGTATACGGACTATTTTCGCAGTGTGTGCACGGAATTCTACGGCGAGCTGTATCGCCTGGGCAGCGATACCGATGCGCACGCCGTCGTACAGGATTTTGCAGAACTGCTGAATCGTGTCCACGTCGGACACGAGCAGATGCACAGCAAGATCTATGCGGACGTGCAGCGAGGCAGTCTGGCCGACGCCGAGATATCCAGCCTCCTGAACGTCAATCGCGGTATTCTGAATGCGAATACGTCGCTCGTGCTGGCGCTCCAGGAGTTTTGCCTGGAAGAGGACGAGGCCGCGACGCTAAATCAGCTGTCTGACGTCACATAGCCCGTGGCGTGCTGCGTGTCTAAGCGTCCTCGCCGGCGCGCACGATCAACACGTCGCACGGCAGATGATCCAGAACGCGCTCGGCCGTATTGCCGATCGCCTTCTGCCCGGGACGAGAGCGTGCCAGCACGCCCATGACGACGACGTCGGCGTCTATTTCGCGAGCAAATGCAGGCAGGATTTCGTGAGCGCGGCCCGGGAGTTGCCGCGCCTGTTTCGGGTCGATGCCGTTCTTCTCTGCGAGCGCTTCGAGCGCCGCCGCGTGCTCGGCGCGCACGCGCTCGTCGATGCTGTCGGTATCGAACTTTGCTGCAGTGAGGGCACGGTTGACCGCGGCGCCGACGGCAGCCAGAGGCTCACATGCGTGCAGCAGATGAACCGAGCCGCTTGTCGCGCGCGCAAACTGGCGCGCGGCTTCGACAATATGCCGATCGAGTACAGCCGGCTTGTCGTTCGCGTGCGTGGGGTCAACGGCAGCAAGCACTACCGGGTTCTCGGTCAAGGACTCAGATTTGACCAGCCAGAGCGGGCAGGGGCATTGCCTCATCAGCTGCCAGTCGCTGTCCACGAGCGCTCCACGTTCCGCCGCACTGTGATAGCGCGTGCCCTTGACGACAATGGAGGGTGTGGACTCGAGAATGTGCTGTACGACGAGATCCGTGACTGAACGGTCGCTCAGAACGCTTGCCGATACGTTCAAGCCGGCTGCGCGAACCTTCGCCGTGTACTCGTCCAGCATCTCGGCGTGTACGGCCTCGATGCGTTGCGTGAGCAGGTCGGCCTGGCTGGACGGTACGTAACCGTCGAGGATCGTGCCGTAGGCGGGCACGCAGAGCAGGATGTCGATGTGCTCGTAATCGAGTCGGTCTGCCACCAGAATGGCCCGATCCAGCGTCGTGCCGGGCTTGTCTTCCAGATCGAGGACGGCCAGTACCGTGTCTTTGCTCATGCTGACTCCGTGGCAAGCTTGAAAGGTTTCAATACGGGTATATGCGGTAGTCGTAGGGCGGCGCGACCACCTCGTATCGGTTTTGCAGATAGGCGACGAGATCGATCAGTTCCTGCACGGTCATAAACTCGTTGTACACCGGCATTTTCGACTCGCCGTCTTCGGAGACCACATCTTCAGCGTAGGCGGGCGCGAGTTTGTGCGACGGGTTGATAATTGCGGTCACGAGTTCACCGTAAGTCTTGACCTTTGTGACCGGCCCGCCCAGTTGTACGTAAGGCGGCGCTTCTCCTGCCACTATCGGGAATTCGTCGCCCGAGACTGTGTGGCACTGGTGGCAGTGCATGTACAGGAAGGTTTCGCGACCCGTGTTGGCGTTGCCGTCTGGCAGCCGGAAGCCGGCCGGGGAGCTGGGTTCCCGTGCGCAGCCATCGAGCACAAGCAGCAAGCTCAGCGCAAAGGTCAGTGCAACAATTTGATAGCTGGTCTTGTTCATAGCGGGATTCCTCGTAGAACGTTCGATTGAGCAGAAACCGGGCGGCGTTCAGGTCGTTCGGGCCTGGTTCTCGGACAAAAGCCGCTCGGCGGCGGCGGCGGGCTGACCGGCGATGTCCTTGCTGAGGGCCAGGGCCGGTCCGCCGAGCGCGGTCCTCGTAATAGCCTTACGCAGCAAGCCCAGGAAGCGCGGCGCTGCAATCAAAACGTAGTCGCCAACGTCACCTCGGGCGCGGCCGGACTCGAGTGTTTGCACGATTTCGCCGGCGAAGCGGAGCGCCGCATGTTCTTTGGCATCTTGCTGGTCGGCCATGGCATGACGCCCGTGCCCGTGACTGTCGAAGGAGCGGCCCGGTTTATCGGATGTAAGCTCCCTGAGTCGTTCGCGCGCCGTCTCATTGTCGAGAGTCGCGTATTCGACGAGCGGCGCCCGCCGGTGCTCGCGAAGATACAAGGTGCCGGTCGACTCGTTGGCCACGAGTACACAGAGGCACTTCCGCCCAAGCAACGGTTTTGCCGGCGATCCCGGACTCGACATACGCCACACCCGCCGCGGTTATTGCAGTGAGTACAATGCTAGCCAAAAGCGGCGGCTGCGCCAGACGTAATTCTACGTACCGCTCGCGAGTTCCGCCTCGGTCCTGATGCGGAGCACTCGGCGCATGACAATGGCGGCGGGACAAAAACCCGTAAACGATTGCTGCAGCAGGTTGGCGCCGACAAACACCGTCAGCCAGACGAAACCGCTGTGTACAAATACCGTCAACGCTACGGACAGCAGCACCATAAAGCCGGCGAAGGCTTCGACGGCGTGTTCCAGGGACATAGGTTTTTTCATAAGTCTGTTCTCCTCAGGGGCTCTTCCCTCTGGGTTTGTTGCCTCAGTAGTGATAGCGGACACGCAGATACAGGTTGCTCGCATCCTCTAGCTGTCCAAAAAATGTGTGTGCTGCGTCGCCGGCGAACAGATTGCCGCCCAAAAACCAGGACCACTGGTCGCTGTGGCGGTAGGTATAGCTCGGACGCAGATAGACGTCGCGGTCGCTCGGTGAGACGAAAGCGAACAGCGACAGCACGTGTTTATCTCGAGCGGCCCGGTAGGTGAGACGGGTTGTCAACAGATGCCGCCATTCGTCCGGTTCGAAACCCGGCGCGAGCGAGTTGTCGAGCAGGCGGTCATGATCGAGCGTCCACTCGAGGTAGTACTGCAGGCCCACCGTAAAGTTTGTCCTGGGCTCCCACTCGTAGCCCGCCAGGACGCGAAGCTGGTCGTTCGGGATCAACGGGTCGCGGCCGCTACTGTCGTCGCGGGACCAGTAGTAAGCGGCTTCCAGATTGACGATACCGCCGCGGAACGGCTGCCTCAGGCTTGCGCCGAGACTCGTGAGCGGAGCAAACGTCGCGCGCAGGTCCGGCGTCAGCGCGTTCGGCTGCTTGAAGAAGCCGTGGTAGCCGTACACCGCGTATTCGCGTCCTTCCACGGTTCTGAACAGACGGGCGGCGAACTCGCCGTTTTCGAACGATGTATGCGGCTCTTCGGCCCGGAGTACGGGATTGGGTGCGACGTTGCGGCCGGCGAGCGGGAAAAAGAACGAGAAGCGGTCGCCATCGAGGTAAGTGTCGTGCGCAAACTCCGGCGTCCAGGCGAAATCGAGATTCCAGCGATCGGAGTAGCGCGTGAACCGGATCGTGTCGCTCGGTGCTTTCAGATACTCGTCGTCCCGGCCGGCAAAGAACGAGACAAAATCTTTCGGAAACAGATCGTTCAGGAATACGAGGTCACCCGTTCCCCAGGTCAGAATCTGCCGCCCGACGCGCACATCGGCAGAATCGCCAAGCGTAAACCCAACGCTCAAGTCGCGCAGGTTTGCGTACGCCTCGCCATCGACGCCGTCGTAGCCGAGGTCGGCTTTCAACGCAACGTTGAATCCGGTGGGCTGCCAGTCGTGTTCGACGCGCCAGCGAAGTTCCTCGAGCGTGCCGCGCTGATCGAGCAACGAGTCAGTGCGGATGCGGGTGCCCACGCCGGCTTCGACGAAGCCGCTGATCGGTAGTGTGCTCGCCGCGTCGTCGTCCCAGCCGGCATCGTCCCAAACGTCGTCCTGGGCTGTCGCCGGCGCTGTCGAAAGGAAACCGACCAGCAGCACGGCGCACAGTGTGCGGAACGTGGGCTCGCAGGTCATTGCACCGGGCGTTCGAGGTGCTCTCGCGGCGGGTTTCTCAAGGAGCGTTCGGTGAATACCGTCTCGGGAAGCCCGACGTCGTAGCGGATGTGACGGAACTGCATGTCGGTCCGTCCGCCGCCGGCAAGATCGTCGACGCGGCTCAGCGTCACGGTCGGATGGCCGTCGATCTCCGTGACCTCGAGGACTTCGACGCGCCGATACACGTCGCCGGCCGCGTTGACGTAGTCAATCTTCATGGGCAGAAACGTCTCGCGGTCTATCCAGGTCGTGTAGCTCGCAAACTCGACGCTGCCGGCATCCCGCGGCGTGTGTTTCAGCACGTAGCGCTCGTCGCCGGTTTCGACGAGCTCGTGTTTGTCGTCGGTGGGGCGCCGGCCCGATACGTCCTCGTAAAAATAGTGCGCGCCGACAAAACTGGTGCGCTTGTCGCCGGCTGAAATACGTTTGACGAGGTCGAGGCCGGGCAGATACAGCCAGCGGTCGTCGTCGCGGTCGACGTGTTTGTGAACGAGGAAGGTCGTATTGCGGACGTCCGACGGTTGACTGAACACGACGAGGAACTGCTGGTCGCCGCCCGCTTCGACGTTTCGACGCAATACGGTGAACTGGCGGCGTTGCTGTCGGCCCTGTGGATCGCGAATGATCATGCGGACCTCGGAGCGGCCGTCCGCGCCGGCGTAATAAGAGGCCAGGTTCGACTGCCGGACGATCTCGTCAGCGTCGGTCAGTGCATCTGCGTAGGCGGCCCCTGTCACCAGTAGCCCCAGGCAAGTGAAAGTCTTGAGCATCATCAAGTGGCCTCCTTAAGCAATGAGTCGGGGGCGGCGGCGGCCGCTTCGCCGAAAGCATCGCGCAAATCGGGAAACAGCCAGGGGCCCGCCAGCGCCATGAGTGCCGGCAACAGGAACAGCGTCGTCAGCCCGGACAGCGCCATGATGGCGGCCATGAAGGCGCCAACGGTGATGTACGGCACCAGCGGAGCGAAGAACAATGGTGTGAAACCGATCGCAATGACAATCGCGTTGCGCGCGATGGCTCTTGCCGGTTCCTCGAATACCTGGCCGACCGCACGCTTGAAAGAGCCCGTGCTTTGCAACAGTGAACGGCTGCGCTCGATGAAGTGAATGGCGAAGTCGACGGAGAGGCCCAGAGTCAGTGATGAGAGCACGGCAATGGGCATGTCGTAGTCCTTGCCGATCCAGCCGATCAGGCCGTACACGCCGAGTATCGTGACCGACAGCGGCACCATGGCGAGTAGGCCGAGTCGCAGGCTCCTGAACAGCGCCGTCATCATCAGGAAGACAACGGCGAAGGCGCCGAGCAGGCTGGTCAGCATGCCGTTGACCATGGCGTCCTGCCAGACGACGTTGATGAAGGTTTTACCGGCCCAGCGCAGCTCCACGTCGTTCGGCAGAGGGTGCGCGGCAAGGTGGCGATCGAGCGCGTCCATGACCCGGCTCATGTCCTGATTGTCGCCGCTCTTGAGCTGCAGCCAGATGGCCGTCGAGCTGTAGTCGGGTGTCACCATGTGCCAGAGGTCCTGCGGACGATGCGACGACTGGTATTGCAGTAGCGTCTGCGCCACCGCGCTTGCGTTTTGCGGAACCCGGTAGTCGTCGCTGTCGCCGCCGCGCAGTTCGCGATTGACGACCTTCACCACGTCGGGCAGCGCGTTGGTTTTGCCAACGTCACCGGTCGCCATCAGGGCGTCCTGCAGCGTTTCGATCTGTTTGAGCACATCGGGCCGCTGGAAATACTTGGCCTCGATCTGCGCCTGCTCTGCGAGCAGCTGCAGTTGCTCGAGTATCGTCGTTGTCTGCTCGTCGTCCGCTTCGAACAGCGCGTCGTCGACCGCAGCAATCAGATTGCCGTAATAAGCCCCGAGTGCCATTGCGTCGGCCTCGACGTAGGGCGTCAACGCCGCGCGCTCGGACTCGGCGAGACGGACGAGCATCTCGAGAGCTTCGCGCTGAAACCGGGGCAGGGCGGCTTCGTCGCGATGGCTCAGCACGACAAACGCATCGTAGGTGCCGGCGAAATGCTCGTTGAGCACTCGGTCGGCCACTCTGATCGGATGCTGCTCCTTGAACCAGCGCACCGGATTGTCGTTGATCTCGATCCGTGTGACGCCGGCGGCGCTGACGGCCACGACCAGCAGCGCAAAAGTTGCGACCAGTTTGCCGCGCCGGACAGCAAAGCGTCCTGACGTTCGCAGCCCGCGCGCGAGCGGAGTTTCCGGTCGCGGTGTGCTCGAGCGGCTGGCGAGTTTGTCGAGCGCCTTCGGGCTCATCCTCACGATGTAGGCCGGTATCAGTAGTATGGTCAGGACAAACGCGAGCAGGATGCCGAACGCGACGAACGCGCCAAAGATCTGAACGGGCGGTATCGGTGTGAGCAGGAGCGACAGGAAGCCGACGGCCGACGTCAGCGACGTAAACAACATTGGTGTGAAAAGATGCTCGACAACTTTCGCTACGGTATCCCGGGCGTTGGTGTTGGGCTTATGGGTGTCCGCAAACTCCGACATGATGTGCACGGAGTCGACCACGGCGATGGGCATCAGGAATATCGGAATCATCGAACTCATGATGTGTACGGTAAAACCGAGTCCGATGAGCAGCCCCATGCTGATGATGACCGTGGCCATAGCGACCAGCATGGGCGCGACGACCAGCGGCACGCTCCGGAAAAAGTACAGCATCAGCAGGAAGATCATGAGCCCGGCGAGCGGCGCCGAGATGCCCATCTGCACGAACATGTCATGACCGAAGGTGTCTTCGGCTACGGGCAGCCCGGTAATGTGATACTCGTCGCCGCTGTCGAGTGCGTCGGCGAGCGCACGGATCTCGCGCGACAGCGGGTAGCTTAAGTCCTTGCTCTCGATCGGTACGTAAATGGCGGCTGCCTTGCCGTCACCCGACACGAGCGTATCCATGAGCAGCGGCAGACGCTGAACGGCTTCGCGGATGGATTCCACCTGGCTGGGGAGCGTGGGCGCTTCGCGCATCAGCCACTCGAAACGAATTGTGCCGGGGCCCTCTTGCGTAATGTTATCGCTGACCGCCAGCGACATGAGATCGGGACCTATGACGCCGTCAAGTTTGAGTATTGATTCACTCAGGGCGTGCAGGGCTGCCAGCGATTGCGCGTTATAGATCCCCTGGGAATCTTTATCGTTGACAACGCCCACGACGATGACGTCGTGCAGCGCAAACCGCTGTTCGACGTGGTTGTGAAATACGCGATCCGTCTGCGTTGCCGGCAGCATGTTCTCCGGATCGGTGTCGATACGGATTTGCGAAATGAGTGCGCCCGTTACGAGCGTCACGGCAAGGATCATTGCGTAAACGAGGCGCGGGCGTTCGGTCGCGAGCCGGATGAAGACGCGGCTCACGGCGCGGTTTCCTTGAGACGCACGGCACCCAGCATTTTGAGCACGGCCTTTTCGAAGTAGGGTTCTGTGCGCGCGGCACGGACCTTGTGGATGAAGTACTTCTCGTAGGCGACTTTCGCGAGATGTACCCACTTGCCGCGCGAGGCCCAGTTCGTGTTGCGCGGCGGTATTTGCGGGATGGCAACAAATGCCACGCCGCTGTCGCCAAAGTCCGCAAGGCAAACGGCGTTCCAGGTGCCGCGATCGGCCGGTTCACGTCCGGCGACAACGCTGGCGATGTTGCGGGTTGTTGCCGTGACCATCGACTCGATCATGTAACCGGTCTTGGGCGCGCCGGTCGGCACGGGTGTAACGGAAACGGGCGGAATGGCGACGCAGACGCCTACCGCATAGATATTGGTGAACTTGGGATTGCGCTGGAACTCGTCGATGACGACAAATCCGCGTGGATTGGTCAGTCCGTCGACGCCCGTCACGGCGTCAACACCCGTGAACGCCGGCAGGATCATGCTGTGACGAAACTCGAGCGCATGCGTTTTCTTCTCGGCGCCGTCTTCGTCGTGCTCGACATAGTGCAGCGTGCCGTCCTCGACCCGGGTAATGCGCGCGTTGCAGGTCCAGTGGATGTGGCGTTCGCGGAGTTCGGATTCCATGAGCCCTTTGGTGTCGCCCACACCGTCGAGCCCAAGATGCCCGATATAGGGCTCGGGCGTTACGAAGTGCATCGGCACGCGATCGCGGATTTTGCGCTTCTTGAGTTCCGTGTCGAGGATGAAGGCGTATTCGTACGCCGGGCCGAAGCACGAGGCCGCCGGCGCGGCGCCAATGACGACGGGCCCGGGGTTGGCGGCGAGCTTCTCGAAGTCCGCGTACGCCGTTTCGGCATGACCCGTTTTGCAGATGGACTGCGTGTAACCGCCGTGTGGGCCAAGGCCCTCCACTTCGTCGAAAGCGAGTTTTGGACCTGTCGCAATGACCAGGAAGTCGTAGTCGATGCGCGAGTCGTCGTTGAGGGTGAGCCGGTTGTCTTCGGGTTCGATTCGCTTGACGCCCTGGCTCGAAAACTCGATGCCGTGTTTCGCCATCAGGTCCGGGAGGTCCACGACTATCTGTTCGGGTTTGCGCCAGCCCACCGCCACCCAGGGATTCGAGGGTGTGAACTCGAAGCGGTCGGAGTCCCCGATCAGCACGATGCGGTGCTGACTGCCAAATTCATTATTTAATTCATAGACTTGTGATATGCCGCCAATGCCGGCCCCCACCACTGCGATTGTTGCCATGTCGCTCTCCCGTCATTGCGGATGCCACTGATCACATGCAATATATTATAAAATACTTAATTAGTAAAAACTAATTTATAGTATCCTAATTCATTATCGGTTAGATTGTCGGCTGTCCTTTGACGGGACTCGTACGAAGCGGGACGGCAAGATGCCAGGGAGCGCCAGTGAACGTGAAGCAAAGAGAGCAATCCGCGGCGGAAATGCGCATCCATGCGGCTGATGCGGCGGGGCTTATGAAAGCCCTGGGCAACGAAAGTCGCCTCATGATCCTGTGCCTCTTGTCCGAGGGCGAGATGTCGGTGGGCGACCTCAACGCCAACGTGGACCTGAGCCAGTCGGCGCTGTCGCAGCAGCTGGCGAGGCTCAGAGGCGAAGGACTGGTCAAGACGCGCAGGGAGTCGCAGACGATCTATTACTCACTGGCCGAGGGGCCGGTCGATCGTGTCATTCACCTATTGCACGATCTGTATTGCGAACGGAAGCTTGAGGCTTAGCTGCCGGAACAGACGCGCCCGGCGTAACGGGTGCGCGGGAGGAATCAGGACATGACGGATTTCGACGATCGTATCGAAGACAGTATCGAGGAGCTGCTCGAGAACCTGAAGCAGAAACGCGACGAGCTGCGGGTGCAGATGAACCTCGCGTCGCGCGAAGCGAAGGACGAGTGGGAAGAACTCGAGACGAAGATGGAAGACTTCTCGCGGCGCGCAAAGCTGTCGCAAACGGGCGAGGGCATCGACAAGGCCCTTCGGCAGCTTGGGACCGAGCTGCACAAGGGTTATCAGCGGATACGCGAGGCTGTTAAGGACTAAGCGCCGCTGACTACTTGTCCGTTGCTTGCGGCGCCACTCTCAGCACTTTGGCGCCGCGCACGTTTCCACGTTTCAGCTCGACGAGCGCGCGGTTCGCCTCGTCGAGTCGGTAGATCGTGACTTCGGGGTCGAGTGGGACCTCGGCCGCCAGCGGCAGAAACTCGGCAATGTCATCGCGAGTAATGTTCGCTACCGTCTTGATCTCTTTTTCCATCCACAGGTGGTCGTGGTAGGAGAGCTTCATGAGTTCTGCCTTGTCGGTCTCTTCCTTGCGAATGGCGTTGACGATCAGCCGGCCGCCCGGCCGCAGTTTGCCAAGTGCCGAAACCACGGGTTTCCAGGCCGGCGTCGTATCGATAATTGCGTCGAGCAGAGCCGGCGGATTCGCGTCCGTGTCGCCCGCCCAGTCGGCCCCCAGTTCGAGCGCGAACCGTCGGCTCGCCGCGTCGCGTGCAAAGACGTATACGGGTGATGCCGGGTACTGGTGACGGGCGAGCTGCAGTGCGAGGTGTGCGGAACCTCCGAAGCCAGTGAGTCCCAGGCGCTGTCCATCCCGGAGCTGGCAGAGCTTGAGAGCGCGAAAGCCGATGGCGCCTGCGCAGAGGAGAGGGGCGGCCTGCTCGTCGCTGAAGTGTGACGGAATCGGGTAGGCGTAACGCTCCCCAACCACCATGTACTCCGCGTAGCCGCCGTTGGCGTCGCGGCCAGTTGCGCGGAAGTGCGCACTCAGGTTTTCTTCGCTGCTGCCGTCGGAGTCGTGTATCCAGCCGACGCCGACGCGATCGCCTGGTGCGAATAGCGTCACCTTGTCCCCGATGGCCTCAACGTAGCCCACCACTTCGTGCCCGGGAATCACGGGGAATGCGGGCGGCGGCGTGCGCCCCTCGATTTCATCCAGTTCCGTGTGGCACACACCGCACGCCGAGACGGCAATGAGGATTTCCTGGGCTACGGGTTCGGGCTTCGGCACGTCGGTGGCGCGCAAAGGTTGGTCGTTGTTGGCGACCGAAGAGATTTGCTCGAGCAGCATGGCTTTCATACGCTCAAGTCTATCAGCGCGTTGCGGCGGTCGTTATTCGCCGGATATCTCCGGAAATCGGCCGTTCCGAGCGATGTCGGCCGGTACGGCCCCGCTTGCCCTGGCTTCCCAGATCCGCGTTCTCCAAATTTGCCAGGCATCGTTCTCATACTTGACGATATGCGTCGTTCGAAAGATGCGGGGGGCGGCGTCTGCACCCGGAGGTGTTACGTTTTGTGCGGAATCGACAAGCGCAAGCGTCGGTGTCAGGAGCTGCACGGCAGACGCAGTTCGGTTGTCGCTTTCGACGGTCGAATCGGGCTTCGGATACCGCGCAAACAGCCATTCGAGGAAGCGACCCAGGTTTTCCCGACCCTGAACCGACCAGCCGAAGGAGTTCTCGAAGTCGATGTCCGCCGAGAAGTATGTCAGGCACTGCTCTACGTCCTGATCGGACCAGGCGGTGTCCATACCTTCGACAACGGCGAGGACTTCTTTGCCGGGTTTTCCCGCATCGGCGAAACTGGGCGCGCCATGCAAAAGAAGGAAAAACGCAAATACCAAAAGGCTGACTCTGGTCAACTCTAGTCCCTCGTAGCATCAAAGTGGAATCGTTGCTTGTTGCGGGCAACGTATGCGTCCGGTGTCAGACAGCGCTCGCGCGGTGGACACCCTTCACTGCTTGAAAGGCTGACTGTACCGTAACGTGCTGCGAGGTTCGAATCAGAACCGGCGGCTGATCGATAGCGCGCCAAAAAGCTGCGGATCGCGTTGTCCCTCGAATTCGTCCGACCGCCAATTGAGGGTGTAGGAAATGCGGGTCCTTCCGGCAGAGACCGAAAAGCCGGCACTGGCATCGATCACGACGGACTTCCGGTCTACGGAAGGACTGTCTTCGAAGCTGTTGCCGTCGAGAAAGATGTTGCGCGCCACGGCTCTCGCTTCGATGCCGGCGAAGGCGGACCAGCCGAGCCCGGATTCTTGCGGATAAAAGAAGCCGCTGCCGGGCAGGGCCGGGCGGACGCGTAAGGGCAAGGCCTGCAACGCATGCCGGTCCGGCAGAATCTGCCAGGTGAGCCCGGTGGATGCGTGCGTGTAGACGTTGCCGACGGTCACCCCTGTATGCGGCATGAACCGACTCCGGATGCCGCCAAGGCGCGCGCTGAAGCGTTCGGGCCAGCGTCGTTCCCAGGCGAAGGCCAGGCCCGGTTCGTTGTCGAGCTGCCGGTCCCATCCCTGCGGGTCTTCGGCATCGACGAGCTGGTGCACCGTGCTCTGCGTCCACTCGCCGAGCGCCGCCGGCCCGACCATACCGACGGTCAGCTCGATGCTGTCGACGCGATCGCCGAGCGCGCGCGTGTAGCCGCGCGATGCGTAAAGAAATGCCGCGTACGGTCGGTCCTCGGGGTCCGGCTCGGACAGTGTGATGTCGTTCGGTGTGTAGAGGTTCTGGCCGATCGACACGAATGATGCGATCGGGCTTCCGGCATCGGACTTTCCGAACAGGCCCATTATGCGCTCTGCAAATCGGGTCCCCGGTTTGCCGGGGTCCAGCCAGGTTGCGCGCACCCCACTCGTATAGTGTCGATCGCTTCCGCTGCCCAGTGAATCGTTCTCGACGGCCAGTGTGAAGTAGCGTGTGTCAGTAGACGGATCGAACGGCTGATCGGGCAGAGTGTCCTCGAAGCTGGGTTTTTGGGGCGCTGCGACGGCTGCTGTCATGTGCAGCAAGAACACCAGGAAGGTGACTGAGCGCTGGGTGATCCCGCAAGCACCACGCGCTTTTGCGACCACGCCGCCAGTCACCCGCCGCGGCCGGCGGCCGTTAGCGCCGCCTCAGCGGTGGACCAGCCGCCGCCCAGTGCGCGATAGACGTTGATCGCGGCTACGATTTCCGCGCGTGCGGCAGCGGCAATGCTCGTTTCGAGTGCGAGTAGGCGCCGTTGCGCGTCCAGCAACGGGAACATGTCCTCGAGTTCGGCTTCGTAGCGCAGTCGCGCGAGCTCGAGTGCTCGTTGACGATCGTTGCGCGCAATCTCCAGGGTTGCACGCTCCCTGTTGGCAAACACGTAGCTCGCAAACGCCGCTTCGACATCGCCCAGCGCGGCAAGCACGACACCATCGTATTCGGCGCGCAGCGCCTCGTACCGCGACTCGGCGGCGTCGACGAGTGCGCGGCGCCGGCCTCCGTCGAACAGCGGCCAACCCAAAACGCCGGCGATGTCCCAGGTCTCGCCCGGACCCGAAAACAGATCGCTGAGATCCGTTGCCTGGCTGCCGAGGCCGCCGGTTAGACTGAAGCTCGGCAAACGCTCGGCAAGCTCGGCGCCAATGTCCGCCGAGGCCGCGGCGAGCCGGCGTTCCACGGCACGGACGTCCGGCCGACGCGCCAGGAGGTCACTTGCGAGTCCAACCGGGATGCGCGGCGCTGCGAGTTCGTGTTCGCTGCGGGTTTTGAGACGCGCGATCGAATCGCCGGCCTCGCTGCCTACGAGCACTGCAACCCGGGCCGCCGCGGCATGTTCGGCGGCCTCGAAGTCGGCCTGGGCCGCTTGCAGTTCGGTGAGGTCCGCGCGTGCGCGCACCAGATCGAGTTCACCGGCCAGGTCGTTCTGATGCAGCAACTCGGCAAGCTCGAGTGTCTTCCGTGCGACCTCCGTGTTTTCTACGGCGAGCGCGTACTGATCCTGCGCGGTTCTCAGGTCTGCGTAATTGAGCGTCAATTCGGACAGCACGACCAACAACACGTTGCGGCGCTCCTCGATCTCTGCGTCGAGTCGCGCGTCAGCCGCCTCGACGCGTCGGCGCAGTCGGCCGAAGAAATCCGGTTCCCAGGACGCTGACAGGCTTGTGTCGAACAGCGAAAACAGCACCGGCGCACCGGGCGGCAAGTTTCCCGCCTCGCTGAGATTGCTCCGCGACGCGGCGGCGCTTGCGTCGGCCGCAGGGCGCGTGTGGGCAAGTGCGACCCGCCGCATGGCCTGAGCCTCCGCCACGCGCGCCGTTGCGGCGCGAATGTCCGTGTTGGTGGCAATGGCCTCATCCACGAGCCCGGACAGGGTGGGGTCGTTGAAACGCTCCCACCATCGCTCGTCTATTGCCGCGTTCGCCGCGAGCATTGGGCTTTCATCGACAATGCCGGAAAACACGGCGTCGGCGGCAGTGTCCGGTTGTTGATAGTCAGGCCCGACGACACAGCCTGCCAGCAAGACGACGGCGGCCAGTGTCGCAAGTGATATACGAACCTGTTTCATGATCGGCTCCTCAATAATCCCGTGGTCATACTGTTGCCGGTGTTGCAGCAGCGCTCAGCTTCGCGCCTCGGACTCCGTCTTCGGCGATGCCGAAAAACAGGCAGTACAGCGCCGGCGCGACGCCAAGCGTCAACACCGTGCCCACCGCGAGGCCGAATGCCATGATCGAGGCCATGCCGTAGAACAACACGTCTGCGCCCACGATCAGCGGAAGCAGGCCCACGATCGTCGTAATGGTGGTCATGAGGATCGGCCGCAGCCGGCGGACGCTGGCGCTGACGACGGCGTCGAGGTCGCCGAGTTTGCCTGTCCTTCGTTCGGTGTCGATCCGGTCTATCAGCACAATGGCGTTGTTGACGATGATTCCGGCGAGGGCCAGCAGACCCAGGATCACGAGAAAACCAAATTCGGCCCGCATGACGTTCAGCCCGATGCCCACGCCGATCAAGACGAGAGGAATCGTGAGCATGACGATCAGTGGTCGACGATAACCGTTGAACTGGGCGACAAGCAGCAGAACAACCATGCCGAGGCAAAGAGGAAAACCGGCGAACAGGGCGGCCCGGCCGATCTGCGAGTCCTTGACGATGCCGTCGAACTCGATCCGGTGACCCGGCGCCATGGCGGCGTTCATCCGGTCGATTGCCGGCTTGAGTATCGGCGCCATGTCTTCCGGCGTCACGGCGAGGTTTCTGGCCTCGACCGTGATCGCTCTCACCAGGTCTTCGCGGTGGATGACGTTGTAGCCCGTCTTCGTGTGTATCGAAGCCACCTGGCCGAGCGGCACCGAGTGCGCGGAACCCTGCGGGAAGACCGCTACCGACTCCAGACGGCCCGGCGCAGCCCGCTCGTCGCCCACGGCGCGCGAGACGATCGGGAAGACTTCGTCGCGATCGCGGAACTCCGACACGGGGCGTCCCTCCACGAAGTTGGACAGCGACCGTGCAACGTCGGCTGACGACACGCCGGCGCGCAGCGCACGCGCCTGATCGACGTCGATTTCGAGGCGCGTGACCGGATTGTGCCAGTTCGACCAGACGTCAATCGTACCCGCCATGTCGGTCAGCAGCCGTTCGACTTCGCCGGCCTGCTCGAACAGATAGTCGGCATCGGGGCCTTTCACCTGAATCTGGATGACGTTGGGATCTGACGGACCGAGGAACATACCTGACACGCGTGCTTCGACATCCGGCAGTTGGTTCCGGAAGTCCTCGCGAAGCCGGGGAATTGCGCGCGCTACGGCGTGGCGATCGTCGGCGTTGATCACCATGAAGCCGACATGCGGTGCCGGGTCGATGGGGGCGAGCGACAGCACAAACCGCGGTCCGCCGAAGCCCACGTAGGCAGCAACGTTGCCGAGTTCAGGATAACGCGCCTCGTCGTTGACAATCGACATCATGGTCTTCATTCGCGCATCGGTCGTGCGCGTGGTGACTCCGGAGGGCAGGTTGACGTACACGAGCACCTGCGCGCGGTCGCTGTCGGGGAAGAACTTTGCCGGCACGGACTGTATCAGTAAGGCGCCGACCGGCAGCAGGGCGAACATGGCGACCAGAAAGCGCCGTCGCCGCTTGAGAATTCGGCGCAACAGCCGTTCGTAGCCGACTTCGATGACGCCGAAGAAGCCGGTGGAGCGTTTCGGAATCGCCGTCTTCGCGTGGAAAGGCGGTTTCAGGAAGAAATAGCACAGCGTCGGCGTGACGGTCATGGCAATCAGCCACGAGGCCGTCAGCGTGATCAGGATCACCAGCGAGATGTTGCGCGTGTATTCGCCTGCCGAGTGTTCGGCGAGCATGAGTGGAAGGAACACGAGGATGGTCGTCAGCGACGACGACAACAGCGGTACGGCGAGTTCGCTGCCCGTTTCGGTGAGCGCGCGGTTGCGGTCAGCGTGCTCGGCGAGCTGCCGCTTGAAGTTCTCGGCAATGACGATGCCGTTGTCGACCAGCAGGCCCAGAGCGATCACCAGCGTGGCAAGGCTCATGCGCTCGATGTTCATGCCCGTCACGCCCATGATCGCAAGCGTTGCCAGCATGACGGCGGGCACGATGGAGCCCACGATTAGCCCCGTGCGTACGCCGAGGAACAGGACCACAACGCCCAGGACGATCGCGAGCGTCTGCAGCACGTTGAACGACACGCCGTAGACCGCTTTCTCCACCTGATCCGCCTGCCAGGTCACGATGTCGAGGTCGAGCCCGACGGGCAGCGATGCCTGAAGTTCGTCAATGACGGCGCGAGCCCGCTCCGAATAGTTGAGGACACTCTGCTCAGGCTGCATCACCAGCGACAGCACAACGGCTTCGGCGCCGTTGAAGTAGGCCCGTCGCGGCGCCGGATCGGCAAATCCGTGGCTGACGCTGGCAATGTCGCGAAGGGCGATCAGCGAACCGCCGGCGGTGTCGCGGATGAGCAGGTTTTCGACGTCGGCAACCGATTTGAATTCGCCGCTCGGCAGCAGGGCGAAAGCACGATCGCCCGCGTCGAGCTGACCGCCGGGTATGAGCGTATTGCGCGAACGCAATGCCTCGGCGATGGCATCGGGTGAGATGCCCAATTCGGCGATCCGCGTATTGTTGATCTCGACGTAAATCCGCTCTTCGACTGCGCCGACAATCTCGACCTTACGTGTGCCGGGAACGGTATTCAGCGTTTCTCGCGAGTGCTGCGCGAAGTCGTACAGTTCTTCAAGGCCGTAGTCGGTACCCGTCAGTGCGAGCGTTATGACGGCGACGTCGCCGAAGTTGTCGTTGATCCGCGGCGTGCTGGCGTCGTCCGGCAGTCGGGCGCCGGCTTCCTGCACGGCCTCTTCGAGTTCGTCCCAGACCTGATCGAGCTCGTCGAGTCGGTCATAGGCTTTGGCGTAAACAATCGACTGGCCGTCGGACGAGGTCGAGCGGATTTCCTCGACGCCGTTGACCGTCAGTATCGCCTCCTCGAGCGGCTTGGTGATGAGTTGTTCGATACGTTCGGCGGGCAGGCCAGGGTATGCGGTCGTCACGATGGCTTCGCGTATGGTGATCGACGGGTCTTCCCGAGCGGGCAGCGTGAAGTAGCTCACGGCGCCGTAGACCATGAGCCCAACCGTGAGTAGTAGCACCACCGGGCGGAATCGAAACGCGAGTTGAGTGAGATTCATGGGTATGTCTCAGTGGTTGTAGCGGGCGAGATCGAGCCCCGGTCCTGCGACCCTGACCAGTTCGCCGTCGCGCAACAGGTCTGCACCCCGGACAACGATCGTGTCGCCGAGCGCCAGTCCTTCGACAATCTCGACACTCTCGTCGCCGAGCGCCCCGAGCCGAACGGCGCGTGCGGTGACATGGTGGGAGGTATCCGTACCGTCAACGACATAGACCGTCGCTCCGCGGTCACCCACGGGCACGTAGGCGGCCAGCGGAATACGTAGTGCTGCGTCGCCGGATTCGCCCGGAAACCGAGCCTCGACCGACTCTCCGGGACGGAGCGTGGCTTCGGTACTGTCGATCTCGAGCGTGACGGGAAACAGTCCGGCACCGTTTGCCTCGGCGCCGATCTCGGTGATGCGCCCGGGTATTGCCGCCATCGTTGCGGGCCTGTGCACTTCCGCGCGCTGACCGACGGCAAGCTTTCCGCGGGTCGTTCCAGGCACGTGAACCACTGCTTCCAGTCCCGCCTCGCGATCGATGAGCCTCAGGATTTGTCGGCCGGCCGGCAGCACCTCCGACGGTTCGGCCAGGCGGGCCGTTATCTCACCCTGGAACGGTGCCAGGAGACGAGTATCGGCCAGCCGTTCCCGTGCGAGCTCAACGGCTGCAGTCAATGCTTCGACCTGTGCCGTAGCGCTGTCAAAGCCGGCTTTTGCCTGATCGATGGACGACTGCGAGACGGCACCCGTGCCCGCGAGCCCGACGCGCCGCTCGTAGCCGAGGCGCGCGTCGATCAGCATGGCTTTCGCGTTGGCGAGGTCGGCCTCGCGGGAAGCGAGATCGAGCCTGACGCTGCGGTCGTCGAGTTCGGCCAGGAGCTGGCCCTGCGTCACCGTGTCCCCGAGTTCGACGTGAATGGCGGTCACCAGCCCGCCGATTTCGAAGGCGAGGTCCGAGTGGTCCTTTGCCTGCAGCGAGCCCGCGAAGCGCGCGCCGGCGTCGTCCGTCGAGCGGACAGCATCGACCCAGACCGTTCGCGGCGAGGTGGTGTCGGGCGGTGGGTCGCCGGAGCAGGCGGTCAGCGCCATGGCCAGCACACCAATTGCCGCCGGCCCGGCCTGCCTTCGGGTACGAGCCTTGTTTTGCAAGCGACTGATAAAAATCAATTTTCCGAACATGATCCGCTCCTGTTGGCGGGCCCGAGTCGATGCGGATACAGCGCTGGACTCGGACAGGGAATCGTTTAGAATGACTGCTCGGTCAGTATATGACTGACCGGTCATTCATTTCAAGACTCGTTTGGAACGAGACTTGAACAAAACGTCAAAACAGGGGAGAACACGCCCATGACAAGCGGTGACCGCGCAAGGCGCAGAGATACGGTCCAACAGGGCCGGCAATGGACGGAGATCACAACATGACTGCGCGCCCGGCGGAGCGTGACACCCTGTCACGGTCGCAACAACGGCGGCGCGACGACATTGTCGAGGCTGCCCTCAAGATTTTCGATCGTGATGGTTTTGAGGGTGCGCGCATCGACGATGTGGCCGCAGAGGCGGGGATTGCCAAAGGCACCGTTTATCTGTACTTCGAGAACAAGGAGGCGCTCTTCGAAGGTGTGGTACGCGACGTCGTCAAACCGGCGGTGGATGCGGTGGAGCGGACCGCGGAGAACGAACACATGAGCGCGTCCGAACGGCTAGAGGCCCAGGTGACATTGATCGGCGAGCGCCTCGGCAAAGGGTCGATGAAGATTCTGCTCAGACTGATGATTGCCGAGGGGCCGCGGCACGACAACCTGCGCGACTTCTATTTTCGCGAAGTGGTCGAACCGGGCATGGCCGCGATTCGGAAGAGCCTCGCCGACGGGGAAGCGAGCGGCGAATTCCGGCCCGGCACTGCGGATATTCACCCGCAGGTGCTCGCGGGTGCGCCCATGATGGGCGCCATCTGGCGCATCCTGTTTCAGGAGCTGGCGCCGCTCGATATCGACTCACTGCTGGACGATCACTTGCGCACCGTCCTGGCAGGGTTGCGGGATCGATCGTAGCGCGCGCGACGCCGTAAAGGCCTGGTACCTGACGTTCTGCGTTTGCAAAGGCCGATCATCTCTTCGGCATCGTCCCGGGCCGCAGGTAGGCAAACATGTGCTGCACGTAATCGGCCTTGCCGAGTTCGATACCCCGGTTTCTCAAGATAGAGTACGCCGTGTTCAGGTGAAAGTAGAACTGCGCCAGCGCCCAGTCACGGGCGTATTGCTCACCGGTCATGTCGAAGATCATGCCGCTCGGCAGTTCGATCGAAACCGGTTGGGATGCAAACGTGTCGAGTTCGTCGGGCGCCAAATTCTTGAGAAACGACAGCGCCCGATCGATCTGTTTCTGAGCATCCGACAGCGAGCCGGGCTCTTCACCGGCGTTCTGACCCGAGCGCGCCAGCTCGTTGAGGTACTCGGGCAACGGCTCACCTTTGAGTCGGAACGACGCTTCCTGCGCCTGCAGGCAGGAGAAGCGCACCTGCGATGACAGCGGGTACATGTCCGGCGCAAGCCGCGCGGACAGCAAGGTCTCGGCCTCGTTGTCCGGCAGTTGTTGTTGCGCTTTGTCGAGCCAGCCGGACAGTGCTTTGAGCATGTGTGAGTAGGTAGGGACAAGCAGGTCCGTCAGGGACATGGCAGTGTTCTCCGGGTTGCTGGATGTGCTGTAGGTCGACGACAGGCTGCGAACGAGGCTTAAAATGAGGCGTTCGCGTACCTTGGCGTAGTGTACATGCTGTCGATTTGTTCCAATTACCTTTATGACTCCTGAATTCCCGGCCCGCCTTCACGTCATCCTGGCACGCGAGAGTCACGACGCCGTCGTTTTCCGAAGAGGACCGTCCAAAGCCGTCTGCACGGTTCATTGGGATCGGAAGAAGGATACGTTTGAAGTCGGGCAGTGTTTAAAGGGCCGGATCTACGAGCGGCGCTCCGATCTCTCGCCCGATGGCAAATACCTGGTCTATTTTGCAATGAACGGCAAATGGAGTTCCGAAACCGGCGGCTCCTGGACAGCCATATCCCGGACGCCGTATCTCAAGGCGCTTGCGTTGTTCGGAAAAGGCGACTGCTGGAACGGCGGCGGCTTGTTCACCGGCAAGCGGTGTTTCTGGCTCAACGACGGTTACGGCCATTCCGAGATGACCCGCAGCAGCGAGGTATCGCGTGACCTCGAATTCCAGCCCGGCGAGTATTACGGCGGAGAGTGCACGGGTGTCTACTATGTTCGACTGCAGCGCGACGGCTGGCAGCTGAAGGAGCGGGGCGGCACAAGACTCGATAGCTGGACGATCTTCGAGAAGGCGCTACCGAAAGGCTGGATACTAAGGAAAACCGCGCACGAACAGGTGGGGGCTCCTCCGGGTAAAGGCTGTTACTGGGACGAGCACGAACTCGAGAATACGCAGTCCGGTGCGAAGCTCGAGTTTGGAGACTGGGAATGGGCGGAGCTGGACGGTAAGCAAATTGTTTATGCTGCCGGCGGCAGGCTGTTTCGTATTGCGCTCAAGAGTCGAACCGAGCTTGGCGAGTCAAAAGAGATCCATGACTTCAACGATATGCCCTTCGAGGAACTCATTGCGCCCTACTGAGGATACTGAGACCGATGAATAAGACGCTTTTGCAAAAGCTCTCCATGCGGGCCGTTGGCGTGTTCGGTGCGGCAGTGTTCCTGACCTTCTTCGCGTTTACGTACTCGGTTCCTGGCTGGGTAGAGACTTTTGCTGCGGACTACATAGAGTCCGAGGCGGCAGAGCGGATCGATGCTTACATTGACGATATTCGACCGCGAGAATCCGATAGCGAGCTGGCGCAACTCGCACACTTGATGTACACCGCAAACGAAGCGCAAATCGATCAGCATAAATCGGATCTCAAGAACAGGATTTACGCGCAGTGGGCAGATGCCGTTGCGGCGGTTCGCGACCTGGATTGTGAATGTCGGCAGAAGTGGGAAGACTGGTTCGAGAGCGGGATTCACAACAATATCCTGTTCCTGCAGGCTGCGAACGAGCAGATATCGAAATTCATCCACTCGAGCTACATGGAGATAGCCACGGAGGTTAAGCGCGACATTCGCGTGTTCACGGGCAGCAACGCCGCTGTCTTTCTGCTGCTACTGCTGGTCTCTTTTACGAGACCGCAGGCAATGAAGCACCTTTTTCTGCCGGGTATTCTGCTTGCGGTATCGACGTTAATCTGTTCGTACTTTTACGTCTTCGAGCAGAACTGGCTGTTAACGATCATTCACAGCAGCTACCTCGGGTTTGCTTATCTGGCGTGGCTGGGCATCGCGTTTTTGTCCTTGTTCGACATCCTGTTCAATCGTGGGCGGGTCACCACCGAAGTACTCAATTTCATACTGAAGCTCATTGGATCGGCGGCCTCCGTCGTGCCGTGCTAGCTGCGAACGGCCTTTTTGCGTGAATACTGAACAGCGGCTCACACTCTGGTCCGGGTGTCCGTAAGCTGGGCCCTGGAGTGAGGTTTTGTAATGGGCGCTAGTCCGCCGTTGCGTTGATCCTACAAAACAGTGGCTGTTGAACGATGATTCAATAGGAACAAGCGAGTATGGTATTGGATGCAATCTCGGGCGCGGTGTTGCCGTTTACTCTTGTCGGCCTGTTAAGACTCGAATTATCAGCGAGTGTACGTGTAACTCGGAGTGGTTTGTATGAGTGGTACTTTGCGCGGTTTGCTTTTGGCTACTGCATTCGCAATTGTCGGCGTCGCCTCAGTTCAGCTATGGCAGGACAAGCACTTTGACAACACCGTTGATGTCTTACTGGGTGCGGAGGCTGGCGACCTGGAAGCTTTGTGTGTGCTGGAGAGTTACACATGCGCGAGGCGTATAGACGACCGTGGCGACTTATCGGGTTTCCTATCATCGATTGCCGATATCGAAGAATACTCGGCACGGAAAGCAATGGGTGATGAGCTATCCGTGGATTTGCTTGTTGAGCCGCAAGGGATTGTAATTCAAGCGCGGACTCGTGCGAACGAGAGTTTTGCCTTCGGTTCCGTTGGTGTTATAGGTGCGCCACAATCAACGAAGGTCTATGGCTCGTTCAGGAGCGTAGGGCTAAAGACTTGGCTGGACTCGAATGTCTTCGTTATCAACCAGAGTCATCCCGGGACGGAATAAATGACTGCGGGCCAGACAGCCTATTGCACTATTAGCCGGCGCGTTTGGGAACAACAGATGAAGCGCTTCTTCGACGAGTGCACGTGTGAGCAATAGAGGAATATCGTGAATAATCGAAGTGCTACCTTTCTCGGCTTTTTTTCGGCGACTTGCATAGCACCTTTCCACTTGGCTTTGAGCTCGATGTCGATAGAGCCCGGCATAGAGAGCCTCGCAGACGCATGCGTCTATCTCGCGGCCGCGTTCTCAATGTTCTTTCCATACGCGGTGTTGGCAGGATTGCTGGTAGGTGTTCCGATCTATCTTGTTTCCAGGAAAGTGGGGATAGTCACGTGGTGGATGGCGACTGGTGCAGGGACCATCGCAGGAGTTTGTGCTGCGTTCGCCGTTTTCGGACAAGCCGCCGTCCCTATCCATTTTATGACTTACGTTCTGCTTGGTGCGTTCTCAGGCTTAGTATTCTGGCTTGTGCGCAGAGTTGCGATACGAGAGCACTAGTTGCCTGTTCGGTTATGACTCTGAAGCAAGCTAACGATTTACTTTGAACCACTCGGACTAACCAAACTCAGAGGTGATACGGAGGCGTATTTACCCGTATCCAAATATCGCGAGAAGTGGCCGAACAAGGTTCTACTTGCACGGCGAGCTGATCCGGGGTTCGAGGGTATATACGGTTGCGCAGTTGGGGAACATACGTCTCTTGCGGGATCTAAGAAGAGACCCAGATGGAACGGTAGAATTGACAGTCGAGTGATGCCATGAATACACCGGTCGGATTTCGGTTCTTGTTTGGTCAGTATCGACGGAACATTTTGCTCTCTTTCGCTCTTGGCGTTTGCACGACATCGTGCGGCGATGATCAAGGTCGAACAGCTATTCAGCCGGTCGACAACATGTCCGGTTCACAGGTAATGGAGGAGTTTTACCGATGGAGTGGTGCTGAGGACACGCTTATGGACCCGCTGATTGTTGCGGGTAACCGAATCGTTTCGCATATCCTGCAAGATATTTCGGATGAGTCCATGCCGAAGAGGCGGTACGCCATCGGAGCACTTGGGAACATTGGGGATCATAGTGCGATTCCAGTGTTGGCAGACATCGCTCTGGATACAGCAGAGGTCGACTATATCCGCTGCGACTGTGTTCAAGCGATCGCGATGATTGACTGGGAAGAAGGCACACGAGTGGCCAGCTTGATAGCAGGCGGCTCAACGCAATCGGGAAACACCAGCTCAAACTGCCTTTTAAGAGTTACCCGAGAGATCATCGAAGGTGATCAGGTGGAATGGCTAGCAAACTTGGGAATGGTCAGATCGCTGGCAGACGCAAGGGTTCGGAGGCACGACTAGATTGCAGCTACTTCAGGACTATGATCCTGCAACCGGCAGGTATCTTGAGGGCTATTCCATTTTCTGCACGCGACGAGGCGGCCTTCTTTGAATGGCTGGATAAACGATCATCTTTGAGGAAGATTGACGGAAAAAGGGCACTCACATTCTCCATGTCGACGGCGCCGCTATTGACGAGAATGAACTACGTGAACTGGTTTCCTTATGTGTTTGAAGATTAGTATGCTTTCGGTGCCCAAATGAGGGTAAGCGCGGATCATGTGTTGGTGGAACAGCTTGGGGAACTTGACACTTGAGTGAGCAAACCAAATCTGCTCCTATTTCGCTTAACTGGTCGACGCTTAAGGCGGGCGTATTGAACGTGGTGGCCATCTTTATCGGCTTGTTTGCGTTCAAAGCCATCTTCGCAGGAATGTCTTCGCAGATTGTGCTCGCTTTGGTCAGCACGTGGTGGTTCGCGCTATATGTTGGGCGCTTTTCTTCACCGAATTGGGTATCGGTTCTAGTTTCCGTTCTGGCGATATCAGCAGTGTTTTCGGTCTTGATGTTGGCGGGCTTCCAGGGCGCTCTTGCGATCAAACCTACGAACGACGTGGCGGGTCTTGCAGGCGTGGCTATCTCTAATGGGATTCTTTTTTCAACTCCACTCGTTGTAAACATGCTGGTTGAAAAGCTAGCCGGTATGTTTGGCGGACTCAACACGTCATAGGTAGAGTTGCGCACGTTCAAGTGTCGGCTTGTTACGACTCGATTGATCGGTGAGTGTGCGGACAGCGCAAAGTATGTTATCTGGGGTTCGCAAGTTGTTTGCCGCAGACGAGCCAATGAACTGGATGAACAATATGGAAAATGTCTACTGGCACGACGCAATCATTAAGCGGCTTGAGCTCGCCTTCGGTGAACAAAGCCTAACAATTTTGCTCAGTGCGTATCGGTCGAAGGAGTCTGAGTCGAGGACGGACGTTTCCGTATTCTGTACGGGTGTCCAGATGGCGAACATGTTGTTAGATCTCCCGTCGATTGCCGACAATGCTATTTCCGGCAACGTTGTTGATTGCCGGGTCGCCCCACGTTCTGATGATGAGCAAACAGTGTATTTGTACCTCGCGGATGGTGTTATTGGCATTACGTCGAGTGAGATCCGAGTAAGCTAGATTGGCCGGGCTTGCAACACGAAGGCTGGTGCCTGGACACGGATTGATGTCGCTCGGCAATGTGACGCTAGACCCCCCCCAATAGTCGGCGGCGTAAACATGTATGGCTAAGACGACTGCGGCCGGCTCACGAGTCGGGGTCATGGATCTTCTGAGCTCGCCTAGTGACGAATGGATTCCAGCGGGTTGTTAGGGCAATGACTACTATCATCAGTTATCTGACAAGGCCCATCAGCCGTACAGTTCTAGTTGTTTTCTTGGCCTTATCAGCAGCCTGTGGGCCGTCCTTTGATGCGGAAATGCAGGAACTAGAAGGCATACGAACATCGTGGACTGCAAGCGGCCCTTCCAGCTACGAAATTGAGTTCACGATGCGCTGCTATTGTAAGCACGATGGCCTGAAGCAGAGCGCACTGGTTTGCGACGGCGAGCTCCGCTCGGGCGACTTTAGCCTCGAATCGATACTGGACTTGACGGACATGGCGATAGCCGAAGGTGACAAGTCTCTGCAAGTACAAGTCGATTCTGAAAGCGGGCATCTGACGGCCATACGGTTCGGATCTGAGCTGGGTTTCGATTCAGAGGTTGAGTTCCGGATTGAACAGATCCGACCGTTGGACAAACTATCGATATCACGGTGTGCGGAGCAATAGCCAAAGCGCCAGCCCGTGTGAGCTTGAGTTAGGCAAGCATTGTTTGTAGTTGGCGAGCAAATAGCCGGCGTTAACAGGAAGTACAAGCCGGCCGGGAATGTGGCCTGATTCGGTGTGGTGACGTTTCGGGACAGCATTATTCTCGCCTACGAACGGGCGTCGGCGTATCTGCTCGAATACAGCGCGAGCAACTTCGGGAACAGAATCGAGGTGATGGGCGGAAAATGAACCATTTGTCGAGCCGACCAGCGAGACTACTGAGGTTGGATAATGAGCTGGTGAGCCTATGCCGATAGCAGTGAAGTACCTTGTTATGTTCGCTCTGAGCATCAGTCTGGCCGGCTGTGACATACCGCGGCCCAGCGCTGTGGTCTGTGACTGTCAAATCGAACCCGGTACCTACCCGGAGGGTTGGGCAACACTTGATCAGGCTCCAGCCAATTTCGATCGCGAGACAATGCGCAAGTTGGTTTTTGTGGACGAGTCCGGTTTCCCCATCAAGGCCTTCGACACCTCGAGCATTCACTGGTATCGCAACGGCGACGGCGAATCGCTCGGCTGTGTTGTCTACGATGGGTCGAATCACGTTAACGCCGTCTTCCGCCTGGCCGCGGATGCTTCTCAGACGTCGGTCATCGACATCCGATTCATGGGCATTCCGTTCGGCAGACATCCCTTCTTCTGGGAGCGCTGCGACGACTAGCGCTCAGCTTATTCAGGTTAACGCCTGGTCAGGCGGAGTCGATGATCGGCTGGACTGCGTTGTCGATAAGCTCAACGAGTTCAGGGTCCATGTATCGGTAATCGTCGGGAATGTCCAAGACGATGATCTTCGATTCCGCTGCGGCCCTGGAGAACGTCGCCAAAATCCGATTCTTGTGCTTCTGCTCCATCGGGCAGATCACATCGGCCCAGCGGATGTCGTCAATGCTCACAGTGTGCCTGGCACGAGGGCTCGTCCCAGCCGACCGGGCATTGACGACCGGGTGGCGCCGGAAATGCGTTTCTGCTGTTGGGCTGCGCCACTGGTTTCGGCTACAAACGAAAAGAATGTTCACCGTCCATGTCCACGCGTCTCGGATAGACGAACCCAAGCTTTTTCGCTCTCACCAGTTTCTCCGACCGCGAGTACACCTGCTTCCAGCGCTTCTCTGCCGGGCATAGCTTTCCATAGTAGGGAAGCGGCCGCACTTTCGAGAAGTGGCCAATCAACTTGACCGGCGGCTGGGCAGAACTCGACCTCTTGGCTGAGTGGCAGACGCGCTGGCTTCGACGCCACGCTCTGTCTCTCTTGGTTTTCACCGCTGTCTCCTATTAATCACCGGGATCAGCAGCTGCGGCAATACGGAGACGGCGGGGAGTTTGGCTGTTGCGGGATCGTCGGTCAACAGGCGCGACCTCAGGGAGGCTGTCTGCGCCGAAAACCCCGCTCTCATCAGGACAGGTTGATCGTTAACGTCCAATGGCTTGCGAGTTGAACGATCGCCTGATTGGTCAGACTATGCTTCCAGATAGTCTTGCTTTCGATCAGGAGGGCATCCGAACGTCAATCGCCTCCAGTAAGGCAACTCGACAAGAGCCGCTTCCGCTAGTTCGTCGTTTGCCGCAGCGCCGCGATAATCATTGGCTGCAAGGTAATGCCGAGTTCCACAGAGTCGCTGGCGGGGCTGCTCAACAACGTAACGGCTTCTTCCATTGCAAGTACCGCGTAGTAGCCGTTGTCGAGGTCGAGCCACGGATACCAGCCGAAGGCCCCGGGGCTGGATACGCGCGTTTGGGCCTCACATTCTGCGCTCCAGATCGGCTCACTACATTCGCGCCAGACCCCGAGCCCGTAGTACCAATCGACGTTGTTGCCGTCGATTGCGGCCGGACGCGAGACGATCTGGAGGCCGCTCAGCCGTTCGGCAGCGAGATCGTCGAAGCCGGCAGGCAACAATTCGCCCGCGAGCTGTGCCTGCAGAAATGCGGCGTAGTCGATTGCCGAGCTGATCGCGGCGCCGGCGGCTCGCGGGTTGTTACCTTCGAATCGTGTCGACGCGAGTCCGAGCGGCAGCGCAACGGTCAGCTCGACGACTTCGCGCCAGGGCTGCCCGGTGGCAATCTCTGCCATTGCCGCCGCAACCTGCATGTGTACCGGGCCGTAGTAGTAGGTTGTTCCCGGTTCGGCATCCACGCCGATTTCGTACCATTCGGCGACGCAACTCTGCATCGTATAGGCTTCGTTGCCGATACAGCCGGCCTCGCCGGGAGGGCGATGAAATCCGGCTGTGAAGCTCAACAATTGCTCGAGCGTGATGCGGCTGCGCCAATCGCCTGGATCGCTTGTCCAGTAAGACAGATAGTCTTGTGGCCGATCATCGAGCGACATGAGGCCCTGTTCGACGAGCGTCACGATGGTCGCGCCAGTGAGCCATTTCGAGGCTGAAGCTATTGCGCGCTCGTCGGTGATCCGAAACGCGCCTTTCTCGAAGCGGAAGCGCTCACCAGTCGCGTCGCCGACAACAAGCGAAAGGTCGTCAACGGCGTGCGCCTCGAGCGCTGCGACAACGTCTTCCCACGGATCGGCCGCTACCGGCGGTGTTGGGGCTACAGGCGCGGTTTGCGTTTCGCCACCGCCGCCGCAGGCAGACAGCATTACTGCGAGCAACAGTACAGCGTAGCGAGTATCCATGGGTTTTCAACGCGCATACGCTGGATGGGTTGACGGCGGTTCCCGAACAATCCGGCCGCGGTAAGTGTCAGAATCAGAACTCGAGCCATCGGCTCATGGTACACAATCCCGGGAATTCCCCTCATTGGCCGGAACTTGCTCGGTGCAAACGCGTCGCACACAATGCTACAGTGTTACATGCTCTCATCCGAGGTCGCTATGCCCCCAACGAATAGCATAGGCTACAAAAGGCGAATCCTGCGTGGCCTACCGAGTTGCGGAAAAACAGTTGCGGACCAATAGATGACCATTGCAGACCAGCACTCGAATAACACGTCCTCCGAAAACTGGGAAATGTCTCCGCAAATGGCGGACCAGTCGGTCGAAACGCTGGCGCTACGAAGTGGTGCGACCCTTGTTCTCAGTCGATTCGAACCGGGCACACCTCGTTCGTTCACTTTTACAGAACCCGAAGACACGTTTGGCTTTGGCTTTCACTTGAGGGGCGGCGCCCGCTTCGAGATGGAGGACTGCGGCTTCGTGACGCGCGCTCTGGAGGTATGGACGTGCGCGGCCCCTCGCGGGTCTACCTCGCAGTTTGTTCTGCCTTCGGATGGGTTTCGGACGGTCTCGATACGGTTCGAACCGGAGCTGGCGGACGAGTTTTTTGCCGAAGGCCTGGCGCTACCGCGGGAGGCCCGGGACATACTCGCGCGGGTGCGCCAACGTACCGGAATCGCACGGCTCGCGTCTCTCAACACAGCAGCAGCGACGCGACTGGAGACGATGTTTTCGACGCCTTACAAAGATACCGCGAGACGTTTTTACCTCGAATCGTGTGTGCTTGATCTGCTCGCAGGGCAAGTCGCTGACTTGTCGGATATGTCGGGAAGGCGATACCGCGTTACGTCTCGTCACCGCGAGAAAGCGTTTGCGGCACGGGACCATCTCGATACGCAGCTGCAGAATCCCCCAACGATTGCAGAACTCTCGCGAATTGTCGGCACCAACGAGTTCACGTTGAAGCGGGCCTTCAAGGAAACGCTCGGAACAACCATTTTCGGCTACGTATCACGCCGCCGAATGGAGCACGCGACGCTCCTCTTGCAGCAGGGAATGACCATTTCCTCGGCCGCCCAAGAGGTCGGCTACAGCTGTGTCCGGTCCTTTTCGGCGGCTTTCCGGCGGCAAACTGGTTGTCCGCCCAGCGTGATCCGCCGCCCGGATTCCTGATTTCTCCCGATCGATGCCGGTTTTTCTCCCGCCTGATGCTCCGGGAGTAAGCATCTGCGTGCTAGCTTAAAACGTTACAACATAACGTCAAAGTGATCATGCAAACCTATCTGATCGGGACGGCCGCAGCTGCGGCTCTGGTTCTTTCGACCCCGTTTCAAGTACTCGCGCAAGAATCGGATGGACTGCCGGACGTCAATGAGACTCGGCGTGTGGACGTCATCATCGTTACGGCGCGTCAACGTGAAGAGGCATCTCGGGATGTGCCGTTTGCGCTGACGGTGTTGAGTGAGGATATCCTCGAAACGCATCGCGTGGATGACACCTTCAGCTTGTTCCGGCAGGCACCGGGACTGTCTTTGACCAGTTTCGACGACGGGCGATTCGCGTACTTTCAGCTGCGCGGCATTGGGCCGCTGTCACAGGCTATAGGGCCGGATGATGGCTCCGTCGTCACCTATGTCGACGGCGTACCCCAACCGGTCTTCGCCTCGGAGTTTGCGTATCTTGATCTCGAGCGCATCGAAGTGTTGCGCGGTCCACAAGGAACACTTTATGGGCGCAACAGTCAGGGTGGTGCTATCAACATTACGACGCGCGCACCGTCGGACAGTTTTGAAAGTCGTGTGCGTTTCGAAGGTGGAGAACAAGGCTTTGGCCTTGCCCAGACCTCCATCTCGGGACCGCTCGTTGGCGATCGTGTAGGTGCACGGCTGTCCTTCCGCGCTTCCACGGTCGACGGGTTTATCGACAACATCGCTCCCGGCGGTGGTGACCTCGGCGATCAGACGGCCTACTCGGGACGCGGGGTCATTACGGTCGAACCCGAAAGTGATGACGGCCTCCGGATCACACTATCAGCCAATGCCGATCATCGCGTTTCCAATCCGTTCTACTACGTGTCGCGGGCGCTATCAGAGCCTGTGGTCGAAATCGATCCTGAGAATGAGGTCGAGCGGACGGCCTGGGGTGCCAGCGCAAGAGTCGAGAAACCGTTCAGCTTTGCTGAATTCATCTCGATCACGGCAGTCAACGGTTTCGAGAACGAGCAAGTCACCGACGATACCGACGGACTTATCTACGGGCCGCTTTTTGGCATGCCGGCATCGGACTTTCTGGCGCCGCTATCTTTCTCGGATTGGCGCGAGGAAGAAACCCGTTTCTATCAGGAGTTCCGCTTGTCGAGCCTTGCTGAAAGCGACATCGGTTGGGCTGCGGGCATTGTCTACTTCCGTTCGGACCTGGACGTCGAACTCGACAATCGGTCGACGTTCTCGCCTGTACTCAACGGCGATCGCGACGCCACCCAGGAAATCGATTCCTACGCTGCGTACGGCGAAGTGACAACTCCGCTTTTCAGCCCGCGACTGAAGGGCACTGCGGGGTTCCGCTATACGCGTGACGAGAAGACACTCGATGCTGACTTTACTGGCGTTGGCTTCCCTGGCTCAGTGGATTTCTTTGCAGAAGACAGCGAAGCTAACTTCGATCTCCTGACAGGCCGCGTGGCGCTTACGTACGAGGCTGCCGAGCACGTCAACCTTTATGCGACAGTCGGGCGAGGGGCTAAAAGCGGCGGTTTTCCGCGGCTGACGCTAAACGCTGCGTTTGGCATCGAGAGTCCGAACTACGCCGAATCGACGTCATGGACCTATGAAGCGGGTGTAAAGACACGCCTTCTGGATGGGCGCGCGAGATTCGAACTCAGCAGCTTCTATAACGATGTAGAGGACGAGCAACTGTTTGTGTTGGACTTTGTCGCGTTCCAGTTTGTCCCTGTAAATCTCGACACGCGGAGCTTCGGCATCGAGGCTCAGGGCGACGTAGTCCTGAATCGAAACTGGTCACTGTCTGGAGGGCTTGCCTGGACGGACGGGGAGATTCGGGAAGGCGACGCGTTTTCCGGCGCCGCGGCCGGAAACCCGATTCCGAATGTGCCTGCGCTCAGCACGACAATGACCTTCGACTATCGGGGAGGTCCCGTTCCCGGCAGCGATGTAAGGTTATCGCCATTCATGACCTTGACGCACCAGTACGTTGGCGAGCGGACGGCAGACGTCGCAGATAGTTTCGACCTCGATGCCTATCACAATGTCGACCTACGGATTGGCGTCGCCTTCGGCAACGTGGAGGGTTTCGTCTTCGCACGCAACCTGCTCGATGAGAAGCAGGAGATCAACGGCGTTCTCTACGGACCGGGTGTCGAAGGCGCATCGCTGGGGCGTGAGCGAATTGTCGGCCTTGGTTTGACGACGACCTTCCAGTGAGCGCTTATGCGGTCACGGCTCAGTTTTACGATGCCGTGGCCAGCGAACAACAGGGTGCAGTGAATGCGCAGATTACGGAAGCCCTGATTGGTCTGGAGACGGCAGGGCATCCGGTGATCGATATTGGCGCGGGCACCGGCCTTACCACGCAGCTAATCGCAAGCGCTTTGCCGAAAGCGGAGATCTTCGCGATCGAGCCGGACCCGGCGATGCGGCCTGCCATCATGACGCGGGTCTGGTCCGATCCGGATCTGCGGCGTCGCGTGAGCATCCTGCCCATGTCGATACTGGCTGCTCCTTTGCCGCCTGTTGTTTCGGCAGCAGTCGCAAGCGCCACGCTCGTACACTTCAGCCCTTCGGAGCGAGAGCAGCTCTGGGCGCTGCTTGCCGCCCGGTTGTCGCGGACAGGGCGCGCCGTGATAGAAATCCAGAGCCCGTTTGCGAAAGACGTGCCCGACACCCGCATTGCGACCGAGCAGGTCGGTCACGTTGTTTATGAGGGTTGGGCATCCGCACGGCGAGTCGATGACGCGCGGTTGCATTGGCGGGTCAGATACGTTGCCAGATTCAACGGCGTTGAGATTGACCGGCAGTGCACCGACTATGTTTGCTGGACGGTGTCTGCGGAGCAAGTACTGGCGGAAGCTGCCGCGTTTGGGCTGGCGGGATATACAACGAACAACCTGGTTGTTCTCACCAAAGCAATGTCCGCCGGCTAGCGGGGTCATCGGTGGCAACCGCCGTACGGAGGAATGATCTTCTCCTCGATCACCGCGACCCACGCTGTAGAAGATGGTCCATATATAGACCATAAAGGCAGCTTACGGTTTATATAGCGATCACCTTGGCCTTGACAAAACGGGCACAAATCACTATTTTGATCCATAGAAAGACCATGAGATGGTCTTATGGTCTATACAAGGTGCATTTGAGCGATGCCAAAGTCTATTACGCGCTCGTACTCCCGCTATAGCCGCGATGCAACTGCATTACTCGGCGGGCTGATCCGCGCGGCCCGAAAGGAACGGAAGTTAACTGCTCAGGAAGTGGCGGACCGTGCTGGCATTTCCAGAGGATTGCTGCAACGCATTGAAAAAGGCGATCTGAAATGCGAAATCGGCGCCGTATTCGAAGTGGCCACCATTGTCGGGGTACCGCTTTTCGAGGCCGATGAGAGCGCGCTGTCCAGGCACCTGAGCCGGACCCGGGAAAAACTTGCGCTGCTGCCAAAGTCCGTTCGTAAGAAATCGAAGACGGTACGCGATGACTTCTAACGGTGACAGAGAAGCCTTCGTTTGGATCTGGCTGCCGGACGCAACCACGCCAGTGGTCGCCGGGCGATTAGAGGCGGACAACGGCACTGTTCTGTTCAACTACGGTAAGAGCTACCTGGAACGCGTTAACGATCGTCCTCCCGCGATTTCGATTTACGAACCGGAGTTGCCGCTGCGGGCCGGAGCGTTACCGCTGCCGGAAGGACTAACCATGCCCGGCAGCATTCGGGACGCTGCCCCCGATGCGTGGGGTCGGCGCGTGATTATCAACAAGAAACTGGGACTCGAGGGAGCGGACACGGATACGTCCGAGTTGGACGAGCTGACCTACTTGCTGGAGTCTGGTTCCGACCGGATCGGTGCGCTGGATTTTCAGCGCTCACCGACCGAGTACGTGCCGCGCGCCGCGAACAACGTCAGCATGGGCGAATTGATTGAATCCGCGGAACGTGTCGAGAAAGGCGTCCCGCTCACGCCTGAACTGGATCAGGCGTTGTTCCACGGCAGCTCCATCGGCGGTGCGCGTCCAAAAGCCTTGATCCAGGATCAGGGCAAAAAGTATGTCGCCAAGTTTTCGTCCAGCACCGATCTCTACAGCGTGGTCAAGGCGGAATTTATCGCCATGCGCCTGGCGCAGCTTGCCGGATTGAATGTCGCGCGGGTAAAACTGGTTAACGCCGCCAACAAAGACGTGCTACTGATCGAACGTTTTGATCGCGAGCAAGAAGAAGGGAACTGGTCACGCCGGGCGATGGTCTCCGCACTGACTCTGCTCGGGCTGGATGACATGATGGCGCGCTACGCCAGCTACGAAACGCTGGCGGAAATCATTCGGCACCGTTTCACCGAACCGAAAGATACGTTGAAAGAGCTGTTCTCACGGCTGGCTTTCAACATTCTGTGCGGCAACACCGATGACCATGCGCGTAACCATGCCGCCTTCTGGAACGGCAAGGAACTGACTTTGACGCCCGCCTATGACATTTGCCCGCAGGGGCGGACGGGCAACGAGGCATCTCAGGCAATGCTGATATCAGGCAGCAACAATATGAGTCAGCTCAAATCCTGCCTCGAAGCAGCGAATCATTTCCTGCTGTCGGCAGACGATGCGCGCGCGATCTTCGGCCATCTGACCGAATCCATCGAAACGCATTGGAATTCAGTGTGCGAAGAAGCCGAACTGAGCGAAGTGGACAGGCGGCTTTTCTGGGGAAGGCAATTCCTGAACCCTTATTCAACGGAACAATAAGCATCTGCTTTTAGAACAACCTGCCGGCACGACATCCAGAGGTGGCGCGTCAGCAAGGGCAGTTGCGACAGATGGATGAAAACATCGTGCTAAAATAGGAAGTTATGGGAAGTGAAGAAAGGATTGGCGTACTCTTCGTCTGCATGGGCAATATCTGTCGTTCGCCCACGGCCGAAGGTGTGTTTCGCCACGTCGTAGTTGCGGCTAATGCGGACGACAGGCTGGAGATCGACTCGGCTGGCACACATGCTTATCACGTTGGCGAGCCGCCCGATCGGCGCTCGCAGGCCGCCGCGGAGCGGCGCGGTTATTCCTTGAGTGCTTTGCGCGCGCGCCGGGTCAGCAGCGACGATTTCGAGCGCTTCGATCTGATCCTGGGTATGGACCGGCTGAATGTCGAATCACTGAAGGCGTCGAGCGATGCTGCGCATCACCACAAGATCCGCCTCTTTCTCGACTACACCGAAGGTGACGAGATGGAGGTGCCTGATCCGTATTACGGTGGCGAGCGAGGGTTCGAGTATGTGCTCGACCTCGTCGAAGATGCGTCGAAGGGGCTCTTGAAGACGTTGCTGCGATAAGGCTTCGCAGGCGCGCTCAATAAAAAGGCCGGGCAGGTGCCCGGCCTTTTGCGTTTTTGACAGTGTGCCTTAAGCGGAATCGCCGGGCGGTGTGCTCGGCGGTTCCGGTTTGGCTGCAGGCGGCTCCGTCGGTTTTGCGGCCGGTTTACCTGCCGGCTTGTCTTCCGGTTTTGCCGGCGATTGCGTCGACGATTGTGCCGAAGATGGGTCGGCGGGCTTTTCCGCGGGCCGTTCCGTGCGCTGCTCGGCCGGTTTGTCGGCTGCTTTTGCGGCCGGTTTTTCGGCGGGCTTGTCAGCCGGTTTGTCAGCGACGGCATCCCAGGGCAACAGTCCGCCGGTACCCTGGGGTGGGCTGGACTTTGCCGGCTTCGCTTCGCCGTTGCCTTTTGCCTCCCGGCGTGCGTCGTCCGCTTTGGCCGCCGGTTTTTCGGGCGCGGGTTCCTTGAGGATCGGCACCGGCTGAGTCACGGCGTTTTCGTCGCTTTGCCTGGCGTTGGCCGCCGGTTTACGACTCGCATCCTGCCGCTCGTTTGCCGGCGATTCACCGTCTTGCGGTTTTGTGCGGGCTGCCGTCTCAGCTTTCGTGCTATCGGTTGAGGCGCCGCCCTCGCTGCGTTCTGCCGCGGGCTTACGGCGCCGCGGCGGCTTGTCCGCAGGCGGTTTGTCCGCCGCGGCGGCTGACTCGGCGCGAGGCGTATCTTTTGCAGCGTCCGCAGCAGCGTCACCGCGCGGCTTGCGCGGCTTACGTGCCGGCTTGTCGGCTTTTGCTTCGGCCGGCTGATCCTTGGCGCCTTCACGTGCGGCTGATTGCTCGGGAGCGGGCTTCGCTTTCTGCTGCTGATCGTCGCCACGGGTTTTGGGTTCCTGGTCGCCGCCGGACGCAGTAGTCGTCTGCTGCTGCTCGTTGGCTGCCGGAGCGTCGCTGCGCTCCTGCGACCGCCGCCGCCGGCGTCCACCGCGACTGCGGCGGCTGCGCGTCTTCTTGCTGCCTTGCTCCTCGGCTGTCTTCGCAGCTTCGGCCGTAGTGTCCTGAGCAGCCTTGGTGGCGTCTTGCTGCTTGTCTTGCTGTTTCTCCTGCTGCGGCCGCGCATCGCGCTTCTGGGTTTTCTTCTTGGCCTTCTTGGCGGTTTTCTTTGCGGCTTTTTTCTTGTCCGCACCGCGGCCGCCGCGGCCCTCGCCACGCTGTCCGTCGTCGCGGCCGCGTCCACCGCGCGAGCGCTGTCCGCCGCGCGAGCGGCTGCTTTGCTTGCGATCGCCGCCGCGCTTGCTGGATTTGCGCGAAGAACGCCGCGGTTGGTCTTCGGCGTCCTCGGACGAGCCGCCGAACAGCCCGGCGAGCCACGCGAGTACGCCGCCTGACGCGGCGGCGGGTGCGGCCGGCTCCTGGCGCTTCGGCGCCGGCGTTGCCGGTTTCATCGTCGCGACCGCCGCCGTCTCTGCCGGCGGGCGCTCCTGGATGGACTGCGGGATGATCTGCTCGATCTCGTTTTCGGTGAGCTTGTAGCTCGCGCCCACGTTTTCGGGCAGTTCGGCCTGGTCGTCGCGTACGCGGCGTATGTCGTAGTGCGGCGTCTCGAGCGCCGGATTGGCCACCAGCACCACCTGCATCTCGTTGTCGCTTTCGAGGTTCTGCACCCAGTCGCGCTTTTCGTTCAACAGATACGTTGCGACCTCCACGGGCAGCTGCGCAATGACTTTCGCTGTGCGCTCCTTGCGGGCTTCTTCACCAATGATGCGCAGGATCGCCAGCGCCAGGGATTCCACGCTGCGTATCGTGCCGATGCCGGAGCAACGCGGGCAGGTCAGGTAGCTCGATTCACCGAGCGACGGCCTGAGACGCTGGCGCGACATTTCGAGGAGACCAAACCGGCTGATCTTGCCGATCTGCACGCGGGCGCGGTCCTGGCGCACGGCCTCGCGCAGCCGATTCTCGACCTCGCGCTGGGCCTTCTGCGGGCCCATGTCGATGAAGTCGATGACCACCAGGCCGCCGAGGTCGCGGATACGCAGCTGGCGCGCAATCTCGTCAGCGGCCTCGAGGTTTGTGTTGAGCGCGGTGGCTTCGATATCGCCGCCCTTGGTGGCGCGCGCGGAGTTGATGTCGATCGAGACGAGCGCTTCGGTGTGGTCGATGACAACGCTGCCGCCCGAGGGCAGGTTCACCGAGTGCGAGAACGCCGATTCGATCTGGCTTTCGATCTGGAAGCGCGTGAACAGCGGCACGCTGTCTTCGTATTGCTTGAGCTTCTTCAGGTTGTGCGGCATCACCTGTTCGACGAACTCGCGCGCTTCCTTATAGGTCGTCACGTCGTCGATGAGGATTTCACCGATCTCGTTGGTGAGGTAGTCGCGCAGCGCGCGGACCACGGCGTTGCTCTCGCGGTAAATGAGGAACGGCGAGGGCCGGTCGATGACCTTCGTATGGAAAAAGGCCTGCCAGACCGACATCAGGTTCTCGAGGTCCCACTGCAGTTCTTCGGGGCTACGCTCGATGCCGGCCGTGCGCAGGATGACGCTCATGCCGTCGGGCACGTCGATATCGTTCAAGGATTTGCGCGCAAGGTCGCGGTCCGCGCCGACGATGCGCCGCGACACGCCGCCGGAGCGGGCCTTGTTGGGTTTGAGGACTATGAAGCGACCGGCGAGGCTGACGTAGGTCGTCAGTGCGGCGCCCTTGTTGCCGCGTTCTTCCTTGTCGATTTGAACGACAATGTCCTGGCCTTCTTTCAGGACTTCGCGAATGTTCGGCTTACCGCCGTTCGGTTGCTTGACGAAGTATTCGCTGGAGATTTCCTTGAGCGGCAGGAAGCCGTGCCGCTCGGCGCCGTAGTCGACGAACGCCGCTTCGAGGCTCGGCTCGATGCGGGTGATTTTGCCTTTGTAGATGTTGGCTTTTTTGCGTTCGCTCGCGGGCCCTTCAATGTTGAGGTCGTAAAGGCGCTGGCCGTCGACCATCGCCATGCGCAACTCTTCTTGCTGAGTTGCATTGATTAGCATT
>JANQPG010000030.1 GCA_028289545.1 Woeseiaceae bacterium
TCGATTGCTCAAATCGGGCGCCTCACCGGCAAACAAACCATTGCCGAGTTTGCGGAAAACGAAGAGATCATTACGATGCTCCGGGGCATGGATATCGACTATGCCCAGGGCTACGGAGTATCCGAACCCAAGCGTGTGACCCGCGCCGTCGCCTAGCGACGCGAAGGTTTCACCAGGTTCTTCAGCCGATGCTGAACAGCATCGAAAGGTCGATTGCCCTCACGTTTTTGGTCAGCGCGCCGCTGGAGATGTAGTCCACGCCGGTGTCGGCGATTGCTCGCAGCGTGTCGAGGTCGACGTTACCGGACGCCTCCAGTTCGGCGGCCACGTAGCCGTAGTTGCTGTTGATCGCGACGGCTTCGCGGAGGTCTTCGAGCGAAAAGTTATCCAGCAGGATGCGGGTGGCGCCGGCATCCAGAGCGAGCCTGAGTTCGGCGATCGATTCGACTTCGACTTCGATGAGCACGTCGCCGTTGCCAGCCGCCGCCGCTTCCAGCGCATTGCCGAGGCCGCCCGCGCTCTTGATGTGGTTTTCCTTGATGAGGATTGCGTCGAACAGTCCGCGCCGATGATTTTCTCCACCACCGAGCCTGACGGCATACTTCTGCGCCGTTCTCAGCCCCGGCAGCGTCTTGCGTGTATCGAGCAGCGTTGTGCGGCTGCCCTCCAGCTCTTTGACGTAGCGCGCGGTCTCGGTGGCCGTCGCCGACAGCGTCTGCAGGAAGTTGAGCGCTGTGCGTTCACCGGACAGGAGCGCGCGCGCCGGGCCCACGAGCTTGCAGAGAACGTCGCCGGGTTCCGCGGTTTCGCCGTCGTGAATGTACCAGTCGACAATGACCGATTCGTCGAGCTCGCGAAACACGGCGTCGACCCAGGGCTGGCCGGCGACGATGCAGGCTTCGCGCGCGACGATCTGGGCGCCGGCGACGGCATCGCCGGGAACGAGGGCCGCGGTCAGGTCGCCGCTGCCGATGTCTTCGTTCAGCGCAGTCGCGACGTTGCGGGTCACGGCGTCGGCAAATTGCTCGGCATCGCTCATTTGAGCCTCCAGGAATCGCCCGGAAATCGGGCCGGAAAACAAGAAACCCGGCGCTGTGGCCGGGTTTCCGGGTTTACTGCCTTGTGTCCGGCTACATGATGAAGCCGTGCCCGGCGCCGACCATGCTCATGACCATGGGGATCGACATGAGTGTGTTCGAGCGCGAGGCCAGAAACGCAATGTTCTTCGCCTTGGCAATTTCCTCGGGAGTGGCTTCCACGATGCCCAGCACTTTTTTCTGGTTTGGCCAGATCAGCACCCAGACGTTGAATAGCATGATTGTGCCCAGCCAGGCGCCGATGCCGATCGTCAGCGCGTAGGTGTTCACGGTGTCGCCCATCAGGCCCAGGGTAAAGGCGTCGTGCAGCTGGCCCCGGTGCAGCAGGTAAGCCGCGCCCGACAGCCAGGTCAGCGCCGCCCCCCAGCGAAACCACCACAACGCGCGTGGCGCTACGTACTTGGTGATCCCGGCGCCGCCGGGACCGCCTTCGTCGCTGGCGGCCTCGCCGAGCGCGGGTACCTGGACGAAGTTGAAATAGTAGAGAAGGCCGATCCACGTGATACCGGCAAGCACATGCAGCCAGATGATGGCGGACGCCGCATTGGCGAGGGTGTTGTCGCCGGTCAGGAAAACGATAATCAAGGCCAGCACAACGCCGCTGACGATGGTACCGGCTACGCTCTTCAGGGGATTCATTAGGACGCTTCTCCAGAACTTGGCATTATTGTATCTTTCGGTTTCCGGCAACCTGCCGGAGCCTGAGCGCCGGTATTATAGATCAGCTGCTAGAGCAAGTCTCGACGCGTTTGCCTCGACTTGAAATCCATACTTGAAAGCCATGAGTTCGTACCCATGTCCCAACCCGCCTCCCGCTCCCGATTTCGCCTCGAGGCCGTGTCGCGCGGCAATCGTGAGCTGTATCCGGCATCGCCCTGCGTGTCGATCTGCACGCTCGACGACGATCAGGCTTGCCTGGGCTGCAGCCGGACGCTGGAGGAAATCACCCACTGGTCGGCGTATTCGAAGGAAAAACAGTGGCAAATCATCGACGATTTGCGACGCCGGACAGGCCTTTCGGAGGTAGACTAATATGATGACCATGCGCACAACGTCGAACCACGCGCTTCGCGGCGTAGTGGCCCTGGTGATGGCCAGTGTGCTGCTTGGCGGCTGCACGTCGATGATGCTGAGCGGCGGTGGTGTCACGCGCAGCGCCGGCAGCGAGACCAGCCAGGATACGAGTGACAAGGGTATCAGCGCCGAGATCAGAACCCTTTACCGTCGCGCCCCGGAAATCGACGTGTTCAACGTCGACGTCAGAACCGTCGACGGCAAGGTGACGCTCAGCGGGATGGTGGACAGCTACGAGGCGCGCAACGAAGCCTACCGGCTGGCGCGACAAGTCGCAGGCGTACACACCGTAGTCAATCAGATACGCGTAGTGGACAGAAGCAGATAATCTCGAAGACAGTTTCAAAGACAGTCTCTAAGGAAATGGAAACAAGCGATGAGTGACGACATCAACGCCCGAATCGAAGAGCAGCTCGGTTCACACGACATCCTTTTGTACATGAAGGGATCCCCGGACTTCCCGCAGTGCGGTTTTTCCGGACAAGCGGTGGCGGCGCTGAACGCCGTTGGCCAGCCCTACGCCTACGTCAACATCTTCGAGGATCAGGAGATCCGTGAGGGGCTCAAGGTCTACTCGAATTGGCCGACGTTTCCGCAGCTGTACGTCAAAGGTGAGCTGATCGGCGGCTCCGATATTGTCATCGAGATGTACAACTCGGGCGAACTCAAAACCCTGCTGGACGAAGCCAAGGGGCAGGCGGCGTAAGCCTGGCCCGGACCACCGCTCAGGCTTTCAGCTCGGGAGCGGCTCCGCTTTCCCGGTCAGCATCTCGTAGATAGGCGCGAAGCGGTTGACGATCTCGCAGAAGATGTCGGCCGTCACCTCGGCGTCGTAAGCGGCGGAGTGCGCCGCGTCATCGTCCCATTCAAAGCCCGCCGCTTTGACGGCCCGTGACAGCACGGTTTGCCCAAACGCGACGCCCGACAGCGTCGCCGTGTCGAAGCAAGAGAACGGGTGAAACGGGTTTCTGCGGATGCCGGCGCGCTCGACCGCGCGATTCAGAAACCCAAGGTCGAACGCCGCATTGTGTCCGACGAGGATGGCGCGGCTGCAGTTGTTTTCGCGGACCGAGCGCCGTACTTCACGGAACACCCGGCCGAGGGCGTCGCGCTCGTCGATCGCCGGACGCAGCGGATGGTCGGGGTCGATGCCGTTGACGGCGAGTGAGGCGGGCTCGATGTTGGCGCCTTCAAACGGCCGGACGTGGTAGCGCACCGTCTGCTTGCGTTTCAGGTCGCCGTCGTCGCCGAAGCCCACGAGTACGGCCGCGATCTCCAGCAGTGCGTCGGTCTCGGCATTGAAGCCGCCCGTTTCCACATCGACGACAACCGGCAGGAAACCGCGAAAGCGGTCCGACATTCTGATTTCGTCCATGTCGTTAACTCGCGGCGCCGGCTGCCGTGTTGTCGCCAAGCTGCGTATCCAGAAGCAGCGACAGCGTATACCGGACTCCAAAGCCGGTGACCTTGCCCGGTATGGCGCCCAGACCCCCCTCGTGTTCACCCGAGGAAAGGTCGATGTGCACCCACGGCGTGTCGTTCTCCACGAACTCGTTCAGGAAACTCGCCGCGAGGATGTGATCGCCAGTGCCTTTGACCGAACACTGCATCAAGTCGGCAACCTCACTTTCGAGTTCGGCGAGGAACTCTTGGCCCATCGGAAACGGCCAGACGCGCTCTCCGCACGCCGCGCCCGTGCGCTTCAGGGCGGGATGCCACTCCGGGCGGTTGCTGAAGATGCCTGAGTAGCGCGTGGTAATGGCGTCCACGCAGGAGCCGGTCAGTGTCGCGTAGTCGACGATCAATTGCGGCTGCTCACGGCTGGCGAGCGTCAGCGTATCCGCAAGCGCCATCCGGCCTTCCGCGTCCGTGTGTATCGTCTGTATTGTCTTGCCGTTCAGAGCTCGAATGAGATCCTGCGATTTGTACGCCGTCGGTCCGGTGCGGTTTTCCGTGATCGCAAGCCAGCAGTCCACGGCAAAACGGGTTTCGACTTCCGTGAGCGCCAGCAGCGTGCCGAGCGCCACGGCGCTGCCCTGCATGTCGCCGTGCATGCCGAGCATCGACTGAAAGGGTTTCAGGTTGGTGCCGCCCGTGTCGAATATGATGCCCTTACCGACCAGCGACACGCGCGCGTTTGAAACGGACTTGTCCGGCCGGAAGCGCAGCCGGATGATGCCGGCGGTCTTGTCGGCGTTACCTTGAGCCACCGCCAGGAACGCGCCCGCGTCGAGACGTTCGAGTTCGTCGATCGAATAGCGCTTGAACTCCCAGCCGTGGTCCTTTGCGAGTGAGCGCACGAGATCGGTGTAGTGTTTGGCGTCCAGCCGGTTGGGCGGCATTGCGGTCAACCAACGGGCAAGATGGTTGCCGTGGGCCTCGGCGACAATGCGCCGCAGCGGTTCGGCGCGCGGCGACCAGTGTTCACCCAGTCCGAGCAGGCGAATACTGCGTATCGGCGGCTTCTTCGGCTTCTCGCGCCAGGAGGGCATGGGGAGAGCCGCGGCGAGCGCGGCGGTGATGAACGGTTCGAATAGTTCGCCATAGGTCTTGCTGTCGAAACCGATCGCGGCTATACCTACAGTTCCTGGCGATTCGTCGGTTACCGCCGAAACCAGTTTTGCGGCAAGCGAAAGCCGATCAAACGTCGAATCAGCAGTTTTTAGTTTGCCGGCGACGACTCGCGTCTGACGCGAATTGTCGAGTCTGGCGAGCAGTGCCGGCACGCTGCCGGCAGGGCGCTTGGCCATGAGCTTTTTGAGCTTCGGTCCGCCGGGGATTTGTTTCCAGGTTTTTTCGCCGATGCGTTCCGGCAGCAGCAGGATGAGCTGGTCCACCGAGGCGAGCGCCTTTGAATCCAGGCGACCGGCACGCGCCACGACACGTGTCCGCGCAGCCGGGGGCAATAGAGAGTGCATACGTATGAATTCCCGCTACTTGGCTTGACCGGATCAGCGCAAACGCCGAATATGGCGCCCCGAAACCCTTGGCGCTCGGTCGACCCATCGAGCGCTGATCCTAGCAGGCACGACCGGCGAATTCACGCGGCAAGCGGCTTGTTAAACCAATCGGACTGTCTATGACCAGCTTCAATCCTTTCGACGATCTGGATCCCGTTGAAACTAATGAGTGGCTCGAATCCATCGATTCGGTGCTGACCCATCACGGACCGGAGCGGGCACACTTCCTGCTCAATCGAATGATCGATTTTGCGCGCCGTTCGGGCGCCTATCTCCCCTACAGCCCGAACACGGCGTATCTCAATACGATCGCCACGGGGCGCCAGCCCGAGTACCCGGGAGACCGGTCACTGGAGCGGCGAATCGAAGCGATCATTCGCTGGAACGCCATGGCAATGGTTGTCCAGGCGAACCGCAAAAGTACCGAGTACGGCGGACACATCTCGAGCTATGCGTCGTCCGCGACGATGTACGAAGTGGGTTTCAATCACTTCTGGCGTGGCGCAACCGACGAGCAGGGCGGCGACATGATCTTCGTACAGGGTCACTCCGCGCCGGGAATCTATGCGCGCGCGTACCTCGAGGGGCGCCTGAACGAGTCGCGGCTGGCGCGTTTTCGCCAGGAGGTCGGTGGACACGGCCTGTCCTCTTATCCGCACCCGTGGCTGATGCCGAACTTCTGGCAGTTCCCCACAGTGTCGATGGGACTCGGGCCAATGATGGCGATCTACCAGGCGCGCTTCATGCGCTACATGGAGCATCGCGAAATGCAGCCATCGTCGGACCGCAAGGTGTGGGCGTTTCTCGGCGACGGGGAAATGGACGAGCCCGAATCGATGGGCGCCATTACGATGCCGGTACGAGAGGGGCTCGACAACCTCGTGTTTGTCGTCAATTGCAACCTGCAGCGGCTGGACGGTCCCGTACGCGGCAACGGCAAGATCATTCAGGAACTCGAGGCGGCGTTCAGCGGCGCGGGTTGGAACGTCATCAAGGTCGTCTGGGGTTCGCGCTGGGATCCGCTACTGGCCAAGGATCACAAAGGGCTCCTGCGGCGGATCATGGAAGAGACCGTCGACGGTGAATACCAGACTTACAAGGCGCGTTCCGGCGCCTACGTGCGCGAGAAGTTCTTCGGCAAGTATCCCGAGACGCTGGCCATGGTCGCCAACATGTCGGACGAGGAAATCTGGCGGCTGAACCGGGGCGGGCACGATCCGCTCAAGGTGTACGCCGCCTACGATGCGGCAATGCAGTCCAACGGCAAGCCGACGATCATTCTCGTCAAGACCGTCAAAGGCTACGGCATGGGTGCGGCCGGAGAAGGGCAAAACACGGCGCACCAGCAGAAGAAAATGAACGAGGATGCGCTGCGCGAGTTCCGCGACCGCTTCAACATTCCGGTATCGGACAAGGAGCTCGATGACGTTCCTTTCTATAAGCCGGCCGCGGACAGCGCTGAACTCGAGTACCTGCACGAACGGCGCAATGCGCTCGGCGGTTACCTGCCGAAGCGCCGGCGCCTGACCAACGTCAAGCTGCCGGTGCCGCCGCTCGAGATCTTCAAGACTCAGCTGGACGGCACTGGCGAGCGCGAAGCGTCGACGACAATGGCGTTCGTGCGCATGCTCACGGCGCTGGCGCGCGACAAGCAGATCGGCAAGCACGTCGTTCCCATCGTGCCCGACGAAGCGCGAACGTTCGGCATGGAGGGCATGTTCCGGCAGATCGGCATCTACGCGTCCAAGGGCCAGCTCTACGAACCGGAGGATGCCGGCGAGCTGATGTACTACCGCGAGGACAAGAAAGGACAAATCCTCGAGGAGGGCATCAACGAAGGCGGCGCGTTCTGCTCCTGGCTGGCGGCGGCGACGTCGTACTCCAATCACAATGTGCCGATGATCCCGTTCTACATCTATTACTCGATGTTCGGTTTCCAGCGCATTGGCGATTTCATCTGGGCCGGCGGCGACCTGCAGTCCCGCGGTTTTCTGATCGGCGGCACCGCCGGGCGCACGACGCTTGCCGGCGAGGGTCTGCAGCACCAGGACGGCCATAGTCTCGTGCAGGCGTCGACCGTGCCGAACTGTATATCCTATGACCCGACCTACGCCTACGAGCTCGCCGTCATCATTCAGGACGGCCTGCGGCGCATGCTGGGCGAGCAGGAAAACGTGTTCTACTACATCACCTGCATGAACGAGAATTACGTGCATCCTCCGATGCCGGCCGGCACCGAGGACGGCATCATCAAGGGCATGTATCTGCTGCAGGTCGGTGGACAGGGCAAGATCCGCGCGCAGCTCATGGGCTCGGGCACAATCCTTCGCGAAGTGATCGGCGCCGGCGAACTGCTCGAGAAGGATTTTGGTATTCCGAGCGACGTCTGGTCCGTCACGAGCTTCAACGAGCTGCGCCGCGATGCGCTGGAAGTCGAGCGATGGAATCAACTGCATCCGACCGAGGAGCCGCGTACCTGCTATATCGAGGAATGCCTCGCCGAGAGGCCGGGTCCCTACATAGCGGCGACGGACTACATGAAGATAGTGCCGGACCAGATTCAACGCTGGGTCCCCGGACGTTTTATTACCCTCGGTACCGACGGTTACGGTCGCAGCGACTCGCGGGCGGCGCTCAGGCAGCACTTCGAAGTTGATCGGCGCTACATTGCGATTACTGCGCTGAAGGCGCTCGCTGACGACGGCGTGCTCGATCAGAAGACTGTGCAGGCGGCGATAGAGAAGTACGGCGTGGATCCCGACAAGCCGGATCCGGTCAAGCTTTGAGCACGTAAGGAGAGCAAGCTTGGCAAACAGCATTGAAATCAGCGTTCCCGACCTGGGCGACTTCGCCGATGTCGAGGTTATCGAGGTTCTGGTAGCGGCCGGCGATACCGTGGCGCGCGAGGACGGACTCGTCACGCTCGAGACCGACAAGGCGGCCATGGACGTTCCGGCGCCAGAGGACGGAGTCATCGAGGCTCTCGACATTGCCGTGGGCGACAAGGTCAACAGCGGCGACGTCATAGGCCGAATGCAGGTAGCGGAGTCCGACGGGGATTCCGCCGCGGCGGATGAGCCGGCGGCGCCTGCCGATACGGCGGCACCCGAACCGCAACCGGCCGCCGAAGCGCCGGCTGCTGCGGGCGGCCAGCAAACCCTCGTCGTGCCGGATCTCGGCGACTTCGAGGACGTCGAGGTCATCGAGGTACACGTTGCCGCCGGCGACGACATTGCGGTGGACGACTCGCTCGTAACGCTCGAGACCGACAAAGCCGCAATGGACGTGCCCGCTCTGACGGCTGGCAAGATCGAATCCGTCAGTGTTGCGGTGGGCGACAAGGTGTCCGAAGGGAGCGCACTCGCCGTAATCGAGGCAGCCGCAGGTACTCCCGCCGCAGAGCCTGCTGCGACACCCACGGCGCCAGCCGCTGAGAAAACAGCGCCTCCGGCGCCGAGTGCGCCCGAAAAGCCAGCGGCGCCGAAGCCGGCGGCTGCGGCCGCGTCTGCCACAGGCACGGTCAACGAAGCGGGCTTTGCCCGCGCCCATGCGAGCCCTTCGGTGCGCAAGCTGGCGCGGGAGCTGGGCGTCGATCTGACCCACGTCAAGGGCAGCGGGCAGAAGTCGCGCATCCTTCACGACGACGTAAAAGCCTACGTCAAGGCTGTGCTTGAAGGCGGCAAGGCGGCCCCGGCGGCGGCAGGTGGCGGCCTGCCGAAAACACCGGTGGTGGATTTCAGCAAGTTCGGCGAAACCGAACTCGAAGCGCTGAGCCGTATACAGAAGATCTCGGGGCCGCGGCTCCAGGCCAGCTGGGTGAATCTGCCGCACGTCACCCAGCACGATCTCGCCGACATTACGGATATGGAAGCGAAGCGCAACGAACTCAAAGGCCCGGCCCGCGAACGCGGAATCCGGCTGACGCCGCTCGCGTTTGTCCTCAAGGCATGCGTTGCGGCGCTCAAGGAGTTTCCGAAGGTCAACTCATCGCTGGCCGAAGACGGTGAAAACCTCGTCCTTAAAAAGTACTGCCATTTGGGTTTTGCGGCCGATACCGACCAGGGGCTCGTCGTGCCGGTCATCCGCGACGCCGATCAGAAGGACGTCTACGAGCTTGCCGAGGAGCTGGCTGAGCTCTCGATGCTGGCCCGGGAGGGTAAGCTCAAGGCGCCGCAGCTGCAGGGCGCGACGTTTACGATCTCGAGCCTCGGCGGCATCGGCGGCACGGCGTTTACGCCGATTGTTAACGCGCCGGAAGTGGCCATCCTGGGTGTGTCGCGCTCCAGCATGCAGCCCGTGTGGGACGGCGAGAAGTTTGTCCCGCGCCTGATGCTGCCGCTGTCGTTTTCTTATGATCATCGCGTGATCGACGGCGCAATGGCCGTGCGCTTTACGACCTACCTGAGTGCAGCGCTCGGCGACGTCGATCAGCTGCTGCAGGCGATCCCGTAATGTCGACGCAAGTGGAGCTCAAGGTCCCGGAACTCGGCGAGTTCTCCGATGTGGAAGTGATCGAGGTGCTGGTAAAGCCCGGCGACGTCGTTGCGGTCGAGGATCCGCTCGTGACGTTGGAGACCGACAAGGCCTCAATGGACGTGCCGGCATCACACGCCGGCCGTATCGTTTCGGTGACCGCGGCCATGGGCGACCGGGTCAACTCAGGCGATACCGTCGCCGTGGTCGAGGCGGAGGCCGGTGATGCGCCCGTCGAGGAGGCGGAAGACACGATATCCACGCGGGTCATGACCGAGGACGAAATTGCTCTCGCGACCGGCAAGGTGCCGGATACCAAGGTGCCGGATACTGAGGAGACCGCTGCCGCCGCCGACGCGACACATCGTGCGGAGCTGGTGGTCATCGGGTCCGGCCCGGGCGGCTACACGGCGGCATTCCGAGCCGCTGACCTGGGACTCGACGTCATATTGATCGAGCGTTATCCGACGCTTGGAGGCGTTTGTCTGAACGTCGGCTGCATACCGTCCAAAGCCTTGCTGCACGCTGCCAAGGTCATCGACGACGCAAAGGCGATGGCGGAGCATGGCGTCAGTTTTGGCGAGCCTGACATCGACGCCGCAAAACTCGGGGGCTGGAAAGACCAGGTGGTCGGACGCCTGACGGGCGGCATCGAACAGCTCGCCAAACAGCGTAAGGTCCGTGTGCTGACGGCGACCGCACAATTTGCATCGTCCAGACAGCTTGAGCTCGACAACGGCGAGACCGTTGCGTTCGACAAGTGCATCATCGCCGCGGGTTCGGAATCGATCATGCTTCCCGGTTTGCCCGACGATCCGCGTATTGTCGATTCGACCGGCGCGCTCGAGCTGCATCCGCTGCCGCAGCGGCTGCTCGTTGTCGGCGGTGGCATCATTGGCCTGGAGATGGCGTGCGTCTACGCGGCTCTGGGCACCGAAGTCAGCGTCGTCGAGCTGATGGATACCTTGATGCCGGGAACGGACACGGATCTGGTACGGCCGTTTCTGAAGGTCGTCAAGGAGCGGTACGCCGCGATCATGACGTCTACGAAGGTGACCGGGATGCGGGCAACAACGCCCGGCATCGAAGTGAGCTTCGAAGGCAAGGACGCGCCGTCGGTCGGCGTTTACGACCGTGTTCTGGTGGCGATTGGCCGCCGGGCCAACGGGGGTCGCCTGGCCGCGGACAAGGCGGGCGTCGAAGTGGACGAGCGCGGTATCGTCAAAGTTGACAAGCAGATGCGCACGAACGTCCCGCACATCTTTGCCATCGGGGACCTGGCCGGCGGCCCCATGCTGGCGCATAAGGCGACGCACGAGGCGAAGGTGGCCGCCGAGGTGGCCGCGGGCGAGAAGAGCTACTTCGACGCGCGAACCATTCCATCAGTAGCCTACACGGATCCGGAGGTCGCCTGGGTTGGCCTCACGGAAATCGAGGCGAAAGAAAAGGGCATCGAGTACGAAAAGGCGCGTTTCCCCTGGGCAGCCAGCGGTCGTGCGCTGGCGCTCGGGCGCGACGAAGGCTTCACCAAGCTCTTGTTCGACAAAAACAGCGGCCAGGTACTCGGTGGCGCAATGGTGGGCCCGACAGCCGGCGATCTGATTGCAGAAGTGGGGCTGGCAGTGGAGATGGGGGCCGACGCGGCGGACATTGGCCTGACGATACATCCGCACCCGACCTTGTCCGAAACGGTCGCGTTTACCGCCGAGGCCTTCGAAGGGACGCTCACCGATCTGTACATGCCGAAGCGCAAGTAAGCGCACCAGTAGACAGACGGAGGAGTTTCATCGTGCACGAATTTCCGCATCACTATACGGTAAGCGCATCCGGCCAGCCCGATGCCGAGGTCATTCTGACGAGTGACGGCGTGCCGGCGCTTCCGTCCGACGCGCCCGTAGAGTTTGGTGGTCCCGGCGGGCACTGGTCACCGGAGTCGTTACTCGTCGCGGCTGTTGCCGACTGTTTTGTGTTGTCGTTTCGGGCCATCGCAAGGGCTTCACGTTTCGAGTGGCTGGACATTGCGTGTGACGTGACGGGCGATCTTGACCGTGTCGAACGTGTCACTCAATTCACGTCGTTCCACATCCGGGCATCGCTGACGATTCCCGCCGGCGCTGACGCGGTCAAGGCGGAGCGTCTGTTGGAAAAGTCCGAAGCGGCCTGCCTGATCACCAACTCGCTGAAAGCCGACAGTCATCTGAAAACGGAGATCCGGGAGCCGTCCTGATATTGCGTTCGCCGGTCTCGTTGCCAGCAGATTTTACTTCAGGTTATATTTGTAAGCCGTTGTTTATAAATGGGTAGACGGCCTATTGCCGACGGCTCAACAACAGCGCCGCCAGCTCGCCAGCAGACCTGACTACTGCAGCGGCGCCGGCCGCGGCGAGTTCACCGTCCTCCGCAAATCCCCAGCTCACGCCAATCGCGGGGATGCCGTTGTGGCGGGCCCCCTCAACGTCGTAGCGCCGGTCTCCCACCATGGCGGCGGACTCACCCTCTGAGCGGGCCAGGGCAAACGCCAGCAGTTCACGCTTATCGCTGCGTGTGCCGTCGAGTTCGGAACCGAATACGTCCGTGACGTGGCGATCGAAGCCGAAGTGCGCGGCAATCCTGTGCGCATACACGTGCGGCTTGCTGGTGGCGATGGCCAGCGACAGTCCTCCGGCAACGAGCGAGTCGAGCGTCTCGGGAATGCCCGGGTAGACAGTGCATTCTCTCCAGCCGGTATCGGCATAGCGCTGGCGATACAACGCGAGCGCACGGTCGGCGAGTTTCTCACCGACGTGTTGCGCAAAACTGTTTCGGAGCGGCGGCCCAATCCAGCGCCGCAGCGCGGCCTCGTCGGGAACCGGCTCGCTCAGTTCCCCAAGCGCGTAGCGGATCGATTGGCCAATACCCTCGGCGGGATCGATCAGCGTGCCGTCGAGGTCCAGGAACAGCCGGGTAATTCCCTCGAGCTTCGGCGGCGCGCTGTTTTTCCTCACCGGCGGCGCATAGCCGTCATGCGGCGAGGTCTTCGGGCGTGGGGTCCGGATACAGTTCGTTCAGCGGTATCGAGCGGCCGTCGTCCTGCACGATGCGGCAGTGGTAGCGTCGCAGCTGGCGGGGCTCAGACACGCCGCAAGAATGCGCAATGATGCCGATCTCCTTGAGCATCGTCTGCGTGTAGCGCGCGACACGCTCCGCCTTGTCGGCGGGTACGAGGCCGCGCTGCAAACGCCTGTCGTGGGTCGTGACGCCGGTGGGACACGTATTCTTGTTGCACTGCAGGGCCTGGATGCACCCCAGCGCCAGCATGTAGCCGCGCGCCGAGTTGACAAAATCGGCGCCGACGCACAGCGCCCATGCCGCATCGGCGGGGTTGATGAGTTTGCCGCTCGAAATGACCCGGATGCGTTCTTTCAGGCCGTGGCGCTTCAGTATGTCGACTACGAGGGGCAGGCTCTCCTTGATCGGCAGCCCTACGTTATCCATGAGGCTCATTGGGGCCGCGCCCGTACCGCCGTCTCCGCTGTCCACGGTAATGAAGTCGGGCGCACTCTCGATGCCGCGCTTTTTGATCTCCTCGCAGAGTTCGTCGAGCCAGCCGTAAGCGCCAATGACGGATTTGAAGCCAACCGGCTTGCCCGTGACTTCGCGGATATGCGCAATCATGTCGAGCAGGTCGTCGGCCGAGTCGATGTCGGGGTGCCGGTTCGGGCTGATCGAGTCCTCGCCCTCACGTATGCCGCGGATTTTTGCAATCTCCGCGGTCACTTTTTCGCCGGGGAGTATGCCGCCTTTACCCGGCTTGGCGCCCTGGCTGAGCTTGAGTTCGAACATACGCACCTGTTCGGTGTCGCCGAGTTCGCTGAGCTTTGCGTCGCTGAGCGAACCGTCTTCGTCGCGGACACCGTACTTGGCCGTGCCGATCTGGAACACAATGTCGCAACCGCCTTCGAGGTGCCACGGCGACAGACCGCCTTCGCCCGTGTTAAGCCAGTTGCCCGCTATGGCGGAGCCGCGCGACAGCGCCTGCACCGCCGGCTTCGACAGCGCGCCGAAGCTCATGGCCGAGACGTTGAAGAGCGATTTGGCCTCGAAAGGCTTACGCGCGTAGGGGCCGATCTCGAGCGGTGCCGTGGCCGCTACGTCCTGCTCGAGTTTCGGGTACGGGCAGTTGACGAAAATGCGTGTGCCGGGCGGCGTAAGGCTGAGCGACGAGCCGAACGCCACGGTGTTGTCCACGCCTTTTGCCGCACGGTACACCCAGGAGCGCTGCGCGCGGTTGAAGGGCATTTCTTCGCGGTCGTTGGCAAAGAAATACTGGCGGAAGAACTCGCCCAGGTGCTCGAACCAGTAGCGGAAGCGGCCGATAACGGGAAAGTTGCGGCGGATCGCATGCTTCGTCTGGGTGATGTCAATAATGTAGATGACGATGACGGCCAGCAGTCCCAGTCCGATGAGGAAGACCAGGATGGATGACAGTATCTGCAGAATGCCGATAGCATCGAAGAACGATTCGCGCATCTTAAATCCCCTGTACCGATTGCTATTGTAGTCTTGTTCGGTCGCCGGCCCTGTGAAACATTGGCGTCAGTGAAAGGACGCTTGAAGGGACGCCGCGCCGGAATGCGGCGTCCCCTAAACATTGTCGCTCAGCTTTTGAAGACGTGCTTGCGCAGCAGGTTATCGAGGCTCAGTTTGCCCGGGCCGATGAAGATCAGCGGCAGCAGCATGGCGACGAACAGCAGCGGTATGCGGTAGTTGCCGAAACCGTTGTTGGTGACGCTGTAGCCCTGCCAGAGTTCGGCCAGCGTGTTCCACTCGTCGGGCCAGTGGACGCCGAAGATGGCCACGATGCTGACAATCAAAAGGCTGAATGCCCAGAAGCGCGTAAACAGTCCGAGGATGAGGGCCAGTGCTCCCAGAAGTTCGGCGTAAGTCACCAGGTACCAGTTGAGTCCGGCCGGCAGCACGTTGAACGGAAACGGGAAATCGCCCTGCGTGTTGACAAACCATTGCGGCACGCCGCCTTCCACCGAAGCCTTGCGGAGGCCGGCGCTGCCGAATTCGTAGGCGAGAAGCACGCGGATGAGCAGCAGGCCAACCCAGTGACCGGCACCGTCAAGTTTGCCGCGAATGTTATTGAGTAAAGGGATGATGCTGTTCATCGGAGCTGCTCCGTCGGTTGTTGTTAGCGTGTCTGCACTCGTGTGCCGATGAGAATATTGAGGTCGCGCATTTGCTGCATAGCCGTATGGCCGTGCGCCACGAGGTTATCGATATCCGGGTAGCCCGTTCGCTCGCCGAGCTCACGAAGCAGGTTTTCCCCGGTCTTGTTGTCCGTGTTGTTGTCGATGGCATCGAGCAGACCGGCCGTCAGCGGATTCAGCTCCATGAAACCGAGTTTCTGCTCCGCGTTGCGGTACACGGCCAGGTAGATGGGCTGTTCTGCCGGCGCGTCGGGCAGGAAGTCCTTGTTGATCTGGTGCACCGGGTAGTGATACGCAAACGCCCATGCATGCACCGACTTGGCCGGTACTCCCGAGAGCAAATGCCCGTCGGGATCGATGCCGTCCAGTATGTCTTCCTCGACCGATGTGTTGAGCGCCAGCTCGATGTATTCGTAGTGCGCCAGTTCGTTGAGAAACGGGAAGTCGTCCTCTTCGCGTTCGTATTCGTGCTCGAGAAAGGACAACATTTCTTCGGGCAGTTTCAGGAAGTACGGCGTCTCGGCGCGGTGCTTCTGCATGAATTGCCGAATCAGCCGGCGCCACTTGCGATCACCCATGAGCTCGGACAACACCGGGAACGTCGTCGACAAGAGGCTTCTGAGGTTGTTGAAGAACAACTCACGGTAGACCGCCATGCGCCGGTCTTCTATACCCTCGGGAGCCGGCACGTTTTCCGGATCGCGTATGTGCGCGGCGAACGCGAACTGCTTTTCCTGGAAATCGGAGCGCTCAGCCATTGCCCACTTCCTTGAGCGTCGTTTCCTGCTGCAGGCGCTTGATCTTCCGGACTTCCTCCAGCAACTCCTCGATCGGCGGGAAGTTGAAGTCGCGCTCGAGCAGTGTCGGGACCGGGCCAAAGTGCAGATACGCTTCGCGCAGGAGCTGCCAGCTCTGTTCGTCGACGGCGTCACCATGGGTGTCGATGCGCAGATCTTCCGCCTCGACGTAGTGACCCGCCAGGTGGAAATAGCGAATGCGCTCGGCAGGCATGCTGCGGAGGAACTCGCTGGCGTCGTAGCTGTGGTTGATGCTGTTGACGACAATATTGTTGATGTCGAGCATCAGGTCGCAATCGGATTCTTCGAGCACGGCGTTGACGAAGTCGGCCTCCGGCATGCTGGCGTCCGTAGGCGCATAAAAGGAGACGTTCTCCAGCGCAATGCGTTGTTCGAGGATGTCCTGGACGCGCCGCACCCGCGCCGCGACCCAGCTGACGGCCTCTTCCGTAAACGGGATGGGCATCAGGTCGTACAGCTGGCCGTCGTCGCTCGTGTAGCTCAGGTGTTCCGAGTACATCAGGATGCCGTGCTCTTTCATGAAGTCCTTGATGTCGTGGACCAGCGCTTCGTTGAGCGGAGCGGGTGAGCCTATGGACAAGGACAGGCCGTGAATGAGAAACGGATAGCGTTCGGTAAAAAACCGAAACTTGCGGCCCAGCACGCCGCCGACCTTGATCCAGTTTTCCGGCGCCACTTCCATGAAGTCCACCTCCGACGGCGGGTTCTCCATCAGGGTATTCAGTAGCGCGCGGCGCAGTCCGAGACCGGCGCCGGATACGGGATAAGCTGTCGTATTGGTATTCATTCAGCGTCCACCTTTCGGTTATCGGATAAGACCAGCGACCCCCGGACTTTATTACATTCTCCGTGGTGGCTTAAGCGGGAACGCATCGGTTGGGCGCTGCGGGCCAGGCGTCATGCGGCGCCACCGTACTGTCTACAGCCTGTTGAGGCGCTCCAGATAGCGGGCTTCGTCGGGCATGGCGTTGGCGCTCTGCGCTTCCCAAAGCGTCTCCGCAAGGCACTCGATCATGCGATGCTCGATGTCGTGCGGATCGCCTCCGCGCAGACTGAGCTGCCGCCAGATCGCGCCAATACCCGCCGGTCGGTCGGTCGCAATCTGCTCGCGAAGGCCAAGATGCAGGCCCATGTGCAGGTAGGGATTGCTCTGCCCGGCTTCGGGCGGAAAATCCGCGTCGACGTCGCCGGACGTGATTGTCGACCAGTATTCGGGGTGCAGCTTGACGACGTCCGCGATTTGCTGCTCCAGGGCGCTGAGCGGCAGACCGTCCTCGTGTTTTCGCCACGCGTCGCTGTACATCCGGCGAAGCTCGGCGCGATCCTGTCCAAAGATCATGTGAATTCCTTTGCACGGTATTCGCACCATGGTTCGATGATGCAGTCGCCGCAAGCCGGCTTGCGGGCTTTGCAGGTGTAGCGTCCGTGCAGGATCAGCCAGTGGTGAGCGTCTTTCAGGAATTCATCGGGTATCAGGCGCACGAGGCTTTTCTCCACCGCGAGCGGCGTCTTGCCCTTTGCGATTCCGGTTCGGTTCGATACACGGAAGATGTGCGTGTCGACGGCCATTGTCGGCTCGCCGAAGGCGGTATTGAGCACAACGTTGGCCGTCTTGCGGCCAACACCCGGCAAAGCCTCCAGCGCCTCCCTTGTCCGCGGGACCTGGCTTTCATGCTGTTCGATCAGTATGGCGCAGGTTTTGATGATGTTTTCCGCTTTGCTGTTGTAGAGCCCGATTGTCTTGATATAGCGCTTGAGCCCTTCGACGCCGAGGGCGTGGATTGCTTCCGGCGTATTGGCGACGGGATACAGTTTGCGGGTTGCCTTGTTAACGCCGACGTCCGTTGCCTGCGCGGAGAGTATTACCGCAATCAGAAGCTCGAACGGCGTGTCGTATTCGAGTTCCGTCGTGGGCTCGGGGTTCGCGTGGCGCAGCGCGCTGAAAATGGCAGTACGTTTTTCCCTGTTCATTGTTTCGTCGCGACGTCGGAGCGCTCAGCGAGGCTCCGGATTTGCCCGTCGCAGACCGTGCGCGCGGCGGCTGCGGAGATCGAGCGCGTTCTTTGCGGCGACGGCCAGCGCCAGGCAAAAGAAGGCGCCTGGAGGCAGTAGCGCAAGCAGGAAACCGCCGTCGAACAACTCGAGTCCGGGGCTGCCGTCGAGGCCGGCAAGCATGCCGAGATCGGCAAACAGCGTGCCGTGGCCCACGAGCTCGCGGACCGCGCCGATGCCGGTCAACAGTAGGGCAAAACCCGAGCCCATCGCGAAGCCGTCCAGAATGCTCAAGCCCACGGGGTTCTTCGACGCAAACACTTCAGCCCTGGCGACAATGGCGCAGTTGGTGACGATCAACGGGATGAAGATGCCGAGCGAGCGGTCCATGGCCGGGAACCAGGCCTCGAACATCAGCTCGACCGACGTGACGAGCGAAGCAATGATGATCACGTAAACGGGTACGCGAATTTCCGCGCTCAAGAGACTGCGAGTTGCGGATACCAGGGCGTTGCTCGCCGTCAGCACAAACAAGGTTGCGAGGCCGAGCCCGAGGCCGTTGGCAAAGCTTGTCGTGACCGCGAGCAGCGGGCAAAGGCCCAGCAGCTGCACGAGGCCCGGGTTGTCGGTCCACAGGCCTTCCGCGAATTGTTGTTTAAGTGTCTTCATCACTGCTGAACTTCATTAACCGTTTTCATTGACGATTTTCATCGTCGGTTTTCAGGGCTTCGCCCGTACCGAGTACCGCGTCACGGTTGTCGGCGAAGTATAGCAATGTGTCGCGTACGGCCTTTAGCACCGCCCGCGAGCTCACGCTGGCGCCGGTGATCTGGTCGAAGTCGCCGCCATCCGCGCGAATGGCCCAGTCAGTCGGCGCCGGGTCGACAAGCGACTTGCCGTCGAATTGCAAGATCCAGTCCGTGCGTCGGCTTTCGATCTGATCCCCCAGTCCCGGCGTTTCGTCGTGCGAGACTACGCGGACGCCGCTTAGCCGGCCGTCGGCCCGGACGCCGATCAGCAAACGGATCGGGCCGGCGTAACCGTCCATTGCGGTGACAGCGAACAGCACGGCGACCGTCCTGCCGTTCAGCTCGGCCCGATAAATGTCGGCGGCGTCGTCGCCGGGCAGGCCGTGTGGCGCCGGCAGCGTGCGCCGGCTGTCGGTCAGGCTGCTGTCGTAGCCGATATCGCCGAGCGCCGCCGCCAGCAACGCTTCGGCATGTGCCTTGCGGTTTTCTTCAATACGCTCGGCCGTCAGCTCGTAAGTGAGCGCTACAATGCCCGTGCAGACGACGGCAATACCCGCCAGCGTGAGGCCACTTTTACCGATGCGGTTCACCCGGGCTGCTCCGGGCCGTGGCCGACGATGGGGGGCCGCGTGTAGCGATCGATGAGCGGTACGAGCATATTCATCGTCAATACGGCAAAAGCGACGCCGTCGGCGTAGGCGCCAAAACGGCGGATGGCATAAATCAGCAGGCCAATGCCGATACCGTATATGAGCCTGCCGGTTGTGCTCGTAGCGGCGGACACCGGGTCGGTGGCAATAAAGAATGCGCACAACAGCGTTGCGCCGCTAAACAGATGAAATCCGGGACTGGCGTGGCTGCCTGCGTCGATCATGTACATGATCGTCGCGGGTACCAGCAGGCCGATGCCAACGCCGACGGGTATGTGCCAGCGAATGACCTTGCGCAACATCAGACCGATGCCGCCGATGGCAATGAAGTTGCCGATCCACTCCCAGCCGCGCCCGCCAAAGTCGCCCATGAGCGGTTCGGCGCGGATTTCGGCTGCGGTTTGCATGCCGGCGAGACCGGTCTTCATGAGATCCAGCGGCGTTGCCCGGCTGACCGTATCAAAGGACATGGCGGACGGTAGCTCCCCGCTCAATGTGAACCACAGAGTCTGCAGGGCGTTGAGGTGCTGATAGTCGAGGTCCCCCATACGAGGCGCAACCCACAGCGCCATATCGGCGGGGAATGCAATGAGGATGACGACGTACCCCGCCATTGCGGGGTTGAACAGGTTGTAGCCGAGGCCGCCGTACAAGTGCTTGGCAACCACCATGGCAAAGACGGCGCCTGTTGCCGTCACCCACCACGGCGTCAGCGACGGTAGCGCGAACGCCAACAGCACGGCGGCGACGATGGCGCTGCCGTCGGCGAGTGCTTCAGCGGGGGCTCTGCCGCGCGCGCGCATGACGAGCGCCTCGGCGCCGGCGCAGAATATGACGGCAACGACGATGTTGTAGAGTATTCCCGCACCAAAAAACCAGACGTGCGCGGCGACAGCCGGTACCAGCGCCACCAGCACCTGCAGCATTACGAGCGACACGCTGTTAGCGGGCCGTATGTAAGGCGCTTCGCGTCTCTCGAACTTCACGGCTTGGGATCCCTGTTGTCATTGGGATCGTCATCAAGATCGTCTTTACGATCGTCGGTTGTGCGCTGCTTCCTCTGCATGATTTCGGCAATGGCGTCCGGACCGGCCCGTTTTGCGTTGTCTTTCTGCCGGCGAAGCTCAGCGTTGCGCTCTTCACGTTCGGTGGCCAGCCGCTGCTGACGGTTTTCGAAACGCCGCCTCGCCCGCGCCGCCCGTGCTTTTTCGTCTTCGAGCTCGCGAATCCGGCCCTTGGCGCGGCGGAAGCTGGCGGTCAGCGGAATTGCGCTCGGGCAAACGAGATCGCAGCAGCCGCACTCGATGCAGTCGAGCAGTCCGTGTTCCCTCAACTGGGCCTCGTCGTCCGCGGCGTAGTACCAGTGCAGTTGTTGCGGCAGCAGCCGCACCGGGCACACACTCGCGCAGTCGCCGCAGCGAATGCACGGCAGCTCAGGGCCCTGCGGCGGTGGCGCGGGCAGCAGCAGTATGCAGTTGCTGGCCTTGACGATCGGCACCTCGTCGGTCGACATCGATTTGCCGGTCATGGCGCCGCCAATGATCAGTTGCGCGGCCTGGTCCGTGTAGCCGCCCGCAAAAGCGGCGAGATCCGCCACGCGCGTGCCGATGCGCACCTCGACGTTCATCGGCTGGGCGATGCCCGGACCCGTGATTGTCGTCACTCGCGAAATCAGCGGCTCCTGCCGGCTTACCCAGTCGTCGACCGCAGCGGCGGTGCCGACGTTTTGTACGACGCAGCCGACGTCCGACGGCAGTCCGCCCGTCGGCACCTCGCGATTGGTGACGAGCTGAACCAGCTGATCCTCGCCGCCCGACGGATAGATCGTTGGTACCTGCTTGAGAATCAGCCGTTCATCAGCGGCGCGGCCCAGCGCCTCCGCCATCGCGAGCAGTGCCTCGGGCTTATCGCTCTCGACGGCAATGAAACAGCGTTCGACGTCGATGGCGTGCAGCAGTATTCTCGCGCCGGATACGACACGGTCCGCATGCTCCCGCATGAGCATGTCGTCGCAGCTAATATAAGGCTCGCATTCGACGCCGTTGAGTATCAGCATGTCGAGCGGTCCGCTGACAGCCTGAGCCAGTTTCTGGGCGGTCGGGAACACGGCGCCCCCGAGGCCCACGATACCGCCGTCCAGGATATGGGCTCTCAATGCTTCGGGCGAATACTCCTGATAGGACAGTGCCCCGGGGATAATGGGCATGGCCTGATCGAGTCCGTCACTCTCGATGACGATGGCCGGCGCCGGATCGCCATGGCGGCGCGATACGGGCCAGGGTTCGATCGCAAGCACTCGGCCTGAGGTAGGGGCGTGGACCGGCGCGCCCAGCGCGGTGCCCGCTGCCGCGATTGGCTGTCCTTTCAGCACGACATCGCCGGCGCCGACGAGCGGTTGGGCGGGTTCGCCGACGTGTTGCGTCAGCGGCAGAACCAGCTGCGCGGGCACCGGCATTTGCTGCAGGCGAGCGGCGGTCGACTCGGTCTTATGCGGATCGAGCCGCAGCCCGCCGTGTAGTGTGCCGAGGTCGTAAGTCGGGGCCGTCACGACGCCGCCTTGAGTTCGATGCAGTCGACCGGGCAGGGCGCAATACACAGCTCGCAGCCGGTGCACTCCGCTTCGATGACGGTGTGCAGCGTGTTCTGCGCACCGACGATGGCGTCAACGGGGCAGGCGTTTCTGCAGTGCAGGCAACCGATGCAGCGGTCTTCGTCGATAAACGCCACGGCCGGGGGCGGCCTCAAGTCTTTGAGAGGGGCCGGATCGCGGCCCAGTCGCCTGGCGAGTTTTTGTACGGTCGCCTCACCACCCGGTGGACAAAGGTTGATGGCCTCGCCGCGATCGACGATGGCCTCGGCGTAAGGTCGGCATCCGGCGTAACCGCACTGGGCGCACTGCGTCTGCGGCAGCAGCGCGTTGATTTCCTCAACGAGACTGCTGTCCGCGGCGGGAAGCTTCCTCGCGGCGAGTGCGAGTCCGGTGCCTGCAACCAGCGCAAGCGTACCGATCGCAAGAACGGCCAGCAGCACGGCTATGGCCTTGCCATGCCGGCGAAACCCATGAACGCGAGTGACATGATGCCGGCGGTCATGAGCGCAATGGCCGTGCCGCGGAACGCCAGCGGAACGTCAGCCGCCGCAATGCGCTCGCGCAGCGCGGCAAACGCCAGCAGGACGAGCGTAAAGCCAACGGCGGCGCCGAAGCCGAAGAACAGGGATTGCACGAAGCTATGGCTCGCTTGAACGTTGAGCAGCGCAACGCCCAGTACGGCGCAATTGGTCGCAATCAGCGGGATGTAGATTCCGAGTATCTGATGCAGCTCGGGGCTCAGGCGGCGCACCATGATCTCCGTGAACTGCACGCTGGCCGCGATGGCGAGTATGAAGCCGATGGTCCGAAGGTAGCCGATATCCAGCGGCAGCAACACGAATTTGTTGATCAGGTACGCCAGCGCGGAGGACAGTGTGAGCACAAATGCCGTCGCCAGCGACATCCCGAAGGCGACGTCCAGATTCTTGGAGACGCCGAGGAACGGGCACAGCCCCAAGAACCGTGTGAGCACAAAGTTGTTGACCAGCACGGTGCCGACAAGAATGAGAATGAGCTCAGTCATTGCAAGCCCAGTCATTGCAGGCCAATCGCAGCATGTCGATATTGTAGCGGGAGCGACGGTTGCCCGCACAGGGTTAACAGGCCCTTGTCTGTTTCATCCGGCTATTTCACGCGCATGCCTGCCTTCGCGCCCGTGTCGGGGGACAGCAGGAAAATCTCGCGACCCCCGTCTCCCGCGGCAAGCACCATGCCTTCCGACAGCCCGAAACGCATTTTCCTCGGCTTGAGGTTGGCAACGACAACCACCTGGCGGCCGACCAGCGTTGCGGGCTCGTACGCCGATTTGATGCCCGCAAAGACCTGGCGGGTCTCACCGTCGAGGTCGAGCGTGAGCCTGAGCAGCTTGTCCGCTCCGTCGACGGCTTCCGCGGCCGTCACCGTGGCGATCCTCAAGTCGACCTTCATGAAATCGTCGATACTGATATGTGGATCCTCGTCGTCGTCCTGAGAGCCTGCGGTTTCCTCGAGGGACTCTCTCGACTGTTCGAGCATTTTGGCCACGGCATCCGCTTCGACCCGTGTCAGCAACGGCTTGAAACGCTCGATCGAACGGCCGAGCAGCGGTGTGCCGGCGTCGTCCCAGCGCCACGCGGTCTCGTTGAGAAAGGCGCGGCTCCTGGCGGCCAGGTCCGGCACCACAGGCTCGAGGTAGATCATCAGGCTGCGAAACAGGTTGATGCCCTGCGTGCAGACCGCCTGCACGGCGGGGGCATTGGCATCGTCTTTGATCATCTGCCAGGGCTTGTGCTCGTCGATGTAGCGGTTCGCTTCGTCCGCCAGGGTCATGACGATACGCATCGCCTTGGAGAATTCCCGGCGCTCGTAGTGCTCGGCAATCTTTTCTGCGGCGGCCGCCACTTTGTCGAAGCCTTGCGGTTCGGGCAAGGCGCTTGCGAGCTGCCCGTCGAAGCGTTTGCTGATAAAGCCGGCGCAGCGGCTGGCGATGTTGACGAGTTTGCCGACGAGGTCGGCGTTTACGCGGGCCACAAAATCGTCCAGGTTCAGGTCGATGTCTTCGATTGTCGGCCCGAGTTTGGCGGCGTAGTAGTAGCGCAGGTAGTTCGGGTCCAGATGGTCGAGATAGGTCCGCGCATTGATAAACGTGCCGCGCGCCTTGGACATTTTCTGCCCGTTTACGGTCAGGAAGCCGTGTGCGAATACGCTGCTCGGCGTGCGGAAACCGGCGCCGTGCAGCACGGCCGGCCAGAACAGCGTGTGAAAGTACATGATGTCCTTGCCGATGAAATGGTAGACCTCCGTATCGTGGCCGGGCCTCCAGTACTCGTCGAAGTCGAGGTCGGGCCGGCGTGCGCAGAGATTCCTGAAACTCGCGGGATAACCGACCGGCGCGTCGAGCCAGACGTAGAAGTATTTGTCTTCGGTGCCGGGAATCCGGAAGCCGAAGTAAGGAGCGTCTCGGGAAATGTCCCAGTCACGCAGGCCCGCTTCGAACCATTCCTCGAGTTTGGCAACCATGTTCGGGTCGAGCGCGGCATCCCGCATCCACTGCCGAAGCATGCTTTCGTAATTGCCGAGCCGGAAGAAGTAGTGCTCCGACTTGCGCTTGACGGGTGTGGCGCCGGAGATGACGGAGACCGGATCGATGAGTTCCGCCGGCGTGTAGGTCTTGCCGCAGTTCTCACAGGCGTCGCCGTATTGATCCAGTGCCCCGCAGAACGGGCAGGTGCCCCGAACAAAGCGGTCCGGGAGGAACATGCCTTCCTTCTCGTCGTAGGCCTGCTCGATCTCCTGCGTGTGGATGTCGCCGCGCTCTCTGAGCGCTTCGAACATCTCGATCGTCAGCGCCTCGTTTTCCGGTGAATGGGTTGTATGGTAGTTGTCGAAGTCCACGCCGAAGTCCGCGAAGTCGCGCACGAACTCCTGGCTGACCGCTTCGGTCAGTGCCTCGGGAGTCACACCTTGTTCGCGGGCCTTGATCATGATGGGCGTGCCGTGCGCGTCGGTGGCGCAGACATAGGTGCACTGGTGGCCGCGGCTTTTCTGGAACCGCACCCAGATGTCCGTTTGCAGGTACTCGACCAGATGCCCCATATGGATGGAGCCGTTGGCGTACGGCAGGGCGCTCGTGACGAGAATTTTGCGCGTCTGGTTCATTGCGGCGGTAGCTGGAAGCGGTCTCAAAGGCGCGCATTATGCCACGCGCGTCGTCGCGACAAGCCGCTTTTTTGGGGTCTTTGCGGGCCCTCAGGCCTCGTCGCGCATGCGCTCGAACTTGCTCTTGTTGTTCGCCTGCTGATAGGCCTCCCGGCCGGCAACCTGGCCTTCCGAGACGAGCTTCATGAGCGCGCTGTCCATGGTCTGCATGCCGAGATTGCCGCCCGCCTGCATGGCCGTCTCCAGCTGGTCGAGCTTGCCCTGGCGAATCAGGTTGGATACGGCGGGCGTATTGACGAGGATCTCGAGCGCCGCAACCCGGCCGGGTTTGCCTTTAGTCGGCAATAGCTGCTGCGATATGACGCCGCGCAGCGAGGTCGAAATCATCGTGCGGATGTGACTTTGTTTGTCGGCCGGGAACGAATTGACGATGCGGTCAACGGTTTGCCCGGCGCCGTTGGTGTGCAGCGTTCCCATCACGAGAATACCCATTTCGGCGGCCGTCACGGCAATGCTGATGGTCTCGAGATCGCGCATTTCACCGACCAGGATGACGTCGGGGTCCTCGCGCAGAGCCGAATGCAGCGCGTCTGCGAAACTGTTGCTGTGGACGCCGACTTCGCGCTGGCTGATGAGACAACCCTGTGCTTTGTGAACAAACTCAACGGGGTCCTCGATGGTCAGTATGTGTCCTTTGAGCCGCCGGTTCATCGAGTCGATCATTGCGGCCAGGGTCGTCGACTTGCCCGAACCGGTCTTTCCGGTCACGAGGATCATGCCCTGCGTATGGCGGCAGAGTTCGTGGACAATCTTGGGCATGTTGAGGGTTTCGAGGGTCAGGGCCTGCGAGGGTATGGCGCGAAACACGGCGCCCAGCCCGTTGAGATGCCGGAACGCATTGACGCGAAACCGCGAGACGTCCGGGATCTCGTACGCAAAGTCGGCGGCGTCGTATTCCTCGAAGCTGCGCTTCGTCGTGCCGTCCATGATTTCCTTCAGACAGATGTCGACGCGGTCCGTCGTCAGTTTCTCGTCCATGAGCGGCCGCAGGTTGCCGTGGATGCGTGCGCGGACCGGGTCGCCGGAGATAAAGTGCAGATCGGATGCGCTCTGTTTCAGCATCTCTTCGAGGTAGCTATCTATCTGGCGCATGCTCAACCCTGGCCTCCGCTAATTTCCAAAGCCGGGACCATATCCGTGTCGGTAACGAAGCGATGGAACTTCCTCTTGTCGTTGGCGAACCGGTAGGCGTCGTCCGGGTCGATTTCCTTGCGCTGGATGGCATCCAGCAGCGCCTGATCCATGAGCTGCATACCGACATCTTTACCCGTCTGCAGCTGCGAGGGAATCTGGTGCGTCTGGTCGGTGGTGATCAGCTTGGCTATGGCCCGGTTGCTGACGAGGATCTCCTGAATAGCCCGCCGGCCGCGCCCATCGGGCGTTTTTACGAGCACCTGCGTGACAACGGCTTTCAGGCTCATCGACAGGAACGCCTTGGTTTGTTCGCGGAGTTCACCGGGAAGGGCGTCGATGACGCGGTCGATGGTTTTTACGGCCCCTGTCGTATGCAGCGTGCCGAACACGAGGTGCCCGGTTTCAGCGGCCGTCATCGCCATCATGATGGTTTCGGCATCGCGCATCTCGCCGACCAGGATCACGTCGGGGTCTTCGCGCATCGCCGAGCGGACGCCGTCCGCGAAACTCTGCACGTGTGTACCCACCTCCCGTTGAATGACCTGTGAGTGTTTGCTGGGGTGGACGAACTCGATCGGGTCTTCGAGGCTAATAATGTTGAGGCTGCGATTCTCGTTCAGATAGTTGATCATGGCGGCGAGCGTCGTGGACTTGCCGGTGCCGGTTGCCCCCGTCACCAGGACCATGCCCTGGTGGTAGTCGCAGAAGTCGCGTAGAACCTCCGGCGAATTGAGCTGCTCCAGCGTGGGGACGTTGCTCGGAATGTGTCGCAGGACGGCCCCGATGCCCGTGACCTTGCGAAACACGTTGACCCGGAATCGACCGCCTTCTTCCGCCACGTAGCTGAAATCGAGATCGCGACCCGAGTGCAGTCGCTCTTTTTGCTTGCTCGTCAGGATTTCGAGGATGTAGGCCTCGAGCTCGGTGTCCGAGAGTTCACGAAACTTGATGGGAAGGAGGTCGCCGTTCATCCGCAGCATCGGCGGCACACCAACGGCGAGATGGACGTCGGAGCAGCCTTGCGCGAGGCCAAGCTTCAGAAATGCGTCAATACGGGCCATGAATCGCCGTCCGCTATCAAATCAGTGAGTTAGCGTTATCCTAGGCGGATTATGTCCGGCGCGCCAGAGCGAGGTCACATTTTGGGGAATTGGGCGCGGGAGGGCGCTAGTTGGTCAGCCGGACGGAATCCAGGGCGTCCGTCAGCTCATCCATCGACTGGAAGCGCTTGGTTTTGTCGACCGACATTGCGCGGGCAATGATGTCGGCGTAGTCCTCGGGGATGTCCGGGTTGATCTCGGCGACGGGCTTGGCCTTGCCCTGCACGTGCTGATACATCACCGACATGTGGTCGCCGCGCGAGTAAGGCGGAATGCCGGTCGCCATCTCGTACATGATGACGCCCACGCTGTAGATGTCCGCTGTTTCGTCGACCTTCTTGCCGAGGATCTGCTCGGGGGCCATGTATTTGGGCGAGCCGATAACGTAACCGGTCTTCGTGAGCTGGGTATCGCCGCTCGACGCGGCGGCCGCGACGCCGAAATCCACAATTTTGAGTAGCCCGTCGTCGTTGACCAGGATGTTGGCCGGCTTCAGGTCGCGATGGATGACGCCGGCCTGGTGGGCGACGGTCATCCCGGTGGCAATGTCGCGCGAATACTTGAGTGCCTTGCGCGCGTCCATCGGTTTGCCGTCGGGGATCTCCCCGGACAGCGTGTGTGAGGGGAAATACTCCATCGAAATCGCATAGCAGCCCTGCAGGTGCAGAAAGTCGTAGATCCGGATGACGTTACGATGGGTGATCTTTCGCGAATACCTGAGCTCGTGCACGAAGCGTTTCATCATCTCTTCGTCCGAGGAGACGTTCGGATTCAAGAATTTGAGGATCAGCTGCTCGTCGACGACCTCGTCCTCCATCAGCAGTACCGTGCCGAACGCGCCCTTGCCGATTTTCTCGATGTATCGGTAACGGCCGTCAAGGACGTCACCGGCATTGAGTTTGGAGATATCGAGCACCGGCGGCGCCGAAGGCGCAACCGGGGTGCCGCCGGTCGTTTCCTCGTCCGACTCCTCGAGTGCGGCAGCCTGGCTCTGTAGCAGCTTGTCGAGGTCCTGATCGTCGAGCAGCAGCGTTTGCGTATGTTCGCCGATCTTCTCGGCGCGACGGTTTTCCTCGAGGACGGTGTGTGAGAAGCGGGCGTCCAGGTCCTTGAGCGCGTTCTCGGCACTGTTGATGATCGTCGGCTCGTCGGAGGTTTTGATTTTCTCGAGCACCGCACGGATGTTTCCGGCCTGATTCTCGTCAGCAAGCGAGGAGAGCGCCTTGATGGCTTCGATCTGAATCTCGCGCTCGGGGCGCTTGAGCATCGGAACAATCTTCGTAATGTGCTTCTCGTTACCGAGTTTGGCGAGTGCCCGCAGCACCACGGCGTCCGTTTTCGGATCCTGCCCGAGCATGCTCTCGAGCTTGGGTATTGCCGCGTCACCGCCGATCTTGGCGAGCGCGTCCACCGCCCGTTCGCGCACCCACCAATCCTTGTGGTCCGTGGCATTGATCAAGTGTTTGACGGCCCGTTCGTCTTTCATCGAGTTGAGGATTTCCACCGCGGTACGGCAGATTTCCTCGTCCTCGTCGTTGATCAGGCTGACGACCGAATCGACCACTTTCGGTCCGCCGATCTCGGCGAGCGCGTCGCCCGCGCGGGACCGCACCCACCAGTCGTCGTCTTTGAGCACGGCCAGAAGGTCCTTGACGGACTCCACGCTGCCCACTTCGTTCAGTACCTCGACGGCGGCCCGCCTTGCATATTCCGATTCGTCCTTGAGCGCGGGCGCAAGGTATTCAACGGTGTTCGGGTGCTTGAGCTGAATGAGCATCTCGACGGCCTTGTTGAGCACGTCAAGGTCCTGATCCAACAGCAGTTTCGCAACGGCTTCGATGTTGATGCCGTCCTTGCGATTGCCGAGCGCGCTGAGGGCGGCGCTGCGGACCATCTTGTTGTTGTCCTTGAGCTGAGCCTCGAGCGCACGGTTGACCTCGGTGCGGTCGTACTTGGCGAGGAGGTTGATCAGGTGGATCTTGACGATCGGATCCTTGCCGCCCATGCGGGCAATCAGATCCGGCAGCATCTCCGGCTTGACCATGTCCTCGATGATGCGAAACAGGGCCGCTTTTTCCTTGGTGTCGAGCTCATACGCCCGCTGCAGCAGCTCGTGCACCGACAGATCGTCCTTGTGCACGCGCAGGATTTCGATGAGCGCCGGTTTGGAGACCTCGGGGTCGTCGAAGAAATCGAGCAGCTTGTTGGCGTTGTAGTCGGTGGAACTGGATAGCGCCCAGGCCGTTCCGGAGACGACGCGCTCGTTGCCGTCAGCAAGACCCTCGCGGAAGAATTCGATGGACTTGTCGGACACGAGTGCCGACAGGATGTCGACGAACATCATGGTGTGCGACTTGTCGGACAGAGCCAGCGCGTCGATGATCTTGGGGATCGACTTCGCGCCCGCGTTCTTGAGCTTCTGGGTAAGTTTGCGAGCGTTTGCGGAGTCTGGGTCCTGTTCCGCAATGAGCGCGTTGATCTGCTGATCCGCTCTGAACCCGCCCAGCAGGCTCATTGGCAGGGCTCCGGCCACTCACGGCGAACACCCGGTCTGGGGTCTGCGGCGCCCCTGTCCGTGTTCAACGTGGTGTTCGCTATTAACCCTGCCAATTGACTCGCTCTTAAAGTCGTCTGCGATCCGGACGCCGGACCGCGATTCTCACGCCGAGCCATGTGGCCACTGCCGCCGGGACGCGGCATTATGCCACATCGACCGCAAAGGTCCCGCTGGCGTCTTGTTACAACCGGTTCCATCAGAGTGTTGAAGCGAAAGGAAAAGCTGTTATGGGTTCTGCCTGAAGCTCCGCTACAATGATCAACCCGAAACGGCCGGAATTCAGTCCCGGCCGGAAATAAATTTTACCTAATACCTACCCCGGAAGTGTGACGGTGTCATCAGATTCGGTTGTGAAGAGCGCCCTGGAAGCGCACCCCCTCGAGGGTTACGGCCGCCCGCTCGGCGAGATGGCGCGCGTAACGGTCAGCGGCGATGCCGGGAGCCCGGTTGTCGGCGTGGAGTTCGGTTTCCCCGTGGCGGGTGCCGAAGACGCCATTGCGGCGGAGCTGGCCGCCGTCGTCGAGGCGGCCTCGGGCAGCCCGCCGGAGTCGCTGAGTGTAACCAGCCGAATCGTGGCGCACGGGGTGCAGAGAAACCTGTCTCCGCTGCCGGGCGTAAAAAACGTGATTGCGGTCGCCTCGGGCAAGGGCGGTGTCGGCAAATCCACCGTGGCGGTGAATCTCGCGCTGGCAATTGCGGCCGACGGAGGCCGGGCGGGCCTCCTGGACGCCGACATCTACGGCCCGAGTCAGCCGCATATGCTTGGGCTTCAGGGCGAGCGACCCGTGAGCGAAGACGGCAAGACCATGCAACCGCTCCGGGCGCACGATCTCCAGGTGATGTCCATCGGCTTTCTGATCGACCCCGACCAGCCGATGGTCTGGCGCGGTCCGATGGTGACGTCCGCGCTGAATCAGATGCTCATGCAGACGCTCTGGCAGGATCTCGACTACCTGATCGTGGATATGCCGCCGGGAACCGGCGACATCCAGCTCACGTTGTCGCAGCAGGTGCCCGTATCCGGCGCCGTCATCGTTACGACGCCGCAGGATATTGCCGCTATCGACGCCCGCAAGGGGCTCGAGATGTTTCGCAAGGTGTCGATTCCGGTGCTGGGCGTCATCGAGAATATGAGCACCCATGTCTGCACGAAGTGCGGTCACGAATCCGCCATCTTCGGCGCCGGCGGCGCTCAGAAGATGTCGGAGGACTTCGATGTCGAGCTGCTCGGCCAGCTGCCGCTGGACGCCGGTATTCGAGAGACCACCGACGCGGGTCGGCCCACCGTGGTTGCCGAGCCCGAATCGCCGGGCGGCGCCGCGTTCTTCAGGGCAGCGCGCCGCATGACGGCCGCGCTGGCAGGGCGCGGCAAGGACTACAGCTCGGTGTTTCCGAAAATTGTGGTCGAGGACAGCTAGAACAAGAGAGATGTGTCTGTGAGCATTAAAGCGGATCGATGGATTCGGCGCATGGCCGCCGAAGAGGGAATGATCGAGCCTTTCGAACCGGGGCAGGTGCGCGAGGTCGACGGCACGCGGATCGTGTCTTACGGCACTTCGAGCTACGGCTACGACGTGCGCTGCTCGGACGAGTTCAAGATCTTCACGAACATCAATTCAGCCGTTGTGGACCCCAAAGCCTTCGACGCGACGAGTTTTGTCGACGTGAAGAGTAAGGTGTGCGTAATTCCGCCGAATTCTTTTGCGCTGGCGCGGACGGTGGAATACTTTCGGATTCCTCGCAACGTCCTGACGATCTGTCTCGGCAAGTCGACCTACGCACGCTGCGGGATCATCGTCAACGTCACTCCGCTCGAACCCGAGTGGGAAGGCCACGTTACCCTCGAGTTTTCCAACACGACGCCGCTCCCGGCCAAGATCTACGCGAACGAGGGTGTCGCACAGATGTTGTTCCTCGAGTCCGACGAAGAATGCGAAACCTCGTATCGCGACCGGGGCGGCAAATACCAGGGTCAGACCGGGGTTACGCTCCCCAGGGCCTGAGAGGCGAGCGCCTCAGTCGAAGTCGCGGACGATCGGTTCGTGCAGCGGCCGGCCGTCGAGCACCGCCAGACCGTCCTCGAGAGCCAGTCGACCGGTTGCGAACCAGTTCAACACGTCCGGATAAATGTGGTGTTCGGCCCGCTGCACGCGGGCCATGAGCCGTTGGGCATCGTCGTCCGTCAGCACCTCAACCCGGCCCTGCAGAATGCGCGGTCCCGCGTCCAGTTCTTCGGTGACAAAATGTACGGTACTGCCGTGGTGGCTGTCGCCGGCCTCGAGTACCCGCCGATAGGTATCGAGACCCGGATACAGCGGCAGCAGTGCCGGATGTACGTTGAATGCCCGGCCGAGGTAGCGGCGCACGAACCAGGGGCTCAGGATCCGCATGAAGCCCGCGAGCACGATGGCGTCGATGTCCGTGGCATCGAGGTGCGCGGCGATGCCGCGGTCGAAGGCTTCGCGAGTGTCGAAGTCTCGATGGTCGACCACGACCGTCGGTATGCCGGCCTGTCTGGCGCGGGTCAAACCGTAGGCGTCCGGCCGGTTTGCGATTACGAGTTCGAGCGTCGCTTCGAGTGTCCCGGCGTCCGCTCGGTCGATGAATGCCTGCAGGTTGCTGCCGGAGCCGGAAATCAGAATGGCCGTACGGCTTTTCTCAGCCGTCAGGTTCTCCGCAGTCAAACGAATCGCACTCCGTTGTCGCCGCGTTCGATTTGACCCATCTGCCAGGCCCGCTCTCCCGCCGCGTCGAGGCGCTGGAGCGCTTCGTCGCGATCGGCGCTCGGGACGACAAGTACCATACCGACGCCGCAGTTGAAGGTTCGGCGCATTTCGCCCTCGTCGATGTTGCCGACGGATGCCAGCCAGTCGAATACCGGGCCGCGCGACCAGCTCGAAGTGTCCACGGCGGCGCCGAGTCCGTCGGGCAGGATGCGCGGAATGTTCTCGGTCAGCCCGCCTCCGGTGATGTGCGCAATCCCCCGGACGGACACGTGGCGGAGTAGCTCCAGTACGGGTTTGACGTAGATGCGCGTCGGTTCCAGCAACAGCTCGGCGGCCGGTTTGCCGTCGATCTTCGCAGCGGGCTCCCGTTCAAGTACGCGGCGAATCAGCGAGTAGCCGTTCGAGTGCGGGCCGCTCGATCCGAGCGCAATGATCACGTCGCCCTCGGCGATTGTGCTGCCGTCGAGTAGTGCGTCCTTTTCCACAACCCCAACGGTAAAACCCGCCAGGTCATATTCACCCGCAGGGTACATATCGGGCATTTCGGCCGTTTCACCGCCAATCAGCGCGGCCCCGGCCTGACGGCAACCCTCGGCAATACCCTCGACAACGACGCTCGCCACCTCGACGTCGAGTTGTCCGCAGGCAAAATAGTCGAGAAAAAACAACGGTTCAGCGCCCTGAACCAGGACGTCGTTGACGCACATCGCCACCAGATCGATGCCGATGCTGTTGTGCTTGCCGATCGCCTGCGCAAGTTTCAGCTTGGTGCCGACGCCATCCGTGCCGGACACGAGCACGGGCTCCCGGTAGTCCGTCCTGAGCGCAAACAGGCCGCCAAAACCGCCGATCCCGGCAAGGACCTCGGGGCGGCGGGTAGCGGCAACGAGCGGCTTGATGCGCTCGACCAGGGCATTGCCCGCGTCGATATCGACGCCGGCGTCTTTATAAGTCAGTTTGGAATGGGCCATCCGGCGTCCCGGGAAATGAACGGGTTGATCGAGAGATGCCCGAAGCCGACAACAACTTAAGGCGTGGCAAAAGCTCTCGGGGCGATATAATAATCCGTCGACAGGTTTCGGGGAAACCACCCTTGCAAAATAAGAGTCTGAGCCTCGGCTTGCTGCCGGCTGCGCTGCTGCTGTTTTTTCTGCCGCCGGCCGCAGCGGTCGAAGTCGTCTCGCTGTACACGGCGGAGGTGCCGCTCGACGCACGGGCAGAGAACCCGCGCGAGGACGCCTATCGCATGGCGCTGTATGACGTGTTGCTGCGCGTGTCGGGACCGGTGGTCGCCAACGATACCGAGCTCGTCGACGAGCTGTTTCCCTCTCCCACGGCCTATGTGGTGCAGTTCAGTCCGGGGGCTGACGAGACGCTGATCGTGACGTTCGATGGCGAAGCGGTCGAACGTGTGCTCAAGGCCAACGGCCAAACCGTGTGGGGCAGCGACCGTCCGCTGACCCTGGTCTGGCTGGCCGTTGATTGGGGCCAGGGCGAGCGTGAGATCCTTGGCGTCGACAATCCGCTGCGCGAGGAAGACGATGCGCGCTCGATCGACCGCAACCAGCTGCTCCGCGAGCGTATCCTGTCGCTCGCCGAACGCCACGGTTTGCCGCTGTTGTTGCCGCTCCTGGACGCGGAAGATCTGGAAAGAGTGAATTATGCCGACATTCGCGGCGGCTTCGACGACGTAGTGCTGGAGGCCTCCGAGCGCTACGCGGCGCCGTCGGTGCTCATCGGCGTGGTCGACGCCAACGCCGTGAGACCCAATCGCTGGAGGCACTACCTGGCCGGCTCACAGCGGGACTGGCGCGGCGAACCCGAGCAGGTTGTGCCCTTCGTGGCGGAGACGCTGGCCGCCGAGTTTGCCGTACGCGGCGACATTCCCGTTCGTTCCGTGCGGCTTGCGGTTTCCGGCGTGCAAACCGTCGACGCGTACGGCGATTTGCAGCGGCGGCTTCGCGAGATCGAACTGATCGAGCGGCTGGTTGTCGAGCGTGTCGAGGGCGACCGGATTACCTATCGGGTGGACGTGCGCGGCGGCGGCGACAGGCTCGCGAGGGCGCTCAGGTTTGCGGGCCTGCTCGAGAGCGACCGGCTCGATCGCGTCGACGACCCGCTGTCGATCGACGACTCGCTGATCGATCAACCTATGGACTCCCTGGGATTTTTCTACGAGCCGCGCTGAGCGTCTCGAGTCGTGTGCGAAAAACGCTATGAATCTCGCCTGGATACCCAATGCGATTACCGGTGTGCGCATCCTGCTCATCGGTCCCGTGCTGCTGCTGATTCTTGCCGGGCAGTACTCGATGGCGTTGTTCCTGTTTGTGCTGGCCGGGTTTTCCGACGGTCTCGACGGATATCTCGCGAAGCGGTTTGGCTGGCATACCCGGCTCGGCGCGCTACTCGACCCCATTGCGGACAAGCTGCTGATCGCCGGGCTCTTCCTTACACTAACGTCGGTTGGCCACATACCGTTGTGGCTGACAGCCGTTGTCGTTGGCCGCGACCTCGTCATCCTTGGCGGAGCGGCTGCATACAATTTCCTGATTGGACCGGTACCGGGTGAACCTACGATGATCAGCAAGATAAACACGGCTCTGATGCTGTTGTTCGTTACCCTGGTGTTGTGTCGCCTGAGCTTCGGCTGGCCCGACCCCGTGATCGTGACCGTCGTCGGGGCGGCGACCTTCGTCACGGTGGTCGTCAGCGGCGTCGACTACGTCCTTGCCTGGTCGCGACGGGCGCGGCAACAGCAGGTGCGCTCGTGAGCGGCAGTCTGCGTACCAACTGGCTGATCGCCATTGCGCTGCTCGGCTGGTTGCTGTACCTGCTGGCCCCGATATTGACGCCGTTTATTGCGGCAGCCTTGTTTGCCTACGTTGGCGACCCGCTGGCGGATCGCCTGGAGCGCCTGCGGCTGCCGCGTTCCATAGCGGTCGTGGCGGTGTTTCTCCTGACGTTCCTGTTTGTCGGCCTGTTGGTGCTGCTGGTTGGCCCGCTCATCCAGAAACAGGTGGCGGCGCTCGTCGACGCGCTGCCCGGGCTGGTTCGACAGCTCGAGCAGAACTGGCTTCCCAGGCTGGCGCCGCTGCTGGGCGCCGAGCCGGATGCCGACATTGGGTTAGGCGCGTTCCTTACCCGCTACAGTGAAATGGCCGGCGAGTGGGGCGGCAAGCTGCTCATGTCGGTCACTCGAAGTGGTGGCGCGCTCGCCACGGCCGTCGTGAGCCTGTTTCTGATTCCGATTCTGACTTTCTATCTGCTGCGCGACTGGGATCACATTGTGCTCAGGCTCGGTTCGCTGATCCCGGAAAGCCAGCAGCAGACCGTGTTTACGCTCGCGCGCGAAACCGACGAAGTGCTGGGTGCTTTCCTGCGCGGTCAGCTGCTGGTGATGTTTGCACTCGCCTTCATGTATTCGCTGGGGTTGAGTCTCGTCGGCATTGAGTTTGCGCTGGCCATTGGCGTGGTTGCGGGCCTCGTGAGTTTTGTCCCCTACCTGGGGTTGGTGTTTGGGATTGCGCTGGCGTCCCTGACGGTGTTGCTTGAGCCCGAACCGCTGTGGCCGTTGCTGGGAGTTATTGCCACTTTTACGATTGCCCAGATGCTCGAGGGCACGGTATTGACGCCCAAGCTCGTGGGCGACCGGATTGGCCTGCATCCGGTGCTCGTGATCTTTGCGATTGCCGCGGGTGGACAGCTGTTTGGTTTCTTCGGCATTCTGCTCGCGTTGCCGGCGGCCGCGGTGCTGTCGGTACTGTCCCGATTCGCGTTTGATCGCTACCTGAAGGAGCATCCCGAAGCGGCGTCCCGAATCCGGGAGCGCGAGCGGGAAGAGCAGGCCAACACGTGAGCCAGCTCGCGCTGCCGCTCAGTCTGGCAGATCACGCCGTATTCGAGAGTTTCATGCCGGCGGGTAACGAAGCGCTGCTCGCGGCCCTGAAAGCGGCTGCGGAGTTCGAGGATCGACAGGGTGCGTGGCTGTGGGGCTCAACCGCGACCGGCAAGAGCCATCTGCTCCAGGCGGTTTGCGCGCAAGCCGGGGATGCGGCGATGTATTTGCCTGTCGGGATGCTGCTCGAGGCTGGCCCGGTCGTGCTCGACGGTCTCGAGTCGCGGGCCATTCTGTGCCTGGACGACATCCAGCAGGCCGCCGGCGACGCGGAGTGGGAGCGGGCGTTGTTCCGGCTCTACAACGCGCTGGCGGAGCGCGGGCACTGCCTGCTTGTGGCGGCGGATGCGGCACCCCGGCAAGCGGCATTTGCCATGCCGGATCTCGAAAGCCGCTTGAGTCGACTGCCGGTCTACAAAGTGGCGACGCTTTCGGACCTGGAGCTTGGCGAGGCGCTGAAGCTCAGGGCCCGGCACCGCGGTCTCGAGTTGCCCGACGAGACGGCACGCTACCTGCTCAGGCGTTCGCGCCGCGATATGCAGAGCCTCTACGCGCTGCTGGATACTCTCGACTCGGCGTCGTTGATTCGGCAGCGTCGCCTTACCGTGCCGTTTGTCCGCGAGGTACTTGAAGAGTCCTTCACGACCCCTTGAGCGCCAGCGCAACCCCCGCAAGCCGGTTCCCCAGGGCCCTGGCCAAGGTTGCCTCTTCCTGACTCAGAACCGCATCGTCCTTGCCGAAGCTGACGTGTGACGCCCCGTACGGGCTACCCCCTGAGCGGGTGCTGCTGAGTTCAGGCAACGAGTAGGGCAGGCCCACCCATATCATGCCGTGATGCAAAAGCGGCACGGCCATGCTGAGCAGCGTCGTTTCCTGCCCTCCGTGCAGGGAGGCCGTCGAAGTAAACACGGCGGCGGGTTTACCGCTGAGCACCCCTTCGAGCCACAGGCCCGAGGTGCCGTCGAGAAAGTACTTGAGCGGCGCCGCCATGTTGCCGAAGCGCGTCGGGCTGCCGAGCAGCAGCCCGTCACATTCGCGCAGATCGTCCAGGGTTGCGTACGGCGGACCGTCGTCGGGTATGGCGTCGAGCGTAGCTTCGGTATCCGCCGAGACGGGCGCCACGGTGCGCAGCCTAGCCGTGCAGCCGGACCGTTGCTCGATGCCGGTAACGGCTTCACGGGCGAGTGACAGCGTCGCACCGCTCCTCGAATAATAGAGAACCAGTATCTCGACGCTCATTCCGGCCGGCCGCCATCCGACCCCAGCAGTTCGAGCACGTTCTCCGGGGGACGGCCCATGACGGCACGACCGTTTGCCTCGTCGACGACAACGGGACGTTCGATGACCCGCGGGTGTTGCGCCAGCCAGTCCGCCAGTGCCTGGTCGTCATCGAGAGACGGCAGATCGCCGGCTTCGCGGAACTCGGCTTCGCCTCGACGCAGCAGTTTATTAACGGGGATTTCGAGCATTCTGGCGAGTATCAGTATGCGGTCCGCTGACGGTGGTGTGTCCAAATACGCCACAATTTTTGGCTCTATGTCCGCCGAGCGAATTAACTCCAAGGTTTTCCGAGACTTGGAACAGCGTGGGTTATGGTAGATGGTGATGGTCATAGCGGTGCTTTAGCAACAGTTTGCAGTCGGGAAAATGGGGTAGGGGGCGGCTTGACGGCGGTTGCCCGGAGTTGATAGTTTCTTGGGCTACCTTCGATAAACGTCGAGTATATATGCCTTTGTCCGCCGCGCGTATCCTGTTGCCTCTCCTGGCATTTGCCGGATTTGTCGGGCTGAGCGCCTGCGAGACAGCGCCGCCCGTGCAGGAGATGAGTGATGCCCGTCAGGCCATCGCCGTCGCCAAGGCGGCTGAGGTTGGGGAAGAGGCGGCTGTAGAACTTGCCAGTGCGGAAACCTACCTCGAATCGGCCGAGAAGAAGCTCGGAGAGCGCGATTTCTCGAGGGCGCGCAACGACGCGATCGAAGCGAAGCTCAGAGCCATACGGGCTTTGAAGCTCAGTGAGTCGGGCAGCAGCACACCTTATCGCTAGCCGTGCTGCTCGCAAGCCCCGGTTGATCTGCCGCATCGCGTGCTGACGGCTCGATTCTGTTCTCATGAATGGCGGTAACGTCGCCGAAATCCGATCGGCGCGGCTGTTTTCGGTAACGGGCCGTGTTCAGGGTGTGTGGTTTCGCGACAGCACCCGAACCGAAGCGCTCCGCCTTGGACTTCGCGGCTACGCGATCAATCTCGACGACGGCTCGGTGGAAGTCTACGCGGTCGGTTCGAGCGCCGAACTGGACACGCTCGAGTCGTGGCTCGGCAAAGGTCCCCCGCTTGCCCGGGTCGAACGTGTGGTCGCGAAGCTGGCTGCCGTCGAGCACTGCGAGGGCTTCGTCATCGGCTGATTGCGCGGCTTGCAGGCTGTCGTTCGGCAGCGGTCGTTTAATCTAGACTTTGAACCACTTGCGCGTTAGCCGATCGATGACCTTGTTGGGGTATTTGCGCTGACCGAGACTGCCGTTGTATCGCCCGAGGGCGCGTCGCAGGTCGCCGTTTTCCTTGTTCAGGTAGTGTCGAAGTATCGTGCAGCCGTAGCGCAGGTTGGTGTCCACGTGCAGCAGGTTGTCGCCCGGGCGGCCAATTTCGTCGAGCCAGAACGGCATGACCTGCATCAGGCCTAGCGCCCCTGCAACCGAAACGGCATAGCGGTCGAAGTTGCTTTCAACTTCGATAACCGCGAGCACGAGTTCCGGTTCGAGTTCGGCACGCTGCGCTTCATAGTGCACGTGGGTCAGTATTTCGATGCGCTCGTCGGGGTTTTTGACCTGGCGTGCGAGCCGGCGCGACATGTCGGTGAGCCAGACTTCGGCGTGAAAGCGATCGGTGAAGCTGTCGCTGGCACTCGCCGCTTCGAGCAGGATGCGCCGCAGCTCGTCGTCTGGCCGCTCCTGGGTGGCCGCCACGGCTATCGAAGGCAGCACTGCGGCGCCCGCAAGCCATACACTGATCTGTCTTCGCTTAGCGTCCATAGCCGTCATAGCCGTTTCTGTCGAGCGGGGAACATCGACCCCAATACAGCATAGCTAGCCGTTTGGAAGCAGGTCGAGAGCCTCGTCACGTTTCAAGTTGCGCGATTCGCCGTCGCGCCGGTGCCGGTATTCGAGCTCCCCGGCGTCGAGATTTCGTTCGCTGACGACCAGCCGGTGAGGGATCCCGATCAACTCGGCGTCGGCAAACTTGACGCCGGGGCGAGCGGCCCGGTCGTCGAGCAATACGTCGATATTGCGTGCCTCGAGTTCACGGTACAGTTCTTCCGCGGCCGTCCTGACACGTTCCGATTTGTCCATATTGATCGGCACAATGACGACGTCGAACGGCGCCAGCGCCGCTGGCCAAACGATGCCTTGCTCATCGTGATTCTGCTCGATGGCTGCGCCAACGATCCGGGTAATGCCGATGCCGTAGCAGCCCATGGCCATGGCGCGTTCGCGGCCGTTGCTGTCGAGTACGGTTGCGTTCATGGCTCGACTGTATTTATCGCCGAGCTGGAAGATGTGGCCTACCTCGATGCCGCGCGCGATCGACAGCGTGCCGTTGCCGCCGGGCGTCGGATCGCCGGCGACCACGTTGCGCAGGTCGACGGTATCCGTTTCCTCGATGTCGCGGCCGAAGTTCACGCCCGTCAGGTGCCGGTCTTCCTCGTTGGCGCCCGCAACGCAGTCCGCCATGGTGGCTGTCGCGTGGTCGAAATAGGTTTTCATGTCGAGGCCAACAGGGCCGACGAACCCGGGGCTCACACCGGTGGCTGCACGGACGCTGTCGGCGCCGGCCATCGTTAGCGGCGAACGAACGCCGGGCAGCTTCTGCGCCTTGACGGCGTTCAGCTCGTGGTCGCCGCGCAGGACCAGCGCGACAGGACCTTCGTCGCCTTCGACGATCAGGGTTTTGAGCGTGTCCGCGGGGCGCACGTTGAGGAATTGTGTCAACGCTTCGATCGAGCGCACGTCCGGCGTATCGACGGATTCGAGCGGTTGCTTGGCGGGCGGTCGCGCCTCTGCCGGACGCTCGATCGCCGCGGATTCGATATTGGCGGCGTAGTTGTCGTCGTCGCAGTAGGCGATCGCGTCTTCTCCCGAATCGGCGATTACGTGGAACTCCTGCGAGCGGCTGCCGCCAATTTCGCCGCTGTCCGCATCGACGACACGAAAACTCAAGCCCAGACGCTCGAATATGGCCGTATACGCTTCGAACATCTTTTGGTAGGAAGCCTGCAGGCCCTCCTGGTCCATATCGAAGGAATACGCATCTTTCATGACAAACTCGCGCGAGCGCATGACGCCGAAGCGCGGCCGGATCTCGTCGCGGAATTTTGTCTGAATCTGGTAGTAGTTGACGGGCAGCTGCCGGTAACTCCTCAGTTCGCGTCGCGCGACGTCCGTAATCACTTCCTCGTGTGTGGGACCGAAGCAAAACTCACGATCGTGGCGGTCCGACATGCGCAGCAACAGCGGGCCGTATTGCTCCCAGCGGCCGGTTTCCTGCCAGAGCTCGGCGGGCTGCACGGCGGGCATCAGGAGTTCCAGGGCGCCGGCGCGGTCCATTTCCTCCCTGACGACGGCTTCCACTTTGCGCAACACCTTGAGACCCAGCGGCATCCAGGTAAACAAACCGGAAGCGAGCCGTCGAATCAGCCCGGCGCGCAGCATGAGCTGATGGCTCACGATCTCGGCCTCGGCAGGGGTTTCCTTGAGCGTGGTCAAGGGGAACTGGGAGTAGCGCATTAACGCAGGGTCCTTAAGAGATACTCGAACAGAAGCCGGGCATTCTATCGGCTTTTGCGGGATCTGTGGATCAAAACGGGTTGACGCGACCGCGGTACCGCGCCATCGTCCCTAGGCTTCCGGCCTAGAGGTTTTGGTGTCCATGCAGGGTCGTCGCTACCCGTTTATCGCCAGGGAGGGGCTCTTACTCATTGCGGCCGCTGTGTTGCTGGCCGCCTGGTTCGGGTATTCGGGTGACTATCCGTTGTCACTGGCCGCGGCAATGGCGGCCGTCTTGTTGTACTTCGTGTTTCGCGACCCCGAGCGCCGGGTTCCCGCATCGGCGCTCGGCGTTGTGAGCCCGGTCGACGGTATCGTCACGGAACTCGAAACCGTGGACTCAGGCGCGCTGCAGGGTGACGCGCACCGGCTGGTCATACGCGTGAGCGTGTTCGGCACTTACACGGCGCGCTCGCCGGTCGAGGGCACCGTTCGTAGTCTTGCAAGTGCCGCGGCGGAGGACGGCGGAGACTATGCCACCAACGCCCTGTGGGTTCAGACGGATGAAGGCGACGACGTGGTGATGGGGTTTCGCCGCTTCCTCCTGGGGCTGCCGCCGAAGTCTTTTGCGCGCTACGGCGAACGGCTCGGGCAGGGTCAGCGTTGCGCGTACCTGCGGCTGGCTGGCCACGTTGTGCTACACCTGCCGATCGGGAGCCGGGTGAGCGTCCGTGTCAGGCAAAGGGTGAAAGCCGGATCCGATCTGCTCGCGACGTTGCCGTCGCATCAGCGACAGCTTGGCGACGGCTGACGGGTCTGCCAAAACCATTTTCGTCATGGCACACTAAAGAACCTGTTTATAGATAGGTTCCAGCCGCATTCAGGGCTTTTCCAACAAGTGACCGCAAGCCGCGAACAACAGCGCCGCGCGTACCTGGACGCGCTCGGCATCGACGTTTTCCTGAGCCGCGCCGGGCAGGAGACTGGAGACGTGATGGCGTCGCCGGACAGCCCGGTTGATAGTGTCGGTTCGGCGTCGGCGGTGTCCGGTGGTTCCGCCGACTATGGTCGCGAGGCAGCGGCGGTTGCCGAGGCGACACTCTCGTCCGAAGTCGACTTCTCGGCGCTGCGAAGCGCCGTGGCGAACTGCACGCGCTGTCCGCTGCACGAAACGCGCACCCAGACCGTTTTTGGTGTGGGTAACGCCCGTGCGGACTGGATGATCATCGGCGAGGCGCCGGGTGCCGAGGAAGATCGCGTCGGCGAACCGTTTGTCGGCCGGGCCGGGAAGCTGCTCGACGAAATGCTGCGGGCGGTGGGTTTGTCGCGAGAGACGGTATTCATCGCCAACGTCCTGAAGTGCCGTCCTCCGAACAATCGCGATCCCGGCAAGGCCGAGATTGCGTCCTGTCGTTCGTATCTCGAGCAGCAGATCGCGGCGGTAGCACCGCGCCTGATACTCGTTGTCGGTCGAATAGCGGCCCAGGAGCTGTTGTCGAGCGATGCACCCGTGGGCCGTCTGCGCGGTCGCGAACATGACTACAACGGCACACCGCTGGTCGTGACCTATCACCCGGCCTACCTGCTCAGGAGTCCCTCCCAGAAGTCGAAGGCGTGGGACGATTTGCGACTTGCGCTGCGCTGCCTCGCGAGAGCAGCGGCGTGATTACGCCCGTCCGCGAAGTGCCGGTCGCGGTGCGCCGCATGGTGCACGAAGATCTGATCGACGTATCGGACATCGAGCGCCGCAGCTACGACTTTCCCTGGAGCCACGGCGTGTTTCGCGACTGCCTGCTGGCCGGCTACCAGTGCCTCGTGCTGGTTCGCGAGGAAAGGCCCATCGGCTACGCGATTCTCTCGGTTGCGGCGGGGGAGGCGCACGTGCTGAATCTTTGCGTCGACCCCGGTTTTCGCTCCATGGGCTACGGCGAGCGGCTGCTGGACGAAATGCTCAGGCTCGCCCGCACGGCAAACGTGCATCAGGTATTTCTCGAGGTGAGGCCGTCCAACTCGACGGCGTTGAGCCTGTATCGCAAGAAGGGCTTTCATCAGATCGCCAACCGGCCCTCCTACTACCAGGCGACCGATGGCCGCGAAGATGCGTCGGTGCTGGTGAAAAAGATGAATCTGGGATAAAACCCGATTCGACCGGACCGCCGCGTCGCGAATGGCGCTTCGCGCCGTCAAACGCTAGACTGCGCGCCCGTTTTGGCAGCTTCGAATATCATGAGCAGTATCCTGGAACAGACGACCAGGCGTCGTACGTTTGCGATTATTTCGCACCCCGATGCGGGCAAGACGACGCTGACCGAAAAACTGTTGCTCTACGGTGGTGCAATCCAACTCGCCGGCACGGTGAAGGGCCGCAAGGCCAGCCGGCACGCGCGCTCCGACTGGATGGCCCTGGAGCAGCAGCGCGGTATTTCCGTGACCTCGTCGGTCATGCAGTTTCCCTATGCGGAACACGTCGTCAACCTGCTCGACACGCCGGGACACGAGGATTTCTCCGAAGACACTTATCGCACGCTGACTGCCGTGGATTCAGCCCTGATGGTCATCGACTGCGCAAAGGGTGTCGAGCAACGCACGATCAAACTCATGGAGGTCTGCAGGCTTCGCGACACGGCGATCATGACCTTCATCAACAAACTCGACCGGGAGGGGCGGGAGCCGATCGAACTGCTTGACGAAATCGAATCGGTGCTCGGTATTGCGTGCGCACCCGTGACCTGGCCTATCGGCATGGGTCGTTCGCTCGTCGGCGTCTACCATCTCGAGAAGGACGAAATCTTTATCTACAAGAGTGAGGGACGGGAGAAAGCCGCGGACCGCGAACGCATTGTTGGCCTCGAGTCGGAGGCCGCTCGAGCGCTGCTCGGCGAGCGGCACGCCGAGTTTTGCGAGGAAGTGGAGCTCGTCAGAGGCGCTTGTCCCGAGTTCGATGTGGAAGAGTACCTGGCTGCGCGGCAAACACCGGTGTTTTTCGGCTCGGCGCTCGCTAATTTTGGTATCAAGGAGCTACTCGACGAGTTCGTTGGTCATGCGCCGCAGCCTTTGCCGCGCGAAGCGGAGTCGCGCTCCGTTCGCCCCGACGAGGACAAGCTGAGCGGTTTCGTTTTCAAAATTCAGGCAAACATGGACCCGGCGCATCGCGACCGGATCGCTTTCATGCGCATCTGCTCGGGCGAGTACCGCAAAGGCATGCGCGTGACGCACGTTCGTTCAGGTAAGGAAATGAAGTTGCCGGACGCCATTACCTTTATGGCGGCGGATCGGCAGCACGCCGAAACGGCGTACGCCGGCGATATCATCGGCATCCATAACCACGGCACGATCAACATTGGCGACAGTTTTTCGGAGGGCGAGGTGTTGGCTTTTACGGGCATACCCAATTTTGCGCCCGAGATCTTTCGACGCGCCGTGCTCAAGGACCCGTTGCGGCTCAAGGCGCTCAAGAAAGGGCTGGCACAGCTCTGCGAGGAAGGCGCAACGCAGCTATTTAAACCCATGCGTAACAATGACCTGATTCTGGGCGCCGTAGGCCCGCTGCAGTTTGACGTCGTGGCGCATCGCCTGCGAGACGAGTACAAAGTCGAGTGCCAGTTCGAGGCCGTAAACGTGGCGACAGCGCGCTGGGTGGAGTGTGATGACGAGCGCATGCTGGACGACTTCGGGCGCAAGGCGGCGGACAACCTGGCCGTCGATCACGGGGACAGTCTGGTATACATTGCCCCCACTCGTGTCAATCTCTCGCTGACCGAGGAGCGCTGGCCCGAGATTCGCTTCAGAAACACGCGCGAATTCTGAATCGGTAGTCACACATACGTAGCGGAGATCTATGGACGGCGCCAGAACGGTGACGAGCTCGATGCCAAAAGGAGTATGGAACCGACGGGTTCTGGCGTGGGCGTTCTACGACTGGGCCAACTCGGCGTTTGCGCTGTCGGTTCTCGCCGTGCTGTTTCCGCTGTTTCTCGGCGCCTACTGGAGCGCCGGTGATCCGGAGTCGGTCGTTACCTCGCGGCTGGCGTGGGTGAACGCGGCGGCCAGCGCCGTGATTTGTCTACTGGCGCCCGTGTTTGGGACGATCGCCGACGCGGGCGGTTACCGCAAGCGTTTCCTCTTCGTGCTTGCGCTTCTCGGTGCGGCTTCGACCGCATTGCTGGGCGCCGTCGGCGAGGGCGGCTGGCTTGCCGCCTGCACGCTTTTCCTGCTGGCGTCGCTGGGCTACTACGGATCGACGATCTTCTACGACTCGCTGATTGTCGATGTTACCGAGTCGCGAAACTACAGCTTCGTCTCGTCGCTCGGCTTTTCGATCGGCTACCTCGGCGGCGCTGTCCTTCTGGCCCTGCACGTTGTCATGCTGACAAACCCGCCGGCGTTCGGATTTGCGTCGGCAAGCGACGTGATTCGCTTCGCGTTCGTGTCGGTCGGCATATGGTGGGCCGGTTTTGCGCTGCCGCTGTTGTTTTTTGTTCACGAGCGCAAGCGGCCTGCGGCCGGTCCCGACGGAAGTGTCGTCCGGCGCGCCTACCGGGAGCTCAGATCGACCATGCGGCGCGTCGGTCAGTATCGCAACGTCGTGATCTTCCTGGCGGCCTATTGCCTGTACATCGGCGGCGTCTTTACGGTCATTTCGATGGCGGCGAACTACGGTCAGCGGCTCGGCTTCGGCCAGCAGGATCTGGTGACGGCGTTTCTGGTCACCAATTTTGCGGGTTTTCCGGCGACGCTGCTGTACGGCATGCTGGGTCAGAAGCTGGGCGCAAAGGCGGGCATTTACCTCGCGATAGTCGTCTACGTCGTGACCGCTGCACTTGCCGTGTTCATGAGTGAGGTCTGGCATTTCTACGCCATGGCGATCGTGGTGGGCTGTGTGCAGGGTGGCATACAGAGCCTGTCGCGATCGCTGTACGCGGCCTTGATTCCGCCGGAGCAGCCCGGAGAGTTCTTCGGTTTCTACAATACGCTGACGAAATTCGCCCACGTCATCGGGCTGTCGCTGGTCGGCATTACCACCGGATTGTCCACGGAACCCAGCGCGCTGCTGTTCACGCTGCTGCCTTTGTTCATCATCGGCGGGCTGTTGCTGACCGCGGTCAAGGAGCGTCCGGCCGCTACGCCCTGAATGCGTTGACTCGGGATCGAAGGTCGGCGAGGCCGTCCTCCCCGGCGCCGCCGTAACGTACGTCGAGATAAAGCGACACAATGTCGCCGACTTGGTTGTGTCTCCCCCTGGCCTCCGTCAAGCGCGCGGCATAGGCGAGTGGCGACTCGCCGCGGGCCGGCTCGAACCCCGTCTTGCGGGTAAACCTCTCGAAGATCTGTTTTGCCTGATCCGCCGCAGGCGGGCGGAAGCGCAGCATCAAGAGCCCGTGCACGGCCAGCGTAAGCCCGACGACAACCGCCAACAGCGTGAGCAACAGCGTGCGCCAGCCGGGGTTGTTCAGGCCCAGGTGCTGCATGAGGCGCTGCTGGCCTTCCGGTCCGTAGCCGAGCACCAGTTCGTTCCAGCGTGCGTTGAGCGCGTCCCAGGTCATGCCGAGTTGGTACCGCCAGCGCGACGGCGCCGTCAGCCCCCAGGCTGCTCCCGCGCCGGCGAACATTGCGCCGGAACGGCCGGCCTCGATGCGCTCCGGCGCAACCGCAGCGGTTGGATCGATGCGCGTCCACCCTTCGCCTTCCAGCCAGACCTCGGTCCAGGCGTGCGCGTCTGCCTGTCGCACGAGCAGATAGTTGCCCAGCGGGTTGAGTTCGCCGCCCTGATAGCCGAGAACAATTCGCGCCGGGATGCCGGCAGCTCGCATCAGGACGGCAAACGCCGAGGCATAGTGCTCGCAGAACCCCTGGCGCGTCGAAAACAGGAATCCGTCGACCGGATTACGGCCCAGCGCCGGCGGCTCGAGCGTGTAGAAGTATTCCTCCCGGTTGAATTTGCCGAGCACGGCGGTAATGAAAGCGCGATCGGAGCCCGCGTCGCGGCGCATTGACTCCGCCAGCCGCAGGGTTCTGGGATTACGTCCTTCGGGAAGGTTCAGGTACCAGGTGCGTGAGAAACCCGCCAGGGTCTCGTCGATCGTGTAGTCGGGGAACGAGCGAACGCGGTAGACGATGCGCTGATCCACCGGCTGCTGCCGCCAGAGGCTCTGCGTACGGCCCATGTTGACGTTGTCGAGGCTCCAGCTTTCCGCCACGTCCAGGGCCATGATCCACTGATTGCGCGTGGCTTCCAGGGTGACTTCGTAGTCGACCGGCTCACCTCGATAGCGAATACGGTCCCGGTAGCGGGTGTCGAGGGCGGGTTCGCTGCCCGACCACGACCTGCCGTTGAAGCGATGCAGAACGATTGCACGCCAATACCGCTCGCGTGGCGCCGGTGCGGCTCCGTCGAAGCGAACGCGAAACGCCACGGCGTCCGACTGAGACAACGAGCTGACATCGCCCGGGCTCATGGTGTCGGAAAGGCCCGTGACGCCGGAGCTGGTGTCGATCGGTACCGACCAGAAGGGCGAGGAAATACGGGGGAAAAAAATCCACATCGCCACCGCAAGCGGCAGCGCGTAGCCCATGAGGCGGGTTGCGGCGAACACGCTTTGGCGAGGTGTCTGCGTCGGAGCCGCACTCATGCGCAGCCAGGCCGAGAGCGTCACGACAAGGCTCAGGAGCATGTACGGCAGCGACCAGAGGTATTGTTCGCGAAGCAACGCCGACATCGTGAGAAAAACGGCAATGAACAGCAGGACGAACTGATCGCGTCGTTTGCGGGTTTCGAGTAGCTTGAGCGCCGCCATAACGACCAGCAGGGCGGTGCCCGGCCCCACGCCGCTGATCGTGTCGTAGGTGGTGAGGACACCCAGGAAACAGCCCAGGGCCAGGGCCCCCCGAAACCAGACGGAGGGCAGCGGTCTGCGACGTTTTTCGATCGCCAGCCGGAACACGGCGCAGGCAATGCTGGCCGCCGAGATCCATATTGGCAGGTGCGGCAGATGTACGAGGACGGCAACACCCAGCGCGGTCAGCGTCCACGGCAGGCTGTCGAGCAGTGAACCGTCAGTGCCGCGCGCCCCTCGCTTACTCATCGGGCTCACTCATCGTCACGCTGATCCACGTGTTCGGGATCGAGACCAAAAAGCGCCAGCGCCTCGAGACAGTTCTGACGTTGGGCCGGGCCATGAGCCGGCGAAAACGTTTGTCCCGGCAGACGCAGTCCGTAATCCTCTCCGCGGCGGTCGGCGTCGACGATCCAGCGGCAAAGAGTCGATAGACGCTCCTCGATATTGGCGACTGGGATGTCGTCGAAGTCGAACCACTGGCTGCTCGTGTCGGCGCCCGAGAACTGTTTGGCCAGAAGTTGGCCGCCGCGGGCGTAAGCTTTCCACGCGACCTGTCGCGGCGAGTCGCCGCGGTGGAATTTCCTCAAGCCGGCAAAGTCCTCTTCGCCGCGCGCATCGTGCTGCCGGTGGCCCAGAGCGGTTACCGAGGCTGGCGGCTGTATGACCTCTGCCGGCAGGGCGGGGTAGACGATGCCCTCGAGCTTCATGTGCAGCCACGCCCAGGCGCGAAACAGTTCGAAGGGATAACGTGTGCGTATGGCAAACCGCGGCAGGCCGATGCGGCCGCGCTGGCGGCTGTCTACCGGCAGCTGCACCACCTTGCTGTCACCCGGCAGCAAATCGACAGTCTCGCTTCGCGTGCCGTCGCCCTCGAGGTAGATCTGCAGCCGCGCCGCGCGCGACCGGTTGTTCAGCGCAATGGCGAAGACGGCCTGGTCGCCGGCGAACACCGGGTCGACCCCGGCAAACGAGATTTCGAGCCCAACGAGGTTGCGCTGGCAGCTGTGCATGCTGACGAAGCCGAGGCCGACGAGCAGGAAGGTCAGGAGGAACGACAGGTTGTTGTTGTAGTTCATGGAGCCCAGCAGCATGGCGAAGGCCATGACGCCGAAAACCAGGCCAACGCCGGTAGGCAGGATATAAACCCGGCGAGGCTTCAGAACCGTAAGGTCGGCATCCAGCCCCTGCCGTTTCCGTGCCCAGCGGCGGATACGTGCGCCGGCAGCGTTGCGCACTGCCGGAAGAACGCTGGAAACTGACAGTGCCCGCGCCATCGTCCCTACGGGATGGCGACTGCGCTCAATACGTGTCGAGCCAGTTCCTGCGGAGCATGATGCGACGCGTTGGCCGCCGGTTTCAGCCGATGCGCCACAACCGCTTCAAACACAGCCTGGACATCGTCCGGGAAAACGCCCGAATGCCGTTCGACGTAGGCATGCGCCCGGGCGGCGGCAGCCAGCGCCTGCGCCCCGCGCGGCGACAGGCCGACAGCGATATCGGGCGATTCCCGTGTATGGCGCACGAGGGCTTGAATGTAGTCGACCAGGGGTTCGTTCATTCGCAGCTTTCTCACGTCGCGCTGCAGAGCGACGATGTCGGCGGGCCCGGCTGTCGCTTCCAGGCCCGCGAGCAATGTCCGGCGGTCCTCGCCGGTAATGAGCTCACGTTCGCTGGCTTCGTCCGGGTAGCCGATTTCGATGCGCATCAAAAACCGATCGAGCTGGGATTCCGGGAGAGGAAACGTGCCGATCTGATCGGCCGGGTTCTGGGTGGCGACGACAAAAAACGGACTGGGCAGCTGGCGGGTTGTGCCGTCGACCGACACCTGCTGCTCCTCCATCGCTTCAAGCAGTGCGCTCTGCGCTTTCGGCGTGGCCCGGTTTACTTCGTCCGCGAGCACGAGTTCAGCGAACACCGGGCCTTGTTGAAACTCGAAGGTGCCGGTTTGCTGACGGAAGACGGACACACCGAGTATGTCGGCGGGCAGCAGGTCGCTTGTGAACTGAATACGGTTGAACGACAGGCCGAGCACCTGTGCGAGCGCCTGCGCCAGCGTCGTCTTGCCCAGTCCCGGGAGGTCTTCGATCAGCAGGTGGCCGCGCGCCAGCAGACAGGAAAGAGCCAGCGATACCTGCGCCTCCTTGCCGAGGATGATCTCGTTCAGCGCGTTGCGGGCAATATCCAGAGCATCACGCGCGCTGCCCGTCGTCCCGGTGGAAAGGGGGTTTTGCATCAGTTCGCCTCGCCGGTATCCGTGGTTTCAGACCACAATCGTCGCGAATGTTGCAGCTAATTGCACTTCGGTGGCCGCCAGACTGTGATGCAGTCCTCAGTCGGCGTCCCAGCTCAGTCGAGTGCGTCGAGTCTCGCGAGCCGCTCGCCCAGTTGATCGAGCTGCCGGTCGAAATCGGCCAGGCGGTCGCGCTCCTGCTGGACCACGGCGGCCGGCGCATTGTTCACGAAGCGTTCATTGTCGAGTTTTGCGCTGCTTTGAGCGCGCTCGGCCCGAAGTTTGCCGATCTGCTTTTCGAGCCGTTTGCGTTCCGCGTCGACGTCGATCAGCCCTTTCATGGGTACCTGCAGAGTCAGGTCACCGAGCAGGGCGGTTGCCGATGCGGGGGGCTTGTCTCCGGGTTCGAGGGCAGTGACCGACTCGATCCGCCCGACCCGTGCGAGCAGATGCGCATAGCGGCTTGCCCGTTTGCGGTCGTCGTCGGATGCGCCGTCCATCAGGACGGGTAACGGTTTGCCCGGGGAGACGTCCATCTCGCCGCGAATCTGCCGGATGCCGAGAATAAACTCGCGCACCCACTCGATGTCGGCAACGGCATCTTCGGAAGCTTCTGTGCCGCCCGCTTCCGGGAAGCGTCTGTGCATGATCGTACTACCGTCGACACCGGCAACCGGCGCCACCTGCAGCCAGATTTCTTCGGTAATGAACGGCATGATCGGGTGCAGCAGGCAAAGCAGCGCTTCGAGCGTATCGATCAGCGTGCGCCGGGTTGCGCGCTGTTCGGCGGCGCTGGACGCGTCCGACTGCAACACGGGTTTCGATAGCTCGAGATACCAGTCGCAGAACTCGTGCCAGGTGAACTCGTAGAGAGCCTGCGCCGCAAGGTCCAGGCGGTAGTTGCCGAAGTGTCTGTGCACGGCTTCCGTTGTGTGCTCGAGCCGCGACTCGATCCAGCGGTCTGCGGCCGAGTATTCGAGTTCTCCCTCGTCGAGATCCTTGGTGTTCATGAGCACGTAGCGGGCGGCGTTCCAGAGCTTGTTGCAGAAGTTCTTGTAGCCCTCGATGCGACCCAGATCGAACCGAATGTCGCGGCCCGTGGTTGCGAGCGCCGCGAACGTGAAGCGCAGGGCGTCTGTGCCGTATTCGTCGATGCCGTCGGGGAACTGCTTCCGGGTCGCCTTCTCGATTTTCGTTTTCAGGTGATCCTGCATGAGCCCGGTCAGGCGCTTGTCGAGCAGTTCGTCGAGGCTAACGCCATCGATCAGGTCGAGGGGGTCGAGCGTATTGCCCTTCGTCTTCGACATTTTTTCGCCTTCCGCATCGCGGATCAGGCCGTGTATGTAAACCTCACGAAATGGCACGTCACCCATGAAGCGCAAGCCGAACATGATCATCCGCGCCACCCAGAAAAAGATGATGTCGAATCCCGTGACAAGCACGCTGCCGGGATAGAAATCCTCGAGCGCCTTGTTCTTTTCCGGCCAGCCGAGCGTGCTGAATGGCCAGAGTGCCGACGAGAACCACGTATCCAGCACGTCTTCGTCCTGGCGGAGCGGCAGATCGTCGGCGAGCCCGTACTTCTCGCGGACTGCCGCTTCCGACTCGGCGACATAGACCTGCCCGTCCTCGTCGTACCATGCAGGGATGCGGTGCCCCCACCAGAGCTGCCGGCTAATGCACCAGTCCTGGATGTTGTGCATCCACTCGAAGTAGGTTTTCGACCAGTTTTCGGGAACGAAGCGAATGTCGCCGTCTTCCACGGCTTTGATCGCGGGTTCCGCAAGCGGTTTGATGTCCACGTACCACTGGTCGGTGAGATACGGCTCGACCACGGCGCCCGTCCGGTCGCCGCGCGGGATCTTGAGCGTGTGCTCCTCGATTTTTTCCAGGAGACCCAGTGCCTCGAATTCCGCCACTATTTTCTTGCGTGCGTCGAACCGGTCGAGGCCCCGGTAGTGTTCCGGGCACGCGTCGTTCATCGACGCGTCGTCGGTCAGAACGTTGATCATCGGCAGGTCGTGACGCTTGCCGATCTCGTAGTCGTTGAAATCGTGCGCGGGTGTGATTTTCACGCAACCCGTGCCGAATTCAGGATCCACGTAGTCATCCGCAACGATCGGGATCAGCCGGCCGCTGATCGGCAGTTCGATCGTCTGGCCGACGAGTTGGCTGTACCGTTCGTCATCCGGATGTACGGCCACGGCCGTGTCGCCCAGCATTGTCTCGGGCCGGGTGGTAGCGACGACCACGTAACCGTCACCCGAACTCAGCGGGTAGCGGAAGTGCCACATCGAGCCCGCCTCGTCCGCCGAAAGCACCTCGAGGTCGGAGAGCGCCGTGTGCAGCACGGGATCCCAGTTGACCAGTCGCTTACCCCGATAGATCAGCTTGTCGTCGTACAGAGCCGTGAACACTTTGCGCACGGCTGCCGACAGTCCCTCGTCCATCGTAAAGCGTTCGCGCTGCCAGTCGACGGATGCACCGAGCCGGCGCAGTTGCTGGGAGATACGGTCGCCGCTTTGTTCTTTCCATTCCCATACGCGGCTGACGAAAGCTTCGCGGCCCAGGTCTCTGCGCGATTTGCCCTCGGCGTTCAGCAGGCGCTCGACGACCATCTGTGTGGCGATGCCAGCGTGATCCGTGCCGGGCTGCCATAACACCCGGCCGCCGCGCATACGGTGGTAGCGGGTCAGGGCATCCATGATCGTGTCCTGGAACGCATGCCCCATGTGCAGCGTTCCCGTCACGTTCGGGGGCGGGATCATGATGCAGTAACGCTCGCCGTCGCCGCTCGGCGCAAAATATTTGTTCGATTCCCAGCGCGCGTAGATCCGCTGTTCGATATCGCCCGGTTGGTAGGACTTGTCCATAGTGTCGTTTCAGTTCAGACGGTGTGGGTCTCGAGTTCGTGCCCCTGGTCACGATAGTCGGCGAAGCGCCGGCGTCCCGCGGCGCGTGCATCGTCGTCGGAGGTTACTAGTTCCGCGATGCGCGGCAAAGTGCCGGCGCTGGCGGGCAGGCTCCAGGTCAGATTGATCAGCAGGTCCGGCTTTTGCGCCAGGTTCTCGCGTGTGCTGATGAGCACCGGCGATTCCACGAGGTCGTCCTCGTTGGAAACCAGTTCATGCGGCACAAAACTGCCGTCGCGAAACGTCCAGAGCAACTCGTCCAGTTGCCGGGCTTCCTGCTCGCTCTCGGTGAAGAGCTGCACGGTGTTGGCCAGCCGATAGACTTTTTCGGCGAGCCGGCAGGCGAAGTGTAGCTGGGCGCTACGTCCGGCCTGCGAGAGAACGTAGAAGTCGACCCGTGCCATTAGCGTTCAGGACCTGTCTCTAGCGTCAGGTTTTGGGCAGTTCACCGGCATGCTTGAGCAACAGCTCGGTGAGCATCGGTACCGGCCTGCCCGTCGCCCCTTTCGCAGCTCCCGATCGCCAGGCCGTGCCAGCGATGTCGAGATGCGCCCAGTTGAGCCCCTCGGTGAACTTGGCGAGGAAACAGCCGGCCGTTATCGCGCCGCCTTCGCGGCCGCCGATATTGGCGAAGTCGGCGAAGTTGCTCTTCAGTTGATCCGCGTAGTCGACGGTCAGGGGCAGCGGCCAGCCGCGATCGTCAGCGGCTCGTCCAGCGGCAAGGATGTCCTCCGAGAGTGCCTCGTCATGACTCATGACGGCCGTGTGATGGTGGCCGAGGGCAATGACGCAAGCGCCGGTCAGCGTCGCAACGTCAATGACCCTGGCGGGCTTGAAGCGCCGGGCGTAGGTCAGGGCGTCACACAATATCAGGCGGCCCTCGGCGTCCGTGTTGAGAATCTCGATCGTCTGTCCGGACATGCTTGTCACAATGTCACCCGGTACCGTGGCGTGGCTGCCGGGCAGGTTCTCCACGGCGGGAACCAGGACGTTGAGGTTGATGGGGAGCTTGAGCGTGACTGCGGTCAGCATCGTGCCCAGAACACCGGCCGCACCGCACATGTCGAACTTCATCTCGTCCATTGCAGGGCCGGGTTTGAGTGATATGCCGCCCGAGTCGAAAGTCACCCCTTTGCCGACCAGCACCACGGGGGCATCGGCCCCGGCTCCCTTGTATTGCATGACAATCAGTTTGGCGGGTTCGGCCGTTCCGGCAGTGACCGACAGTAACGAGTGCATACCCAGGCGCTTCATCTCCGTCTCGTTGAGCGCCCGCGCGGTCAGGTTCTTGTGCTTCTTCGCCATTGCGGTGGCTTGTCGAGCGAGATAGGAGGGCGTGCAGACGTTTGGCGGCAGGTTGCCGAGATCGCGCGCCAGGTTTTTGCCCGCGACGATAGCGTCAGCGTGCTCCGCGCCGCGCAGCGTGCGGGCTGCGTCACCGCGGCTCGCAACGACGAAACCGAGCTTGCGCAGCGCAAGGCCCTTCGGCTTGCGGCCGCTCTTCATTGCCGTGAATCGATACAGTGCATCGCCCACGGTTTCCGCCGTGTAGCGCGCAAGGTAGTAGCTACTGGCGCCGGCGACATCTTCGAGGTTGAGAGTCGACAACAGCTGGCCGACTCGATTTTTGTCGAGTGCTCTGATCACGGCAGCCAGCGCCCGGCGAAAGGTTCTGACATCGAGTTTTGCCGGACTGCCCAGGCCTACGACCGCAACACGTGCCGCGCTGACCCCGGCAACGTCCCGGAGCAGGGCCACGCTGCCGACGTCGCCGCTGACATCGCCGCTCTTCATGAGTTTCGTGAGCTGGCCCCGGCTGGCCCGGTCGATATCCTGGGCGCCGATACCGAGTCGATTGCGCCCGTAAACGCCAACGATGACACAATCGACGGCACGTCGAGACGGTTTTGCGGTCGTAGTGAAGTAGTCCATTTTGTTAAGCGCACCTTGAAGTTAGTGCACACAAATCAACCCCGCCAGCCGCCATACGGCGGGCTGCCATTGCGCCGACTCGGGCGCGAACGGGAGATGAATTCGTGCGGTTTTGTTCTGTTGGATACGTGCTTCTTTGCTGCCGGCGAAGCCCCGGAGTGGCCATGTTCAAAGCCTACGATGAGCTGTCTTGCCGAGCGCAAAACCGGTAGTCTAACGCATTCTTGGCGAATTCGTTACAAAGCCCTTGAAATCACACGACAAAGCGGCGCCGGCGGAGCCAGCACCAGAGTGAGCCATGCGCATACTTGATCGCTACATACTGCGCGAAATGGCCGCCACCTGGTTCGGGGTTACGCTTGTGCTTCTCCTGATACTGCTGACCAACCAGTTTGCGCGAGTGCTCGGTGACGTTGCCAAAGGCAAGTTGCCGAAGTATGCGGTATTCGACGTCATTGGCCTGTCCGCCCTGCAATACCTGAGCATCCTTGTGCCGGTCGGTCTGTTTTTGTCGGTCATGCTGGCGATGGGGCGCCTGTACCGGGACAGCGAACTGCCGGCTATGACGGCCTGCCGCGTCGGGCCCGGCGGAATTTACCGCCCGCTCACGTTGTTGCTGTTGCCGGTCACGCTGGCGGTTGCCTGGATTGCGCTCGAGGGCGGGCCGCGCGCGCTGACCGGTATCGAGCGGATCGGCGCCGAAGCCAGGCGGGAGGCGGACCTTGCCAGTATCGAGGCAGGCCGCTTTACCAGCCTCGGTTCCGGAGAAGCCGTCGTTTACGGAGAGCGGGTGTCCGACGACGGCTCCCTCGAAAAGGTCTTTCTGCAGCGCCGGGCCGAGAACGGCGTGATCGAAGTTGTCGTCGCCGCTCGAGGTGAGCAGCGCGAGACGGCGGACAGCCGGATTCTCGTCCTGCACGATGGCCGTCGCTACGAAGGCATTCCGGGAACGGCGCGGTTTCGCGTGGTTGAGTTCGCCGAACACGGCATTCCTTATCCGCTGCCGAGCGTCGAAACGCCCGAGCCCGAACCCCGCTCGCAGCCGTTCATGAATTTGATCGGCAGCGATACGCTCGAGAACCGGGCCGAGCTGCAATGGCGAATCAGTATTCCGCTCGCGACCGTGCTGCTCGGATTCCTGGCCGTGCCGTTGGCGAAGAGCCGGCCGCGCGCGGGCCGCTACGGGCGCATTGCAATTGGTCTGCTCGTGTTCATCATCTATCTCAACATGCTGAATGCAGCAAAAGCCTGGATCGAACAGGGCCGGGTTTCGCCCGATATTGGTCTTTGGTGGGTGCACGGAGGTGTGCTGTTGTTCGGGCTGGTGCTGTTCGGCCTGCAGAACAACTGGCATCGTCGGTGGCTGCCTTGAACGCCATCCTGACGGCATACCTGACCCGCACCGTACTCGCCAGTTCGGCAATGGTGCTCGTCGTGCTGCTTGCGCTGGCGGGACTGTTCGAGCTGATCGCTGAGCTCGACGACGTTCAGAACAGCTACCAGACGCCGCAGGCCATTCAGTTCTCGCTGTTGCGGCTGCCGATCCTGGCCTTCGAGCTCCTGCCCGTGGCCGTGCTCATCGGCTCGCTGCTGGGGCTGGGCGGTATAGCGGCCAACAGCGAAATTATCGTCATGCGCGCAGCGGGCATGTCGGTCAAGAAGCTCGCCGGCATGGTCTCCGTGTCCGGCATGATTCTCGTTGTGTTGACCGGGCTGCTTGGCGAGTTCATCGGCCCGCCGTTGGACTTTTACGCGCGCAACATGCGGGTTGAGGCCCGGCTTGGGCAGGACGACGATCGCCTCGGCAATGCCACCTGGGTCAAAGACGGCTCCGCCTATCTGCACCTCGAGCGGGTCAACACCGAGTTCGAGTTCGGCACGCTGTACCTGTACCGCTTCAACGAGTACGACGAACTCGAGTCCATCGCCCTGGCCGACAACGCGGGCATCAACAGCGACGATACCTGGCGCCTCGAAAACGTTCGGGAAACCCGCTTTTTCGACAACCGTGTCCAGGTCAGCGAAGAGGTCCTCACGACCGAGGAGTTCGAGGTCAACGCCGAACTCCTGGGCAGCGGGCTTGCCAAGCCGCTGAGCCTGTCGCTGCGCGGCCTGCTGAGCTACATCGATTACTTGAATCGCAACGAGCTGGACGCCGACCAGTACGAGACGGAGTTCTGGTACCGGATATCGAGAACGGCTACGGTGCTGATCATGCCTATTCTTGCGCTTGCGTTCGTGTTCGGCTCGCTGCGCACGGGCGGCGCAGGGGGGCGCCTGATGATTGGTGTCGTTATTGGCCTTGCGTATTACCTGGCGAGCGAAATGCTGGCCAATTCCGGCCAGGTCTTCGATCTCAACCCGGCAACCATTTCGTGGTTGCCGTCCGTTGTGCTGCTTGTCGTAACGCTGATTGCGCTGACGCGTATACGCTGAAGCCCGGGTCCGTCAGCCTGTCGCCGTCAGCTTTCCGCCTTGACGGCTTTCTTCTTCTGCTTCGGATAGTGCATCAGCCGAGTGCCGCTCAGGCGGTCGTGCCAGCTAATCTTGTCGCGATCGACGAGTTGCCACAGGAAACCCAGCCCCAGCGTGGCAAACGAAAGGATGGCGGCGGCAAACCGCAGGCTGGCTCTTGCCGCGCCCGGCACACGCCCGTTCTCGTCTTCGAGCTGCAGTCCCCAGGACTGCATGCCCAGCGTGCGGCCGCGTGTCGTCCAGAAGCCCACGAAAAAGACGTAGATCACCAGGATGAGGCTGAGCTGGTAGGCGGGGCTGTCCAGCACCGCCTCACCGCGCCGCAGCGCAATGAACGGCACCGTCGCGAGCATCAACAGCGCCAGCACGAGGAGGCTGTCGTAGAGCATTGCGGCTACACGGCGCAAGAGACCGCTGGATCGTTTGTCGGGCATGGTCAGCTATCTGTTTTTACTGGCGAGAGGTGCTCGTTCGCGTCTTCGCGGGCCAGTTTCACGCGTCGGTGATAGTCGCGGCCGAGCCAAAGGGCAAGCCCCGTCCACACCAGGGCGAATGGCAGCATGATAATCGAGATCCCGGAGATGCCAAGCCCGAGGATGCTTTTGAAGAACTGGATCGACCAGGTGCCGATGAGGTCGCCGCCGCGGTAGACGGCCGTGTCGATGAAGTTCTTGCTCTTGTACTTGTCTTCAGGCGAGACCACGGAGTAAAGCATGTCGGAGGTGGGTTTGCTGAAGGAAAAGCCGAGTGCGCGGCGCACAACCGTCAGCGCCGTAACGAAGGCAAGGACCGGATCGAAGGCCAGCAGAATGAAGCCCGCGATCGACACGACCGGCAGGAGCGACAGCGAGATCCCGATGCCGTAGCGGCTGACGACGTGCTTGACGATCAGCATCTGACCAACGATCGTCAGGGCGTTTTGAATGACGTTGACGTTGGAAAAAAACCGCGCTTGGGCGTTCGTGTCGGGAATTGACTGCTGAACGAGATCCGCCATGAACATGTAGAGTGCGGTGCCCAGCAGGTTGGCGATAATCGAAGCAATCGCGATAGCACGGAAGTACGGTGATCGCATGACGTGCGTGAAACCGCTGAACGCACTGCCGCCGAGCGCTCGCTCGCTGGCGGCGCTCTGTTCTATGTCTTCGTCTTGTGTGTGCTCCACCCAGCGCCGCAAACGCTGGATGCACAGAATGCAGATCGCAAGCAGCGCGGCGGAAATCGGAAACAGGTTTTCGAAACCGACGCTCTCCACCAACAGGCTTGTGCTGATGCCGCCGAGCAATGCGCCGATGCTGCCGCCGGCCGAGATCAGTCCGAACAAGCGCCGACCCTGCTCGCGCGACCAGATATCGGCCATAAAGCTCCAGAATACGGAGACGACGAACAGGTTGAAGACGCTGAGCCAGACGAAGAACACCCGGCCGAGCCAGACGAATTCCCGATCGTTGTCGACGGCGTAGTCGAACACGGCCCCGAAGATCAGGATGTTGGTAAGGAAGAACAGGTAGACCCAGGGTAGAAACTGCTTGCGCGGGAACCGCGCGGCCACCCATCCGAACAGGCTGGTCGCGACGAGCATCGCAAAGAACGTACCGGTAAACAGCAACGGAATGGTGTTGGGTCCACTGCCCACCGCCATGGTCTCGCGCACCGGCCGCAGGATGTAGTAGGCCGACAGCACACAGAAGAAGTAGACAAACGACCAGATGGCGGCTTCATATTCACCCCGTTGCGGGCCGAACACGCGCGACAGCCAAGCCTGCCAGGTGTTTTGAAGGGGGGGTGCCGGGTCGATCATCGGCGCATCATAACTGCGCTTTGTACAATTTGCTGCTCCGGACCCAGGCGGCGCCCCGGCGGGCACGCCGCTTCTCCCGGTCGATGCCGCGAATCCGATGCCGGAGGTGCGGCCGGGAAGGGCAGGCTGGTATGATCCCGGCCTTTACGGCTCAGAGCACAGGCGTCTCTTTGGAAAACCGCGCGAGTCCCACCGCTACAGAACCCGAGATCATTCCCCGCAGCGCACACAACGTTTCGCGCGAAGAAATCTCCAAAAGCGCTCTTAAGGTACTGTATAGGTTGCACAAATCCGGCTACCAGGCGTTCCTGGTCGGCGGCTGTATTCGTGATGCAATGATTGGCCTGCACCCGAAGGACTTCGACGTCGCCACGGACGCAACACCCGATGAAGTCAAGGCGCTGTTCAGCAACTGCCGCTTGATCGGCCGCCGCTTTCGGCTGGCTCACGTCCGCTTCGGTCGCGAGATTATCGAGGTCGCCACGTTTCGGGCGTCCGCCAATCACGACGGCGACGATGCCGAACAGGATGTCGAAGGGCGCATCATCCGCGACAACGTGTACGGCAGCATCGAGGAAGACGTCTGGCGGCGCGACTTCACCTGCAACGCGCTGTACTACAATATTGCCGACTTCAGTATCTGGGACTATGCCGGCGGTGCTGCCGATATTCGCGACCGCGTGCTGCGTCTGATCGGCGATCCGGGACAGCGGCTGCGCGAGGATCCCGTCAGAATGCTGCGCGCCGTGCGTTTTGCCGCAAAACTCGGTTTCGATATCGCCGACGATGTCGTCAACGCCATCGCCGGCAATACCCAGCTGTTGACCAATGTGCCGGCGGCCAGGCTGTTCGACGAGTTTCTCAAGCTGTTTCAGGCCGGCCATGCCGAGAAGACCTTCGAACTGCTGCGGCACTACGATTTGTTTGCGGAACTCTTCCCCGCGACCGAAGCGGCGATACGCGACGACGACGGCTTCCTGCCCTTCATCATGGCGGCGCTGAGAAACACCGATCGGCGGGTCGCCGCCGGCAAGTCGGTGACGCCAATGTTCCTGCTTGGCGTGTTCATGTGGTCACCGACGCGCCGGCTTGCGGACGAGATCCGCCGCGAAGAAAAAATGTCGGAAGGTCAGGCGCTGAGCCTGGCGTCTTATCAACTGGTTGCCGATCAGCAGCGCCGCGTGGCGATTCCCCGCCGCTTCACCGTGCCGATGCGGGAAATGCTCGCGCTGCAGCCGCGCTTCGCGACCACGCGCGGCAAGCGTGCGATGAACTTTCTCGAGCACCGGCGCTTTCGTGCCGCCTATGATTTTATGGTGCTCCTGACCGAAGTGGGGCAATTTGACGAGCAGCTGATGGCCTTCTGGACGGACGCGCAATGTCAGTCTCGTGAAGATCGCGCGGCGAGTTTCCAGATTCACGGTAAACCGCGCGGGCGCCGCCGCAACCGTCGCCGCGGCAGGCGGCGCTCCGGCTCGGGCAGCCCCGGCTCGTCGTGACGGCACACGCTGCTCTTTGGATGCCGGCATACGTGGGGCTCGGCAGCAATCTGTCGCAACCGAGCCGGCAACTACGCGCCGCGCTGGAGTGTCTATCGGCGACCGAAGGCGTTCGCGTGTATTCCGTCTCCGGTACCTATCGGTCCGCACCCCTGGGCGGTATCGAGCAGCCCGATTTCCTGAACGCATGCGCGGCACTCATGACTCGCCTGTCGGCCCGGGCGCTGTTGGAGACGTTCAAAAGCATAGAAGGGAAATTGGGCCGTGACACGAGTGCAAAGCGCTGGGGGCCGAGGACTATCGATCTCGACCTGCTTGTGTTCGGCTCCCACCGTATCGACGAGCCGGGTCTTTCGGTACCCCATCCGGGCATTGCCTCGAGAAATTTTGTACTGTTGCCGCTCAGGGACATAGCGCCCGAGCTTGAGATTCCTGGCGTTGGGCGAGTGGCGGACCTGCCGGTGCCTTCGGAGCCGGACATTGCTCCTGTGGGTGACAAGGGCTCGGATTACAAGGGCGACAGGCTTTTGCGCTCAGTCGTCCACGTCGACGACAATTGATCTGTGCGGGGGAGAACGTGTCAGTTAGCGCCATAGACGGCGGCAATACCCGCTTCATCGCAGTTGAAGGGCCCATTGGCGTCGGCAAGACGGCGCTGGCGCTTCGACTCGCGGAAAGCCTGGGCGCCGATCTGTTGCTTGAGAACGATGCCGAGAACCCGTTCCTCGATCGCTTCTACCGCGACGGTCGATCGGCCGCGCTGCCGGCGCAGATGTTTTTCTTGTTTGCGCGCGCGAGACAACTTGAGTCTTTGCGGCAATCGGATCTCTTCACGCGGGTCCGTGTGTCGGACTACCTGTTTGCGAAGGACCGTTTGTTTGCCGAACTGAACCTCGATGCGGACGAGCTGTCGCTCTACGATCAGGTTGCGGCGAAGCTGGATGTGGAGCCGCCCGTACCTGACCTCGTCATCTATCTTCAGGCGCGGGTCGACGTGCTGCTCGAGCGGATCGCCCGGCGCGGCCAGTTCAGGGACAGAGGCATCGACCGCGCCTATCTCGAGCGTCTCACCGAGGCGTACGCACGTTACTTTCACGCCTACGACGAGGGACCGCTGCTGATTGTCAACGCATCGGATATCGACCCGGTGAACAGCGAAGAAGACTACAATCAGCTGTTCCGACAAATCGAACGCACGACCGGCGGTCGGCACTTCTTCAACCCGGTGGCGGCCGCGCTGGCCTGACGAACGGATCACATCATGTACACACAGCTCGAGCAACGCGGGATGCCGAAGCCTCCCGTCAACGTGGCAACGCTTGCGAAGATGAAGGCGGAAAAGGAGCCGATCGCCTGTATTACGGCTTACGATGCGAGCTACGCCGTGCTGGTCGACGCCGCAGGTGCGGATCTCGTCCTGGTTGGTGATTCACTGGGCATGGTCATTCAGGGGCACGATACGACCGTGCCCGTGACGGTCGACGACATCGTGTATCACACGCGCGCCGTCGCGCGTGGTTTACGGCGAGCTTTCCTTGTTGCCGACATGCCCTTCATGAGCTACACAAATCCTGCACAGGCGCTCGACAACTCCGTGCGGCTCATGCAGGAGGGCGGCGCCATGATGATCAAACTCGAGGGTGGTGAAGGCCAGCTGGAAATTGTCGAGCACCTTGCGCGACATGACATACCGGTATGTGCGCATCTCGGTCTCAAGCCGCAGTCGGTGCACAAGATCGGCGGTTTCAAGGTGCAGGGCCGCGACGAGCACAAGGCCAAGGAAATGATTGTGACGGCGGAGCGCCTGCAGAACGCCGGCGCCGATATTGTGCTGCTCGAATGTGTACCCAACGAACTTGGAGAGGACATCAGCCGGGCGCTCGAAGTGCCGGTCATCGGCATCGGCGCCGGACCCGCCACCGACGGGCAGATACTCGTGCTGTATGACATCCTGGACATTACCCAGGGTCGCACGCCGCGTTTCGTACGCAATTTTCAGCAGGACCACCATTCGCCCCTGGCGGCCATCGAGGCCTACGTCGCAGCCGTCAAAGATCAGAGCTACCCTGCGCCCGAGCACTGCTTTTCCTAGGGACGACAGGTCCTTAAAAAACCTCACCAGATCCTGCGCACAACCTGTTGCCATTGCCCAATTGCCATTATTCAAGGGATGACTGACGCTTGTTAACCGTAGACAACAAAGAAGACCTGCGTGCCCAGCTCAACGAATGGCGCCACCAGAACGACCACATTGCGCTGGTCGCAACGATGGGCAATCTGCACAAGGGCCATATTGCATTGGTCAAGGAGGCTCGCGAACATGCCGAGCGTGTCGTGGTGTCGATTTACGTAAATCCAACCCAGTTCGGTCCGGGCGAAGACTTCGAGGAATATCCGAGAACGCTGGAACGCGACGTCAGGCGTCTGAAGTCGGCGGGCGCCGATCTGCTGTTCGCGCCGACCGACCTGACCATGTATCCGTTCGGCATCGAAAACGCGACCGTGATTTCGGTGCCGGGTTTAAGCCAGAATTTTTGCGGCGCTTCGCGCCCCGGACACTTCGACGGTGTGACGACCGTGGTCGCCAGGCTGTTCTCGCTGCTGGTCCCGGACGTGGCCGTGTTCGGCCAAAAGGATTATCAGCAGCAGCTCTTGATTCGCCACATGACCGAAGACCTGAGCCTGCCGGTGCGAATCGTCACCTCGCCGACCGTGCGCGAGGATGACGGCCTGGCGATGAGTTCGCGCAACAGTTACCTGAGCGCGGACGAGCGGCAACGCGCGCCCGAGCTGTACGCCGCGCTGTCTGCCGCGGGTGAGGCTTTGCAGAACGGCAACAGAGACTTCGAGGCGCTCGAGGAGGGTGCCGCCGATCGTCTCCGCGAGGCCGGTTTCGACGTCGAATACTTCGCCGTTCGCCGGGCTCAAAACCTCGAGGTGCCGGACAGGGACTGTGACGAGCTGGTTGTGCTTGCCGCGGCACGGCTCGGCCGTGCCCGACTGATCGACAACGTCGTGGTGACCGTGTAGGGGCTGTATCCGGGCAGGCGGCTCTAGCCGGAAACGGCGTCCCGGCCGGCTTTCTTCGCGCTGTAGAGAGCGTCGTCAGCGGCGTGCAGCAGGGCTTCGAGGCTTTCTCCGCTCTTGAGTTCGGCGACGCCAATCGAGACCGTGACGGGGATGGTACCCGCGCCGCTGGACGTGCTGATCCGGGTTTGCCGAACGGTTTGCCGGACACGTTCGGCAATCCTTTTGGCCTGTTCCAGGCTGACCGTCGGCAGCAGCACGGCAAATTCGTCCCCGCCGTAGCGAACGAGTATGTCGCCGGGGTGCACCTGCGTTCTCAACACGTCGGCAACGGCGACCAGAATCCGGTCGCCCGCCACGTGCCCGTAACGGTCGTTCAGTGACTTGAAGTTGTCGAGGTCGAGCATCATGAGCGACAGCGGTTCTCCGCTTCGCGTGCTCTGGCGGATTTCCCGAGGAAACGCGTTTTCCATCGTGTGCCGGTTGCCGAGTCCGGTCAACGCATCGGTTACGGCGGATTGCTCCGCCTTGCGGAGTTCGCCGTAGCTGTCGGCAATCACTCGATTGTGGCTGCGCACCCGCTCGGACAGCACGACCAGCAGATTCTTGGCCAGTTCGTGTGAGGCATTCACCATTTCCCAAAGCACGGTCTGGTGAATCACGAGAAGGTGGGCGGACTCGCGGCTCACGACCCACGCTGATGGATCGCGGTCTTCGATGATCGACATCTCGCCTACGCAGGCGCCGGTCTCCATCGTCGCGAGCGGGGGCGTATCCAGCGAGCCGACGTGCACGTCGAGGCTGCCGGACAGGACGATGAATACGTGTTCGTTGCGTGCACCGGGCGACAGGAGCACCTCGCCCGCTTCGACGTCCCTCCGGTCACACTGCTGCAGGAGCATCGATACATCGTCTGCGCGCACGCCGCGAAACAGCTCCAGCCCCTCCAGCAGAGTGCGCTTGTAGTCCGAATTGATGGCGAGTACCTGCGCCACGAAATCTCCTGGATCGGCACCTTTTTGGTGCTAAAACCGGATTTTGACGGCTTGAAAGTCTGCAAAAACAGCGACTGTGCCACACTATTTTCGACTGTAACGCGGTTTACGGCTTCTTCCGGTCGGAATTGCCAAGGAGTTCCCGGCGCGATTCGGCAAACGCAGCGCGGTCTTCGTCACTGGGTGTGGGATACCTGAGCCCAATGCTCTCGAGCGCGTCGGCCACAATTTCGGCCACGCGCGCGCGCATGTAGGGCTTGTCGTCGGCCGGAATGGCATACCACGGCGCCCAGGGACGGGAGGTTGCGTTCAGCGCCTCCTCGTAGGCGCGCATGTAGTCGGCCCAGTAGCGGCGCTCTATAACGTCCCGGGGCTCGAACTTCCAGTTGCGGTCCGGGTCGTCGAGTCGCGCCAGAAGGCGCCGTTTCTGTTCGTCTTTCGAAACGTTCAGCCAGAACTTGAGAATCACCGTGCCGTTGCGCGCAAGGTGCGCCTCCTGATCCCGTATCGACGTCAGCCGGTCCTCCCAGATGGTTTCGAGGTTGAGTTCCCCGGGCAGCTTCTGGGAGGCGAGTATCTTCGGGTGAACCCGCACGACCAGCACTTCCTCGTACTGGCTGCGGTTGAAGATACCGATGCGGCCGCGCTCGGGTAAGCGGCAGCTCGTTCTCCAGAGGAAATCGTGGTCGAGTTCCAGGCTCGAGGGTTTCTTGAAACTGAATACCTGGCAGCCGGAAGGATTGACGCCCTGCATGACAGCGCGAATGGTGCTGTCTTTGCCCGCCGCATCCATGGCCTGGAACACGAGCAGGATGGCATGTCGGTCGCCTGCCGCGAGCACGCGTTGCAGGCGCTTCAGCTTTTCGGTGCTGGCTTTGCGGTGCGCGCCTTTGTGGCGGTGGCCGTCGGTTTTTGGTTCGGTGCTTGCTTCGGCAATCGAGAAGCTGCCGTCGAACGGAACGAGGTAAGGCGATTCGGGTGCACTGAACATGCTGATTTCCTGCTTCTTGATCTTGTTTCTGTTGTTGCCGCTGCTGCCATTGTCGTTGTAACGATCCCCTGTCGCTACCCGACGTGTTGCTGAAGCGCCCAGTCGACGTGCTCCCGGAGGATATCGGATTCGCTGTGCCGACGTTGCCTCAATGCCTCGACGACGCTGTCGCTGCTTTCGGCGTTGCCCAGCGCAATGGCGATGTTGGCAAGCCATCGCGTGTAGCCAATGCGTCGAATGGCCGTCCCGAGCATACGTTCCTCCCATTGCTCGCGACTCCATGCGAACAGCTCGACGAGCTCTGCCGTGTCGAGCCCGTGCCGCGGCGCGAAGTCCGCCTCGCCGCTCGGTTGTGCAAATTTGTTCCAGGGACAGAACAGCTGGCAATCGTCGCAGCCGTAGATCCGGTTGCCGATTGCCTTGCGAAACTCGACGGGTATCGCCGCTTTCGATTCGATCGTCAGATACGAAATACAGCGGCGGGCGTCGAGTACGTAGGGCGCAACAATGGCTTTTGTCGGGCAGACGTCCAGGCAGGCCCGGCAGCTGCCGCAATGCGCTCCGCCTGCGGCGTCCACGGGCAGCGGCAGATCGGTATAGAGCTCGCCCAGGAAAAACCACGAGCCTGCGGTCTTGTTGATCAGGTTGGTATGTTTGCCGATCCATCCGATGCCGGCTTTTTCGGCCAGCGGTTTCTCGAGCACCGGTGCGCTGTCGACGAATACGCGATACCCGAACGGACCCGTTCTCGACTCGATCTTCCGGGCGAGTTTTGCGAGGCGGCTGCGCAGGACCTTGTGGTAGTCGCGGCCCAGCGCATAACGCGAAACATACGCTCTGCTCGGATGATCGAGCAACGCCACGGCTTCCGACTGCGGCGCCTTCAGGTAGTCCATTCGCACCGAAATGACCCGGATTGTTCCGGGGACAAGCTCCTCGGGACGGCTGCGCTTGGTGCCGTGCCGCTGCATGTAGTGCATGCTGCCGTGGAACTGGCGCTCGAGCCAGCGCGTAAGGCGTTGCTCGGCGACGCCAAGGTCGAGGTCGGCAACCCCCGCCTCTTGAAAACCGAGTTCACGGCTCCAGCGCCCGATGTCTTCCTTGAGCTGGCTGAGAGCGTCGGGCGCGTCGATATCAAAGCGCTGGCGATGGTCAGGCATTGCGGCAGTATAATCCGAGCCATGCAGCCGTTGCCTGAAATGGTCTATCCGGTCGACCGGGTCCGCGAGATCGATCGCATTGCGATCGAGCAACATCAGATTCCCGGCTACACGCTGATGACGCGAGCCGCGAGCGCCGGTCTCGAGATTGCGAGGCGGCGGCACCCGGCTGCCGGGCGCTGGTCATTTGTGGCGGGGCCCGGCAACAATGGTGGCGACGCCTACGTCATGGCTCGCCTCGCATTAGCCGAAGGGATAGAAGCCAGCGTCCTTGCCGCCACCGATCCCGACGGCCTCCGCGGCGACGCCAGGAGCGCCTTTCGCGACTATCGCCTGGCGGGCGGCAGGCTCGAGGTTGTTGCCGAGCCGACGGCGGACGATCTTGGCAGCGCCGATCTGCTCGTGGACGGTCTGTTCGGGACCGGGATGGAGCGTGAGGTCAGCGGATCGTTTCGGCAGCTGATCGATGCCATCAACGAACACCCTGCGCCCGTGCTGGCGCTCGACATCCCCAGCGGTATTGCGGGCAACACGGGCCGCGCGCTCGGCGCCGCCGTGTGCGCCGAGGCGACCGTCGCCTTCGTTGCGCTGAAGCCGGCGTATTTCCTGGCCGACGGCATCGACTGTCGCGGTGACCTGCATTTCTCGAGCCTCGACATACCGGATGACTGCTATCCGGCCGACGGCGCCCTGTTGCGGCGAATACCGGATCGCCTGCGCCGGGCCGCGCTGCCGCGCCGGCGCCGGAACGCTCATAAAGGGTCGTTTGGCCACGTGCTGGTTGCCGGCGGCACGGCCGGTATGCCGGGCGCGGTTATGCTCGCCGCGAAGGCGGCGCTGCGGTGCGGTGCAGGCGCCGTGACGGTGGCGACTCATCCGGCGCACGCGGCGAGTCTCGTTGCCGCGTGCCCCGAACTGATGGTCACCGCCGTCGAGCATGAGCAAGACCTCGAACCGCTGCTCGAGCGCGCATCGGTTGTTGCCCTGGGGCCGGGACTGGGGGCGGATCCCTGGTCGCAGCGCGTGTACGAGCACCTCGCGGCCGACGGCCGGCCAAGCGTATGGGATGCGGGTGCGCTGACTTACCTGGCCGGCTCTCCGCAGCCCCGCGATACGCGCGTAATGACGCCGCACCCCGGCGAGGCGGCTCGGCTGCTCGGTTGTTCCGCGCGGGACGTTCAGGCGGATCGCCTGGATGCGCTGCGTGAACTCGGCGAACGCTACGCAGGGGTAGTGGTGCTCAAGGGCGCGGCAACGCTCGTCTCCGCGTCGGGGGAGCCGCCCTGGGTGTCAGCCCGCGGCAATCCCGGTATGTCGACGGCCGGAATGGGCGACGTGTTGACCGGTGTGATTGCAGCTTTGATAGCCCAGGGCCTGCCGCTCGAGGATGCCGCGTGTCTCGGTGTGGACGTGCACGCGCGCGCGGGCGATGTGGCGGCACGCGACGGCGAGCGCGGCACGATCGCGAGCGATCTTCTGGATCCTCTGCGGATAGCCGTGAATCCGTGATTGAGCTCGAGCTGCCGGACGTCGAGAGCTCGGTGCGGCTGGGTAAGGCCGTCGCAGCGAGTCTTCCCGCTGAGGCGGGCGGCTGGATGCTATTGCTGCGCGGCGAGCTGGGTGCCGGCAAGTCGACTGTCGCGCGATCGATTCTGTCGGCTTTGGGCCACTCGGGCCCCGTTCCCAGCCCGACCTACACGCTGGTCGAGCCTTACGATCTCCCCGGGCTAAAGGTTTATCATATTGATTTATATAGAATTAGTGATGCCGTCGAACTGCAATACCTGGGTTTCGACGAGCTGGATTCGGGCTTGAGGCTCGTGGAGTGGCCGGAGCGCGTGCCCGCGCTTCGGGATGCGGCCGACCTGGACGTGTCGCTGCATTACGCCGGATCGGCCCGGCGGGTGGAGATTCGAGCGTTGAGCGGGCGCGCCGCCGCGGTCCTCCGTTCTCTCGAGGCCAGTCTGCGAACATTGGATCGGTCCTCTTCCCAGCCTTCAGCTCAGGTTTAAGTAGATAAGCTATCTTATTAATTCTGATACTAAAAAGAGTATTGGAATTTGAGAAGAATCTCGTATACTCGGGCTCTGATTCGAGCGAGAAGAGCGAGCCCCTTGAGCATGATCGTCAAGTGCGTGCGAACTGTCGGCGTAGCGGTCGGTGTGTGCCTGCTGGCGCTGTCCGCCCACGCCGACACCACCGTGGAAAACGTCCGGATCTGGTCCGAGAACGAGCGCACCCGGGTTGTTCTCGATCTCGACGGGCCCGTGGATCACAAGATTTTTACGTTGCGCGGGCCAGACCGGCTCGTGATCGACCTGAAGGACAGCCGCGTCAGCGGAGCCATGGGCAGCCTGCCCGATGGCGTCGGCAGCGTGCGCTCGATTCGCAGCGGGCTGCGCGCCAACGGCCAGCTGCGGGTTGTGCTCGACCTCAAGCAGTCGGTGCGTTCGCGGAGTTTCACGACGGGACCCAACGAGCGCTACGGCGACCGTCTGGTCATCGACCTGCTGCGCTCCGGCGCGCTGACGCCGGTCAAACGCGCTTCAGAGGCGCGCGCGCAGGGCAGGGACCTAATCATTGCCATCGATCCCGGCCACGGCGGCAGGGACCCGGGCGCCATCGGCAAAGCGCGTACCTATGAGAAGGACGTCGTGCTCGCCATTTCGAAAGTGTTGGCGCGCAGAATCAACGCCGAACCGGGTATGAAGGCGCTCTTGATTCGTGACCGGGACGTGTATGTCGATCATCGCGAGCGCATAGAGATCGCGCGGCGCGGGAAGGCGGATCTGTTCGTGTCTGTACACGCCGACGCGGTTGTGGACCGGCGGCCGCGCGGCGCCTCGGTGTACGCGCTGTCGCTGCGAGGAGCAAGCGACGAGGCAGCGCGCCAGCTCGCGCAGCGCGAGAATTCACACGTCGGCGGCGTGCCGCTGAACACAGCTGACGGCGACCTCGCATCGGTGCTGCTCGACCTGTCGCAAAACGCGGCGCTGAGCGCGAGCCTCGACGTCGGTCAGAGCGTAATGGACGAACTGGCCAAAGTGGGACGGGTCCACCGCAGCCAGGTGCAGCAGGCGGGGTTTATTGTGCTGAAAGCCCCTGACACGCCGTCGATACTCGTTGAGACCGGGTTTATTTCGAATCCGACCGAAGAGAAAAACCTCAAGAGTCGTGCCTACCAGAACAAGCTCGCGGCCGCGATGCTCACCGGCATACGGCGATATTTCTACGAGAACCCGCCGCCCGACAGCCTGATTGCGATGCAGCTCAAGAATCGTCCGAACGGCGCCGTGAACCACGTCATTGCGCGCGGCGACACGCTGTCCGAGATCGCCGAGCGCTACAACGTCAGTACGGCCGCCATACGGCGTGCAAACAATCTCCGGACGGATCGTATCCGCGTCGGGCAAACCCTGAGCATTCCTCTGCTGTCCGGATCGTAGCCTGGCCGCAACGCGTGTCGAAAATTGCGGTCGATAGCATCGGCGGCAAGACTTTTTACTGTCGTTTTGGAAGAATGACGGGCCGCTCGAACAGTCACCCGCCGTCATGCCCATACGCAAGCTTCCCAGTCACCTTGTCAACCAGATCGCTGCCGGCGAGGTCGTGGAGCGGCCAGCCTCGGTCGTCAAGGAGCTGGTAGAAAACAGCCTCGATTCCGGGGCCGGGCAGATCGATATCGAGATACTGGCCGGAGGCCAGAAGCTCATACGCGTTCGCGATGACGGTGCCGGCATACCCAAGGCGGAACTCGTTACGGCGCTTGCGCGACATGCAACGAGCAAAATCGCGAGTCTCGAAGATCTCGAAGCGGTCGTGTCGCTCGGCTTTCGCGGCGAAGCGCTGCCGAGCATCGCCTCCGTTTCGCGCTTTTCGATTCGTTCGCGCGCGGCGGCGGCCGACTCGGCCTGGGAAGTTGCCGCCAACGGCGGCGAGCTGTCCGAGCCGCGCCCGGTTGCCCATCCGCCGGGCACTACGGTGGAAGTGCACGACCTGTTTTTCAACACGCCGGCGCGGCGGCGCTTTCTGCGCACCGAGCGCACCGAGTTCACGCACATCGAAAAGTGGTTGAAACGGCTTGCGCTGTCGCGTCCTGAAGTGGGCTTTTCACTCACTCACAATCAGCGCTCGGTGCTCGCGTTGCCGCCGGCCCGGGATTTGACTGCCGAGCTCGGCCGCCTGGGCAAAGTCTGCGGGAGTGCGTTCGCCGAACACGCAATTGCGATCGATGCGGAACGCGACGGCCTCGCGATACGCGGTTTCCTTGCGCAGCCGACGTTCTCGCGCAGCCAGCCGGATCTGCAGTTCTGGTTCGTCAACGGCCGCTCGGTGAGCGACCGGACGCTGGCGCACGCTGCACGGCACGCTTTTCGCGACGTGCTGTTTCACGGCCGCTATCCCGCCTACGTGCTGAATATCACGATGGACCCGGCCGCGGTGGACGCCAACGCGCATCCGGCCAAACACGAAGTGCGCTTTCGGGACGGCCGGCGCGTGCACGGCATCGTGGCGCAGGTCCTGGAGACGGCATTGGCGGATACACGCCCGGGCGGGCATGAGCAGGCGCCCGCCGAGCTTGCCGCCGTGTCCGCAACAACGGCGCCCGCGGAACCGTATCGGACGCAGAGCGCAATGCCGCTGGTTACCAGGGGCAGCGCTCCCGCCCGCACAGCCATTAGCGAGACGCTCGAGGCGTATGCACGTGCTTCCGTTCAGGATGCGCCGGCGCACGCCCTGCCGGCGGATCGTCGCGAGCTGCCGCCGCTGGGTTTTGCGCTGGCGCAGCTCGGCGGGGTGTATATCCTCGCCGAAAATGCTCAAGGTCTTGTGCTGGTCGACATGCACGCAGCCCACGAGCGAATTACCTACGAGCGTCTCAAGCGGCAGTTTGACGACAAGTCGCTGGTTGGCCAGCCGCTCCTCGTGCCCGTCACCGTATCCGTTGCAAGCAATGAGGCCGACCTCGTGGAGACCGAGCGCGATGTGTTCGAACGTGTCGGTCTGCTCGTCGATCGCTCGGGCCCCGCGCACGTCCGCATTCGCGAAGTGCCCGCTCTGCTGCGCCGGGCGGACCCGGAATCGCTGTTGCGCGATACGCTCGCCGATCTTGCCGAAGCCGGCCGCAGCAATCGCGTCGAAGACGCATGCCACGAGCTTCTGGCCACGATGGCTTGCCACGGCTCCGTGCGCGCAAACCGGCAGCTCGAAATCGCCGAAATGAATGCGCTGCTGCGCGAGATGGAGAGCACAGAACGCGCCGATCAGTGTAACCACGGCAGGCCGACCTGGACCGCGCTGTCGCTCAGCGATCTCGACCGGCTGTTTCTGCGCGGCCAGTGAAAACACCGGCAGCCGTTTGCCTGATGGGCCCGACGGCGTCGGGCAAGACCGAATGCGCCGTATCGTTGTGCAAGCGTTTCCCGTTTGACGTAATCAGCGTCGATTCTGCGCTCGTATACCGGGGAATGGATATTGGCACCGCCAAACCCGGTCCCGACGTTCTGTCCCGCGTACCGCATCGCCTCATCGACATACGCGATCCGGAGGAGTCCTACTCGGCCGGCGACTTCGTTCGCGATGCGATCCGCGAAATCCGCAGCATCCACGGCGCAGGCAGAATTCCTCTGCTGGTCGGCGGAACGATGCTGTACTTCCGCGCGCTGACCGAAGGGATCGCGGAGCTGCCGCAGGCGGAACCTCTGCTGCGCCGGGAGCTCGAAGAGGAGGCGTCGGTGCGTGGCTGGCCGGCGCTGCATGCGGAACTCGCGGAGCACGATCCGGAGGCGGCGGCCAGGATCGAAGTCAACGACCGGCAGAGAATTCAGCGGGCGCTCGAGGTGTTGCGGGCGACAGGCAGCACGCTGTCTTCGCTCACGCGTACGACGAGGCCGCCGCTGCCCGACTGGCGATTCCTGAAGCTGGTGCTGAATCCGGTTCGTCGCGCGGACCTGCACGCACGTATTGAACGGAGGCTTCGACAGATGGTCATAGAGGGTTTTTGCGAAGAGCTTGAAGCGCTCATGCAGCGCCCCGGGCTCAAGCGCGAAAGCGCGTCGATGCGCTCGGTCGGCTATCGGCAGTACTTGGGTTACCTGGCTGGCGAGTATTCCGAAGAGGAGGCATTTCGCCGGGCGCTGTATGCGACCCGGCAGCTGGCGAAGCGCCAGATTACCTGGTTGAGGAGAGAAAAGTCGGCATTTACGGTCGATCCACTTGAAGATGGCTCGATCGAGTCCATATACGAATATCTCGCAGTAGAACTCGGCTGAAATTCGCATGTACGCTTCGGCCGCTGTGATAAACTTTTTACTTCGCTTAGGCAGGAAGCCGCTAAGGGCACCCGGCGCCACCGGTTGCGGCTTTCTCTACAGAACAAAAAATAAGGAGAACCCAAAATGGCTAAAGGGCAGACATTGCAAGACCCCTTTTTGAATATTTTGCGTAAGGAAAAAGTACCTGTATCCATCTATCTCGTTAACGGCATCAAGCTGCAGGGCCAGGTCGACTCGTTCGACCAGTTTGTCGTGCTGCTCAAGAACAGCGTCAACCAGATGGTGTACAAGCACGCAATTTCGACCGTCGTGCCGTCTCGCAACGTTCGATTGCCGTTGCCGGACGATGCCGCGGACAGCGGA
>JANQPG010000042.1 GCA_028289545.1 Woeseiaceae bacterium
GGTGACACTCTGGGCTTATGTCGATGTTGGGCTGGCGCTCAACGATCCGTATGTTATTCTTGGCCTCGGTGCTTCGGGACCTGAGAAAAATCAAAGGAATAAAAGGCGGGGAAAGCCGGAGTTTGACTCTGGACGCCAAACGAACGAAAACTGCAGGACCGAAAAATTCTTCGCCGCGGCGATCAGGAGAGGGCCGTGTGCGCAATGGGGACCACCTTTCTGTGGTGCCCTTTTCACATGTGCAACTATTAAAGCAATACGTTGCATTCCTCTCCGTACAATAATTTTATTAATAAACTCGACCTTGAGAAGAAGGAGCGTTCATGAAACGGTGCAAAAACAGCAGTCGGGGCGTCGTTGTTGCAGCAGTCGCTGCAGCTGCATTCGTCGCGTCCGGCAGCGTCATTGCCCAGACCGTCGACCAGGTACTCAGTTCCGGTCAACAGCGTCTGAATCTGGCTCAGCAGTCGCAGGAGCGTATCAACAATATTGTTGAAGGCACCCGCTCGCTGGAAGACCAGTACCGGTCCATTAATAAGGAAATTGACGGTCTGCGCGTATACAACCGTTTGATGACCGCCCAAACCGACGGTCAGACCGCCGTCCTCGAAGACATTGCGATCTCGATGGACCAGGTGGACGTGATCAACCGGCAGATTTTCCCTCTGATGGAGCGGATGATTGCAGGGTTGGAGAGCTCCATCGGTCTTGACGTGCCTTTCCTTATGGAAGAGCGCGAAGAGCGTGTCCAGAATCTGAAGGACATCATGGAGCGCTCCGACGTCACGGTTTCGGAAAAATTCCGCAAGGTCATCGAGGCGTATCAAATCGAGAACGAGTACGGCTCGTCTTCGGAATGGTATGAGCAGACGCTCGACATCGGTGACGGTGTGGAGCGGCAATACAACATTCTGCGCATCGGTCGAGTGGGCCTGTACGCGCAAACGGCAGATGCCAAGGTCACGGCGCGCTGGGATATCGACGAGGGTCGCTGGGTCGAGGATGACTCCGCGCGCAACGATATCCGCAAGGGCATGCGCATTGCGCGTCAGCTCATTGCGCCAGAACTCATTGTCATTCCGGTAGCTGCTGCCAAGGAGGCGTCGTAAATGAAACGTCTTATTGCTATTTTCGCCGCCAGCCTTCTGACCTTCGGCGCCGCGCCGGCTTTTGCGCAGGACGAAGGTGCTGCGAGCCTCGACGAACTCCTGCGGCTGATCGAACAGGGCCGTGTTCAGGACTCCCGTGAAGCAAGACAGCGCGAAGCGCGCTTTTCGCAGGAACGCAACCAGCAGCAGAATCTGCTGAACCAGGCGCGCGCCGAGCGGACGCGTCAGGAGAACGAATCGGCTCGACTCGAGCAGCTGTTCGAGGACAACCAGGCCAATATCGTTGCGGCCCGGGCTGCGCTCGATGAGCGTCTCGGCGCCCTCAAGGAGCTGTTCGGTGTGCTGCAAACGGCAACCGGCGACGCGCAGGGCCGCTTCAATGCGTCGCTGACCAATCTTCAGTTTCCGGATCGCGAAGCTTTCCTCGTCGAACTCGGCAGCAAGATGGCCAGCGCGACGGAGCTGGCGCAGATCGAAGACATCGAACGCTTCTGGTTCGAGCTGCAGCGTGAAATCAACGAATCCGGCAAGGTCGTCACCTTCCCGTACACGGTGATCACGGCTTCGGGCGAACGCGAAGACATCATGCTGACCCGGGTTGGCCTGTTCAATCTCGTCGGCGATGCCGGCTACTACGAGAAGAACGACGACCTGACGGTATCCGAATTGCCGCGCCAGCCCGAGGGACGCTTCCTCGGCTCCGCGCGCGACGTCGCCCGTTCGACCGGAGACGCCGGCGTCGTCAACTTTGGCCTCGACGGCACCCGTGGCGGCATCCTCGGTCTGCTGGTCGAAACGCCAACGGTGACGGACAAGATCCACCAGGGCGGTTACGTCGGCTACGCGATCATCACGCTGGGCATTATCGGCTTGCTGGTCGCAATCTGGCGCTTCATCGGACTGTCGTCCGACAGCCGCAAGGTGTCGGCGCAGCTCAAGCGCGACAGCGCCAGCACCGACAACCCGCTCGGCCGCGTGCTTGCCGCCTACGAGAGCAACCGCAGCGCAGACACCGAAACGATCGAGCTCAAGCTCAGCGAGGCGGCCCTCAAGGAGATGCCGGGAATCACGAAGGGACTCCTGTTCATCAAGGTCGTGGGCGTCGTCGCTCCGCTGATGGGGCTGCTCGGAACCGTTACCGGCATGATCCAGACCTTCCAGGTCATCACGCTGTACGGCGCCGGCGATCCGAAGATGATGGCCGGCGGTATCTCGCAGGCACTCATGACGACCGTACTGGGTCTGGTGGTTGCCATCCCGATGGTGCTGCTGCACACGGTCGTCAGCGGGCAGAGCAAGAAGATCATCAACGTACTGCAGTCGCAGAGTGCGGGTCTCGTGGCTCAGCATTCCGAGAAGAACGGTTGAGCGGACTAAGGAGTCACCATGCTTTGGCTAGTTGACGCCTTTGAATCCATCCGGGACTTCATGGGTCTCGGCGGGCCGGTGCTCAAGCTCATTGCGTTGACCATCTTTTTGATGTGGGTACTCATCGTCGAGCGGATACTGTTCTTCCGCACGACGATGAAGCGCCTCTCCAAAGAGATCTTCAACACCTGGGAAGGGCGCAAGGAGCGCCGTTCCTGGCATGCGCACCAGATCCGCGAACTGATGATTTCCCGGTTCAGCCTCGCCAGCAACAAGGGCATTGCGATGATCCAGACGCTCGTTGCGTTGTGCCCGCTGCTGGGATTGCTCGGCACCGTGACCGGAATGATCAAAGTGTTCGAGGTCATGGCCGTGTCGGGTTCCGGCAACGTGCGCGCAATGGCCGCCGGCGTATCGCAGGCCACCGTACCGACTATGGCGGGAATGGTGGGTGCGCTCTCCGGCGTACTGCTGGTGACGCTACTGAGCCGGCGCGCGACGCGTGAAACCGAGTTCCTGGAAGACTCGCTGACAATGGATCACTAAGAGGCAAGCTCATGCGCAAACATCAAGTGCAGCTTGGCGGCGACGACGAGG
>JANQPG010000080.1 GCA_028289545.1 Woeseiaceae bacterium
ATCTCGAACGGCCGGCGCTTCTCGTGCTCGGTGCCTTCGTTCAGGATGATGTCGTTGATCGTCACGTACATGGCGTGATCGGACACCGGCGTCTTGACCTTGTAGGTCGAGCCGATGAGGACTTCCGGACGCTCGAGCTTCTCGTGCATGCGAATGACTTCGGCACGATCGCCGCCACCTTCGCGGCGGTACTCGGGTTTCTCGGTTTTCTCCTGCTCCGCCGACGGCTGGTTGACGGCGTAGCCAACGATTTTCTTGTCGATTTTCATCATGTTCGTTATTCCCTGTTACCTGCCCTTGTACATACAAGACGTGTATGGCGGGCAGACGATCAGAATTTTCCGTAGTAGCCTTCTTTCAGCGCGTCGAACAGGTTCGCGGCCGTGTGCACCTCACCGTCGTACTCGATCTCCTCGTCGCCCTTGAGATCGACCGTCGAGCCGTCGTCGAGCGTAAAGGTATAGACCGTGTTCTTGAGGTCTTTCTCCTTGACCAGCACACCCTGGAACGCCTCGGGATTGAAGCGGAACGTCGTGCAGCCTTTGAGGCCCTGCTCGTAGGCATACAGATAAATGCCCTTGAAGTCTTCATAGGCGTAGTCGGTGGGCACGTTGGCGGTCTTCGAGATCGACGAGTCGATCCATTTTTGCGCTGCCGCCTGGATGTCCACGTGCTCGCGCGGGGAAATATCGTCCGCCGTAATGAAGTATTCCGGCAGGCTGCTGGCCGCGCCGTCGGCACCGGCCGGCATGGCGTCATTGTCGATCAGCTCACGATAAGCCAGCAGCTCGAACGAGAACACGTCGACTTTTTCCTTGGTCTTGCGGCCTTCACGGATCACGTTACGGAAGTAGTGATGTGCAAAACTCGGCTCGATACCGTTGGAGGCGTTGTTCGCCAGCGACAGCGAAATGGTGCCTGTCGGCGCAATCGAGCTGTGATGCGTAAAGCGAGCACCGACCTCGGCCAGTTCGTCGACCAGTTCGGGCGCTTCGGACGCCACGCGCTGCATGTAGCGGCTGTAGCGCGCGTGCAGGACCCGCCCGGGCACCTTGTCGCCCGCGCGGTAACCGTCCGCGACCATCTCCGGTCGCTTGCGGAGCATCTCCTCGGTGACCTCGAAGTTCTCGTTCATGATCGGCGCCGGCCCTTTCTCTTTCGCAAGCTCGAGCGCCTCTTCCCAGCCGGCAATGGCCAGTTCGCGCGACACGCGCTCGGTGAACTCGACGGCAGCCGGTTCACCGTACTTCATGCGCAGCATCGTAATTGTTGAACCGAGCCCCAGGAATCCCATGCCGTGGCGGCGCTTGCGCTGGATCTCGTTGCGCTGCTGCGGCAGCGGCAAGCCATTGATTTCGACAACGTTATCGAGCATGCGTGTAAACGTCTTGACGACCTTGCGGAAGTTGTCCCAGTCGAAGCGCGCATCGTCCGTAAACGCGTCGACGACAAACCGCGTCAGATTCACCGAGCCCAAGAGACAGGATCCGTAAGGCGGCAACGGCTGCTCACCGCAAGGGTTGGTTGCACGAATGTTTTCGCAGAACCAGTTGTTGTTCATTTCGTTGACCTTGTCGATCAACACAAAACCCGGCTCGGCAAAGTCATAGGTCGACGCCATGATGACGTCCCAGACGCGTCGCGCCGGCAGCGTCTTGTAGATCTTGCAGGCGACGAGACCTTCGCCGTTGGTCACGTAGTTGCCGGCCTCGGGCCACTCGCGCCAGACGATCTGACTGTCGTCATCGAGATCGAGGCCGTCCTGTTCGAGTTCTTTGCGGTTGACCGGGAACGCAAGCTTCCAGTCCGCTTCATTGACGACAGCCTGCATGAACTCGTCGGTGATCAGGAGCGACAGGTTGAACTGGCGCAAGCGGCCGTCCTCGCGCTTGGCGCGGATGAACTCCATGACGTCCGGATGGCCGACGTCGAAGGTGCCCATCTGCGCACCGCGCCGGCCGCCGGCCGACGACACCGTAAAACACATCTTGTCGTAGATATCCATGAACGACAGCGGACCCGAGGTGTAGGCGCCGGCACCCGTCACGTAGGCGCCCTTCGGGCGCAGGGTCGAAAACTCGTAGCCGATGCCGCAGCCGGCCTTGAGCGTCAGCCCGGCTTCGTGAACCTTATTGAGAATATTGTCCATCGAATCGCCGACCGTGCCGGAAACCGTGCAATTGATCGTCGACGTGGCGGGCTTGTGCTCCTGGGCACCGGCATTGGAGACGATTCGTCCCGCCGGGATGGCGCCATTCTGCAGCGCCCATACGAATGCCTCGAAGTATTGCTCTCGTTTCGATTCCGTTTCCACGTTAGCGAGCGCGCGCGCCACTCGTCGGTACGTGCCGTCGATGCTCTCGTCGATCGGCGAACCGTCTTTGGCGCTCAGGCGATACTTAGTGTCCCAGATATCGATCGATGCGGCCTGGAACTCGATATCTGTGGTTTTGTGCATGTCCAGATTCACGGCAGACTTCATAACGTCCTATTACTCCCCAAATGCTCCGTGCGGAGACGTTTTTGCTGTTGTTGCAACCGATTTTTTTCGGAGAAAGGAAACCCGCTCGCCCCGGGCGCAACGCCGCTGGCGAGATTCAGAGGAGGTTTCGAATCTTCGCTGGATGGACACAAGATGTTGTGTCCGAGTGGGCACAAGATTATGCCCCGGGCGAACAACTGTCAAGCCTTTGGCGAAAAAAATGTAGCGGGTAATTATAAAATAAAATCAAGGGTTTATGATCAATAGCGCGAAATCTGGTTTAAAAACACTCCGAAAAAAATGACGCTTTTATGAAAACGGCCAGACACTACATCTAGTGGCATTAAGTGAAGCCGAAAATACCCGGTTTTGCGATCTCGAATACGCAGAAATCGCAAAAAACAGCGACTTGAAACGCCATCTTGAGCCCCTACCTAGGAGCCAATGAGCGGCGATACCGCACCGTCTGAGGCGGATCGTCCCCACTATCGAATTGAGTCTTTCTAGGAGATCACGATGAATCTGACACGTTTCGAACCCTGGTCGCTGGTGGACCTCATGCACCGCGACCTCGACCGTCTGGCCAGTCGCCGCCTGAGCCACAACCACGACGAACAGTCGGTGGCCGACTGGGTGCCGGCCGTCGACATCGTAGAAGAAAAGGACCGCTTCGTGCTGCGCGCAGATGTGCCGGGCGTCGAACCCAAGGATATCGACGTCAGCATGGACGCCGGCGTGCTGTCGGTGTCCGGCGAACGCAAATCGGAGACCGAGAGCGACGCGGACGGCGTGCGCCGTATCGAACGCTTCTCGGGCCGCTTCTACCGCCGCTTCACGCTGCCGGACACCGCTGACGCCGAGAACATTTCGGCGCGCAGCGAGAACGGCATACTCGAGGTGTCGATCCCGAAACTGGCGGCCGTGCAGGCCCGCAGGATTACGGTCGAACACTAAGCAGCCGACAGCCCTTGCGAGCCCGGGTGCGACGATTCGTCGCACCCGGGCATCTCCGTAAATCGCAGGATGAATCCCTGACGCCGGTAGGCGTGCGGGCACGCCGGAACTTTCACCGGGCGACACGTGTCGACGGCTTATGACACCCGGTTTTGCACCTTCGTTGGGCCTATAATCGGATGTGCCGAACCGTCATCGAGGCCGGTTGGACGAGGCACATCGCGAAAATCGGCGCAAAAATCGGCGTTAACGGTGCGTTCAGGTAACGCGCCAAAGAATCGGCGACGCCGGTTCTTGAACCGAAATAGCCATGAGTAACAAAAGCCAGAAGTGAGATACATGCTGAAACAAACCCGAATTATGCTGTCCCTCGTGGCGCTTACCTTCGTCACGGCCGGCCACGCCGCGCTGCCGCTTGCGGTGGACGGGCAACCGGTCGTCAGCCTGGCACCCATTGTCGAAAAAACCTCCCCGGCCGTCGTGAACATTCGCGTCAGCCAGACGGTTGCCGCCCGACAGTTCGGCAGTGACGCATTCCGACGCTACTTCGGTTTGCCGGACGTGCCGCAGGGCGGCACGCGACAGGCGACGAGCGCCGGCTCAGGCGTCATCGTCGATGCTGAAAACGGCTACATACTTACAAATCATCACGTCGTCGACGGTGCGGACGAGATCGAGATCTTCACGTTCGACGGCCGCACCCTGGACGCAACGATCATCGGTTCCGACGAACGCACCGACATTGCCGTGATCCAGGTCGAAGCCGACGACCTCGTGGAAATGCCGATCGGCGATTCCGAAGCCATCCGTGTCGGCGACTTCGTGCTGGCGATCGGCAACCCGTTCGGTCTGCAGCATACCGTCACCTCGGGCATCGTGAGCGCATTGGGCCGCATGGGCATCAGCCGGGGCGACACGCTCGAGGATTTCATTCAGACCGACGCGTCGATCAATCCCGGCAATTCCGGAGGGGCGCTCGTCAATATGTCCGGAGAGCTCATCGGCATCAACTCGGCGATTATTAGCCGTTCCGGCGGCAACGTCGGCATCGGCTTTGCCGTACCGACCGAAATCGCCAGCTCGATCATGCGGCAAATCCTCGACTTCGGCGAAGTCCGCCGCGGTCTTCTCGGCGTTACGATCAACCCTGTCGATCGCGAAGTCGCAGAAACGCTGAACATTCCGGTGGATAGCGGTGCGATTATCACGAGTGTTGCCGAGGGTTCCGCTGCCGAGCGCGCCGGACTCGAAGTCGACGACGTCATCGTCGAAATCAACTCGAAACGTATCGGCAACGCCTTCGAACTCGTCAACACAATTGGCCTCATGTCACCGGGCGAAGAAGTCACGATCCGCTACGTTCGTGGCGAACGCACCCGGACCACAACGGCGGAGCTGGGCCAGCGGATCGCGCAAAGCGTGCTCGGAGAGGACATCCACCCGGGTCTCGCGGGCGCCGAGTTCTCGTCGTCGAGCACGAGCGGCGTGCGCGGCATCGAGGTTGCTTCGGTGCAGGACGGCAGTCCCGCGTCTCAGCGCGACATCCGCGCCGGCGACATCATTACGGCCGCCAACCGCAGAAGCGTCGACTCGATCGCGGAACTCTCGCAGGTCGCCAGTGGCAGCAACATCGTGTTCCTTTACATAGTACGCGGTGACCGAACGATTCTCAGGCAAATACGTTAGATAGAAGCGCGCCGGAGGGCCGCAATCAAACATCGCGGGCTGCAAGGACACAAGTTCCTTGCAGCCCTTTTTTGTTCATGTAGCGGCCACGCCGCGGGAGCAAACCGCACTTTTGTAACAACGTTTCCAAGCCGCTTGCAGAACCGAAAGCAGGCCAGTAGGGTCAGACGTAGAGTACGCGCCTTGGGACACACTGATGCGGCTTCAGCGAATACCTACGTATGCACTCCCGGCGATCCTGCTGTCTTGTCTGCTCGTGCCCTCTGCGGCCGTCGTTTCGACGGCGAATGCCGCGGAAGTCGATCGCAACACCGAGCGTGCGCGCGAACTTTTCCGGCAGGTCTACGACGACGTAGAACGGGGCGACTGGTCGGTCGTTACTGAGCTGTCGGCTGCCGATCGGCGGCGCCTCGAGAACTATCTCCTCTGGCCGGATCTCAAGGCCGCGCAGCTCAAAGCGAAGCTGCGCGCACTGCGCGGGAGCATGGCAAAGCCGGCAACGGAGGAGGCCATCGAGCGTTTTCTCGCGGAGTACGGCACGCTGCGCCCGTCTCGCGAGCTTCGCTACCGCCATACGCTCCATCTTGCTGCGAGCGGGCAGCCAAAACGCTACCTCGACGCCTACCGGTCCTACTACCAGGGACGAGACCTTGCGCGTCTGGACTGCCTTGCGCTCGACGCTGAAATTCTTACGTCGCGGTCGACGCGCATTGCCGGCCGCGCGCTCGACCTGTGGCTCACGGGCCAAAGCCAGGCTGACGAATGCGATCCGGTGTTTACTTGGTTGCGCGAACAGGGGCTGCTCAACGAGGAGCACTACCGGCAGCGATTCCTGCTCGCGATCGAGGCGCAGGCATTCTCGCGCGCACGATGGCTCGGCAAATCGATCGACGCCGAACACGTCGCCGTCGCCGAGGCCTGGCAGCGTGCCGCCGACCGCCCTGAGACCTATTTGAGGAACTTCCGCAAAGCGCAGCCCTCGACAGAGGATCGCGCAATGCTGGTGTACGCGGTCAAACGACTGACTTACCGTGACCCGCAGCTCGCGCGAACGCTCTGGGCGCCGATGACGGAACGCTATGTGTTCAGCGCGGCCGAGCGCGGCGACACCGACCGCCACATTGCTCTGTGGACGGCGCGTGACGGACTCGACGGCGCGCACTGGCTGCTGAGCCGCCTGCCTGAAGCGTTCAGAGACACCGAAGTCCATCGCTGGCGAGCCCGGGTCTCCCTGCGCGACGGCGACTGGCAACAGTTGCTCGACGACCTCAACGCCATGCCTCCGGCGGAAGCCGACCGCGAAGAATGGCGGTACTGGCACGCAACCGCGCGCATCGAGGCGGGCGACGCGGCGCGTGGCCGCGATGAGCTGGAAAGGCTCGCGGAGGAGCGCAGTTATTATGGCTTCCTGGCGGCAGACGCGCTCGGCGATCATTACGCGCTGGCCGAAATGCCGCTCGAGGCAGACGAAGCCCTCATCGCAGAGATCGGCGCGCGCCCCTCGATCCAGCGCGCGCGGGAACTGTTTTTTGTGGGACAGGACAGCCGCGGCCGCAGTGAGTGGGACGCCGCCGTTCGCGGTTTCGACGACGTAGCCAAACAACAGGCCGCCCTGCTGGCCCATCGCTGGGGCTGGCATTCCCGGGCGATTGCCACAGCCGCAAGCGCCGAACTCTACGACGACCTGACCTTGCGTTACCCGCTGCCGTTCGCCGAACACTTTAGCCGCGGCTCCAAAGCAGCCAGCATCCCGGCCGATTGGGCGTATGGTATTGCGCGCAGCGAATCCCTGTTCATGCGCGACGTCCGCTCACACGCCGGCGCCATTGGCCTCATGCAGCTCATGCCCCGAACGGGGCGCGAGGTGGCCCGCCAGCTCAACATCCGCTACGAGGGCTTGACGACACTCACCGACCCGATCACCAACATCCGGCTCGGCACCTCCTACCTCGGACAAATGCTCGAGCGTTTCGACGGCAATCGCGCGTTTGCGACCGCAGCCTATAACGCCGGCCCGCACCGCGTAGACAATTGGCGTGAGCGCAGCTCCGCTGCCGACCCGCTCGTATGGATCGAGAACATACCGTTTAACGAAACGCGCAAGTATGTCCGCCGCGTGCTCACCGCCGAAACGATTTTTCACTGGCGCATGACCGGAGAAACCCGACGGCTTTCAGCATCACTCGCGCCCGCGCTCACACCGCGCGAAGAGACGCTCGCCCGCCTTGGCGGTCCCGCCGACGAACAGCACCACCTGGATCGATAATGCGCACGCTGGCCGGCATTGCGTCGCTGTTACTGGCGAGCGCGGTCAGCGCCGAGCTGCCCGACGATCCCTGGGAACTCGAGAATGGCTACGAAACCAAGCTCTTGTTCCTGCACGCGCTGATCAACTACTCATTCGATCCGCAATGGCAACTCGACTGGGAGCGCGAGCAGTACGTCGACAACGCGCTGCGGGTGAACACCGGCAGCGTGTCTTCCGACGAGCTGCTCACGGAAATCGACCTGAACGTCAACGAAGCGCTCAACGACGACTGGCGGTTCTTCGGCCAGTTTCGCCGCGAAGGGTTCAGGCGCCGTCCTGTTCGCGAGGACCAGGTTCTGCTGGGCTTCGAGCGTCGCTGGCGCGGTAATTCCGCCGTCTACCTGGGCGTCAATCCCGAGTTCGGCAAGGAATTCCTCGATATCGAGGCAGGTTTTGCGCTGTACGGTGACTCGCGTGAGCAGTATCTGCGCCTGGGTTTGAGAGCCGTCGACCTGAACTGGGGCAGCAAGAACCAGCTTGCCGGCACCCAGGAAGAGCGACCGCTGAAGCTCAACTGGGCCCTGCGCTGGCCGCTGTCCGAGCGGTTATGGATATACAGCGAGGGGCTGGTCGGCAGCGGCTTCGAACGGCGCTTTCCCGACGAGGAAGAATCGCCCGAGCTACGCTCGCAGGACCGCAATCAGAACCGCGCGGAAGTGCGCCTGACCTGGCAACAGCCGGGCCTCAAGGAGCGGCTGTGGGCCGTCACGCTCGACTGGTACGACTTTGAAGAGACCCGGCTGTTCACGACGCCGGGTTTCGACTACGACTACGAAAACACGCAGATCAACGCGGGTGTGGAGCACGTGCGGTTGCTCGGCGACCGGCACCGATTGAGGCTCGTGGCGCAGTTGGTCGTTCAGGAAGCCTCGTCACGAGGGTTTCGCGAACACGACTACGAACGTCAGGATGTCCTCGCGGGCGCCTTCTACGAATACCTGTGGCCGAACAACCGCTTCACAATCGCGTACGCCGGGGGTATCCCGGACATCGACTACGACGCGCTGATTGCGGACAACAGCTTCGAGGAAAGCCGCTACACCGACAAACTCATCATCGGTTGGGAATATCGCTTCTCGGATCGTGCGAGCATTCGCGCCTCCGTCAGCCAGGAGGTCAGCGAACGCGGCTTCGGCGGCGGCGCCGTTCAATACCAGATGTTTTTCTAGCCTCTGCCCGGGCGCCTCCCGATCATCGCCCCTGCATGTCGAACACCGCACAGGTTGCGGTTGCGTGTGCGTAACGCTTGCCGGTGGCGTCAACGAGCCAGCCTTCCGCAAAACCGACGGAACGCGACACGTTGAGTACTTTACCCAGAGCTTCGAGCGGCACGTCGAGGGGTACGGGGCGGATCATCTGCACACTGAGGTCCACGGTGGCGTAGCCTTTGCCGGCGCCCAGCATGGTTTGAATTGCGCAGCCCGTCGAGGTATCCAGCGCCGTGGCGGCAAAGCCGCCGTGCACTCTGCCCGCCGGGTTCAGATGGTTCTCGTCAGCCGTCGCGACAAACGTGACCTCTCCCGGAGCAACGCGTTTCAGCTCGAGCGGGATAACTTTTGCGATGGGCGGCACCGGCAGCTTGCCGGCGAGCATCGCTTCGAGCTGTTCCAGTCCGCTAAGCTTGTTCATAACGCTCCCAGAGACTTGTAAACGGCGACAAGATTAACCCCGACGGCCGTCTGTCTTGCAGCCAGCGCATCTTCCGCCTCGAGACGGCGTCGGTCCGCGTCCAGCACGGACAGGAAATCGCTCAGGCCCGACTCGTAGAGCTGCCGGGCTATCTCCGCCGCTTTTGCGCTCGATTCGGCGGAAGCTTCCAGGTGCCGGCTGCTCTTGAGGGAACGCGAGTAACGGGTCAGCGCCGCCTCGGATTCCTCGACGGCGAGCAGGACGGTTTGTTCGTAGGCCGCCGCGCTGGCCTCACGGCGGGCATCTGCCGCGGCCAGTTCGGCGCGCAGTCGGCCGCCCGTAAACAAAGGCACCTGGGCAAGACCCAGCAGCCCACCCGCCTCGGTGCCGGTGTCGAACAGGTCGCCGGCGTCGAAGGCTTCCCAGCCGAAACTGGCGGACAGCGACAGTCGCGGAAAAAACGCCGCAACGGCAACCCCGACGTCCGCCGTTGCTGCCGCCAGCGAGCGCTCCGCCGCGCGGATGTCGGGACGTCGGCGCAGGACGTCGCTCTTCATGCCGACGGCCGGCACGATTCGCGCCGTGGGAATGGGCCTCATGGCCGTGAAGTCCGCGTTGACTTGCTCGGGAGTCTGCGCAGTCAGCGTAGCGAGGCGCAGCACCGCACCGCGAATCACGGCCTCGAGCTCCGGCAAGGTCGAGCGCGTACCCTCGAGCTGGGCGCGCGCATTGAGCGCATCCAGCTCCGGCGACAGGCCGGACGCAACCCGTCGTTCGACGAGATCCAGCGTATCGCGCTGCAGCGCAGCGTTTTGAGTGGCTACGTCCAGGCGCCGCTGCGCGCCGCGCAGTTCAAAAACCGCGCGGACAATCTCCGCGGTGACACTCAGGCGCACGTCGTCGAGTTCCGCCTCGGCAGCCTCGGCTCTTCCCCGCCCCGCCTCGTTGCGGCGACGATTGCCGCCGAACAGATCGAGCTCCCAGCTCGCGTCGAAACCGGATTCGAACAACTCGCCCGTGCGCGGCGCGAGACCGGCCGGATTGTTCGGGCTCTGCTCGCTCAGCCGAAACCGCGTGTAGCTTCCGTCCGCACTCGCCTGCGGCAGAAGACTCGAACGCGCTACCCGGCTCAGTGCACGTGCCTCGGCGAGCCGCGCGGCGGCAATGTCGATACGTTTGCTCGCCTCGTGACCTGCCAGCACATAGGTCTCTACCAGCGGGTCGTCGAAACCCTGCCACCAGTCGGCCAGTTTTTCATCGGCAAGCGCTTCGCCGGACGATCCCCCGTACTGGCTGGCATCCTCCTCGAGCCACGCAGCCCCGGATTCAAGCTCGGGCGCCACGTAATCGGGCCCCACCGCGCAACCGCCAAGGAACGCGCCAAGCAGCACGGTCGCCGGCGCCAGGCGTGCGCTCGGCGCGACACCGCGCCGCCGACGCTGCGCCAACAGAATGAACAGCGCCGGTGTCATGACCAGCGACAAGGTCACGGCAAAACCGACGCCGCCGGCAATAACAACCGCCAGCGGCGGCCAGAACTCGCCGCCCGCAAACACGAGCAGCGGCAGAAAACCGCCAATCGTCGTTGCTGTTGTTGCCAGCACGTGTCTCGCTTCGTGCATTGTGACCGAAACGACCGCATCGACGTCGCCGGCGCGCGCGTCGGCGTTGGCTCGCAACGCCGCAAGCACGACTATCGAGCCGTTGATCGCAATGCCGATCAGCCCCGCTGAGCCCAGCAGCGGGTTGAAGCCGAGGTTGTAGCCGCCGAGCCACAGCGAAAGCATGCCCAGCCCTGCTGAGAGAAACGCAACCAGCCCAACGATTGCCGCGGCGCTGGCGCTGCCAAAACTCAGGATCAAAGTTGTCACCATGAGCATGACAAGAATCGGCAGGTAGGTCATCAGATTGCCGACGGCCTCCTGCTGCGCATCGCTGTCGCCCTCGAGCTGAAGCGTATATCCCGGCGGCAGGCTAAAACCCGCGGCATCGAGATTCGCCAGGATGTCGTTGCTGATCTCAATGGGCAGCGAGCCCGGGGCCACCCAGCCATGAATCACGTTGACACGCTCGCCGTTGCGGCGCGTGATGGACGCGCTCTCGGGTTCGACGCGCATATCGCCGAGCGTGTCCGCCGGCACCCATTCGCTGTTGGTCAACAGCGGCATCGACGCTATGTCCGACAGCGAACCGCGGACGTCGTCGGAGTAGCGAATCCGCACCGGCAGATCCTCGAGGTCTTCGCGCACGGAGCCGCCCGTAAATCCTTCGAGATTGCCCTGCATCTGAAAGGCAATATCGTCGAGGCTCAGCCCAACACGCTCTGCGTCGGACTGGTTGGCGGCGTACTTGAGCTTGGCGCGGCTCGAAATCGACGTGCGCGTGTGTGTAATGCCTTCGGTCTCGTACATGACCCGCCTGAGTTCCTCGCCCTTTTCCGCCAGGATCGCAAGCGACGGCCCGCTGATCCGGAATCCGACCGGTGCGTCGACGGGCGGTCCCTGGGCAAACGGCGCCACGATAATCTGCGCCTCCGGAAACCGGTTGTCGAGCTCCCTTTGCAGCTTCAGGACAATACGGCTCGCGACATCGGCCGATTCCGCTTTGACCATCGCGTGCGCGTACGCGGCGTTGCTGTCCTGCTGCATGATGCGGTTGTAGTAGATCTGCGGGTGACTCCCGCCGACCAGCCAGCTCAGCTGCTGTATACCGTCAAACTCACGAACCACCGACTCGATTTCCAGCGCCACGTCGCGCGTGCGCGACAGGGAGGCATCGTCCTGCAGCCGGACTTCAATTTCGAACTGATCTCGATCGGCCGGCGGGAAAAACTGCAGATCAAGTGTCCCGGCCAGCAGGAAACCGCTGATCGGCAGTATCAGTGCAAGCCCCGAAGTCATGAGCGGCCGGCGAAAGGCGACCGAAAGCCATCGTTCGCACAGCCGGTTGAACGCCGGAAAGCGAATGCCGCGCTGCCACCAGTGAGCGTCGTCCTCCTGCCCTGCTTCGCCTCGTTTGACGTAGCGGCCAGCCAGCGCCGCAATGATCGTCATCGAAATCAGGAACGACGCCAGCAGAGCCAGCACGACGCTGATCGCAATCGGGCCCACAAAATCTCCGGTATTGCCCGGAAGAAGGAAAATCGGCATGAAACCGAGCACCGTGGTGACGGTTGATGCCAGGAGCGGCACAAACAGATGCGCCACCGATCGTGCGACAGCCTCCCCGCGGTCCTCACCGCGCGACAGCCGTCGCTGTATTTCGTCAGTCACGACAATGGCGTTGTCGATCAGTAGGCCAATCGCAATGATCATGCCGAAGATCGACATCTGGTGAATCTGCTGATCGAAGAAGGTCAACCCGAACAGGGTTGCGGATGCGCTGAGCGGCAGTGCGGCGCCGACGATCAACGCCGCCCGCCAGCCCAGGCCGAAGAACACGACGAGCATCACAACGCCGGCGCCCAGGAGCAGGTTGTTACTCAGCGAACTCAGGCGCTCCTCGGTGTATTCGTTCTGGCGAAACAGAACGTCAACGATAATGCCGTCGTCGAGCCCGGCCTCGAAATCGGCGAGCACGACGTCAGCCTGCGCTTGCCAGCGATCGATGCGAACGTTTTCCGCCGAGGCCGAGGCGACGAACACGATGCGCTGCCCATTCAGATACGCATAGCTGTCCGGCGGTTCGCGCCAGCGCTTCTCGACGCTCGCGACGTCGCCCAGACGAAGCTGCCGGCCGGCGCTGCCCTCACGAACAACCAGGTTGCGAATTCGCGCCACCGAATCGAGTTCCCCACCCACTTCCAGGAACAGGTCGCGGTTGTCTCCACGCAGCGCGCCGGCGGCGTTCTTGGGGTCCGCGGCCGCAATGCGCGCGGCCACCTGCTGAGCCGACAAACCCTGAGCCGCCAGTTCGCCGCGATTCAGCGTAATCGTGATCTCTTCTTCGGTATCACCGTAGACGTTGACCCGCTCGGCGCCCGGTACGCTTCTGAGACGATCCGCCAGTTCTTCACCGAGACGTGTCAGCATGCCCATCGACGCTTGCGAACCCGGTGCTGCGGACAGGCCAACGAGCACCGAGAACGCCGACGCGCCGCGTTCGTCGTCGAAACTCGGCTTGCCGGCGCCAGGCGGCAGCAACACCTCCGCTTCCGACAACTTGTCGCGCACACGTGAAAACGCCTGTTCGTTCGTGTCGGAGGTAATGCTGTCCTCGAGCGCAAGGCTAATGACCGAAATGTTCGCGCGCGACGTGGCGACGATGTCCTTGATCTCCTCGACCTCGCGCAGCTCGTCCTCGAGCTTCTTGGTGACGAGCGCTTCGACCCGCTCGGCCGACGCTCCGGGAAACGTCGTGATCACGAGTGCGTTGCGCGTGGTGATGCGCGGATCCTCAATACGCGGCAGATTGCTGAGCGCCGAAGCGCCGGCCAGCGCAATCACGAGGATCGCCAGCACCAAGAGGTGTGCGTTGCGGAAAAACAGATCGCGCCAGGAGGTGCTGTTCATGGCTGGCTGCCCGCGGCGCCGTCAGCCGCACTGGCCAGCGCCGAGGCGGGCTCGAGCGATACTCTCTGCCCCGCGACGACACGATGTGTCCCTTTGCTGACCAAAAGGTCGCCTGCCTCGAGCGTGCCGCGAACGAAGACACGATCTTCACTCGCGTGCAGCACTTCGATTGTGTGTTTGACCAGCACTTGCTCACCGTCCTGCTCGTCCACGACCAGCCCTTGCCAGAGACCGCGCGGACCCTCGATCAGAGCCGATGTCGGGACCCAATAGCCCGTGGTCTCGACAAAACGCTCGATGTCGAAGCGCGCCAGATCGCCGGGACGCAGCACCACAGACGCTTCATCGATACTGAATATCGCGTCGACGGTGCGGGTCGCCTCGTCGCGCCGGGGCACAACCGTTTTGAGTACGGCCGTGACCGGCTCGTCGTTGACAAACAGGGTGTAGCTATCGCCGGGCACGAGACCGCCGGCCGCATCGGGAGCAACGCCGATGCGAGCTTCGGGATTATCCGAACTCTGCAGCGTAATCAGCGTCTGTCCGGGTGCGAGTACAGCCCCGGGATCGGCGGCGCGATGCACAATCGTGCCGGCAAACGGCGCGCGCAGCGTCGCTTTGTCGATGTCGACGCTGATTCGCTCGAGACGCGCTTCGGCGACGTTTGCCGCCGCCGCCAGCGCCGCCACCTGCTGCCGAGACTCGTCGAGCTGCTGCTTCGACACGCCCTTGTAGTCGAATGCCTCGACGGTTCGCGCATAGGTCGCTTCGGCAAGTTCCAGCTCAGCGCGCACCTGATCGAAGGCTGCCCTGGCTTCGGCCTCTTGTGCCGACAGCCGCGCGGTATCGAGCACCGCGAGCGCCGCGCCGCTCTTGACCGAGGCGCCCTCGTCAACGTTTACCGATGCCAGCAAACCGCCAATTTCGAAGCCCAGATGGCTGTCGAGGCGCGCCTCGACGCGCCCGGTATAGCTGCTGGATGCTGGGTAACCGCTCGCCGTCTCGGCCGCCACCGTGGCGACGGGGACCGCTTGCACTTCGGTCGTGCTTGACCCATTCTCACCGCACGCGCTGACCGTCAGCGCCAGTGGGCCTATAAGGAAGCCAAGCCGTAACTGCCTGATCATTATTAGTTTTCCTCTGTCGGAAACACCATCTGAATGTGTTCAGCTCGATTTACTAGACCGAGCAGTTTGATATTAGATCAATAAAATACTAGACTGTCCAGTATGAATTTAAATCAAGATGTAACTTCGCGGCGCGGACGGCCGAAGAGTGAGGAAAAACGCCGGGATATCAGTAACGCGGCGGCGGAGCTTTTCCTGCGCGAGGGTTACGACCGCTGCTCGATGGACAATATTGCGGCGGCCGCCGGCGTCTCGAAGCAAACCGTCTACTCGCACTTCGCCAATAAAGACGAGCTGTTCAGGAGCTGCATTACGGGCAAGGCGGAACTCTACGATCTGCGTATTGACCCGTCGTTACATGAAACCCTCGAATCCGGGCTGCGCAGTTTCGCCGACGGTTTTTTACGCCTCGTTTCGGACCCCGATGTCGTGAAAATGTGGCGGCTGGTCATGAACGAAGCCGACGCGCACCCGCACGTTGCGCAGATGTTCAATGAAACGGGGCCCGAGGATTCCCTGGGTTCGCTGGCGCGATTCATCGAACACCACGCGGACACGCTGGCGACAAACGACTACGAGGGTGCCGCGCGGACGTTTTTTGCGCTGACCGCGGATTGCTGGCACTCGCGCATTCTGCTCGGCGTCATCGACCGCGTTGAGGACGACGAGCGGCGGCGGCACGTCGAGCGGGTTATCGAGCAGTTCCGGACATTGTTCTCGAAATCGGAGGCTTGAGCCGCGCCTCGATCCGTGCGGTCAGCTCGTCGAGCTGACGATTGCGTTCGGATTCGTCGAGCTCCGACAGGCGGCGCGACTCGGCGTAGAAACACTCGAAGCGCCCCTCGCAGTCCAGGAACAGTTGGCGAAACGCCGGTACGCGGGATTCGTACGCCGCCCAGTTCGCCAGGCGTGCGTTGTTCAGCGGCATATCGAGCCAGTCCGGCGCTGAAATCCCCTCGGCGTCGAGCATCTCGCGCAACTCCCCGCGCAGAAGCTCGAGACGTTCCTGCTTTTGTACGCGCATCTCCTCGGGCGGCAGCGCCGATGCGTACAGCGCTTCGAGATCCTCACGCGCCGTGAGAACGTGCCCAGTCATTGCGTTCTGCAGTCCGTGTTGTCGCCGCCAGTCCTGGAAACGCCCGGCCTCGCCCTGCTTTTCGAGCCAGCGCTGGATGCCCAACTCTTCCACGGCACTGGCAAACGATTCGTTGAAGGTTGTGTCGTCCTTGATATACAGCACCTGGTGAGCCAGCTCGTGAAACAGGAGTGCAACGATTCGGTTGTCCTGCCAGCGCAACATCGTGTTGAGTACCGGATCTTCGAAGCGGCCAAGCGTCGAGTACGCGGTCACACCACCGACAAACACGTCGTAGCCACGCCGTTCGAGCTGCCCGGCCTTGCGCTCGGCGGCCGCCTGGCTGAAATAGCCGCGGTAGCCAACGCAGCCGACGACCGGAAAACACCAGGTTTTTGCCGCCACCGAAAACTCGGGCGCGGCGCTCACATTCCAGACCACAAAGTCGCGCTCGAGATCCGAATAGCTGCGATAGCTGTCGTTGTCGGGTAGTCCGAGCTCGTCCGTTGCGAAAGCCCGAGCTTCGCGAATGAGTTCGAGACGCCGCGCCAGTTCCTCGGGCGTTGCCGGATCCTCGATCACCTCGTCGATCGGCACGCGCTTGCCGAGCACCGAAAGTTGACCGCGCGCCGCCTGCATGTAGTAGCAGCCGGAGAGCGCCAGGGCGAGAAGCAGCAACAAAAAAGTGCGTACGAAATGCAAAACAGCCATGCCTGGTGGAGGTCCGTCCCAAACTCGATGCTTTCGAGTAAGAATCCCGTTCGCCCGAGAGCTTATCGGCCGGCCGCCCGGCACGCTACACTCACGGCCTTGGCAACGCCGTAGAACAACAAGGCTCGGGATCTCTGCATGCAAGTTTACCTCGTTGGTGGTGCGGTTCGTGACGAGCAGCTGGGCTTGCCGGTCACGGAACGCGATTGGTGCGTCGTGGGATCGACGCCGGAAGAGCTCGAGGCGCTGGGCTACCGGCCCGTCGGCAAAGACTTTCCGGTATTCATTCACCCCGAGACGGGCGAGGAATACGCGCTGGCGCGCACCGAGCGAAAAACGGCAGCGGGCTATCGCGGTTTCAGTTTCAACACCTCGCCGGAAGTGACCATCGAGGACGACCTCGAACGGCGCGATCTGACGATCAACGCCATTGCGGTGGACCCGGAGGGCAATTTCTGCGACCCGTTCGACGGCCTCGGCGACCTCGAGCGGCGGGTACTCAAACACGTCTCCGACGCGTTCACCGAAGACCCGGTGCGTATCCTGCGCGTTGCCCGCTTTGCGGCGCGTTTCCACTCCCTTGGGTTTCGCGTCGCGGAAGAAACACTCGACCTCATGCGCCGCATGGTCGAGAGCGGCGAGGTCGATGCGCTCGTGCCCGATCGAGTGTGGAAAGAGACCGAGTCGGCACTCAAGGGGAACGCCAGCCGGCGGTTTTTCGAAGTGCTGCGTGACTGCGGCGCGCTTCAAAAAATCTACCCGGAAATCGACGCACTGTTCGGCGTACCACAGCCCGAGCGCTGGCACCCCGAAATCGATACGGGCATACACACGATGATGGTCCTCGATCAGGCCGAAGCGGTATCGGCCAGCCCCGCCGTGCGCTTTGCGGCGCTGGTGCACGACCTCGGCAAGGCCGATACGCCGGTGGAGCGGCTGCCGAGTCACCCGGGGCACGAGAAGAAAAGCGTGTCGCGTATTCGCGCACTGTGCGAGCGTTACCCCGTTCCGAAAACATACCGCGACCTTGCGGTCATCGTTGCCGAGTACCACACGCACTGTCACAAGGCGCTTGAGCTCAGGCCAGGGACCGTGCTCAAGGTGCTCGAGAAGTCCGATGCTTTTCGCCGCCCGGAACGATTCGAAGAATTTCTTCTGACCTGTGAAGCCGACGCCCGCGGGCGGCTGGGTCTCGAAACGCGCGACTACCCGCAGGCCGACTACCTGCGCGGCGCGCTGACTGCGGCCTTAAGGATCGACGCGGCGCGAATCGCCGCCGAAGCAGCCGAACCTGCGGCGATTCCGCGCGCCGTTCATGACGCACGACTCAAAGCGCTAAACGCCTACAAGGCCTCTTACTCGCCGGCGCCGTAGAAATACAGGAACACCGAGAAGAACGTCACGTCGCCGTAGAGATCCGAATCGTCGTAGCCGAGCCCGAACTCGATGTCGCTCCGCTCGCTTAAGGGCGTCAAAAACCGTACGGTCGCCGACCGGGTGTGATTGCCGTCCACGGCGCCTTGGGAGCCCGACAAAACCAGCTCCCATCGCTGGGCGCCCCGATCAAGACCCAGGCCCACGCTCGCGCGGTGATCCACGAGGCTGTTGATGAGGCTCAGGCGCGATGCGTTCAGGAGGCGGGCAATACCGCGGTTCTGATCGAATCTCAGGTTGACGTTGTACTCGTAGCGCATACCCGTAATCGACAGGTCGGCCGACGAGCCGAGGTCGACGCGCAACGACGCCCCCAGACCCTCCGCGTCAAAGCCGACCGTCCGCCCGGGCAGCACAACACCCGCGGGCACGTCGAACTCGAAATCGCGATACTCGACGTCGCCGGACAGACTAAAACCGGGTTTGCGCCAGTAGAGACTGGCCCGCCCGTCGGTCGAATCGAGGACGTCGTTGTCACCCCAGTAGGCAGCGGCGAGGCGGACGCCAAGCGGATCGAAGTAATGATCGAGCGCTGCTTCTCCGAACCACGTATTGAGTGACGGCCGCCGCTCGATATCGACGTTCGTGTGCGCCAAGGTCAGCGACAACCAGGTCGGATCTGTCATCGCGCGGCCAGCGCTGATCGAAGCCGCGAGCGTACCGTCGGTGTCCGACTCAAGGCCGCCGGCGATCAGGTAGTCGCCCTGCTCCGCCAGTGCGGGCGGGGCCGTCAGCAGCGCCAGGAGCAATGCAAGGGGCAACGCGGACGGCACGGCAAACCGGAACATGTCTACACCAGCACGTACACAATGACGCCCGCCAGCAGCAGACGGTAGACGGCAAACGGCAGGAGCCCAATGCGGGTCACAAAACGCATGAAGAACTCGATGCTCAGATAAGCCACGATGGCGGATACGGCGACACCAAGACCCAGCTGCCCCCAGGGCACCACGTCGTCGCTCGTCACGAGCGCAAAGGTTTCGTAGCCCGACGCAAGAAAGATGACCGGGACGGACAGGAGAAACGAGAACCGCGCCGCGTCCTGGCGAGCGAAACCGAGAAACCGGCCCGCCGTAATCGTCACGCCGGATCTGGAGGTACCCGGTATGAGCGCCAACGCCTGCGCACAACCAATCAGGAATGCGTCCTTGATCGTAACGTCCGTGACGTTGCGCTCCGACTTGCCGTAGCGGTCTGCGACAACCATCAGCACGGCATAAAATGACAGCGTAAATACGATCACGTTAGGGCTGCGCAGGTTCTGCTCGATCCAGCCCGCCAGGGTCAGGCCGACGATGGCCGCCGGCACGGTGCCGAGGCCGATGCCGAGCGCCATACGCGCGCCCGGCGTGTCGAGATTGAAGCTCGCAAGCCTGAGCGTACCAGCCAGCAGCGCCTGAATGTCATTGCGAAAGTACAGGCACACGGCCAACAGCGATCCGAAGTGCACGGCGACATCGAACGCCAGCCCCTGATCGCTCCAGCCGAAGAACGACGGCACGAGCACGAGGTGCCCCGAACTCGAGATCGGCAGGAACTCCGAGATGCCCTGCACGATCGCGAGCACAACTACCTGTATCCAGGTCATGTATCAGTCCTTTGAACGAACCACCACAAATGCCCGCACGGGACTCGCGGGACGGCAAAAAGCATACGAGGCGGCGCCGCAAAACACCCTGACGCTGTCCTCACTTCGGCGAATGCATGGACGACGCGCACCCGACCCTCGGTTACAGGCGATGACTTCGATCACCCATCGCAAACGCCTCCGGCGGCGTTACGTCACCGGCGGCAAGCCCCAGGCATTTGAAGTGCTCGCCCATTTCGCCCGGCAGGGTAAGTAATTTGACCTCCCGCGACAACGCCGGCTGTTCACCTGTCTTTCTGACAATTGCCTCGAGTTCTTCGATGAGGCCGCCGCCGAGAAGGAACTGCGCCTGCGCGCTGTAGCCCGCGACCTCGAGTCCGGACTCGCGAGCGGCGTCAGCGGCCGCCGAGAAATCGACCCAGGTCGTCAGGTCCTGGATTCCCGGGAGAATCAGCGGGTCGTTGTGAGCATGATGACGAAAATGGCAGCGCAGCCAACCGTCCGCGCGCTCCGGCGCGTAGTACTCATTCCGCGGCAAGCCGTAGTCGAACAGAAGCGCCAGACCTTCGTCGAGCATTGCGCCTAGCTCAGCGACCCAATGCCTCACGGCCGGGGACACCTCCGAACAATAACCGTCGGCGAGCGCGCTGCCGAGCGCGTCCTCCAGGCGCTCGACTTCGGCCGCAAGGGCCTGCGGAGCCGCACGCTCCGACCACACGAAGCGCTCGTCGTCGAGCGAAACCATACATTGACCTACGCCGTCACGACGCCGGACAAAACGCTCCGCGGGCAAGGCGTCGAGGACTTCGTTCGCAAGCACGACGCCGCGAAACCCCGCGGGCCGCTCGGCGACCCACTGCACGCGATCGGCGAGCTCCGGCAGGTTTGCCTCGATGTATCTCTGCTGACGCTCGGCAAGCTCTGGCGACACTTCGAGTATCGAATAGCACGCCGGCACCGCCTCGAGTTCGGCCAGCTTGCCGAGCACCTGTACCGCCAGCGCTCCGCTTCCGGCCCCGAATTCGAACACCTCGGCGCCGCCGAGCGCCGCAATGACGGGCGCCACCTGACGCGCAACAACAGTCGCAAACAGCGGCGACACCTCGGGTGCAGTGACAAAGTCCCCGCCGGGCCCGAACTTGGTGTTGCCCGCGGAGTAGTAGCCCAGACCCGGAGCGTACAGCGCGTGCTGCATAAACTCGGCAAAACTTACGCTCCCCCCGGCTGCTGCGATGCGCTCGACGATGTACTCGCGGCAACGGCGGCTGTGCAACGCGCTGTCGGCGTCAGGCTCCGGCAAGGTAAGTGCGTTGGACGCTTGCATACGTTCGGCAGGGTTCACAGAATGCGCCTTTATAGCGCGAGTCGACGGCCGCTGAGAAGCGTGTCGGCCGCAAGAATTATCAAACGATGGACCAGGCACGGTATGACTAAAGACGGATCGACGGGCGACGCGACGCCACCTTCGCTAAACGGCAAGACGGCCCTCGTGACCGGCAGCGCCCGGCGTATAGGCGCCGAGATTGTAAGAACCCTGCATGCGGAGGGCGCAAAGGTGGCCATTCACTACCGGTCGTCCGCCGCGGACGCGGAAGCGCTCGCTCGCGAGCTCAACGCCGTACGCGAGAACTCCGCGGCGGCGTTTGCCGCCGATTTGCTCGACGTGGCCGCGTTGCCTCTACTGGCCAAAGCCGTGCTCGACTGGTCGGGCCGGCTCGATATCCTGATTAACAACGCGTCGACCTTTTATCCCACACCGCTCGGCACTATTGGCGAGGACCAGTGGGACGACCTGATTGGCAGTAACCTCAAGGCACCGTTGTTCCTGTCGCAGGCCTGTCTGCCGGCGCTGAAGGAAGCGCGCGGGGTCATTATCAATCTCGTCGACATTCACGCACGAAACCCGCTCAAGGATCACCACGTCTACAGTCCCGCCAAGGCCGCTCTCGCGATGCTGACCCGCGCACTCGCGAAAGACCTGGGCCCCGAGGTTCGCGTGAACGGTGTATCGCCCGGCGCCATTCTCTGGCCGAGCGAAGGCATGACCGCTGAGGTCAAAGGCAAGATCCTGAAGCAGATTCCGCTCAGCCGCGCCGGGGGTCCTGCGGACATTGCCGGCTGCGTGCTCTACCTCGTGCGCGACGGAACCTACGTCAACGGCCAGATTATTGCAGTGGACGGCGGCCGCTCGGCGGGCTGGTGAGCTTGCTTGCCGGCGCCGGACTCAGTAGGCGTCGACGTATTCTCGCCAGGGAGGACCGCGCAAATCCGGCCGCGGCGCTTCGAAGTGACTGACGGGCTTGCCGACCACGGCGGACTGCGCGGTGAAGGGACAACTCCCGTTCTCGAGAAATGACAGAGCGGTCAGCAGGTTGGGGTCGTTGGGCGCACCAACACCGATGTTCAAATCGTCAGCGACGGGGCAATCGACGGGCAGGCCGCCGAAGAAATCGCCGAAATCCAGCGAATTGACGGTCTGAAACGCGGTGGCCCGCAACAACTGCTCGCAAAACTCGAGACCAATCTGCCCAACGGGTTTGCCGAAGGTGTTATCACCAACGATCGTTACCGTTGCGTTAGCCACGAGCCCGTTCGCAACCAGTTCGCTTGCCGACGCCGTATTGCGCGTGGCAATGACGACGAGGTTATCCACATCCAGAGCGTTTGCAATGCTCTCGAACAGCTCTTCGGAGTTGTTGTCGGGACCGCGGTCGGCATTGAACAACGTCTTTGAGAACACGAGACCGCGGGCGCCGAAACCATCGATGTAGTCACCGAGCAGTTCGGCGACACTCACCAGACCACCACCGTTGTAGCGCAGATCCAGGATGAGGCTGTTCACCGATTGCTGCTGGAACGCGGCAAACGCGGCGTCGAGTTCCGGGACGGCCGTCGAAATGAAGCTCGCGAATTCCAGGTAGCCGATCTTCTGCCCGCCGGCTCCGTCAATGACGCGCCACTGCGGCACCGGATCGATCGTGACGACGTCTTTGGTCACGATCCTGGTGATTTCATTGTTGTCCGCACGCAGCACCACGAACTCCAGCGTGTCGTTGTTGGCGAATACGGCACCCACACCTTCGGCGGCTTCGATCTGGTCGATGGTCCGGCCGTTCAGCGCGAGAACCCTCTGCCCGCGGCGCAAGCCCGCTCGATAGGCCGGGCTGTCGGTAAACACGCGGAAAAATCGGAGATCATTGACATCGACGAAGCGGCTGCTGAAGCCAAATCCTTCGAACTGACCTTCGCCGAACAGATTCTGGTCCGCCTCCACGGTCGTGATGAAACTGAACGCATCGACCGGCTGACCGCTGCCGTTGTCCGGACTGAAGCCCGTCAGGAAATCGAGCAGCGCCTCTGGCGTCGTGAACGAATCGAGATTGACGTTAGCCGGCAAGCGGTCGTTCCACAGGTACCAGAAGCGCATGTTGTCGAGCACAAACTGCTTCTGCCCGTTGATCGAACAGGCGCCGGTATCCGGCGTTGTTACTGCGGCGTCACCGCCACCACCACAGGCCGTAAGGCCCGCGACTGACAGAACCGCGGATACGACGATCGGGAGCTTTCTAACTGCATGCATTGATTGTCCTCTCCGGGCGTTGCCCAAGCCCTCAAAGAAAGATGATTCGATTCTAGCTGAGCAGGGCCGTCGATGCGCTGCCTCGCGGCACGGATCGGGAACATTTGTGGCGCAACGCGCCGTAACAATTTGGCAATGCAATTTGACAATAAATTGGCAGGGTCTAAATCGCCTCGAGACCCACGTCGAGACGCACGGGCGTCAGCGGCTGCCCGCTGTCGTCGAAGTCCCGCCAGTGATCGGCAAAGCTGCGGCCGGTCACCGGGTGCCGCTCCTCGGGCGCCAGATCCGCCAGCGGTCTGAGCACAAACGCGTAGTCGAGTATGTCCGCGCGCGGCACGCGCAGCGGTCGCTCGGGCGAGATGAGGTCCCCGTACAACAGCAGGTCGATATCGAGCGACCGCGCAACCAACTTGTTGTCGGCGCGCCGTTCCCGCCCGGCAAGCTCGTGTATGGCCTCGATCTCGTCGATCAGCTCGAGCGCCGCGAGCGAGCAGTCGACCCATACCACGAGATTCAGGAAATCCTCACCGTCGAAGCCGACCGCCGGAGCGCGGTACACGGGCGATACCTGAGGCTGGCCGAAACGCCTCTCGATTTCGCGCAACCCGAGTTCAATATTTTGCTCGGCGTCGATATTGCTGCCCAGACCCAAGTAAACCCGAGTCATGCGCGCACGCCCCTTTCGATCAGGACGCCGACGTCTCGGGAGCCGCGAATAGCGCCGGGCTTGTTGACCCTGACGCGAACCCACGGCACGCCGAACTCGTTGCGGACAACTTCTGCGATTCGCTCGGCCAGCGTCTCCACCAGCTTGAATCCGGAGGTTTCGGCAAGCTCGACGATACGCTTCGCCACGGCCTTGTAGTTGAGGGTGTCCTCGACGGCATCGGACGCGGCGGCCTTGCGAATATCAGCATCCATGTCGATGTCGATGACGACCTTTTGCTTGATCCTTCTTTCCCATTCCCAGATGCCTATGACCGCGTCGACGGTCAGGCCGTGAAGATAAATAGTGTCCATTACGTGAATCGATCCAGGTGGTACAAAAGCGCGGGCTGGCAGTCTAGCAGCGCACGCAGGGACGCACAGCGCGAAACGAAGCGTGCCGGAGGCAGCCCATCAACCGCCCGCGGGCGGCTCGAGGGTATCGAGCGCCCAACGCGCTCGGGCCAGTACGGCGCCGGCCGGCCCGGCATCGGCATGGCGCAACGCCCCGGCTACGGCAATCATTGCGCCGTTATCGGTGCAGAACGCGAGCCGCGGATAATACACGGAGCCGTCGAAGCGACGCGCCATTTCGGCGCGCAGTAGCGCATTCGCGCCGACGCCGCCCGCCACAACCAATCGGGACAAGCCCTCGCTGTTTGCCGCCTTGAGCGACTTGCCGACCAGGGTATCGACTGCCGCGCGTTGAAACGAGGCCGCAATATCGGCGCGCTCGGCGTCGAGCGTGCCCTTGGTCTCCGCTTCCCGCACCTTGAGCATGACGGCTGTCTTGAGCCCGCTGAAGCTGAAGTCAAAGCCGGGTTTGTCGAGCATCGGCCGCGGCAGCGTGTGTGCGGTGTCGTCCCCCGCCTCGGCCAACGCCGCAAGCGCCGGCCCGCCCGGATACGGTAAACCCAGGAGCTTGGCGGTCTTGTCGAAGGCTTCGCCCGCCGCGTCGTCGAGTGTGCTGCCCAGTACGCGGTATCGTCCGAGACCGCGGACCGCAATCAGCAGCGTGTGCCCGCCCGATACAAGCAGCGCGAGAAACGGGTATTCGGGCGGATCTTCCTCAAGCATCGGCGCAAGCAGATGCCCTTCCATATGGTGCACGGGAACGACCGGGCAATCCCACACCGCGCCGAGACCCGCCGCCATGCCGCCACCCACCATCAGCGCGCCGATCAGACCGGGGCCGGCCGTGTGCGCAATCAGATCCGGGCGCTCGATACCGGCATCGTCGAGCACTTCCTGAATCAACGGCAGTAGCCGCCGAACGTGGTCCCGGGAAGCAATTTCGGGCACGACGCCGCCGTAGCGGGCATGCAGATCGACCTGGCTGTGAAGGCGATGTGCTATGAGGCCGCGTTCGGCGCTGTAGACCGCCACGCCGGTTTCGTCGCAGCTCGTTTCGATGCCCAGAACGTTCATTGCGGCGCGATCATACCGATCGACGGCCGGGAACTCGATCCGGAGCCAACGCCCGGAGATCCGGCTGACTCGGGGAAATGGTGTTTCAGGGCTTGGAATCCGCCGATCTTTGCGGGTAAAATGTCGGGCTCCTCCCGGCTCCCAGGCCGGGTTTATTGTGCCTATTGACCTGGAACAAGCAATGCCCAGTGTTCGCGTAAAAGAGAACGAATATTTTGACTCCGCGCTGCGGCGCTTCAAGCGTGCCTGCGAAAAGGCCGGCGTGCTGACGGAGCTTCGCCGTCGCGAGTTCTACGAGAAGCCGACGCAGGAGCGCAAGCGCAAGAAAGCGGCCGCCGTAAAGCGCCATTTGAAGCGTGTGTCGCGCGAAGAAGCCAAGCGCAAACGGCTCTACTAGCCTTCTCCGGGGCCGTCTCGGGGACCTTCCCCCGGGGCCGTGAACCCGGCATGCACGGCACTCTCGCCCCGCTCGCAGTCCCTTTTTCGTAACCAATTGTTTCTTAAGCCTTTCTCGACTTTTCCCGGCCTTCAGGCTGAGTACTGTAGGAAGGACGCCGCAGGCAAACGATGTCCCTAAAAGACCAGCTCACCGCCGATATGAAGGCGGCCATGAAAGGCGGCGACAAGGACCGCCTCAAGGTCATCCGCCTGATACTCGCTGACATCAAGCGGGTCGAGGTCGACAGCCGCAAGTCGCTGTCCGAGCCCGAACTCATGGCCGTGCTGGAAAAAGCGGTGAAACAGCGCCGCGACTCGGTCAAGCAGTTCACTGACGGCGGGCGCGAGGACCTGGCGGCGAACGAACAAGCCGAAATCGAGGTCCTCGAGACCTACCTGCCCGAACCCTTGAGCGATGCGGAGCTCGCCGCCCTGCTCGAAGCCGCCATTGCCGAAACCGGCGCCGAATCCATTCGCGACATGGGTAAAGTCATGGGCGCGATCAAGAGCAAAGCCGCCGGGAGAGCGGACATGGGTGCCGTCGGCGCCCTGGTCAAGGCACGTCTGAGCCAGTAGCGCGGCCGCCGGTAGCCGGCGGTCAACTGGCGCTTTTCGCGCTGCTTGCTATTCTGGGCCACTGCGCTGCCGGTGCCACTTCCGGTCGCACGATGGCAACGACGAGTATTGTTGTCGAGAACCCAATCTGCGCGGAGCGTGCGTTAACAAACTGTAGTCATGGCCGGCCGTATCCCCCAGGCATTTATCGACGATCTGATCGCCCGCGCCGACGTGGTTGAGGTGGTTGGCCGACGCGTGCCGCTTAAGAAGGCAGGCCGGGAATTCAAGGCCTGCTGTCCGTTCCACGATGAGAAAACGCCATCCTTCACTGTCAGCCCGACAAAAGGTTTTTACCACTGCTTCGGCTGCGGCGCACACGGCACGGCCATTACCTTCCTCATGGAATATGACCACATGAGTTTCGTCGACGCGGTCGAAACCCTGGCCGCCATGCTCGGCGTCGAGGTACCGCGCGACGAGAGCGACCGTCCCGCGCGCCGCTATGACGAGCTGTTCGATCTCAACGCCCGCGTCGCTCGCGGCTGGCAGCAGCAGCTTTCGGGACACGACGATGCCGTGGACTACCTGAAGAAACGCGGTATCGACGGCGCCACGGCGAAGCGATTCGGCCTGGGCTTCGCCCCGGACGGCTGGTCCGCCGTGCTCGACCGCTACGGCAAGGATGCGGAGGCGATCGAGCGGCTGCTGTCTGTGGGCCTCATCATTCGCAAAGACAATGGTCGCCATTACGATCGCTTTCGCGATCGGCTCATGTTCCCGATCCGCGACGCGCGGGGCCGCACGATCGGCTTCGGCGGGCGCACACTGGGCGACGGTGAACCCAAGTACCTGAACTCGCCCGAAACGGTGCTGTTCCACAAAGGCCGCGAGCTGTATGGCCTGCACGAGGCGCGACAGGCGCTGCGCAACATCGAGCGGCTCGTTGTCGTCGAAGGCTATATGGACGTCGTCGCCCTCGCCCGCCACGGGATCGACTTTGCCGTGGGCACGCTGGGCACGGCAACAACACCGGAACACCTGAACCGGCTGTTCCGGCTGACCGACAACGTGGACTTCTGCTTCGACGGCGACCGCGCGGGCAAACAGGCTGCCTGGCGCGCGCTGGAAACAGCGCTGCCGCTAATACGCGAAGGCCGGCAGGTACGTTTTACGTTCCTGCCCGACAAACACGATCCGGATTCGTATGTGAACGAGTTCGGCGCCGACGCATTTGTCGCCGCGCTCGACGGCGGCGTCAAACTCGCCGACTACCTGATTAGCGAACTCGCCTCGGACGTCGATCTCGACAGCGTAGATGGCCGCGCGAGACTCGCCGAGCGCGCCCGGCCGCTAATCGGTAAAGTGCCCGAGGGCGTGTACCGCGAACTGCTTATGGATTCGCTTGCCGCCGCGGTGGGACTGTCTGCCGACAAGCTCAAGCAGCTGCTCAAGCCCGGCCGGGATAACGATGCCGCACGAGACAAGCAGCGCCCGCTCGCCAAAATCCGCAGGATTGGCTCTCATGGAGGGCCATCGGTGATACGCCGCGCCGTCACGCTGCTCCTGAATCACCCGGAGGCCGGCCGCGAACTCGACGCCTCGGTGCTGGCTGAGCTGGAACGCCCGGGCGCCGCGCTCCTGAGGAAGCTTATTGAAACCGTGCAGTCAGAACCCAATATCAGCACGGCTGGGCTATTGGAGCGGTGGCGGCACGACGACGAGGGGCGCTATCTGGGCAAGCTGGCGGCCGCGAACATCCCGGCCGAAGAAGCCGAATTCGACGCGGCCGCGGAACTTTCACAGTGTCTTGGCCAGCTGAAACTCGTAGCCCGCAAGGACCGTATTGATTTTCTTATTCAAAAACAAAGAGATAGCTCGCTCAGCGATGACGAGCTTGCGGAACTCAGAGGCTTACGCTGAGGTCGAAAATTCGGTAGCTAGCACTCCTGCATGAGCGTAGAATTGCGGGTTTGCATTTTTCACGTGGAGGACGTTTCGTCTTGAGCGAAAAACGCGCAATGATTACGGGCAATAAGCAGGCTCAGCAGTTAAAAGACCTGATCGCCCGGGGCAAGGAACAGGGATACCTCACATACACCGAGGTCAACGACCACCTGCCCAACGATATCGTCGATCCCGAGCAGATCGAGGATATCGTAAACATGATCAACGATATGGGTATTGCGGTGCATGAAAAGGCACCCGATGCCGAGTCGTTGCTGCTCTCCGACACAGCTGTTTCGAACGACGAGGACGCCGCGGAAGAAGCCGAGGCGGCGCTGGCCAGCGTCGACGCGGAGTTCGGCCGCACGACCGACCCGGTCCGCATGTACATGCGCGAAATGGGCACGGTGGAACTCCTGACTCGCCAGGGCGAGATCGAGATCGCGAAGCGTATCGAAGACGGCCTCAATCAGGTCAAGTACCACATGGCGCACTTCCCGCCGACAATCCGCCTGCTGCTCGCCGTTGCGGATGCCGTTCAAGCGGGCGATACACGCATGCAGGACTTCGTCGTGGGTTTCATCGATCCGAACGAGCCCGACGAGATCAAACCGCCTGCGGCGAAGACCGACGACGATGACGACGATGACGACGAAGTCGTCGACACCGGGCCGGACCCCGAAGAGGTCAAGGCCCGGGTCAAGGTAGTTCGCCGCCTGCAAAAGCGTGTGATGACGAACATCGAAAAGTACGGCTTCTCGGACAAGAAGACGATCAAGGCGCAGGCGGATCTCGCCGATCAGCTCATGGAACTCAAGCTGGCGCCGAAACTCTTCGACGCGCTCGTGCGCAACCTGCGCGACGTGATTGCCATTGTGCGCAGCCAGGAGCGGCTCGTCATGCAGATCTGCGTGCGTGACGCCGGCATGCCTCGCAAGGACTTCCTGTCGAGCTTTCCGAAAAGCGAGACGGATCTCGGCTGGGTCGACAAACACATCCGTGCCAAACGTAAGCATTCCTCGACGCTGGCCAAACTCAAGGACGACATACTGCGCGCACAGCGCAAGCTGCTGCAGATCGAGGAGGAAACCGCCCTCAAGATTGCCGAGATCAAGGAGATCAACCGGCAAATGTCGATCGGCGAAGCCAAGGCCCGGCGTGCGAAGAAAGAGATGGTCGAAGCCAACCTGCGTCTCGTTATATCGATCGCGAAGAAGTACACGAACCGCGGCCTGCAGTTCCTGGACCTGATCCAGGAGGGCAATATTGGTCTTATGAAGGCGGTCGACAAGTTCGAATACCGTCGCGGCTACAAGTTCTCGACCTACGCCACCTGGTGGATTCGCCAGGCCATCACGCGCTCGATCGCCGACCAGGCCCGCACGATTCGTATCCCCGTGCACATGATCGAAACGATCAACAAGCTGAACCGCATCTCGCGGCAGATGCTGCAGGAGATGGGCCGCGAGCCGTTGCCTGACGAACTGGCCGAGCGTATGGAAATGCCCGAGGACAAGGTCCGTAAGGTGCTCAAGATCGCCAAGGAGCCTATCTCGATGGAAACGCCGATCGGCGACGACGAGGATTCGCACCTCGGCGACTTCATCGAAGACCAGACCGTGCATTCGCCGGTCGATTCGGCGACCTCGTCGGGCTTGCGTGAGACCACCCACTCGGTGCTTGCCGGCCTGACGCCGCGCGAAGCCAAGGTGTTGCGCATGCGTTTCGGCATCGACATGAACACGGACCACACGCTCGAAGAGGTCGGCAAACAGTTCGACGTCACGCGTGAGCGTATCCGTCAGATCGAAGCCAAGGCACTCAGAAAGCTGCGCCATCCGACCCGTTCGGACCAGCTCAGGAGCTTCCTGATCGAGGACTGATCGGCACGAGGTTCAGACCGAGAAAAGCCGGGCAGCGCCCGGCTTTTCTTTGTTAGAATTCCGCGTCTTCGGGCCTGCGCACGATTGCTTGAACATTCATTCAGGCCCGGCGAGTAAGACATATACAGAGTGTGGGCCTGTAGCTCAGTTGGTTAGAGCAGGGGACTCATCAAATTGGTGCGCTGACGGCGAAAGCCGTCAGGCGGTACGGGATGAATTCAGGGAAACCTTAGCAGCACAGGCTGTTGGCAACCCTGAGCCAAGCCGGCGGTACACCGCCGGACGGTGCAGAGACTACCTGGGGACTGGAGTGTCCTTAATAACAGGCTAGAGCGTCCCGCCCCTAACGATACGGTCGAGGGTGATGAGATAGTCCACTCCATCCGGAAACGGGTGGGCAGAGTGAATCCCTTGGTCGTAGGTTCGAGTCCTACCGGGCCCACCATTCTTTGCAGTCTCTCTAGAGCCTGCTTGGCTCGACTAGAAATGCATTCCTTCGCTGTCGGCCGCTCGCATCAAGCATCTCATGTCGACGACCGCGTAGATGGACAAGGTTGCGATCTCCTTTGTCAATCCGATATCCATCGCGAAACCGGTAGCCGCTGCTCGCGGTAGATCTCGACCAGAATCGGTGATAATAATTCGAGAATACGAAAGCAGCGCGATGATACAACGGTCATTGTTTGGGGGAAGGAATGAGTGCAACACGAATAATTGATAACCCATTTGGACCAATAAAGGCTGATGAGCTAATCAATGACAATGGCGCAATCAAATACGCCTATGACGTCAGCAATGTTATGAAAGAAACCCTCGAAACGCTAAACAGCCGACGAGCTCTAGTAGTTGGCCGCAAAGGCTCGGGCAAAACCACACTGATGTATCGAATGCTGCGTCGCGAAGCCGGCATAACCTGCATACTGGATATCGGACGAGATTTCTCAAGCGTTGCCAGCGTTCTTTCGAAAAACCCAACAACGCGTTTTACGGAGGAAGCCGCTCGACTGTGGAGCACCGTAATCTGGAATTCTGTCATCCTTACTGCACACAACAGTGGGGAGTTGCTTTATAAACACTTAGTCGGCGACCAAGTACAGTTCATAAAAAAGTACGTCGCGAATCTCCAGTCAAGAGTTGATGAGTTCTCTGAGACGACGGCCACTAGACTTGCGGCCACGACTGTCAAAACAACAAGGCCAGGCTCCTTGCAGTTCGTGGCGGCCGTATTTTCAGCCGCCCTGGAAAGTGACCTACAAGTTGGTACGGCTTCGGAGTACGTTAAGAAGGCACTGGCTAAGGCCAATACGCGTATTAACGTGCTGATAGACACGATGGAGTTTTACGACATACGAAAGAGCACCGAAGCCCAGGATTGCATGAGGGGATTGCTTCACTGTTGCTCGCAGGTCCACAACGACAGCGATCATATCGCGTGTCGACTGTTTTTTCCCGGAGAGCTGACCGACTTCGTCAAATCACATGTATCGAGCTCCGTACTCAAGGATATGCAAGACGCGCATTACTTGAAATGGAATGCGCCTGAGCTCGTTGCCCTAGCCGCACTGCGATTACGCGACACCCTTGGTAGCGAGAATAAACATGGATTTGAGGGATTCAGTGACTGGGGGTGGGGTTTCACCGAGCTGCTGATGTTCGACTCCCGCCCTGCTCAGCGCCTTTTGCACGAGATATTGCCTCACTCGGTCACTAACAGTCGCGGAGAGACTATTGAGTCAATCTCGTACATTTTGCGCCATACGCAGCTGACACCGCGTCAGTTCTTGACTGTATTGAACAAGTTGACGGAGAAGTACTTTCGAAAATCCGAAAAGGAGGAAGTTTTGCTTCCTCAACGACGGATTGAAGAAACCACGCTTCTGGCCGTTGTCGAGAGATGTGCCCAGGAAATCTACACAGACATACTGTCGACTTTTCGGGAAATATACCCTGACGTCGAACACATGCTACATCGAATAATACCTTACATGCCCAGCGTGTTTTCGAATGAGCAACTACTAGCACAGTATAAGAAATCGGAAATCAAGCAAGACTTTGGCGTTGGTTTCGAAGACATGAAAACGGCTTTTTCGGACATAGGCGCCGTAGGTATTGTGGGACGCGACAATTACACCCAATACTCTGTTGAGGGATCTTTCTCTTACATGAGTGAGCAAAGGCTAATACTTTCAGCATCCAGAAAGTTCTGCGTGCACCCAGTGTTTAGTGCAGTTTTCCAACCCGGAGACGAAGACGGCAAAGCCGTCTACCCAAAAGGCTCCAGCGTCACGGGTTCTTGATGGCGTGACTCATTCGCTCGAAACCTATGGCGCAGACCCCAATTTGGCAGGATATTGGGACTCTTGCCGTACGAAGAATTAGCCGAAGGGAAACGCGGAGCCAAGATTTTGGCGATCCACCTAGCGTGATCGAAAGATATCGCCTTGGATCCGAAGGTCTGTATTGCCGTACCTGGAAACGATAATCAGCCGAAAACGCCGTACATCTCGGCCCCCATGGAAAGCGAAGTGCGGTATCAGACACACGATCGGGAAACGTTCGAATCAGCGCTTTCCTGTTGCGCCGATCGCGGAGAGAACAAAGAAGACGACACCACACACCGCCGCGCCGTAAATCAGCAGCGACGACACGTGGGACGAGAATTCGTAGGCTTCGTGCCCCGAAAACGCGGCATGCAGTCCGGCATGCACAATCAAAAAGCCCGAAGCGATCTTCTGAGTGAGCGCTCGAACCCTTGTATTGAGACTCGCCACAAACGCTATCGTGACGGCAAACAGAGGAACGTGCGCGACGAGAAAAACCAGCTCTCCGGTTGCATCCGGCAGCCAGCTCGTCAGCGGCAGAACGCGCCATTCGTGATTGGTCATGGCGTCCATTTCGTGTGTGAACAGCAGCCCAAGGCCAAGGTAGAAGACAAGATTCTTCATTCGACTCTCAGCATGCGAACGTGGGGCAGAATAGAACCGCCCCGGCTAGAGCAACTCAATTCGCAGCTCCCGCCCGACGGCTTTTGCCGCGGCGATCAGCGTATCGAGCTGAATTTTGTCATTCTTCGGGTCCAGAATCCGGTCCAGTTGACTGCGGCTGGTGTTCATCGCTTTGGCCATTTGCACCTTGCTCATTGATTCCTCGGCCATCGCCTGCTCAAGCTGCCAGGCAAGAACGCTTTTGATTGCGCTTGCGGTCGTTTCTTCGAGGGTACCTTGCTCTCTCAGATAATCCTCGAAGGAAGAACCTACGTACGGGTTTTTCTTTCCCACGATTTCACCTCCCTCATCCGTAGGGCCGCCAGGTTCAAGTCGGCTTTCGGAGTCTTACGAGCTTTCTTGATAAAACCGTGCAGCAACAGTATCCGGCCTCCGTCTGGCGCGAAGATCACACGCGCAATCCGTTTGTCGCCAATGCGGGAACGGATCTCCCATAAGCCGTGACCCAGAGCCCGGCACAACGGCATTCCCACCGGTCAGGCGAATTCCACCTTGCGGATATCCTCGCCTATGGCCTTCCGATCGCGGGCACCAAGACCCTGCAGCCAATCTCTTACAGGTTCGGTTCCGTTGCGCGTGACGAAGAAAAACGCCGGCAGTTTCTTTAGCAGAGTCTATGTACCCCACAAAGTACAATGTACCCTGCCGGGTACATTGCTGTCAATGGAAGTTCCGAGCGTCACAACAAACGCGCGGAGGTGTGTGGATAAGGCGAAAGGGCTACGTTGCACAACGTAAGTCAGACAGGCACAAGAACGCCTCGGTATTATTGGCCGAGATATCAAGTTTCGGATTAGGCGCGGATTACAGTGCAGGGCGTTGGAGTGTTCGCCGCACCGATGTTTCGATCCGATCGGTAAGCCTACTCAGTTCCCGAAAGAAACCGCCGGATATCCGTGCTCTCGTAATCGAGAATCGAACTAGGGTAGTGAGCGCACGTCGATGAAGACTACCCTCCATTCTCATATGCCCGGCGCTTATATGCCGCGCGGTCGCGCACAGGATATGGCGCTTCGCGACCATCCGAGCAGCCTGCTCGCCGATCGTTCGAGTCGCCGCGGGCAGATTCTTGCCGCCGTGCGCACACGTCGATCCTTTTATGCACTGTTCGATACTTTTATGCACTGCGTGCTCTCGTTGCGTGCAAACGTATGAATGTGGGTTTTGCCTCCGCCTGCGTCTAATTGATAAACCCCGCGCATTTCTCACCCGAACACGTGTTGAGGACCGATGGACAGCCAACGAGCAGAGTACGATATGGAGGTACTGCCGCTTAAGAGCGTTGCTGCGCTCCGTCGCCATTTGAGCCGCCGGCTCAGCTGCGAGCAGGACGTCAATGACATTGCACAGGAGGCTTGTTTGAGGCTCCTGCAGGCGCATCGAAACAAGGCCGACATCCAGAATCCCAATGCCTATCTGTACAGAATCGCCGGAAACCTTCTGTACCGTCACTACGCGGGCCAGGAAAAACGCGAGATCGCTAACTCCATTGACGAACTGGCCGATGACAGCTGTTGCCCCGAGGAGCAGACGACTCGCGCCATACATGCCGAGCGAATCAATCAGACCGTCCGTGAACTCTCCCCGAAATGCCAGCAGGCCCTGTACCTGCGCTGGCGCAAAGGGATGCAGGTGCTCGAGATTGCGGAAGCGATGAACCTGTCGCGGGGCATGGTGAAGAAGTACCTTGCGCAGGGGCTCGCACATTGCCGCGGGCGGCTGACCGTTGACGGTGCGGAGGAGAAGACCATGGCGGCGTAGAACGACCGCCCCACCAGCACTGCGGTCGCCGCCGCGTGCACATCCCCAAGTCGTCGACCTTGAACCGCGCTCGCTGATCCCGCTATGCTTCACGAACAGTGTAAATGTCGTCATTGCGACGTTTACCCTGCGTCGAGAGGCGCTGCAGCGGTTATTCATACCGTCACGCTCGACAGCAGGTTGTCAATCCAGGCAAAGGGCGCCTCTGTTCGAGGAGGTGCTGGACATGTCCAGATCCATTGATGCCGTGCCCGTCGGTCGCGTGACGGGGTTATGGCGCTACCCCGTCAAGTCCATGGGTGCCGAGGTCTTGAGCGAAGCCCAGGTCGACTGGCACGGGTTCGAGGGTGATCGCCGCTGGGCGTTCGTGCGTCACAACAAGGTACCCAGCGGATTCCCGTGGCTCACCTTGCGCGAGTGCCCGGGGATGAACGGGTATGTGCCCTCCTTCGTCAATCCGGACCAGCCGAACACGTCGCCCACAGTCGTTCGAACTCCGGACGGCGAAGTGTTCGACGTGACCGACCCTGCGCTCGGCAGAATGCTTGACGCCAATGGCGCTCAGGTAATCCGCCAGGCTCGCGGCGTTTTCGACACATTCCCACTTTCCCTCATCACGACGCAGACTGTCGATCAGCTCGGCGAGTGGATCGGCGAAACGCTCGATGTGCAGCGGTTCCGCCCCAACGTACTTGTCGAAGCGTCAGACGATCTGCCGTTTCAGGAAGACGATTGGGTCGGCTGCGTTATCCGGCTCGGCGGTGTACGTATGCGCGTCGACAAACGCGATGGCCGCTGTGTCGTCATAACGATCGATCCCGTGACGGCGGAGCGCACGCCGTCAATCCTCAGAACCGTCGTCGACGAACGCGAAGGTTGTCTGGGTGTGTACGGAACAACCGTACAACCGGGAAACGTTACTATTGGCGATGTCGTGTTGCTTGAGCCGGAATAAACGGCTCCGGGTGCCGGGCTAAAAATCGGCGGCGGCGGACAAAGACGATTTGCACCGATCCGCTAATGGCCGGAGACTATGTAAGCAGCCACCACGAGCGTAAGTGCTTTGGCCGGTACGAGTGAGATATATGCCTATCGAAATCCACACCCTCGACCGCACGAACAGTCAATTGCTGAACAAGGTTGCAGCCGACGTGTTCGACCGCGAGGTTCAGTCGCAATATCTCTCTGCGTTTCTGGACGATCCTCGCCATGACCTGTGTTTCGCGATGGACGACGATACGGTGATCGGCATCGCTTCCGCGTTCGAGTATTTTCACCCCGACAAGCCGCCACAGCTCTTTGTCAACGAAGTGGGCGTGGCCCCGACGTATCGCCGGCAAGGTATTGGCCGAAGCCTCGTCGAGGCGTTGCTCATCAATGCGAAGGAACGCGGTTGTACGTACGCGTGGCTCGGGACCGATGCGGACAACCAATCCGGTCAGGCCTGTTTCAGCTCTGTGCCGGGCGCGAGCGCACCCGAAAAATTCCTGCTGTACGAGTGGGAGCTGGACTGTGTTGCCCGGTAGAAAAAACGTCGGGCGATTCGCTACGTCTCCGGCGCCGCCGCTGAACCGGCGAGAATACCGCCGTCGATGTTGAGTTCGGCGCCAGTCATGTAGCTCGCTTCATCGGACGCAAGCAGCACGGCAATCGCGGCCACCTCGGCGGGTTCGCCGAAGCGCCGCATGGGCGTGTCGATCACGAATGCCGCCATGTTCGCTTCGCGATCGGGGCCGTCTCCAAGCATGGGCTCCCACATCGGCGTGAGAATCGCCGCCGGGTGGATCGAATTGCAGCGGATATCGAGCCCCTGCGCGGCGCAGTAGAGGGCCACCGTTTTGGTGTGATTGCGGACGGCCGCCTTCGAGGATGCATAGGCGCCCGCGGCCGGAATACCCACCAGCCCCGAGCGCGACGACAGGTTGATGATCGACCCGCAGCCCGTCCGCCGCATTAGCCGGATTGCGTGCTTGCAGCCCAGGAAAACGCCGTCGAGGTTGGTTTGGTGGACAGCGCGCCAGTCGTCAAGCGACGCATGCTCGGGATCGTGCGGGACAGCACCCGATTCAAAGCCTGTGATGCCGGCGTTGTTGACGAGTACGTCGAGCCGGTCGAGCGTCCCGAAAACGCGCTCCCAATCGGCCTCCTCGCGAACGTCGAGCGCCGCGAAAGCCGTGCCCAAGCGGTCAGCCGTCCGGCGCCCGGCCTCCTTGTCGATGTCCGTGACAAGGACCTCCGCACCCTCGTCGATAAACGCGGACGCAATCGCCTCGCCGATGCCGCGGGCGGCACCCGTAATGACGGCGGTCTTTTTGTTGAGTCTGTTCATGGCCTGAGCGTTTCGGACGTGCGTGTTTCGGGCGTGGTGCCCCGCTGCGCACAAAGGCGCAGCGGATAATACTGATGTACGGCAAGCGTGCCGGGCAGTAGCTTAACCGAACGGACTCGAAGCGTCGCCGTCTGTCCCCGCGGTCGCGACCGACGCCTCGGCAAAAAGAGGACAGCAGCTTGATCGTTCGGGCACACGGTAAACAAACCACCAAAGCAGCCAGGGCCGTCGGCAAGGATCACTGGCATGCCACACCCGCAGCCGACGTCCTGGCTGCACAGACCACTTCCGCGGACGGCTTGAGCAACGCTGAGGCAAACGGGCGTCTCGCGCAGTTCGGACCCAACCGGCTACCGCAGCCCAAGCGGCGCGGCCCGGTCTTGAGATTCCTGGCGCAGTTTCATGACGTGCTGATCTACGTGCTGCTCGGCGCGGCGGTCATGACCGCGCTGCTCGAGCACTGGATCGATACTCAGGTCATCCTCGCCGTCGTCGTGATCAATGCCGTCATCGGTTTTCTGCAGGAAGGCAAGGCCGAAAAAGCGCTCGAGGCGATTCGCAGCATGCTCGCGCCCAAAGCCACCGTTATCCGCGAGGGGGAACGGATCACGGTCTCCGGCGACGAACTGGTTCCGGGCGACGTGGTGGTGCTCGAAGCTGGCGAACGCGTGCCCGCGGACGTGCGGCTTATCGATGCCAAGAACCTGCGTATCGAAGAGGCCATCCTGACCGGAGAGTCGGTTCCGGCCGAGAAAGCCACGCCCCCGGTTGCGGAATCCGCGCCGCTCGGCGACCGCCACTCGATGGCGTTTAGCGGCACGCTGTGCATCTACGGGCACGGCAGAGGCGTCGTCGTCGCCACGGGCAGCAAGACAGCCATCGGCCGCATCAGCGGCATGCTCTCCGAAGTCACGACCTTGCAAACTCCGCTGACGCGCGAGATGGCCGTGTTCGCGAAGTGGCTGACGGGCTTTATCCTGGCCCTCGGCGTACTCGTGCTCGCCTTCGGGGTGTTCGTGCGCGACCTGGGTTTCAGCGACACGTTCATGGCTGTTGTCGGCCTGACGGTCGCCGCGATTCCGGAAGGGTTACCGGCTATCCTGACGATCACCTTGGCCATTGGCGTACAGGGTATGGCGCGGCACAACGCGATTGTGCGCAGGCTACCCGCCATAGAGACACTGGGCTCGGTATCGGTGATTTGCTCCGACAAGACCGGCACCTTGACCCGCAACGAAATGACCGTCGTATCGATTGCAACAGCGAAGCGCCTGTTTACCGTCAGCGGCGTCGGCTACGAACCCAGCGGCAGCTTTTCTCTCGACGACCGCGAGATCGACATTGCCGATTACCCGCTGCTCGCCGAGATGGCCAAAGGCGCCCTTTTGTGCAATGACGCGGGATTGCGCGAGATCGACGGCCAATGGCGCATCGAGGGCGACCCCATGGAAGGCGCGCTGCTGGCGCTGGCCTGCAAAGCAGGCTTTGACCCCGCCGCGGAATCGAAGCACCTGCCCCGCACCGACGTCATACCGTTCGACGCCGAACACCGCTTCATGGCGACACTGCACCACGATCATGACGGCAACGGCATGATCTACGTCAAAGGCGCGCCGGAACGCATCTTCGAGATGTGCTCGGACCAGCGCGGGTTCAATGGCGACGCCGGGCTCGATGCTGACTACTGGCAGGCGCAGTCGGACGCGATTGCCGCAAACGGGCAGCGCATACTGGCGATCGCCGTGAAAACCACCACCATCGATCACGTAAACCTGAGTTTCGAGGATGTCGAGGGTGAACTGACTTTCCTTGGCCTGTTCGGGCTGATCGATCCGCCGCGCGATGAGGCGATTGCCGCCGTGGCCGAGTGCCAGACCGCGGGCATTGGCGTCAAAATGATTACCGGCGATCACGCAGGCACAGCCGTTGCCATTGCCCGCCAGCTTGGCCTCGAGCATCCGGACTCGATACTGACTGGCCTCGAGATCGACACTCTCGACGACGATGCGCTTCGGGGACGCGTGCGCGACACGGCCGTATTCGCAAGGACCAGTCCGGGTCACAAACTCCGCCTCGTCAAGGCGCTGCAGGCGAACGGCGCCGTTGTGGCAATGACCGGTGACGGCGTCAACGACGCGCCCGCGCTGAAACGCGCCGATGTCGGCGTTGCCATGGGCGTCAATGGCAGCGAGGCCGCAAAAGAAGCGGCGGAGATGGTGCTCGCGGACGACAATTTCGCGAGTATTGCCGAAGCCGTGCGCGCGGGCCGCACCGTTTACGACAACCTCAAGAAGGCGATTCTCTTCATACTCCCGACCAACGGCGGCGAGGCGCTTGTGCTGATTGCCGCGATCCTGCTTGGGATTACGCTGCCGATCACGGCGGTACAGATACTCTGGGTCAACATGGTCACGGCGGTTACGCTCGCGCTCGCGCTCGCGTTCGAGCCGACCGAGCCTGACGTCATGCGCCGCCCACCGCGCGTGGTCGGCGAGCCGATACTCTCGGGATTCCTGATCTGGCGCGTCGCATTTGTTTCCGTGCTGTTCCTGATCGCCCTGTTTGCGATGTTTGCGCTCGCCCAGGCACAGGGCGCCAGTATCGAGGAGGCGCGCACGATTGTCGTCAACACACTCGTTGTCCTCGAGATCATGTACCTGTTCAGCGTCCGCTACCTGAAGTCCAGCTCGATAACCTGGCGAGGTATGCTGGGTACGCCGGCCGTGCTGCTGGCCGTCGCGACAGTGACCGCACTGCAGTTCCTGTTTACCTACGCACCCTTTATGGCGTCGTTCTTCGATACGCGGCCGCTCAGCATTGCGCAGGGCCTGGAGATCATTGCGGCCGGTGTGGCCGTCCTGCTGATCCTCGAAATCGAGAAGTGGCTGTACCGACGGTTCGTACGGCCAAACCTCGGCTAACCCCCCCGCCACTCGCCGAATCCTGCCAACCCGCCCCGGTGCTCGAATTCCATTCGGGGATGAGGGGATCCGGACCTGCCTTCCGCTATACCCCATAACACTCGGGATTCTCCGACCAGGACAGACTGGGCGACCGATCCGGCCGGATCGGGCCGGCCCCGTCATTTGTCCAGTCGACAGGCGGACAGCAGGATTCAGCACGTTGAGCGAGGAAAAACACAACACCATCAGCGCACCGCAACATCGGGAGATCGATGTCTGGCTGCGGCGGCGCCAGGCCTGGCTCGCGGAGCTGTCGACGCTCTACCGCGCGGCAGCCTCTGAGGCAGCTTCGGGCGTGCGCCGCGATCTCGCCACGCTCGAGACCCTCGAGCGCTCGTTCCGCAAAGTCATGCAACGTCATCAGGACCGGCACGCGTCGGCGTTGAGCCCGGCAGACCGCAACGCACTGTTGAGAGACCATGCCGCCGCTTCCGCCGTTGCCCGCCGCGGCGGCTGGTGCAGAATCCGCCGCCACTACTGGAAAGCCCTCTACAAAAGCCCCGCTGGGCAGGCGTTTCTGACCCGCGCAGCCGAAGAGCAATACGCAGGCCGGCCGCTGATCCGCTTCGACGACAACGACAAGCGGCGCGGCAAATCTCCGCAGCTGCTCGATTTCGATCATTGCGGCAGACCACGCTACATTGCGATCGACGTGCGGCACGACATACCGCTCGACCGCAACCCGTTTGCTGCTTACCGGGCCGACAACGTTGTGCTGGAACCCGGCCGCATCAACCGCTATTGGCTCCGCCGCTTCGGAATCCAGACCGCGGAGCCCGGCGCGCGCAGCATGTCGACTGACGAGGCCGACGACATCGAGGCGTTTGTGCGTCGGCACCGGCTCCTCAATCGCCCGCAGACAGAACGCCGACAGCAGGCAACCTCGTTCGCTGATGCCGCGTCCATGCTCCGAATTACGCTGGGCATCAGCGAAGCGAGCGCCGTCGCCGACGCCGCCCGCGAGAGCTCAACGTGCCTGCAACGGCGGCTCACACCGGCGAACCGGGGTAAAGGCGTGCCAAGCCGTGGCCTGGACAGCGGCAACCTGAGCGAAGTGCTGGGCGCCGTGTTCGACCAGCATCCGCTCGAACTCAACGTTGCGCTGGCGAATGAGGTCGACCTGGCGGCAACCCAGTGGCTTCGCCGCGACTATCGAAAGGGCGGCAGCCGCTTTGAAGCGCATGAACGCGCCGTTTCCGATGCATGGGCCCGGCGCGATGAAAACGCGCTATGCCGCCTGATGGAGGCAGCGGGACATCCTCAGCTCATGCACACCGGTAATCCGGCAGCCGGCCCGGTTTCGGGAGGCGGTGTGTCCGAAGCGTGGCTGCTTGAGGACGCGCGGCTGTATATCGTCAGCCTGCTGGAAGACGAGGCCACCTACGCCGAACGCGCGGAAGCAGCGTATCAGCTGTCGCAGCGCCGACCGGACGATATCTTGAGCGATACCTCGGGATTGGTCAGCGCCGCCGCGGAGGACGCGGCGATGGCCGTTTACGACAACGCGCGCTCGATTTCGAACCAGTATCGAATCTACGTCTCGACGCTACGGCGACTGCTGGACTGTGTCGCCGAAGCGCAGCGCGTGAACCTGGGCCTCGCGGAAGAGCTCTTCGACATGCTGGAGAACCTCGATGCTCCGTTGCCCGGTTCGACCCTGATCGAAGGCGCAGGCACCTGAGCCGGAAGCGCGGACACCGGCACGCGATGTTTACATCCGGCAAAACCAGTTATCCCGATCACCCGGCACCCGCCGAATCTCGTCGAGCCGGCTGGCGCGCCCGCGACGTTCGATCACTATGATGCCGCCGTAGTCCTTGCAGGCACGCACCTGCTGAAAGAACTCGGCCTCGCGCTCGACCTGCCGATACGCGCGCTCCTCGGCCCGTATCAGCCCTTCCCGCGTCGTCGGGGCGCAGGCGCACGCGAGCATCAACAGCACGGTACACGACAGGAGCACGCGGGCCCGCGGCCAGCTTGCTGCCCGCCTCCGACGCAGAGCGGCACCGGATGGCTGTACGCAAACGCGTTTTCCCCGAAATCCCGACAACATGGCCAAACCTCGACTGAGAGGAGCGCAACACGGGTTTCGGCGAGGGTTTTACTGGCCTGGATGCGTACCGAAAACCCTTGGATTCAAAGATTAGATGCGTGTCGACGACATTTGGTTACGTGGTTCGTGCAGATGTCATTAGGCGCAGCGTTATTCCAGATGGATATAACGCTCTGACCGAAACCGCGGCGTGCACAGCGCAAGAAAGACCAGGTCGCCATCACCGGTGTTTTCAATGCGCTGCGCGCAGTCCGGAGGAATCACCACGACGTCGCCCGCCTTGACGTCGACGGCCTCAAGACCTTCGAGTTCGACCCGACCCCGGCCGTCGACGATCACGTAACGCTCGGCCGTCCCGGCGACCCGGTGCCAGGCGGTCGTCACGCCCGGCAACACCCGTGCGCGCGCAACCGACAGCGCCTCGTCGTTGTCGCTATTGGACAACTCGAGGATGTAGCAGCGTTCCTCGGTATCGTATTCATCGCTGGGATTCGGGTGGATAACCTGGGCTTGCATGTGATGCTGCTTCCTGTGTGAGCGCCCTTTCAGGCAGGCGGACGAATCGCAAGCGTGGCGAAAGTCGTAGGCATGTACGGATTGAGCGCGGTGGCCGAATCGCTCCAGCGATCTTCGAAAAAACCGTTGAGAGTAAAACCTGCCGACATCTGACCGCCGATCTGCTGTTCGAGGCTGTGGCTGAATTCGAGGGCCTCCCCGAGATCGATGCGTTGATCGTAGAGATGCGGGGGCAAATCCCGGCTGGACGCAAACGGCAGCGCATAACGCACTTCCAGTGCACCGCCCTTCTCCAGGGCGTCATGATCGAACAGAAAAAAATCCGGATTCATGAACGCGGCGATCAACCGGCCACCGGGCACAAGTACACGATAACACTCGCGCCAGACCGCCAGCACGTCGGCCGCGAAGACATTGGATACAGGATGCACGATGAGCTCGAAAGCGCCGTCCGCGAATCGCGACAGGTCCGCCATGTCACCCTGTTCGAGGCGAACATCGAGCGCCTCGCGCTCCGCCACGAGTCTGTCTTTCGCCAACTGCTCCGAGGACAGGTCGAAACTGGTGACGTCGGCGCCGGCCGCCGCCAGCACCGGCACCTGCTGCCCACCGCCCGAGGCCAGCGCGAGCACACGCTTGCCGGTGACGCCATCGAACCATGCCGCTGGGACCGGCGTTAGCGGCGTGACAAAAATCTCCCATTGCCCCTGCTTCGCTCGCTCGATCGTTCCGGAATCGACCGGCACCGACCAGGGGCTCTCGCCGCTGGTCGACTCCGCATCCCAGGCTTTGCGATTGTGGTCGAGGATGTCGTTCACGGCACGGAACCTGTCCCAAAGTTGCCCTTAGTCTAAATCAGCGCCTCGATGCCCGGCAGCCACTCCCGCCAGAAGTCCAGGGCCGCGGCATAGTCCCGCCGCGCGGTCTTGCGGTCGCGCAACAGAAAACGCAGGCGGTCGCCGCTCCGGAGCTGTCCGATCCACTGCCGGTCGGCGCGGATTACCTCGGCAACACGCGGATAGCCGCCCGTGGTCTGTGCGTCGACCCCGAGCAGCAGCGCCTGGCCACCTTCCGGACACTGCACCGTTCCCGGAAACACCGGTCGCGAATCGAGCACACCGGTCGAATCGGTGTTCAGGACGACGCCGTCGAGCGCAACTCCCATACGGTCCGCTCGCCGGCCCACGGTATAGCGTCCCGCGAGCAAGCGCTCGCGGCTTTCCTGAGTCAGGCTGGCGAATTCGGCGCCCGGACAAATCCTTAAGCTCCATCTACCGCGAAACTCCGGGCGATAGCGCTTCGGCGTCTGTCTCGGACTCTCGCCGGCTGGCGCCGGGGCAATGATCAGGCGATCGCCCGCCTCGAGCGCGCGGCCCCGGTAGCCGCCCAGAGCAGCCGGCAGGTACGTCGATGCCGAACCCAGCACCTCGTCGACGACCAGCCCCCCGGAGACGGCAAGATAGCTTCGCACGCCGGTTTCCGCCCCGCCCATTCGAACCTCGGAGCCTGCCTCGAGTGACAGCTGTTCGTGCAGCGCAACCGGTTGGCCGTCCACTAACACGGTACATTCGGCACCCGTTACGGCGACTCGACACGCCGCATGTGTGCGAAGCCGCAGCCCGGACAGCGTGACTTCGAGGCCAGGCGCAGCAAGATCGTTGCCGACAAGCCGGTTGGCCAACGCAAGCGACAGCGGGTCGGCGGCCCCCGAATAAGGTACGCCAAGGTGCCGCAGCCCGCGCCGAGGCGCCGCCTGAACGGTCGTCTGCAGGCCTGCGTCGATAACGGTCAGGCTCGGCGGCGTCGGACTCACGGCATGATCCCAATCACGGAGCCCGCCTCAGTCGTCCGCCCGTCGAAAGACCACGGTGTCGCCCGGCGACAGAACAAAGGGCTCTTTTGCATCGCGGTCGAACAACGCGGCGTCGGTACGGCCAATGATCTGCCAGCCACCCGGACCCGACAGGGCATAGACTCCGCTCCGCCGTCCGGCAATCCCTACGGAGCCCGCCGGTACAAACTGCCGCGGTTGCTTCAGGCGCGGTACTTCGCGGTCAAAATCGGAACCGTCCAGATAGGCGAATCCCGGTGTAAAACCCAACAGCGCCACACTGTGCTCGATCCGCGTATGGCTTTCGATCAGCTCGTCGGCGCTGATGCCCAGGTGCCTGGCCGCGGCGTCGAGATCGGGACCGTCTTCGCCGCCGTAACGCACCAACAGCGTGTGGCGGCGGCCGCGCGGTTCGACTGTTTTTTCGGCTGTCGCATCGGCGTGTGTACGAACGGCCCGCTCGAGGTCGTCGAGGAACCGGTCCGCAGCAACTGCCGAAACGTCGAACCGGCACTCAACCACGGCAACACCGCCGACCGCGTCAATACAGCCGGGCAGGGTCGAAAGCCGCCGCGCAAGCCGTTGGCCCGCCGCCGTATCTGGCACCGCAACGGCAAAGCGGTCGTCAGCCACCGCTTCAATATGCGGCGGCTCTTTACGGGCGTTCACGATGGGTCACCCCGACGCCGAAACGCCTGCAGACGAACCCCGGCCTCGAGCAACGCCTCGCGCACGGCGCGGGCGAGGATCACGGCGCCCGGGGTATCCCCGTGTATACAAAGCGTGTCGGCCTCGAGGGCAATTTTCGCGCCGGCGACGTCGTGCACACTCGACTCGCACGCGATCGACAGCGCCTGTGCAATGACGGCCGCTTGCCCGGTCAGTACGGCACCCGACTGGTTCCTGGGGACCAGGCGCCCTTCCCGGGTGTAGGCGCGATCCACAAAACCTTCGCGCACAAAACCGATGCCAAGAGCGGCGGCGGCGTCTTCGAGCGCGCTGCCCGGCGGACCGACCAGCAGCAGGCTCCGGTCGATACTCGCAATCGGCGCGCAAACTGCGTCGGCCACGTCCCGATCGCGCGCCGCATCGTTGTAAAGCGCACCGTGCGGCTTGACGTGGCGGACCGGTACACCCGCTTCCGCGGCAACCCCTGCGAACACCTCTATCTGTCGGGTCAAGGGTTCGGAGAGCGCAGCGGGCGGCAGAAAACCGCTCCGCCTTCCAAAACCTTCCCGATCCGGATAGGCGGGGTGCGCTCCCACCGCCACGGCCCGTTCCGCCGCGGCCAGAACCGTTTTTCGCATCGAGTGGCGATCGCCGGCATGGCCACCGCAGGCCACGTTGCAGGAAGTGACCACATCGAGCAGCGCTTGATCGGTCCCTTCACCCTCGCCGAGGTCGGCGTTCAGATCCAGTAAACGCACGGTCATCGGTTGTTTCCCGCATCCACACGCAACTCCTAGCTTCCTTTGCGCCGCCGAAGGTCCGCTTTGATGGATTTGAACAGCCTGCCCTGGGATCGGTCGCGCGCACGGCGCGCCACCAGGGTCTCGGAGTTGCGCCGATCCTCGTCGACAAGCTTCCGGTAACGCTCGAGCCGCTCGCGAGCCAGCGACCCTTCCGCGACCGCGGCCAGCACGGCGCATCCCGGCTCTTCTCTGTGCTCGCAGTCGCTGAAGCGACACTGCTCCGCGAGTGCCAGCACCTCGCTGAATACGTCCTCGATGCCCGCCCGGGTATCGACCAGCTTGAGTTCGCGCATCCCCGGGGTATCGATCAGCCAGCCGCCGCCACCGAGCCGGTGCATGCTCCGATGAGTGGTCGTGTGCCGGCCACGCTGATCGTTCATACGCACGCCGCCGGTTGCCAGCTCTGCCCGCGTCAACGAGTTGACGAGCGTCGACTTGCCTACACCCGACGAGCCCACGAGCGCCACCGTCTGGCCGTTACCCACGTAGTCGGCAAGCACGCAAACCGCGGCCGCATCGCGCGCGTCCAGCGCCTCGACCATCAGGCCGGGTTTCAACTGCGCCGCCTGCCGAACGTACTGGCTGACGTCTGCGACGGTGTCGGCTTTGGTCAGCACAACGAGCGGATAGGCGTTTGCCTCGCTTGCGACGCTCAGGTAACGCTCTAGCCGGGCAACGTTGAAGTCGCGATTTGCCGACGTCACGATAAACAAAGTGTCGACATTGGCGGCAACGGTCTGCACGTTGCTCTCGATGCCCGCCGCACCGCGGCGAAACACGCCAACACGTTCGAATACACGGAGCACTCGGCTACGCTCGGAGTCGAGCCAAACCCAGTCGCCGACGGTAACGTCGAAATCCGCGGCACGGCCGGTCAGAGGCACACTGCCGCAATAGTTCTCGCCGGCAACCACGAGCCGGCCACGGTGCTGCATCATCACTCGCGCGGGCACGGCACCGGTCTCGGGTGCAGGTTCCGCGGCGAAAACGCTCCGCCAGCCGAGTTCGGCGAGCGTCAGTTCCGCCCAGTCTTCAGTATCTGCGCTATTTTCCATGATGGCCTAAGCCGGGTTGGCTTTGAGCTGCTCAGCAACACAGCCTAGCGGTTAACGGACCTTGAATCACGCTTACGATTTTAACGTGGCTGCACCGGCCGTCTGGGATACACTGCGGATTACGCTTGGCGAAAACGGGGATTGGCTATGTCGGTGGCTCTGGTAACGGGCGCAAGCTCGGGGATCGGTGCGGCGACGGCGATTGCGCTGGCGGACGCCGGGTGGGACGTCATGGCGGCCGGCCGCGACGAAGGCCGTCTCGCCGAAGTGGCGGACGTGTCGGAAAACATCGCAACCTGGGCCGGCGAACTCGGCGACTCGGCGGACTGCGAAGAACTCATCGGCGACGCAATCGAGGAGTTCGGCGCGCTGGACTGCCTGGTCAACTCGGCTGGCATACTGCTTCGCGGCGATGCTACCGAAACCAGCGACGACGTGTGGCGCAACACGATGGCCATCAACCTGGACGCACCGTTTTTCCTGAGCCGCGCGGCGCTGCCGCACCTGATCCAGACCGAAGGCAGCATCGTCAACGTCTCGTCGTACTGGGGGCACACGGCCGGAGAAGGTGTGCTCGCCTACAATACGAGCAAGGCGGCGCTGCTCATGCTGACCCGGTCCATGGCGAAAGACCACGGCGGCGACGGCGTGCGCGTCAACGCCGTTTGCCCGGGCGGTGTCGACACCCCCATGCTCGCGCAAGGGGCCGATGAAGAGGATATGGACGTCGACGAATTCCTCGATCTTGTAGCCGCGGAATCTCCCAACGGACGCATTGCAACACCCGAAGACGTCGCCAATCTCATCGTGTTTCTGGCGAGCGACCTTGCCGCACAGATCAACGGCGCGAGCATTGCCGTCGACGGGGGGCTCTCAGCCTGACGTGCCCTGTTGAAGCCGCCGGCTCATCGCGAGCCCCAGCGCCGCCAGGCAAAGCATGCCGCCCGCAATGCGGTTGGCGGCGCCGGCAAAATCCTTGAGCAGCGGCCGCGCGGATGCCGCGAACAAAGCCCAGAGCAGGTCTCCAACCAGTATCACGAGCAGAAACACGGCGGCGAGCAGCCAGAGCGTCTCTGCTGCTGCACCCGCCGGCATGAACTGAGGCAGAAACGCGGCGTTGAACAGCAGTGTTTTCGGGTTTGCTACGGCAATCAGCATACTGCGCATGAACAGCCGGCGACGCGCCGTCACATTGCCGAGTTCGGCGGGCGGTTCGCGATAGGTTTTTATGCCGAGCCACAGCAGATACAGAACGCCGAGCCAGCGCAGAGTGTTCAACGCGTCCGCCGCCAGTTCCAGCAACATGCCGAGTCCCAGCACCACAAGCATGAGCTGCAGCGTCGTTCCCGTCGTCGTGCCGAGTACCGTCAACACGCCCTCGCGCCGGCCGTAGGCCAGGCTGTTGGCAACGATCAGTGCGAGATTCGGGCCCGGCATAAGAACGAGTACCGTCGTCGCGAGGACCAGTGCGAAGATGTGTTCCATGGCCGCTACCGCCTGCCTTGACTTCGCCAGTACATGAGCACCAGGAATCCGAACAGCATACCGCCGACGTGCGCAAAATTCGCGATGCCGGGTGCGTTCCCGCTAAAGCCCACGTAGAGTTCGAAGATACCGATGAGTATCACGAAGTATTTGGCTTTGATCGGTATGGGCAGCAAGATCATCATGACGAGACGGTTGGGAAACGCCATGCCGTACGCCAGCAGCAAGCCGAACACGCCCCCCGAGGCGCCGACGGTCGGGTAGAAGCCTCCCTGTAGTTTGGCGACGATCAGCTGCACAAGCCCGGCGCCTATGACGCAGACCAGGTAATAGGTCAGAAACCGCCGCGGCCCGAACAGTGTCTCCAGGTCACGGCCGAACATCCATAGCGCAAACATGTTGAACGCAATATGCGGCAGGCCGCCGTGCAGAAAACCGTAGCTCACGAGCTGCCAGATCCCGAAGCCGGGCTCGGGAACACTGGCCGGCCAGCCGCGAATCGCGGCGTCGATGGGTGGCCAGAGCGCAAAGTGCACATCGAACCAGCTCAGGTTGCTGGGCGCCAGTGCCGGGTAGATTGTCAGCATCTGGCCGGCAAACACGAGACCGTTGAGTATGAGTAACGCAAGAATGACGTCGGGAATCGCGCTCGGGCGCTGCGGTCGGTACTGGTAGGCAGGTTGATTCAATCGGGAACCTCTGAAACGTGCTTTGCCGGACGAATGCGCTTGAGAACACGCAGGGCGTACAGGCTGCGTTACGGACCTTACCGGCGGCCGGGAGTTCCGCGACTGGCGTTCTGTGCAGGCTCGAGCCTACCAGCCTCCGCCGCCACCGCCACCCCCGCCGCCACCGGAGAAGCCCCCGCCACCTGATCCGGACGAAGAGCCCGGGGGCGATACGGAACTGCTGATGGCTTTGTTGAGTCCGCTCGTCAGGCCGGAACGCGACGACAGCAGAGTCGACGTATCGAACCGGCCCTGATACCAGTCGGGACGGTAGGGCTGGCCGCCGCCTTCGCCCACGGCCGCCAACACGGCCGCAAACTTCTCCGACCAACGCTGATCGACGCCCAGCGCCAACGCATACGGCAGGTACTGTTCAAACAGCTCCGGTGTCTTGTCGGGCGGGTTGCGCAATTCGAGCTCGTCTTTTTCCGCCACGTCCAGGTAGTCCTTGAAGCCCAGCATCTGATCGAGCAGCGCGCGTCCGCGCAACGTCGGCCGTTTCATGATGACGGCAAAAAAGATCAGCACCGCAAAGTTGAGCAACACGAACATCAGTATGACCAGCGGCGTTTTTCCGCGCATGGAAATGGCGACGACCGCGGTGGCAACGGTAATCAGCGCGGGTGCTATGTTGAGCATGCCGTTGCCACGGAAATACCTGGAGTTGTAGTCCGCCTTGAGCGATTGGCTGTGCGCGGCCTTGGCGCGCCCCAACGCCCGGTGGTTGCTGTTATCGAGTTCGATCGTCGTGCCGTTCGCGAATAACGCACGATGCAGTTCCGCTTCGCCCGGCGCAAGCGGCGGCGCATCGGGCCCGGGCCGGCGATGCTCCAGGCGATGCGCGCCGTCCTCGTTGACTATCCTCAAGTATCCCTTGACCGCAAGATTGACGACGGCTGCGGTCATCACCTTGTTGTCGTAATACATCTGCTGCACATACCTGAGCGACGCCGGCGAATAGCCCTCCGGCGGTTCGTAGCGCGTCACGATGGTGCCTTCGTCGGGGTCCTTACCGAAACGTCGCCACACCGGTATGTAATAAGCCAACAGCGCAAGCAGACCACCAAGGACAACCACCAGGTCGCGGTTGTCGCGCAGGATCCAGCCGAGCCGGTCGAGATCCGTCGGCGGGCTTACGAAGCCCTTTGGCCACGCAACCACAACTGTGAGGCCGTTGACCGGAGACAATGCCTTCGTGGCCTCGAAATACACGCTGCCGTCGACGTTGATCCGCGAGCGGTAGTCTTCCCCGGTCGCGTACATTGGCCCCGTGTACGCGACCGTTTCAAGTCGGTCCGCGCCAGCCTCGAACTCGAAGCGCACGGTGGCTGTGGCGCGATCGATCGGGAACGCCCAGTCGAAGCCCGTTACGTTCCAGTACAGCTCGTCGTAGTCCGGGAAAAAGCCGAGCTGTCTGTTGACGCGGTAGCGATAAACGTAGGTGTGCTCGCCTTTGCTCAGAAAGCGATCGCGGTTGCCGAAATAGGTTCTTACGCCGTTGCCGAAATTGACGGAGTGAAAGTCTTCGCGCGCGGAGTTCCTCAGGAGCGAAAGCGGCCGATAGTCGACCACCCGATCGAGACCGTCACCACCGACGTATCGGGTGGGAAAATCGCGATAGATCCCGCGCCGGATTTGTTGCCCCTCGGCGCGCACTCGAACGGTCTCCGTGACTTCCAGCCAGCCATCCGCGCGCACGAGGACGTCGCTCTCGAAACTCAGGATTCGTTCGTCCGCATGGGCTGCCGTCTGCAGGCAGAGGGCCGCAACCACAAACAGCATAGACCTCATTCGACGGACCCCAGTTCGACAAGCGGGACGTTGGCGACGTCATCGGAGGCTTTCTGAAAGAACTCGCGCCGCCTGAATCGGAACAGGCCGGCGACGAGGTTGCTCGGCACCGTTTCAGTCAGCGTGTTGTAGTCCCGCACCGAACCGTTGTAATACCGGCGGGCGAACTGCAGGTAGTTTTCAGTTTCCGCGAGTTGCTGCTGCAGATCGAGGAAGTTCTCGTCCGCCTTGAGATCCGGATAGTCTTCGGCCAGCGCCAGCAGGCGCTGCACGCCCTCGGCGAGTTTCTCCTCCGAGTCACCGCGTTCGCCAATCCGCTCGACTCGCAGAGCCTGCGCTCTGAGTTCAGTGACCGCTTCCAGCGTAGCCCGCTCGTAGCGCGCGTAGTGATCGACGGCTTTGACGAGCTGCGGAATCAGGTCGTAACGTCGCTGCAACTGCACGTCGATGTCGCTCCAGGCGGTACGGGCCCGGTTACGACTCCTGACGAGTCGATTGTAGATAGCGATGAGAGCAGTGAGGACGGCCAGGGCGGCCGCTAGAAACACGTACAGCATGGCGCCATCGTACACGGGCAGCGGCGGCGACGACACCGCGGACTTTTTCGGAAAGCCGACCCCGCGGCGACCGGCGTTCGATACTCGCCTTCTAGTACCAGAAGGAGACGAATACTTGAACGACCTGTGCGTCGAGTTCGTACATAGGCTCCGTGCCAACCCCGGTACGGAAGCGCAAATCCCTGAAGTCCTCGTACTCGAAGCGCATCATGTCGATCGCGGCGGTCACGGTGGCTTTCTTGAACATGCCCCAGCCCTTGTTCTCGTCGATGAACTTGTAGCTGCCCTTGAGCGTGAGCACGTAGCTCTGCAGCGGGCTTAGCTCCTTGTCGCGGGCGCGGAAATTGGTCTGTTCCGAACGCGAGAACAGGTCGCGATAGAACGAGGCGCCCGTCTGATCGTGGTAGCGGGCCTTGACCTTGAACGTAAAGTCCCGCCACGGCTGGATGTAGGTCAGGGACACGGTATTCGATTCGATGTCCCAGGTGTCGACGAAGTAGCGGTACTCGGCCTCGATCGCGGCCCGATACGGCAGGAAATAGCGCGCGCGAATGCCGACGGCGTTGGAGGTGCGCGTGTTCGGGTACAGCTCACCCTCGTAGCTGTAGCCGAGCGCCGCGGTCGGATCCAGGTAGCGCACCTGGCGATACGGGTTGTTGAGGTAGCCCTCTTCGGTGGTCGTCTGGACGTTCAGCGCCGTGATCAGATTCTTGGTGAGGATCTGCGTGAGGCCCACGCCGTATTGCTGGCGCTTCAGGAAACGCTCGAAAGTCTCGTCGTCGGAGCGGCCGACCGTATCGTCGCCGTAAGCGTAGCTCAACGTCAGCGTGGTGAGCTGACCGAACATGTCCTGACTGACCGAGAAGGCCGCGGTCGACGCATCGTAGTCAGACTCCACCGAACTCACGTAGTTGGCGCGCATCGTGGTGTTGCCGCGTAGATAATCGACGCCGAGCGACCACTGCGTGCGCTCTTCATTGTAAGGGCTCGCCGTCGTGACAACGTCGATGGAGGCGGAACTCACGTAGTCGATGTAGTAGTTGCCCACAACCGATACGTTCTTGCCCACCTTCTTGCGAACCAGAACCGACGGCCCGTCGATCAATACGCCGCCACCCTCGTAGCGGTGGTACATCACGTCGGAACGATCGTCCGGCAGGACGCTTGCCAGCACGTCGCCCGAGAGCAGAACGCCCAGCAGAGTAACGAGAGAGACTATGCGCCTTGTCGACATGCCTTTACTCCGCGCGGCTGTGCAGCACGCTAGTTACAGCCGCAGCCGCCGCCGGCTGCGCCCTCGCCGCCTTTGGCGCCCTCGCGGGACTCGTAGACGTGCTGCATGTAAGAACTCGAAACCGGGTCGCCGTCGAGCGCCATGATCGGATCGGCCAGGCGGTCGCGCTCGTAAGGCTTGACCCAGGGCTCGACGTTGCTGCACGCGGAAACGCTGCCGGCCACGAGCAGAATACTAAGCAGTTTGCAGACAGTCTTGTGTTGCATGAACTCAAAACCTCCGTGGTCTAAAAGAAAATGGTCAGGCCCAGATGGCCTTCCAGGTTGTGTACGGTTTTCTCCTCGCCGAGGAGATCGATGTCGAACAGGTGATCGCGGAAGTCGATATGAATCGCCACCGTGTCCGTCAACAGGAACCGGTAACCCGCGCCGAAGTTGACGGTAAAACGATCGTCACCCGCGAAGCGCGTGGAGCCGAGACCCGCAATCAGATAAAGGTTGGTGTTGTAAGCCCGTCCTTCACCCAGGAACACTTCGCCGGGGAAGATGTTGTAGCCCAGATTCAGGTTGTAGTAGGTGAGCCGCCGCTCGTCATCGTCGATCAGGCGGGCGTCGCCCGACAGGATCTCGAAACTGGTCAGGTCTCCCTCGGTCGTGCCGGCCGTACCCTCTACGAAGAAGCCCTCCGTGACGTGATACGCAAGGCGTGCCCCGTAGACAACGTTGGAGCCGAAGTCTTCGATCGCGAAGATGCCCGCGAACGCGCCGAGCTCGAAGTTCTCGCTATCGATCTTCGGCTCTTTGATCCGGCGCCGCTCTACCTCGGGATCGACAACCTGGCCTGGAGGCTCCGCGCTCGGCGGCGGCGCCTCGTTACGGCCAAAACCAAACAGGTTCTTGGTCGCAGCACATCCCGACAGCAGCGATATCGCCACGGTCAGAAAAAGAATGCGAAACCGACTTTCCATTCTTCCACTTCCTCGTTGTCGTCCCGGCTCGTGAATACCACGTAGCTCTTGTACTCGGCCCGTATCAGGAATCGCCTCGCCGCGTACACGCGAAACCCGGCTCCGACATGGCCAATCTGATCGTTTCGATCCTCACCCTGCACAATCGTCGACTTGGGCTCGGTGCGAATCACGCCGGCGCCAAGCGTAAAAAAGGGCGAGACGCGCCAGTCGGGAAAGGTCTCGTGAACGACGTTAACACTGCCCGTCCAACCGTTCGAAAAATTTCCCAAAATCTGTGAACCCCATACCTCGACCGAGACCTGGGGGGTGAGCGAGTAGCCGCCATAGAGCGATACGATGTTCGCGCCGCCAAAATCACCGGCAAGCACGCCCATCTCCCACTTGGCGTTCGTGAAGTCTTCCTTGTCGATGACCTCGAAGTCCATCGTGGAACCGTCCTCTTCGAGAGTCAGCTCCATTTGCGACTTGGCTACCCAGCCCTCCTTGCCGTCGGGCGCAACCACCTTGAACCAGTCGGTCTTACGGCGAATGATCTGTACCGTTTCACCCCGGTCGACGACATGAAAAATCGGGTAGCCGCGACCGGGCCCCGTATGCATTTCGAGATACGGATCGGCCACCGCCACAGTCCGATACTGTTTGGCGGCAAATGCTTGTCCCGGCCAAAACGCCTGTACAAGAGCAACGGCTATGAGGCTCAACAGCCACCGGGACCAATATCCTGGTTTGTCAGTTGAGCGGCGCGTCGTAGGGATTGTTGTAGTACTGGGCACCTAAATCCAACCATTCGGCGATTAATGCTCGCTCGGTATTCGTCAAAATCTCGAAATGCAGATCGTTCGGGTCGTTGAAACGATCGAAGAAATCA
>JANQPG010000109.1 GCA_028289545.1 Woeseiaceae bacterium
GCCGGCAATGATCGAACGCATTACGTTGGAACGCGCCCTGAAGCTCAGCGTGTAGGTCTCGTCCGGCGTGATCGCCAGCTGCTGGCTCAGGTTCACGTCAAACGCGTTGCCCGCCGTCATCACGTCGACGAAAAACACGTTGTTGCCGCCGTCGTCGATCACGTTCGACGCGCCGATCGGGTTGGTCACACCCGACAGCCACGGGCTCGTGCCCGACTCAAAGTCGCCGTTCGTCAGCAGACCCGGATCGAACGGCGGTGACCCACCGCCGCCCCCGCCACCCGAGGAGGGGTCGCTGAAGCCAATGTCGGTCAGAAGGAATGAAAACGGTGCGCCCTGATCACCCAGCGGCCCCATCAGGAAACCCGTGTAAGCGGCGATCGCTGCGGCGTCGCCGAAGTCGCTCATCGGAATTGACAGCTGGTACCAGCCGTTGCCCAGCGCCGTCGATCCCGAGTAGGTGGTCACGTTGTAGACGTTGCCGGCGTCCGGCGCGAAGAACTTCACCTCGATCTCGTCGTTCGGCAGGCCCTTCACCTTGAACTCGATCGTATCGTAGCCCGAGGCAAATCCGGCGGCATAGCCTACGAAGGCGACAAAGCCTACGTCCTCGCCGCCGAACGCGTTACCGCTCTGCACACGGAAGGCCGGGCTAAAATCAGCGTCCGCCGTGAAGTCGGCATCGAACGTGGCGCCCGAACCGAAGGTGTCGAGACCGGGGAACGCCAGGTCTTCCATTACGGCGGGATCGGAGGCATACACAACGGCGTCGGGTATCGTACCCGGGTCGGCCGGTGTCACCGGCGGCGCCTCGCCCGAATACACCCGGACGTACTCGACTTCCATGGTTGCGGTGGACGGTGTCGATCCGTCCGGCGAACCGGGGAAGGTGCCGCCAACGGCCAGGTTCAGAATAATCTCGAAGGGCTGATCGAAGGGTGCCGGGAAAGGTGCGGCGTCGGAAAACCAGGAGTTTTGCGTCGCGAACAGAATGCCGTTGAAGTACCAGCGGATTTCGAATTCATCCCACTCGACGGCGAAGTTGTTGAACTGCTCTGTCAGGCTCTCCGAGGCAACGTACTCCACGGTCGAAAACCGGTTCGCGGGAAACTCGCCGCCGAAGTGAATCGTGCCGAAAATCTCGTTGCCGCCGCCAATGCCGCCGGGACCGGGGTTGCCGCCCAGGTTGACGGCTTCCATGATGTCGATCTCCCCGCTTTGCGAGAAGCTGCCGTAAACGCCGTCTGCGGGCGGGGAACCCACCTCGTCGTCCTGCGGAAGCATCCAGAACGCAGGCCACAGGCCCTGGCCGGCCGGCAGCTTCATGCGCGCTTCGATGCGCCCGTACCTGACGGCAAAGCGGTCCTGCGTCGTAATCCTCGCCGAAGTGAATCCAAACTGGTCAACGGTTTCCCGTTTGGCCGTAATGATGAGCCTGCCGTTTTCGAGCCGGGCGTTGTCGGGCAGGTAGTACTGCTGCTCGTTGTTGCCCCAGCCCGGAATACCGTACTGACTGCCGTCACCCGATTCGAAGAACCAGATTTCCGGATCGAGCGTGGCGCCGTCGAACTCGTCGCTCCAGACCAGTGTCAGCAGGTCACCGTCGGCAACGGGGAAGGTTTGCGGAACTTCCAGGGTCGGGTTGTCGATATTGAAGTTGGTTCGGGTTGTCGTGTCCGCCGCGGGGATCTCGATCGTCTGAACATCGGACAAGGCCGGTTCCCGACCGTTGTCGGAACAAGCTGAAAGAAAGCAGACAAGCGCTAAAGGAGCTGCGAAGCGCAGCAGTCTTCGTGAACGAAGCATTCGTGATCCCCCCGGGTAACGAATCAAGTGGCAGTTCTGAAACTGCTCTTAACTGGACCCAGTAGTATCAAACGTTGACAGCGCTGTCAAATTGGATGGGATGGCAGACCAATTCCTGCTGCTGCGAGCATCGTCGGTATCGGGGGAGAAACGCTTCAGGCTGCCGGAAGAACGGCATTTCGGCGTTGTATCAAAGCCTACACGCCAGGAATCTGGTGCGTCATGCCGAGCCGCTTATGCCCCCGGCCGCCCGCAAAATACGGGCGGCCGGGGGCCTCGAATCGATGGGCGACTCTCAGGCCGTGCCGCGGCAGCTGGGCGCAAAATGGCGGGCGAGAAAATCTTCGACCGCGTGAATTCGCTTGGGCCGGCTGCCGTCGTTCGAGCTCTCGGGCTGGGCGGGAGTCCTGTGTAGTTGGTTGTCGGCGACAGCAGGCACGAGGGCGTGCGAATTGATCGACGCCACACCGCCCAGGCTGAACGCGAACGGGTCACGCACGGGGTAGTTTTTTGCAGACATCGTGAGTCTCCTTGATTGCTGTGTCACCAGGCCGGTCGGCAATCCTTTCCGGCACAATCAAGATAGGGCCGAACGGCCCGTTTCACAAAGGAAGAAAACTCAACTCTCGAGTGACAAAAACTCACTGGAGCGCAGGACGGCCAACAGGGACTCAACCCGCGTCGGCGAAACGCTCGAGGATCCAGTCCCGAAGCTTCATTACGGCCTCGTTGGCCTCGGCCTTCTGCTGCCAGATCAAGAAGTAGCTGACGTCCATGACGAGTTCATCGTCGAAGAGCCTCGTAATCGTGCCCTGGCGGAACCATTGATCCGCGAGAGGGATCGGCACCAGTGCAGCACCGATGCCCTGCTCCGCCGCCCGTACAATCGCAATCATCGAATCGAGCCGGGTGACTTTGCCGTCCTCCGGCCACGTAATACCGGCCTTCCTGCCCCATTTTTTCCAGGCCTTCGGGTGAGACTCGTGAACGATGAGCGGGAATTCTCCGGCAATACGACCGTCCTTGATCCGCAGCGACTTCGCCAGCGCCTTCGAACCGGCGGGCACGACACGGAGCGGGAACAGCAGGCGCGATTCGACACCCTTCGGCGGCGACCGGAACAAGCGGATCGAAAGGTCGGCGTCTGCCGGGAGACTTTCGGCGCTTTCGTCGCTGGCCGACACCTGGATATCGATATCGGGGTTCGACGCCGTGAATTCGGCGAGCCTCGGCATGAAGAATTCGCTCGCGAAGAACGGCTGTACCGACATACGCAAAGACGACCGCGCAACGCCAGTCTTGTACGAGCCCACTATCGAATTGATCTGCTCGACGAGCGGACTGACCTCGGCATACAACGACCGCCCGACGCCCGTGAGCCGGAGCTCTCTTGCGCCGCGATCGAACAGGCGCTGATCGAGTTCTTCTTCAAAACGCCGGATCTGATGGCTGACCGCGGACGGCGTAATGTAAAGCTCGTCAGCCGCAGCGCTGAAACTCTCGTGTTTCGCGGCCGCGCAGAAGGTGCGCAGACCGCGCAGCGATACCGGTGATTTCGCCACGGTGGTTTGCCGTCCGGTTCGGGTTAGTCTGCTTCGGCACCGCGCATGACGGCTTTGGGAGTGCGGTCGACAAAAAACAGTCCCCAGTGTTTTTCGGCGCCGTCAGCATTGTTTGGATTGCCTTTCCAGGGCTCATCGAACGCTTCGAAAAAGAACACGGTCATGTTGGCAGCTTCGGCCCACGCGCCCAGCTCGCGATAGTAGCGGACCTGCTCGGCCTCTCCCGCCAGCTCCGGAAACTCAGTCGCCGTTGTGGCCCAGCCGGCCTCGAGAATCGCCATCGGTTTATCCGGCAGCGCGGCAGCCACACCTTCGAGGTTTTCGATCGTGTAGGACAACCCCTCATCGATACCCCTGCCTTCCCAAACCGGGTAGGTGTGTATACCGAGAAAGTCGACTTCGGCTGCCAGTGGCGCGCCGTCCTTGATCCACCACTCGTAGTTGTCGGCCACGGTGACGGGCTGCTCGATGGCCGCCTTCACCTGACGCACGTACTCGATGACGTTCTCCAGGGTCACCATGTGGTCGTTCCATTCGACCAGGGCTTCGTTACCGACGTTCACGGCCACGACGATGTCGTCATACTCCTTCGCCATGTCGATGCCGCGAGCGATCTCGGCCGCATTCTCCACGACGTTTGCGGCCAGCTGCTCGTCGGGGATCGGTTCGTCGAGCCACGGACAGCCTTCGTGGTTGCTGACCTCGGCGCGCAACCAGATGCCGAGCAGCACACGAACAGGCAGCTCGTGCTCGCGGATCAGCCTCAGCGTGGTGGCCGAGTTTTCGCCCGTATCGTAGAGCCGAATCAGATCGAGATCGTGCTCGACGAGGATGTTCAGGTCTTCGAGAATCTCTGCGTCGCTGGGATTGACGGCCCCTTCGCCGCGATCGGGATGCTGCCCCTCGCGGTAACCCGAGTAGGCCACGGCCATGACCTCCCCGGCAATCAGGTCCTCGGGCGCCTGCGTAAGTCCGATGGGTTTATCAGAGCTGGTTGAGGTATCGGTGCCGGCTGGGGTCTCGGGACCACTGCAAGCCGCAAAAAGCAGCAGCGGCATCAATGTAAGCAGTTTTCTCATTACTGTTCTCCGTTGTTCTGCAGCGCCAGTCCGTCGCGCATGGACGAATCTGCGCGCCAGCGATCACTCGACGATTCGAAACGCCGTCATGAGTTCAGCCGCGGAGCTTCCTCCGATCCATGCGTAAAACTCGCCGGGTTCAGCCGCATAGCCGTTGTCGCGCCCGTAAAAGGCCAGATCATCGGTGTGCAGCGCAAACTCGACCGTCTTGCTCTCGCCGGGCTCGAGATGAACACGGCAAAACCCCTTGAGCTCCCGGACCGGCCGGGTGACGCTGCCGACGAGATCACGCACATAGAGTTGCGCGACCTCGACCGCGGCCCGCTCGCCGGTGTTCGTCAGCTCCGCGCTGATCGTCAGGGAATTGCCCAGTCGAAGCTCTGTTCTCGAACAGCGGATGTTCTCGTAGCAGAAGCTCGTGTAAGACAGCCCGTGCCCGAAGGCGAACAGCGGCGTGTACCCGGCATCGAGGTGGTACGCGGTCAATCCCGTCGACAGCTGATCGGCGCCCGGATCGATGTCGTCGATCATGACAACCGTCTCGGGCGTGGGTGGCTTGCCGGTGTTTTTCTGGGCGTAGTAGATCGGTACCTGGCCCACCATGCGGGGAAACGTCGCCGGCAGTTTGCCGGCGGGAGACGCACGGCCAAAAACCAGGTCCGCAATCGCCGGTCCGCCCATGGTTCCCGGGTGACCGGTAAACAGGATGGCGTCGACGTTGTCGACGACGTTCGCGAGCGTCAACGGGCGGCCCGCCATAATGACGGCAACGACCGGCTTACCGGCTTCTCTCACCTGCCTGACGAGTTCCGCCTGAGCGCCCGGCAGGCCAATATCCGCACGCGAGTGCGCTTCGCCCGAAAGGATGGCCTCCTCACCGAGGAACAACAGCACGGCGTCGGCCGCCGCGGCGGCGGACACGGCATCATCGAACCCGGAAACGTCGCGGCTGCGAGTCGTGGCGAGCGCCGGCACATGGCGAATCGATACGTCATCGCCGAGCAAGGTTTCGATCGCCGCAAGCGGCGTGATGCTCAAATTCGGGTCGCCGTCGAAAATCCAGGTGCCCAACTGGTCCCTGGGCGCGTCGGCCAGCGGCCCGACAACCGCCAGCGACGCCAGCCGGCCACGGTCGAGCGGCAGCACATCATGCTCGTTCGTGAGCAGCACGGCACTTTCCAGCGCCGCCTGTTTAGCGGTGTTTGCCGCATCCAGGGGGTTGGGAACGTTATCGGGATCCGTATACGGATTGTCGAACAGCCCGAGTCGAAACTTGATCCGCAGAATGTTACCCGCCGCGGTATCGATGATGCCGGGATCGATCCGTCCCGCTTCGACGAGGCGCTCGAGATGATTCGCGTAGGCATCGCCATGCATCTCCATGTCGACGCCTGCCCGCGCGGCTTCGAAGGCCGCGCCTTCGTCGTCTGCCGTCAGTCCGTGAATACAGAGCTGTCGAATCGAATCCCAGTCGCTGACGACAAAACCGTCAAAACCCCATTCCCCGCGCAGGACGTCGCGAACCAGGCGGCGGTTTGCCGTCGCCGGCACACCGTCGATGTCGCTGAACGAGGTCATCAGGGTGGCAACGCCCGCATCGACAGCCGCGCCGAACGGCCGCAGGTAGACGTTGCGCATTTCGTTCTCGGGAACGTTGGTCGTCGCGTAGTCGCGACCACTCTCGGCGGCGCCGTAACCGACAAAATGTTTGCCACAGGCGGCAATGGCGCCCGGGCCCGACAGATTGTCCCCCTGAAAACCTTCGACCATTGCGCTGCCCAGCACGGAAGCAAGATAGGGGTCCTCCCCGAGACTCTCGGCGATCCGTCCCCAGCGCGGATCTCTCGCAATGTCGATCATCGGTGCAAAGGTCCAGTTGACCCCGCTCCGCCGGGCCTCCGCGGCAGCGACGCGGGCGCCATCGCGCACGACGCCGGGGTTCCAGCTCGCCGCCTGGGCAAACGGGATAGGCATGACGGTCCTGAAGCCGTGTATCACGTCACGACCTACGAGCAACGGAATACCGAGGCGGCTCTCCTCCACCGCAAGCCGCTGCAGCTCGTTGACAACATCGACGCTCACCTCGTTCAGTACCGACCCTACTCGGCCGGCCTTCAGCGCCTCGGCAAGATAATCGTGAATGTAGCTGTCGCCGACATTGACCTGGCACATCTGGCCAACCTTCTCGGCCAGGGTCATCTGTCCGAGCAGCTCCGCGATGCGCTCTTCGATTCCAGCGGTGCCGGTCTGCACGCGCTCGGCGCTCCCCACAGTCACGGCGTCGTTGGCCACGGCGCCGTACACGGGCGATATCGAGTGAAGACGATCATTAAGAATCCGTTACTTTCCAAAAAAGTGGCCGGCGACAAAGGCCCGCCGGCAGCGGATTCCCCGCGAAGTTTGACACCGGGTGGCGAGGCCCGAGCAAACCGGGAATACGCAATGCCCAGCCGGTGTTGCCTGACGATAGCTTGTAGCAATATTTGACAGCGCTGTCAATTTGCCGGATGATATTTCGATGGCGTTTCGCCGGGGGGAAGACAAACAACAATGAGCGCAGCCACGCACTACGCGACAGCGCCTGAAGACCGCATACCGTTTCATCTGAAGCTGGTCTACGGGCTCGGCGCATTCGTCAACAACACTCTCGCCGCCGCCATCGGCGGCATGATCATCGTACTGAACTTGGGATTAGGCCTGAGTCCCGCACTGGTCGGCACCCTGGGCGCCCTGCCTCGCCTGATGGACGCGCTCACCGATCCGTTGATGGGATATATTTCCGACAACACGCGGTCGCGGTGGGGGCGCCGCCGGCCGTACCTGTTTGTCGGCGCCATTGCCGTCGGCATAGTTTTTATCCTGCTCTGGCAACTGCCGCTAGGTAAAAGCGACAGCTACTACTTCTGGTACTTCCTCGCGGGCTCGCTGATCTTCTACCTGGCGTACACGGTCTACGCGACGCCCTGGGTTGCACTCGGCTACGAACTGACTCCCGACTATCACGAGCGCACGCGGCTCATGGGAGTACAGAACTTCATTGGCAATATCGCCTACATGATCTCGCCCTACTTTCTCGCGATCATGTACGCGTCGACCTTCGAGAACGAAGTGGAAGGCGCCGGATACCTTGCAATGATGATTGGCATCGGAGTAATCGTTCTCGGCGTGATGCCCGCCATCTTCCTGCGCGAACGTTTCAAGGACACGTCGGACAGCGAGGACCCCGGAGCGCCCGCCGAATCGCTGGGTAGCGCAATCTTGAGAAACGCCAAGTCGTTTTTCAGCGGTTTCCTGCTCACGCTCAAGTTCAAGCCCTTTCTCAAGCTTTGTGTCGCAACGTTCCTGGTATTCAACGGCTTCATCATGATTGCGGGCTTTCAGTCCTACGTCATCATCTACTACGTGTTCGGCGGCGATGCGGAACGGGGGGCGGCGTTCGTCGGCCACTCCGGGCTGCTGCAGGCGGTATCCGGACTTGCCGTCATTGCCTTGGTGACCTGGCTCGCAACCCGGATCGGCAAGCGGCGGGCGTTCTTCGTGTCGACGGGCGTCTCCATGGTGGGCTATGCCTTGAAGTGGTTTTGCTACACGCCCGACAACCCGTGGCTTGTGCTGATTCCGGCGCCGCTCATGGCGTTTGGCCTCGCCGGATTGTTTACGCTGATGCCGTCGATGATCTGCGACGTCGTCGACTGTGACGAACTCGAAACGCACGAACGCCGCGAAGGCATGTACGGCTCGATTTTCTGGTGGGTTGTGAAACTGGGGCAATCAGTGGCCATCTTTGGCGGGGGACTGCTGCTCGTGGCCACGGGATTCGACGTCGAACTGGGCGGGGACCAGACACCCGAAGCGATCACGCTAATGCGCTTCTTCGACGCCATGCTGCCGTTCGCTGCATCGGCCATTGCCATCTGGGCTATTGCGAGCTACACGATCACCGAGGAGAAAGCGCACGAGGTTCGCGCAGCGCTCGAGAAGCGGCGCGGCAGCGGCTGAGGCCGAGAATGATTGGCGCAGCAGCGCAGCCGCCGATGCCGTGAGACGCGTACGTAGGTGATCAGATAACCGCTTCGAAGACCCAGAGTGCGCCGACACAGGCGACAAAGTAGGCGAGCAACCAATAACTCGCCTTGTCGACACGGCCCGCGACCACGTACCAGCCGTCTTTCTTCAGCGCCCTGCCCTCTGCTTCGTAGCGGGCGTTCTGTCCCTTGACCGTGTACGGCGAATAGTCGTCTCTGAAACCGTCAAGCGCAACGCTCGCCACCCAGGCGACGGCGATCGAAACCAGGCCGCCGAGCGGGCAGTACCACGGCCACGCGATGTCCTGGAAGTACTCGATGTACGCGAGGAAGAGAAAACCTGCAACAACGCCAATGATGAGCCCACGTTCGCTCGTGTGTTTGGAGTAGAACCCCAGACCGAACATGGCGAGTTTTGCGCCCACGAAAAACGAGCCCACTTTACTGAGCACTTCGAGCACGGAGCCATCGCTGCGCGTGAACAGGATGGCGGGAACAATAATGGCGAACGCCCACATAACGGTGAACCAGCGGGATGCAGCGAGATAGTGTTCGGCACTCGCCTCGCGTTTCACGAACTTCTGATAGAAATCGAGCGTCGTAACCGTCGCCATCGAGTTCAGGCTCGAGTCGAGGCTCGACATGGCCGCCGCAACAATCGCTGCGGTGACGATACCCATGAGCCCCGGCACGCCGATCGTCGACACGAACTCCAGCACGATCAGATTGTCGTTATCGAAGGGGCGGCCTTCGTAGTGGCTGTAGAACAACAGCCCAATACCGAAAAACAACGCAAATATCGGAAACGCTACGTAGCCCATCATGATGTAGGCCTTCTTTGCGTCGCCAATGGATTTTGCCGCGAGTGTCCGCTGCACCATCATTTGATTCACGCCGTAGACCACTACGTGGTACACCGACATTGCGATCACGCCCGTCCAGATTGTCGCCACTTTGGCGGGATCTATCGAGTATTCGAAAGGGTCGGTCCGGCCGATCGCCTTGAGGTCCGTCAAAGCCGATGACAAACCGTTGGGCAATTCACCCAGCAACATGAACAGGATGATGAACGCGCCGACGAACAGAATGCCGCTCTGAATCACGTCCGTCCAGATCACGGCGGCAATGCCGCCAAGGACCGTGTAGGTCAGCGCAACGATTCCGACAATGACGATCGCGGTAACGACATCGATGCCCGTAATGAACTCCAGGACCAGGGCCGTCGTGTACAGCATGATGCCGGAGTAAGCAATGTTCCCGAACAGGAAAATGCCCGACATGACCGTGCGTGACGTCAAGCCGAAACGGCGCTCCAGGTAGTCGAAGATCGAGGCGGTGCCGCTGGCGTAAAAAAAAGGCAGGAACAGCGTCACCGTAATCGCAATGGCTATCGGGTAGTTGATGTGTATGAAAACAACCGAGAAGCCCTCGTTGTACGCCCACGCGGGTCCGCCGAGAAAGGCGAGCGCACCCACGTAAGTTGCCACGACCGAAATACCGATTGCCCACCATGGCGTCGTCCGCTGGCCGAGAAAGAAATGATCGGCAGTTTGCACGCGATTGCTCAGAAAAAAACCGAGAAGCAGATTGCCGACTACGTAGGCGATTACGATCAGCCAGTTGAGGGTGCCGAACTCACCCATGCTTCCCCCTTTTGAGAGCATTCAAAAAGTATTTGACTTCGAATGCATTTATTCTGTAGAAACTGCAGCATATACTAACACACTTCCACCTAAAAACCGTAAAATCAGTTACTTATAAGGATTAGTGGAATGAATTCGAAGTCGAATATATTGACGGAACCACTTCGCCGTTCACATATGCCTGCGGACTACGGTATTTCGCTCGCCCGTTACACAGGCCGCGGCACCGAGAACGAAAAGCGGATTCCCGACGATTATGGGCCGGATCAACGGCTATCGGGTTTCGAAGAAACCTACCGCAACATCATCGACTACATTGTCCGCATTACGTACCGCATCTGGGAGGATCGTGACGTCGAGTACATCGGCAAAACCTACAGCGACGATTCTCATGTGTTCGACGACTACGGTCTGCAGCGTGGTTCCACAAAGATTATTGCCGACACACACCACACGACCGGAGCGTTTTCGGACATCGAACTGATTGCGGACGAAATTGTCTGGGCCGGCGACGATGAAGTCGGCTTTCACACGTCCCACCGAACGATCATACGAGGCACGAACGACGGAGACAGCAAGTACGGGCCCGCCACGAACAGGACGATCGACGTGCTTGTTATCGCCAATTGCGTCGCCTTGAACAACGAGATCTACCTGGAACACGTCCTGTACAACACGTCGGCAATGATCGAACAGCTCGGACTCGACCTCGATGTAATGACCGAAAAACTGGTCGAGGCAGCGCCCGCGGGCTGGCCGCGAAACCGGCAGATCTGGGAACAGCTACGCGCAGCCGGCCGCCCCGAAAAGCCGCTCTCAGCCGGGGAGCCGATTACCGGCTTCGACGTCGACGCTTTTGCCCGGGATCAGCTCGACCGCCTCTGGAACCGGCAGGATTACGCGGCGCTTGCCGATGCCTATGTGGAGAACTTCAGTTTCGAAGGACCGACCAATCGGAATTTCTATGGTGCTGCCGAGTACGGGCGCATGCTCCAGGGACTTCGGAGCGCCTTCCCGGATCTCGCACTTTCCGTGGACGAGGTGTACTGGATGGGGAATGAGGAAGACGGCTTTCTGACGTCGGAACGGTGGAGCGCGACGGCAACCCACGCTGGGGACGGGCTGTACGGCCCGGCAACGCATCAGCCCGTGACGATCTGGGGCATCACGCAGCACGAAATAAAAGACGGCCGCGTTCAGCGCGAGTGGATGCTGTTCAACGAGCTGGACCTCAAGATGCAGATTGCCGCCGCGCGCAGGGGAAGTTGACATGCGAAACGATTACGGTCGCAGCAAAGAGCACGTCCGCGCGTTCTATGCCGCCAGCGAGGCGGCCTCGCCGGCATCGCTGGAAAAGGTCTTTCGTGATTACGTTGCAGACGACTATCACTGGCGCGGCATGCACCCGTTCTATGAACTGGACGGCATCCCATCCGTTGTCGATACGTTCTGGCGGCCGCTCCTCAAAGCGTTCAAGAGGCTGCAGCGCCGACCCGACATCTTTATGGCCGGCACGAACGAGATCGACGGCGAATCGGAATGGGTGTGTAGCATGGGGCATCTCATGGGCCTGTTCGACGAAGCCTGGCTGGGCATTCCTCCGACCGGCAAAATGGCGTTCCTCCGCTACTGCGATTTCCACCGAATCAGCGACGGCAGGATTGTGGAAACGGCGCTGTTCTGCGACATCCTGAGCGTTATGCAGCAGGCGGGGCTCAATCCGCTTCCCGAATCCACGGGCGTCGAGATCCTGACTCCGGGACCGCGTACTCACGATGGGCTGCTATATGCGCCGCAGGATCCGGCTGAATCGAAGAAAACGCTCGAACTCGTCAACGCGATGAAAGACGACCTCGTCAACGCCGAGGGTTTTCAATCGCCTGACGAGGAACTCGCACGCACGTGGCACGACGACATGCTCTGGTTCGGCCCCGCGGGTATTGGCGCCACCTACACGATCAGCCGCTATCAGGACCAGCACCAGGGGCCATTCCGGGCGGGACTCGCGGACGTCGACTTCAAGGGGCACGTTTGCCGCTTTGCGGAAGGCGACTACGCGGGCTGGTTCGGCTGGCCGAACCTCGAGATGTCGCCGACGGGCGGTTTTCTCGGTATGCCGGCGCACGACAGCAAAGTCGAAATGCGCGTGGTCGACATCTATCGTCGCGAAGGCGACAAACTCGCCGAGAACTGGATCTTCATCGACCATCTCTACTTCCTGAAGCAGCAGGGGCTCGATGTTCTCGAGCGCAACCGCGCGCTGCAGAAGCACAGGGGCCGCTAGAGCATGGGGATTGCGACGGCGACGACGCTAGACAACAAACGGCGCTACAAATCGGTGATCGACTGTTATGCGGCCGGCGATTCCGTTTTGCTGGCGACCGCACTGCGATCGTTCCTTGCAGACAGCGCCACCGTCAACGTCGTGCAACCGCTCAACGCGATCGCCAGCCGCGACTTCGTGGAACGGGTTGCCGAGCCGATGCAGCGCTCGTTCCGCTACCTGCACCGGAGGGCCGACATGCTGTTCGGCGGCGAGTACCAGGGTGGCGAATGGGTCGTCAGCCACGGCCACTATGTCGGGCTATTCGACGAACCGTGGTTGGGCATTCCGCCCAGCAAGGACATCGTTTGGTTGCACTACGTGGAGTATCACCGTATCGAGGACGGGCAGTCGGTGGAGTCCTACCTGTACTTCGACATGCTGGACCTGCTGCGGCAGGTCGGCATCCAGGTGTTGCCGCCGACCGTCGGCTTCGAAGGTTTTGTCCCCGGCCCGGTCACCGCCGACGGACTCGTGCTGGCGCCGACGCCGGCGGAGCAGTCGACCGCAAGCCTGAAAATGGTCGACGACATGCTCTCGCGCCTGTATACGGACGACGAAGCCTGGCGGCCTTACTGGCACAAGAACATGTACTGGTATGGCCCGTCAGGGTACGGCAGCTACATAGGTGTCGACGGTTTCGCGCGCTTCCAACTACCCTACGAGTCGGTGTTCGAGCGCGGCCGGGTACGCAACACCTACCTCCGCTCGGGCGACGCGACGCTGGATGCAGCAGTGCCCGGGCACTACGCGCGCTTTGCGGACGGCGACTATGTTGCCTCGGGAGGCTGGCCCTCACACGGCGGCTTTCTTGCCAACGACTGGCTCGGTATTCCCGGACAAGGACAGATGTTCACCGTCCGCGTTGCGGACATCTGGCGCCGATCAGGCAATCAGCTCGTCGAGAACTGGGTATTTGTCGATCTCGTCGACATGCTGCTGGGACTCGGTTTCGACGTGTTTGCGAAAGCCGGCATCGAAGTTTCTGTCTAGGAGCCGTTTTCGAACCGGTCGCGTCTGTGCAGGATTGATTCTGCGAATCAGATCAGCCGGTTAAACAGATAAAGGCCCAGCATGCAGGCCGCGAAGTACACCAGCAACAGCTTGCTGATGCCGTCCACGCGGCCCGGTACGACGTACCAACCGCCGGCTTTTTCAGGCAGCCCCCGCTCCCGGTACAGGCGGAACTGGCCGGGAATGCTGTAGTCGGACCACTCCGTCTGGCGCCCGTCGAGCAGGATACTGACGGGAACGGCAACGACGATGTTCACGGTTGCGCCGATCAGGCAATACCACGGCCACGCAATGTCGCTGTAGCTGGCGACCGCCCAGAGGACAACAAAACCCGCCGCCACGCCGATCAAGAGGCCGCGCTCGCTCGTGTGTTTCGAAAAGAACCCAAGCCCGTACATCGCCAGTTTCGCGCCGACGAAGTAGGAGCCGACTTTGCTCAGGGTCTCGAGTATCGAACCCTCCGACTTCGAGAACAGAATAGCGGGGAAAATGATGATGATCGCCCACAGCAGCGTAAACACTCTCGACGCTTTGAGGTAGTGCACCTCTGATTCGTCCTTGCGAAAGTACTTTTGGTAGAAGTCGATCGTCGTGACGGTTGCCATGGAGTTGAACGAACTGTCGAGCGTGGACATGGACGCCGCCATGACCGCCGCCGCGATGATCCCCATGAGGCCCGGAAGTCCGTAGTCGGCCGCAAACTCGAGGATAATCGTGTTGCCGTTTTCGAACTCACGACCCCCGTAGTACGCGAACAGCAATATGCCGAGAAAAATGAAAGAAAAGTAGATCAGGGGCGAAACAAAGCCCATGAGCAAATACGATTTCTTGGCATCACCGATCGACTTCGCGGCCAGCGTCCGCTGCGCCATCATCTGGTTCACGCCGTACACCGTTACGTGATACACGGTCATTGCGAAAATACCGGACCAGACAGTAGTCGTCTTCGTTACATCAACACTGAAATCCAGCGGGTCCGTCTTTCCCCCGGCCTTGAGTTCGGCAAGAACTTCACTCAGAGGTGCCGGCAGCTGATTGACGAGCGCATAAAACACGATACCCGCGCCGGCGAGCAACACGATCGCCTGAATTACGTCCGTCCAGATGACCGCGGTAATACCGCCCATCGTCGTGTAGATCAGCGCAATCACGGTGACGATGACTATCGCCGTCGTCACGTCCATGCCAGTGATGAAATTGAGCACCAGCGACGTGGCGTAGAGAATGGCGGCCGTGCCAAAGCCGTGCGATACCAGGAACACCGCCGAAATGACGGATCGGGATCGGGAACCGAAGCGTCGTTCCTGGTATTCGTAAATCGACGCGCAGCCGCTGTTGTAGAAGAACGGTAGAAACAGCGTAATGACCAGCACAATCACCAGCGGGTAGTTCATGTGGATCAGAACGACGGACATACCCTCGGTGTAGGACCACGCGGGCCCTCCGAGAAACGACAGGGCGCTGACGTAGGTCGCGACGACGGAAATACCGATGGCCCACCAGGGCGTTTCACGGCGGCCAAGATAGAAGTCCTGGGCAGACTCCACGCGCTTGCTGAGCACAAAGCCGAGCAGCAGGTTAGCCAATATGTAGACGACAAGTATCGTCCAGTTCAGCGCTCCGAATTCCTGCACAATCCCCCCTTCTCACAGCGGCCTGGTCGGTATGTTATTCGACCAGCTTCATAAAAAAGCCAGACAGCGCGGAACGCTGTCTGGCTTCCCGGGTCTTCCCAACCTCTTTTATTGTCGTTTCTGGTGTCAATGGTAGCCGCGAACGGCATTAGGGACAGCCTCGCGACAGCCGCCTTTGCGGCTGCCGCGTGCGCCGCTTTCTAGTAGTTGTAGCTCAGCTGCACGCCCCAGGTACGCGGTGCCGCGAAATCGGCAATCGCCACGTCGCCGCCGTAGCGGGTTACTTTGGTCAGCGTTGCCTCGTCTTCGATGTTGTTCACGAAGCCGCGAAGGATCCACGACTGGTCCGGCGAAATCCAGCTGACGCTGATATCGGACTTCGTAAACGAGTCCTGCTCGGCGAAGAAGAACAGTGCGTCGTCAGCCCGGTAGTCGTCCGAGTAATAGAACGTGACCGAAGGACGAATCATCGATCCATTGCTGAGATTGAAGTCGTAGCTGCCAACCAGGGTCAACGTGAGATCCGGCGAAAGCTGGACCTGCTCGCCGTTAAGATCGAACAGGTTGTCGATACCGTTAATCGTCTGGCCGCCCTCCTGGAACACGTTCGGCGTTACGAAACTACCGTACTCGGCATTTTGAAGCGCGGCGTTGGCGCTCAGCCGGAAAACGTCGCTCGGCGCCCAGTCGGCTTCGATCTCGAGGCCGGTTGCCGTAATCTCTCCTGCGTTATCGGAGAACGCGAGCGTCGTGCCGCCGACGTCCTCGAAGCGCGTCGACAGCAGGTCTTCATACTCGTTGTGGTACAGCGAGAGATTCAGCACGAGCGAACCGTCGGCCAGCACATTCTTGCTGCCGACTTCGAAGGCTGTGACGGTCTGTTCGTCGTAGCTGCCGTCACCGTTGAACGCACCCTGAGCGTTACCCGCGAGGAAACCCGTGGACGCGGTGAAGTACGCCATCGAGCTGTCGTTCACGTCCCATTCCAGACCGGCCTTCCACGTGACCCGATCCCAGTCGCCCGAGGCGTTTTCGACTTCGAGTACCGTGAAGTTCGGCGCCGACTGGTCGGGGTCCTGCCCGAAGATGTCCCAGTCGCGTTCGTCGTCCGTGTAGCGGATGCCGCCGATCACGCGGAACGTGTCGCTGATCGAATAGGTGGATTGCGCGTAGACGGCCAGCGAACTCGTGTCGAGGCGAATCTGGTTCATCCAGGGCGCCCACAGATTGATCTGTTGATCGGGCACGTTGTCGACGACACTCGAGATATCCTGCCACAGGAACGCGTTCTCCAGATCTTCCTGGAACAGGTAGATACCGGCCACCCACTCGAAGTTGCCGTCGCCGTTCGAAGTCAGCTGGATTTCCTGGCTGGTCGTCTCAGAAGCAATATCGTTGCCGGCCAGTAGCGTGTTGAACGAAGAAAGATCGGCATCGGCGAGACGCAGCTCGGTGTAGTCCATGTACGCCAGCGTGACCTTGACATCGAACAGGCCCGGGAACGAAAAATCGCCCTCGGCCGCCAGGGTGGTTTCCTCGACGTCACGCTCGGGACGCGAATTGCGGGCAATCGTGTAGGGATCGTCGATTGTCGGCGCGGCCGTGCCGTCCAGCCCGGCTCCGAACCGTCCGCAAGTTCCGGCGCAGTCCGAAGAGCGGCCGATTCGCGGTTCGAGTACACCCGTCGTGCCGTTCGTCAAACCCGTTGCCGGGTTGACCGGCACGCCCAGCACCTTGTAGCCGAAATCGCCGTTGCCGTTGGAATCGTCGCGCCAGTGTTCGGCGCGAAACATGAAGCTGGCCGTGTCGGAAGGCGTCATGGCGAGCTGTGCCCGCACGTAGGTCGTGTCGGCATCTTTCAGGCCGCCGTCGTCTCCCAGCACGGTGTTTTCCACAAAGGGATCGCGCGTTTCGCGAACGCCCGCGACGCGAAGCGCCACCGTATCGCTGAAGGGCACATTGAAGAAACCCTCGCCGCGGACCTGCGAGTAGTCGCCGCCGGTCAAAGCGAAACCGTAGTCGGTTGCTTCAGTGCTCGGCTTGCGGCTGACAACATGGATCAAACCGCCTAGCGAGTTACGCCCGAACAGCGTGCCCTGCGGCCCTCTAAGTACTTCGACGCGGTCGACATCGACAAAACCTGCCAGCGCCTGCCCGTGGCGCGGACGGTAGATGCCGTCCGTGTAGAACGCGACCGCAACGTCGTTGGACTCGACCTGCTGGGTGCGCGCGCCGCGCATGGCGGGACGAGGGTCGTTGCCCGACTGACCGAACTGCAGCCCCGGCGCCATGGTTTCGAGCCGCGACAAATCGTTGATACCCAGCGCTAGCAGATCGCTGCCGCTGACGGCGGTTACCGCGACCGATACGTCCTGCAGGCTTTGTGCGCGCCGCTGCGCCGTAACGGTAATTTCTTCGATGACCCCAGCCCCCGATTCCTGCGCCACGGCGGCAGCCGGAAGCAGCGGCAACGCGAGCGCTGACGCGGACAGACTGAGTAATAGAGATCGTATGGACATTGAGCTTCCCCCAGCAAAGACGCCATTTAGTGAGCAACGACGGGTGTCGACGCGGCGTCCCTGCTCGCGTGGATTATCGTTGTTGGTATTTAACTGCAACTGTACTGCGAATGCAAATAGGCATCGTTTGGATGCAAAGACTCATTCCAGAATTTCTTTAAGCAATTGAATATTAATGTTTTTATTGAGGAAAAGAGATACTGCGAATGCAAAGGAAAGCGGAAGTTTTTGCATCCGGACGGCTTTTTTTGGGGGCCGGGGTGCGATTCCGGCCACATGGGGCGAAGCTCCTAGTGAGCCGTCCAACCGCCGTCGACACGAAGACTGTGGCCGGTCACCATGCGCGCACCGGGCGACACGAGATACAGCACAGCCGCAACGATGTCGCCGGTTTCAGCCAGCCTGCCGGCCGGAATCATACTCTCGACGAACTGGCGAAAATCCGGGTCGTCCAACATGGGTTTGGTCAGGGGCGTCTCGACAAAGGTCGGGGCAACCGCGTTGACTCGAATACCGCGGGGCGCAAGCTCCACAGCCATTGCTTTGGTGAGACCCTCCACAGCGTGCTTGGTCATGCAGTACACGCTGCGCCGCGGCGAACCGACGTGACCCATCTGCGAAGACATATGCACAACCGAGCCGCCTCGGTTGTGCTCGAGCATTGCGCGTACCGCCGCCTGCGCAACGAGGAACGCTGCTCGGACGTTGAGCCCAAGTATCGCGTCTAGGGATTCCGTATCAACCTCCGCAAAAGGTTGCGGCCGATTGGCCCCTGCGTTGTTGACCAAAATGCTCAGGCCTTCAATGCGTTCGATCTGGGAGTAAAGCGCGTCGTCGGTAACGTCACCAGCCCACGTTGCTATTCGGCCCGATGGATGCTCGGCCAGCGTCGCAAGGTCGGATTCCGACCGCGCGACTGCGATCACGCTTGCACCCGCGTCAGCAAGCGCCTCCGCGCAGCTGCGGCCGATACCGCGCCCGGCGCCGGTAACCAGCGCCACTTCTCCCTGCAAGTTCATGAGTGTTTACCAAGCCGGTTTGAATGCGGATGCAATATTGCCTAGCATCGCCGCTGAAAGAAAGAATCCGTCAACCGATCCTGCATACCGGGACAGCGCAGTGAACAAATCCGCCAAGACGGCCGGCAGCAGCGAAGCCGGCCAACGCCGACGCGCCACCTCTTACGACGTGGCGGAACTCGCCGGCGTGTCGCAAAGCGCCGTGTCGCGAGTCTTCCAGCAAGGCGCCAGCGCCTCCAAGGAAATGCGCGACCGGGTCATGGCCGCCGCCAACAAACTCGGTTACCGGCCGAACGCCATTGCCCGCGGCCTGATTACCCAGCGTTCGAACATGGTTGCGGTCGTCATCTCACAGCAGACGAACCTGTATTACCCCGAGTTCCTCGTTCAGCTCACCCAGCGCTTCTCCGAACACGGCATCCGAGTGCTTCTGTTTGCGCTCGAACACGAAGGGGACATCGAGCAAATGCTCGAACATGTACTTCAGTATCGCGTGGATGGGCTGGTGACCGCAGCCATGCTGACACCACACCAGTTTCGTACGATCGAGAACGCCGGCGTACCGGTCGTGCTGTACAACCGGACGTTCCCCGATACGGTCGCCAATTCGGTGCGCTGCGACCATACGGAGGGTGAGCGCTGGTTGATCGGCAAGCTGCATGAGGCTGGTCATCGCCGCTTCGCGATCGTCACGGGCCCGGAGGACTCGGCCGTCAGCACCGAACGTACCCGGGGAGCGCTTGAACGGCTCGAGGAACTCGGCGTTCGCGAGGTGCCGATCGTGCATGGCGATTACAGCTCGGCGAGCGGGCGTGCAGCGTTCGCGGACATCATGGATAACCTCGGCCACGCGCCGGATGCGGTCGTGGCGGCAAACGACGCTATGGCCATAGGCTGTATCGACGCCGCACGCGAGGACTACGGACTCGATGTCCCTGGCGGCGTATCGATCGTGGGTTTCGACGGCGTGGGCCCAGCGCGCTTTGCCGCTTACGACGTAACGACCGTGCGGCAACCTGTCGGTCGAATGACCGAAGCCGCCGTGGCGATGTTGATCGACCGTATCGGCAATCCATCGATCTCTGCGGAACAGCGCGTATTCTCGGGTGAGCGGATACGCGGCAGCTCGGCGCGATTCAAGGAACCGGGGGACGGGTGACACGCCGTCATGAACGCCGACGCGCTGGCCCTACTGCCCGGCATGATGTGCGACGAACGTCTGTTCCAACCGCAAATCGATACGCTGGGCGTGCCAACGGTCCTCGTCGATACGACGAAAGACGACAACTTTGCCGACATGGCAAAGCGCGCGCTCGACAGTCTGCCGCCACGCTTTGCCATGGCCGGACTGTCGCTGGGCGGCATCCTGGCGTTCGAAATCTGGCGCCACGCGCCGGAACGGGTTTCAGCGCTTTGCCTTCTGAATACAAATCCCCATGCCGATGCGCCGGAACGCAGGACGCTCAGGGTTGCTCAGATTGCCGACGTACTGGACGGCGGCCTGCGCTCGATAACCGTGGATGCGCTGAAACCCGCTTACCTTGCGGCGGCGCACCGCGACGACCAACACCTGCTCGACACGATACTCGGCATGGCTCTCGATCTGGGCGCCGCCGTTTTCGAGCGTCAGTCGATAGCGCTCAAAAACCGGATCGACAGCGTCGCGACGCTTGGGACCATCGACTGCCCCACGGCGATCGTCTGTGGCGCCGAAGACCGGCTGTGCCCGCCCGCCTACCACGAACTCATGGCCGCGCGCATACCCGGCGCAGCGCTGTCCATCATCGAAGACTGTGGACACCTGTCGACACTCGAACAACCCGAACGAGTCACGGCAATCCTTAAAGATCTGCTTTGGCGACAACCGGCTAAAAGAACCGGCAATACCTAGAACCCACGGACTCGAGCAAATGCAAACCAGCAGTACACGAATACTCACTACTCACGTTGGCAGCCTGCCGCGTTCCAAAGCGGTTACCGATGTCGTCTTCGGCATCGAGCAGGGCCTCGACGTGCCGGAGGCCGCCGAAGTCATTGCGGCTGCGGTCGACAACGTGCTCGAACGCCAGCACCAAGCAGGCGTCGATATTGCAAGCGATGGCGAGATGAGCAAAATCTCCTACGCAACCTATATCAAGGACCGCATAAGCGGCTTCGACGGCGACAGCGAGCGGCGCCCGCCCAGCGACCTGGAGGCCTTTCCCGGGTTCCTCGAGCGCCAGGCAAAGTCCGGCGGCACACCCAGCTACCGCCGGCCGTGCTGCGTCGGCGATATTTCAGTCAAGGACATGCAGCCGGTCAGGGACGACATCGGCAACATGCTCGCCGCGATGCGCCAGCATCCGCCGGTCGAAGGCTTCATGAACGCGGCATCACCTGGCGTCATTGCATTGTTCCAGCCGAACAAGCACTACCCCAGCCATGAGGCGTATCTCGAAGCGCTGGCGAACGCAATGGCGGCCGAATACCGCGAGATTGTCGATGCGGGACTCGTGCTGCAACTCGACTCTCCCGATCTCGGGCTGGGACGGCACATGCTGTTCAAGGACAAGGGCGACGACGAATACCAGGCGATTGCGTCGCTGCACGTCGACGCGCTCAATCAAGCGCTCGACGGGATTCCCAAAGAACGTGTTCGCCTGCACGTGTGCTGGGGCAACTACGAGGGCCCGCACCACCACGACGCCCCGATGGAGGTGGTGCTGCCGATCGCCTGCAAGGCCAACGTCGGCGCCTTGCTCTTCGAATCTTCCAACCCGAGGCACGCGCATGAGTGGCGCGTGTTTGCGGAAGCGGATTTACCCGAGGATCTTATTCTGGTGCCGGGAGTCATCGATTCGACAACCAACTTCATCGAACATCCCGAGCTCGTCGCCGAGCGAATCCTGAAGTTCGCGCACATTGTCGGCCGCGAACGCGTGATTGCTGGCACTGACTGCGGCTTTTCGACGTTTGCCGGTTTTGGCGCCGTCGATGAAGACATTGTGTACGCCAAACTCGCAAGCCTTGCCGAAGGCGCCGCCATCGCGAGCAGCAAGCTGTGGAACGGCGCATGAGTACGCGGCGCGAGAGTTTTCGACAGCGGCTCGTGGGAGGCGAGACGCTGGCCGGCACATTCCTGAAAACGCCCTCTGCAATCGTGGCGGAAGTACTCGGGCTGTCCGCGCTCGATGCCGTTTGCATCGACGTTGAGCACGCCCCGTTCGGACGGCTCGAAACCGACGCGGCTATTGCGGCGCTGTCCGCCGCAGACATGCCCTCGCTGGTGCGCACGGGCAGTGACGCGCCGGGCGACATTCGCAACGCGCTGGACTCGGGCGCAACCGGCGTGCTGATACCGCACGTCGTGTCAGCTGAGCAGGCCACCGAAATCGTTCGAGCAAGCCGCTTCGGTGAGGGCGGCCGCGGATTCGCCGGTTCGCCCCGCGCCGCACGTTACACGCAAAAGAGTATGCGAGATCATCTCGACGACAGCGCGCGGCACACCAGCGTTATCGTGCAAATCGAGGATCTAGCAGCGCTGCCCAACGTTGCTGATATTGCCGGGGTGAATGGGGTCGACGCCCTGTTCATCGGCCGCACCGACCTTGCGGTCGCCATGAATCGAGCCGTGGACGATCCTGCGGTCATCGACGCCGTATCCGAGATCTGTGAGGCCGGACGACAAAACGGTACGACGGTCGGCATGTTTACCCCGAAACCGTACGAAATCCCCCACTGGATCGACGCGGGTGCAAGTCTGTTTCTGCTGGGATCCGATCACAATTTCCTGCTTTCGGGCGCAGATTCGCTCCTGAAGCGCGTGCGACCGGATTGACCTACGACGCAACAGCTCAGAAACGGTAAAAACGCCGCGCCGTGCCCGAGTAGACCCATTCCCGCTCTTCCACTGTGCAGGTCTCGAGCGTCTTGTCGAGCGCTTGTACGATTCGCGCATAGGTGGCATGCAGTTTGTCGACCGGGAAGTTCGAACCGAACATGCAGCGCTCGGGACCAAATGCTTCGAGGCAACCGTCGAGTACCGGCCGCACGCTGGCATCGCTCCAGTCGTGATCGAACATGCCCAGCCCGGACAGCTTGCAAACTGCATTCGGCAACGCAGCCATTCGCTCAAGCCCCTCACGCCATACCTCAAGACCCGCTGGCGTCTGGTCCCAGGGCGATCCGCAGTGACACAACGCGACCGGCAACTCCGGAATCTCGCCGAAAACTTCCGACGCCAGCGGCATCATCCTGGGAGTCAACTGCAAGTCGAAAGACAGGCCGCGGGCTGCAAGCAACGCCAGACCGGCCCGCCAGGCCGGCTCCTCCAGAAGCCGCGCGCTGCCGGTGACCCGGTCTTCGTCGTCGGAACGCCCGACGATTTGCCGCACGCCACACACTCGGCCTATACGCTGCTGCGCGTCGAGCTGTTCTTCGACATCGGGCCTTTCGAGTTCGCAGGCTGCGACGATCACACTCGGCAGACCCGTGTCCGCACTCACGGCGTCAAGCCAGCGCGACTCCTGGAGTTCGAGGCCGGGGGCAACGCCGACCTGTACGTGCACCGAGCCTGCAAGGTCCAGCGGTCTGGCGTCGGCACGCAGATCGTCGACCCGATAATCTTTCTGGATGGGCGTCGGGTCGCCGAAGAACCTCCGGACCCCTTTTGCCATCAGCCAGGGATAGTGGCAGGCATAGAGATCCCAAAGGTGATGGTGCGCGTCGACGATCGAACGCTTCCGAGTCACAGTAGTTGGCTCAGTACGGCCAGATCGTCGAAGACGGTGACTTCAGACGCGATCCGGCCGTCGATACAGCGCCAGTGCGTCGCACCCAGGATGAATACTGCCTTGCCGGTCGGCGCCACGTTGCCGTAGTGACGGACGTGTTGTCCGGCGGCGGTCCAGCGAACGGCGATATCCATGCCGTTGTTCGAAAAAGGTTGGCTTGCCACGTGATCCACGCTGAAATTCGGCGCGTCGAGCATCTCGTCGAGCCCGCGGTAATAAGCAAACACGGCATCACGGCCCGAGTACTGCCGCTGGGGTGAGCGGTGCATATAGACGTACGGTGCGTAACAGCTGTCGAAGTCTGCCCGGTCACCGCGCCAGCTCGCCGAGAGCACACGCCAGGCAAAAGCCTGCGGGTCCTCCAGCGGTTTGCCGGTGCCGGTTTGGGGCGGAGCAACAGCAGCCAGCCTTCGATGCTCTTCTTCCAGCCACTTGCGGTATTCGAGGCCGGCCGGCCCGTTTAAACGGTCTGCCAGCGTGCCGGCGGCGTGCAGCGGATCGGCCCCGAGCTGCTCGACGAGCACCCCGTTGTCTCGCACAAGCCACTCGCGGGTAATGACGCCGTCCTCGATCACGCAGTCGGCAATATTGGTCATTCGGATCGATCTTCCGGTCGCCGGCCCGTAAACGCTGTCTCCCTCGTTGGTTGCAACGCTCAGCAGCCGATGGGAAGTGTAGTAACCCGCCTCGCGAGAACCCGACCAGATCACGTTCTCGCCCAACAGGCGCCGGTCTGGGAAAGACTCGAGCGTGGCGCGCGTGGCATCGACCACGGCGCCGGCGCCGCGGGTGATGCCGTCGAGGCCCCAGATCACGCAGTCGTCGCTGTAATACTGGTGAATCAGGTCGACGCCCCTCTCCTCCCAGATTTCATAGGTAATCCCGAGAATGTAGTCGACGATATCGTGGTCGGTGCCGTAGGCACCGTGCTGCGGGGGCGTCATGGGAAATCCAACCTTGTCGTCACTGGGAGCGCCGGGAGTGTACTTCGAATGCAGCTAACAAGCCACGAAAAAGCAAATACATATCTCGATTAAGCCCGAGGAAGCTGAGATTCCTTGAACATGTTTTGCATTCGAAGTACATTCGGCGATACTCAATCGAAAATCCGCAACCATCCAGGGAACGACATACCATGGCCGAAGCCGCTTCCGACACTGGCAGCGCCGCCTCTCTGCTCGAACAGTGCCTAGTCCGCTACGACAAGCTGCGTCCGTGTACGACCGCGTTCATCGACACTCGCACACCCGGCAGCGCCGAAAAAGAGAATTTCACGATCATTGGACCCGGCGTGGCCGAAAACCCCGATCAGTACGTGCACATCAGCACACCTCACGGTTTCAATATCGGAGGCGCCAGGCAGCCCCCGAACTGCGTCAACTCTCAGCACAGCCACGAAACGGCCGAAGTCTTCATGATCCAGTCCGGCACCTGGGCGTTTTACCTGGGCTCTGAGTGCGAGGACGGCCGCGTCGTGCTGCACGAAGGGGACGTCATCTCGATCCCGGTTCACGTCTTCCGCGGCTTTGAAAATGTCGGCGAAAACACCGGCTTCATGTTTGCGGTGCTGGGCGGAGACGATCCCGGACACGTCACCTGGGCGCCGTACGTATTCGAACACGCGGCTCAACACGGCCTCGTGTTACTCGAAGACGGCAGCCTGATCGACACGACGCTCGGTGAAACCATTCCGCCGGGAAAACGGGCGATGCCGGCGACGACGGCGGCGGACGTGGAACGGCTGCGCCGCATGAGCGGCGAAGAAATTGCCGAGTGTGTAGTGACGGCAGCTGAACTCGCCGTCGACGATGCCGCAGTGACGGCCGCCGGTTTACGAGAGACGCCGTTGATCGGCGCCGACAATCCGTCCGAAGGTATCCCGGCCGGCAAGATGAACTGGCCGCATGGGTTCCATCTGCGACATATCGCCATGCAAGGCGGAGCCACCACCCGCGTCCACAGCCGCGCCGAACCGGAAGTTTTCCTGATGCATCGGGGCCGTCTGGCGATCGAGATGGACGGCGAATCCGTGATCCTCGAAGCAGGCGACACGCTGACCGTCCCGCTCGACATGCCGCGCCGATTCTCCAACGAAGGCGATGAGCGCGCCGAGGCCTGGGTGGTCCGGGGTGGCGACCGGCCGGGAGCCGCGGTCGCACTGAATCGGGAAACCTGACCGGCGCCGGCACCGGCGCGCGACAACGAATAAACGTCTCCGTGACGATACCGTCCGGAGACACGACTGCTTGAGGAAACCGACGTGATAAAGACGATCAAATCCGGGATCAGCGCGGAGGCTGCTGCCGGCATGGACGCCAAAGTCAAGGCGACTGTTGAACAGATACTCGAAGACATCGAACGCCGTGGCGACGAAGCCGTGCGCGAACTGTCCGACAAGTTCGATAGCTGGTCACCCGAGCGCTTCCGCCTGAGCGACGAGGAAATTGCGGCGTGTGTCGAGAGACTGCCGAAACAGACCGTCCATGATATCGAGTTTGCGCAGGCGCAGATTCGCCGCTTCGCGGAAATCCAGAAAGCGGCACTCAGGGATGTCGAGGAGGAAACGCTGCCCGGCGTGTATCTCGGTCACAAGAACATCCCGGTCGGAAGCGTCGGGTGCTACATTCCCGGCGGCAAGTACCCGATGGTGGCCAGCGCACACATGAGTGTGCTGACGGCCAAGGTGGCCGGCGTCAAACGGGTCATTGCCTGTGCTCCCCCACACAGCGGCGGCCCCCACGACGCCATTGTCGCCGCCATGCACATGGCGGGTGCGGACGAGATCTATTGCCTCGGCGGTGTGCAGGCGGTGGGCGCAATGGCGCTCGGAACGGACAGCATCGAACCCGTCGATATGCTCGTCGGGCCCGGCAACGCGTTTGTCGCCGAAGCCAAGCGACAGCTCTACGGACGCGTCGGCATCGATCTGTTCGCCGGACCGACCGAAACGCTGATTATTGCGGACGACAGTTGTGACGGAGAAATGGCGGCAACCGATCTTTTGGGACAAGCGGAGCACGGCCCGAACTCACCGGCCGTGCTGCTCACCAACTCCGAAAAGCTCGTGGCTGACACCCAGCGCGAAATCGAGAAGCAGCTGAAGACGCTCGAAACCGCGGATGTTGCCGGGGCTGCTTGGCGCGACTACGGCCAGATTATCCTTTGCGACACCGAAGAAGAGATGCTGCAAGAGGCCGACCGGATTGCCAGCGAGCACGTGCAGGTCATGACACGGAATCCGGACTACTTTCTCGACAACATGACCAATTACGGCGCGCTGTTCTTGGGTCCCGAAACCAACGTCGCCTATGGCGACAAGGTGATCGGCACCAACCATACACTCCCGACTAAACTCGCGGCGCGCTACACCGGCGGACTCTGGGTCGGGAAGTTCATCAAGACCTGCACGTATCAGCGCGTGACGCCGGAGGCGACCGCTCAGATCGGCGAATACTGTTCGAGACTCTGCGCGCTGGAAGGCTTTGCAGGCCACAAGGCACAAGCCGATCTGCGTGTCGCACGTTACAAGTCGAAGGCCGCCTGACGCGGACACAAAATCGCTGCGTGAACGGTCAAATCCCGGCATGCTTGGCGCTGCCGGGTTTTCTTCTGCAACAAACTCTCAGTCACATGCCATGAACGCCACCGAACGATTCGTCTGGAACAAGCAATCCATCCACAACAAACTCGTCGCGCTGGTCGCGGGCGGAAAAGAGGCTCTCGATACGGCGGTCACGGAACTGTACTCGGACGACGCCGCCGTGCACGCCTATCACCCCGTCAACGAGCTGAGCGGCCGAGGCGAAGTTGCCCGTGACCTCTGGCGCCCGCTGTTGGATGCGTTGCCGGATGCGGAACGTCGCGACAACGTCGTCATTGCCGGCGACTACGAAGGCCAGGATGTCGTTGCCTTGCTTGGCCATTTACAGGGCACGTTCAGCGCACCGCTGTATGACATTCCGGCCACCCACGGCATGGTGCATGTGCGCTATGGCGAAGTGCACCATATAGAAGATGGCCTGATCCGCGAGTCGTGGGTTATTGCCGACATGCTCAACCTCATGGACCAGGCTGGTTGCCGACCCGTGGCGCCCTCCCTCGGCGCGGAGCACTTGTGGCCCGCGCCGGCAACGGGAGACGGCCTCCGGGTCACGTGCGTCGACCCCGATGCCGGCAGGGCGGCGTTGGGCATCGTCAAGCAGATGCACGGCGGCCTGATGAAGTTCGACGGCAAAGACATTGAAAGCATGGACCACCAGAAGTACTGGAAGCCGGGTTTTCTCTGGTACGGGCCTTCCGGTATCGGCACGGGACGAGGCCTGGATGGGTTTCGCGCCCATCATCAGGTGCCCTTCCTGCGCGCATTTCCGGATCGCAAGGTCGCAGAGCATTTTGCCGAGACCGGCGACGGCGACTATGTCGTCACGGGCGGCTGGCCAAGTGTGATTGCGACGCACACGGGGCCCGACTGGCTCGGACTACCCCCGTCGGGAAAACGGGTGGACATGCGGGTAATGGATTTTTATCGATGCGAGGGCGGCCTGGTCGCAGAAAACTGGGTGCCTATCGATATTGTCGACATGCTGCGCCAGTTTGGCGTGGACGTATTCGAACGCATGCGCCACCTGACGGGACGGCCGCGAACTCACCTGTAGCCGAAGGCCGCGAGCCGGTCCCGGCAGAGTGTCGATTGCTAGTGGGAGAACGGCGAGATATTGGGACCGACGGAGCCCTTCTCGAACCATTCGAAGACCTGGGGCAGCAGGCCAACGACCTCTGAAATCAGCGCGTCGCACTGCGCTCGGTCGTTGGCAAACGACTCGTAGCGAAAATAGTCTTTCGGCGTATTGCTGTGGCGGCTAGTCGCCAGCAAGCGGGCGCGGGTGGCAGGGTCGGTATACGCGACCTCGATCTCGGCTTCAGGCACATGCTCACCCCAGGAAGTTTCGAGGTCTCCGGCGTCGTGCTTCGCAAACTCGAGGAAGAAGCCCCCTCCCCACTTGTCGTGCTGGAGGCTAACGAGTTCGAGGTGGCCGCCTCTCTTGCGCTGAAAGTGCGGGTACCTGACGGCAAAACCCCGCGCCGACATGGCCGGCTCGAGTAGTCTTTTTGTCGACCTACGCAGTTTGCTCGCCATGATCGGAACTGTTCTTTTACTCGGCAATCCGGACGCATAATAGCGAATTCGACTGACAGGAGGACGCCGCTGGCTTTAGACTGATGCGCAGTCAGCGACACGGCGAGACCGGATATGAGCGCCTACGAGCTGTTCGACATCGCAACGGCCACCGCCAATCGTGCGGATCTGCAGTGGGGCTTGTTCATTACAATCCACATGGCGCTGTTCGGCGGGATCGTCTATGTGGACAGGCCGCTCAAGCGATTGGAAAAGGCCGCGACGCTCATCATCTACTTCGGGTTTGCGGTCATCAATTATCTATTGACCAAGAACCTGCTCGAATTCGTCAACCTCACTCACCGCGAGATCGCAAAACTGGCTGACGATCCCTGCTGTGCGGACAACCTGCTCGTCGGACACAGCCTCGCGCGCATCCAGGGGCCGGCGTTCGAGATTGGGATCAACGTGCTGTTCATCTCGCATGCCGTGATGGCGTTGCTCGTCGCACTGGCAGTGGTTTTCGACAAGAGCCTGACCGAATTTGTGAAGCAGAAGGCCGGTTGAGCCAAAGCTGCGGCCACGAGGGACGGAACCCGGCATACGGCTATTGACTCTACAGTCACGTGAGGCCGCAGACTTGCTCCATCGCAAGCACCGGGAGACGGCAATGGCCGACAAACCCACGTACAAAGTGAAAGACGTTGCCCGCATGACGGGCATCTCGATACGCACGCTGCACTACTACGATGAAATTGGTCTCTTGCGGCCCGGCCGGCGGTCCGCTGCAGGCTATCGGCTATACGAAGAGGACGACCTCTTGAGGCTGCAGCAGGTGCTCATCAACCGAGCGCTCGGGCTGTCGCTCGAAGACATACGCCGCTCTCTCGATGATCCGGACTTCGACTACGCCGAAAGCCTGCGCCGACAGCGAGGTCGCCTTGTCCTCAAACTCGACGAAACCAACAGCATGATTACGGCCATCGACCGGACGCTAACCGGACTCGAGCAGCCGCAAAGCCAGATCGACTTCGCGTCCATGTTCGACGGGTTCGACCCGATAGAACATGCTGAAGAGGCCGAAAATCGCTGGGGCGGCACCGACGCCTACGCCGAGAGCGCGCGGCGCACGAAAGACTACGGTGAAGCCGAATGGCGTGCTATCAAAAAAGAGCTCGACGGTATCTGGAGAGATGCCTCAGAACTGATGCTGGCTGAAACCGCGGCGGATGCACCTGCGGCGCTGGAGATTGCCGAGCGGCACCGCCTGCACATATCCCGTTGGTTCTACGATCTCTCACCCGCCGCACACGCGGAGCTTGCCGCAATGTGGGAAACCGACCTTCGTTTTCGCCGTAACATCGACAAGTATGGCGAAGGACTCACCGAATGGGTGGCAGCCGCGGTGCGCGCGGCGGGTTGAGCCGGCGCGTGCACCTGCGGCGGATTTTTCCGGCCGCTCAATGCCGCGCGAGAGCACGATAACCGCCAGAACTTCGTGTCGCGCACAAGCCGGGAAAGTACGGTAGATCCTCGCCGGCGGTTTTGTTTTAGTTGCCTGCACCCGAACGTCCGTCTTCAACACCGCGGCGGTTTTTTGCACCTCCGAAACACCCGAAGCGTCATCCAACCCGAAGTTGACAACAAGAGGAAAAAGCAATGAAAGCAAAATGGGCAGCAGCCTTTGTACTGACAGCAAGCATTGTCTATTCGCACAGCAGCTTTGCCGGCGGCTGGGGTAGCCGGGTAGAACTGACCAACGTGTATCCAAGCACCAGCGTCAACGGAATCTATATTGCCCAAACCACCATGACCGACCCTGATCAGTGCGGCCTGCAGGACTTCTACGTACTGCAAAAAACCCACGCGCTGTTCGACGAGATCTATGCCATCGTCCTGGCGGCGCGCGTGTCGGACAAACCCATTCAGTTTCACGTCGCCGGCTGCGTCAATCAGCGCCCCATCATTAGTCTTGTGCAGCTGTAGCGCCCCTCGGACGCTACACTGGTGTATGTTTGCCGGAAACGAATACCTGCGTTGAAGGCGCGGGCCAGCTGAACGGTTCGAGAGTCGTCTGACAAAGCAGCACAGCCATGCAATACGACGCGAAAACACCCGCTCAGTATCTCGACCTCCTCGACGACGACTGGCGCAAGGGAACGCTGCTGGAGCTTCGCTCGCTTTTGATGGAACTCGAGCCCGAACTCGAGGAATCCGTTCACTATCGGATGCTGGGCTACGGCAGGGGTGAGGACTTCGTGTTCCATCTCAACGCTCAGAAAGGCTATGTCAGCCTCTACTGCGGCAACGCCTCGAAGATCGATCCGGACGGAGTGCTGCTCGCCGGACTCAACGTCGGCAAAGGCTGCATCCGATTCTCGAAGAGCCGCCGCGTCGCGGACACGTGCATCGGCGAGTTCATCCGTCGCGCAGTCCGACGCTGGAAGGCCGGCGAGGACGTGGGCTGCTGAATACGTATCCAGCGGCCTCGGCTTCCGATACTGATGGCTGCAGGCTCGGACGGAACGTCAGCCTGGGCGGCACAACGGCAGTCCCGCATCTGCATCGCACGAAAACCGGCCGTCGTCCGGCAACAGAGACTTTCCCGATTTGTGTCCCGGCTAACCCATCCTTTGCCAAGCGTTACTCTTTTTCGAGCAGCTTTTTCAATCGACCCACGGCATCGTCCCACTGCATCGAAGCCCGCTCGAGGTGTACTCTCAGATCCTCGATGCCCGCTGGCTGATACGTAAACAGGCTTTCGCGGCCCACGCGCTCGCGATTGACCAGACCCGCACCCTCCAGCACGCCCAGGTGTTTGCGTACACCCTGGCGTGTGAGTCCCGTGCCGGCCGTCAGCTGCACGACCGAATGCGGCTGTCCGTCCTGCAGGCGGGACAGGAGCGACAGGCGCACCTTGTCGCCCAGGGCCGCAAACACCGGTGCCGTCTCGACCGGGATGAACTCGGGGCTATGCAGCGACATGTTCTGCAATGTGCTTGGCCTGAATATTCCAGCCCTGGGTGTTACTGCGCAGCGCCTCGAGTCGGCGCGGGTCCCCAAGTGCCTCGAAGCCCGACTCGGTGATCGTCAACCGGGTGCCTCCGGCCGTCTCCTCCAGCCGGAATTCGACAAGTGTCGTGGGCTGCTCGGTCACATCGAGATCGGAGCTTTCGTCGTAGTCGTGCCAGCGAAAAGAAAACAGGCTTTCATGTTCCATGCGTTCCACCGTGGCAACCCACGGCAGGTGTTCGTAACCGGGGAAGGTCAGTTTTCCCGTCGTTTGACCACCCGCTTCGAACGGACCGTCCAGCTTGACCCGAAACCACTCGCCAAACTCTTCAGCATCGGTCAGCGCACGCCAGACCCGTGAAACGGGCGCGTCGAGTTCAACCACTTTCACAATCTTGTTGTCGTCAGCATTCATAAGCAACCTCCTGGTTGCTTATTAAGCTAACAGCCATTTAGCCAATATGCAACCATAAAGTTGCGCATTTCTCACAACCGATTCGAAGGCAGCGCTAGGCCCCGGCGCCGCTCTGCAGATACATACGCAACGGATCATCCCCGGCCTCTGGATCGAAGCAGGACAGCGAATCGATAAACAGGTGGAACAGCTCGAACTGCGAGCAGATGTCCAGCCGCGAGTAGGCGTTCTTCCTGTGCATTGCGACCGTGTGGGTCGTAATTGACAGCTTCTCGGCAATTGAACTGGTGGCATGCCCGTGCAGGTACATGCGAATCACCTCGGCCTCGCGGCTGGTCAGTATCGAATCGCCAAACGCCTCCAGCGCGGTCTCGAGCTGCGAATGCAGTGAAGCAACCACACTTTGACCGCCGGTCTCGCGAATACCCCGCCAGCACTCGCTGACGACCCGGTCGACAACCGGTTGCGCGGTCCTGAGCAACTTCACACGCTCGGCGTCAAAGCCCGTCGATCCCTGGTGCATCGCGAGCGACAGGATCGAGAAGTAACCCTCAGGCAACTCCGTTATGAAACCCAGCTCCGCAATAATTTTCGAGTCGCGGTAATAGCGCAAAAAGTATTCGTCGTAATCGAAACCCACGGGCGCCACTTCCGAGAGGCTATACAGCCCGGACGACACGCCGCTAATGCCCGCCCTGTAATACGGATCCAGCAGGTAAGCGCCGTCCAGATACGGATCGATATGCTGGTGGCGGATCTCGGCGGGAATGTTGTCGAACAGCGGCAGCGGCTTGATAGTTTCACCAAAAACCGCCAGGAACACCGAATCGGAGGGCAGAAGCGCATCACAACCGGCAACCAGGTTCTCCAGCAGGCCGTCACCGGCCGCGGGGTCGAAGAGCTTCGCAAGGTTTTGATTCCAATCGGAAATTGGCTGGAGATACTTCATAAAAAACGCTTACAAGCCGCCTCTGTATCGCCCGGGCAAACCCGCCTGCCCCGCCATTGTGCATCCCAACCTACCCAATTCGGGAATGCCCACCCGTGGACAAAGAATATATTTTTACGGGTTGCAATGTCGATTCCACTCGGGGGAGAACCAGCATGCGAAAAGCTTATGGATTATTGACGGCAACAGCGCTCGGAAGTCTCGGGGCGCTTCCCGCGGCAACCGCCGTTGCCCAGGACGAAGACGGCGTCAACGAACGCGCGGTCGAGGAGATCATCGTTACCGCTTCCGGCCGCGAGGCCCAGGCGAGCGATATCGCCATGAACATTTCGGCGATCCCGGAAGATGAACTGCGGCGCCGCAACATCGGCGACGTCAAAGAGCTGATTGCCGACAGCGTGCTGATCAGCGCACCGGGCAACAACAACCGACTGGCGGAGTCGGTGACGGTGCGCGGCCTGAACGTGTCTCCGGTCAACGCGAACAACATCGAGTTCTTTACGCGCAGCACACTTGCCTATTATCTCGATTCGACGCCTCTGCCCAACATTTCCTACCGCATCAAAGACGTCGCCCGCGTCGAGTCGCTGCTCGGCCCGCAGGGCACGCTGTACGGCGGCGGCAGCCTCGGCGGCACGATTCGCTACATCACAAACAAACCCGACACCGAGAAGTTTACGTTCTCCGCCAATACGAACGTCTACCAGGTGAAAGAAGGTTCCCTGAGCCACGACACGGATTTTGTCGTCAACGCGCCGCTTTCGGACACCGTTGCAGTGCGCGCCTCGTTCGCCTGGCTCGACGACGGTGGCTTCACCGACCGCGTCGCAAGCCCGGTCTGGCTCACGGGGGACGCCGCGCGCGTACCCACTCCAAACCCGTCGCAAAACCTCTACGAGGACGACGACTGGGAAGAGACGGCAACCGGTCGAATTCAGCTGCAGGCGGACCTGAGCGATACGCTGACCGTCAACCTCGCCTACGCAAAACAGGACCAGACCGCGCACGGCTCTCGCGCGTCGAGCCGCTTCGATGTCGGCGTAGCCTGCGAGCAGGCGGGGCTCACCGGGCCCGACTGCACGCTGACGCGCGAGACCGCGCCGTTCCAGGTCGACCGCTACACCGTGCAGTCTGTCCACGAAGAATTCACGGATCGGGATTTTGAGCTGGGTTCGATCGACTTCGACTGGGACCTGGGCTTTGCGAACCTGCACAGCAGCACGTCGATGTACGAAGACACGCGCGTCGGCCAGGGCGACTACCTCAACGAAGGCTACCTGTTCTACGGCGTATTGGCTTTTGTAACGCCGGTCCTGCCAGAGAACACCAACCAGTCGGCCTTCATTCGCTACGACAACGCTTACGAGGGCTTCGTTCACGAAACCCGCCTGACGTCGAAGACCGACGGCCCGCTGCAGTGGATCGTCGGCCTCTATCACACGGACGCCGACTCGACGCTACGGTTCTGGGAGATCTTTCCGGGCCTCGACGACGCCATCCTGGAGGCCTACGGCTGCTGCGATCCGCGCGTCGATTTTCCGGAGCGGACCTTCCTCGATAACGGCTACTCCGAGGTCTTCGACACGAACTACCAGGAGACAGCCATTTACGGAGAGCTGACGTATTCGTTTACGGACAGGCTCGACATTACGTTCGGCGCCCGCTTCTTCAACTGGGAAGACGAGACGCGGAAAACCATTAGCGATTACACGGGCTTCCTTGGCGTCAACGACGACGTATCGCGCGGCGAGGACACCGGCGAATCGATTTTCAAACTCAACGCCTCGTACCGCTTTACGGATTCCGCGTTTAGCTATCTGACGATCTCGGAAGGCTTCCGCCGCGGCGGCACCAACGGCTTTCGAGACGACGGCGGCAATGTCGTCGCCGATAGCACGCAGATCTTCGAGCCCGACTCCACGACCAACTACGAGCTGGGCTTCAAAGGCTCGTTCCTAGACGGTGGCCTGTATGTGCAGGGTAACGTCTACCTGATCGAGTGGGACAACACCCAGACCTATTACTCGCAGACGATTCTCGGCTTCCCCCTGAACGGCACAACCAACGGCCCGGACGCGGAAACGCAGGGTGTCGAGCTCGCGCTGCGCTACGACCTTACCGACAGCATAGGCTTGAGCTGGGAATCAGCGTTCACAGCGGGCGAGTTTGTCGAAGACCGGACCGTGTGCCTGTTCGAAGGCAACACGACCACGGCCTGCCGGACGTGGTTCGACGGCGACGAACTGGGCGGCGCGCCCAGCGACCGGCACAACTTCGGCATCGACTATTACCTGTCGGCGTTTGGCGGCGACATTCGCACAAGCTTCGACGTGCGCTATGTCGGCGAGGTGCAGAGCAATCGTCAGGACCAGAACGAACCCTACGAGTTTGACGCTTACACGAGCCTCGGCGCCTCTGTCGAATACGCACGCGGTCCGGTGAAGACGAGCCTCTGGGTAAGCAACCTGACCAACGAGGACGGTGAAACCTCGTTCCAGGTTGTGGGCGGTCAATGGGGTTACCGGTCGATCTACATTCGCCCCCGCACGATCGGGCTCAGACTCTCCTACGACTTCGAGTAACGGGTGCTCAGCGGCGCCGCCTGTACTCCCCCGACCTGCCGAGTCATTCGTCGGTCAGGCGGTGCCGCTACTTCATTCGACGGGAAAATCGAAAAACGTCTCGGGATACGGCTCGTCCGCGATCGAGAAGTGCCACCATTCGAGATCGTAGGGTTTGAAACCGGCATCGATCATGAGGGTACGCAACCGGTATCGATTGGCTCGCTGCGTAGGCGTAATACGCGGGTCGTCCGTATTCGAGCGGGCATCGAAGAAATCGAATGGTGTACCCATGTCGAGCTCCACCCAACTACCCTGCCCGTCAGGTTCGACGAGCGTTAGATCGATCGCCGCGGCTCTCGAATGGCCTGACCGCGCGGCAATGTAGGGACCAATGAGTTCGGGTTTGAGTTCGTTGGGGTAGTACGCTGCGCGTGTCTTCGTATCGGCCGGATCAGCCGCCCAGCGCAGGAAGTGGTCAACCGCGCGCTGCGGCCGGTAGCAGTCAAAGATCTTGAGTCTCATTCCTTCGTCTTTCGCCCGCTGCTGTGCCTTCAGGAGCCGCTCGGCGGCCTGTTCGTGCACCAGGCATTTCGGCGCAACATAGCCGTCGACGACGCCGCCGACGAAGTTGTCCGTTCCCGCATACCGGATGTCGAGTTCGAGATCGTCGACAACGCTTGTGACGTCGACGATGGCGGCGGGCCGGGCTGCCGGATCCGGAGCGTCCGGGCCGGCGGCTCGCCATCCGGACTGGCAAGCGGCAAGCGACAATGCCGCCAGCAGGACCATGACACTTGGCGTATGCGAGTTTCGCATCGTGCGGACTCCAGCAACCCTGAGAACGTGTAGCACGCATCGCCTGCGATGCAGTACTCAGGCATTAGACGGACCCGAATCCGACCCGTCAAGCTCGCGACACTCACCTGATAAACTTGCCGGCGACATTGCGGTGCCCGCGCGGTTCACCGTCCGGGAGAACTCATTGAACAATCGTGCCGAACATGCGGGCAAAGGCAGCCGGGTTGCGGTGCCGTCAGCCCTCGTTGCCCTGATTTTCTGGGGCGGCACGGCCGTCACCAACAAGTTCCTTCTGGACTTCCTCGATGCATTGGACGTTGCCATTGCCCGTACCTGGCTGGCGGGAATCTTTGCGGCTGTCGTGATCGGACTATCGAGAACTCCGTGCCCGGCACCCAGGGCGCAGAGCGTGCCTTTGATCGCCTACGCAATCTCGGTGTTTGTCCTCTGGCCGCTGCTGCTCAGCGCAGGTCTCGCGCGCACATCCGCCAGTCATGCCGCCATCATCATGGCGTTCCTGCCGATCCTGACGATACTCGTATCATCCGTGGTTTCCGGAACTCGCCCGAAGTGGAGGTGGTGGCTGGGGTCCGGTATTGCCATTGTTGCGGCCGTTTTGTTTCTGGTGGACACGACCGAGGGCGCGGGAGGCGCCGGGCGAAGTTCACTCGCCGGGGATCTGATCGTGCTTGCGGGCTGCTTGTTTGCGGCCATCGGCTACGTGCTCGGCGGGCGTGTATCGAGCGACATCGGTACGAAAGCCGCCACGTTGTGGGGCCTCATCGTCGGCATGCTGCTGGTCACACCGGTCGGCTTGTGGTCCAGCACCTACGCACCGCTGATAGCTCTACCAGCGATAGCCTGGAGCCATCTCGCGTGGCTGTCGTTCCTGTCGTCTTTTGTAGCTTATCTGCTCTGGTATCACGCAAGCGCACTGATGGGTGTCAACCGGACCGGCACAATGCTGTTGTTGCTGCCGGCCGTGACCTTGCTGGGCGCCTATGTGTTCCTTGACGAACCGCTGTCCTTGCAGCTGATCGTTGGCTGCGCGGCTGTTGTCGTCGGCACCGCTTACGCACACAAATACGCTGGCTGAGCGCTGCACAGGGTTTTCCGGAACGAAGATGGCGCCGCTCCCTTCCGGAAACGGCGCCATTCGAAGAGCAGCGAGCAGACGTCAGAAATCGAACGTCATCGACAGGCGCGCGTTGAGCGGCTCACCGGTCGTGATGTTGTCGTTACTGTGTGCATCCGGGAAATAGTCTTCGTCGAGCAGGTTCTCGACGTTTAACTGGATGCGCACGGCGTCGCTCAAGGTGTAGAACACGGCCGCGTCGACCCGCGTGAAGCTCGGCACCTCGACGGAGTTGTCCTCGCGGACGAAGAAACTGTCCTGATAGGTTGCACCCAGCGCAACGCCGAGCTTCTCGGAGATGCTGTACTGGTTCCAGATCGAGAACATGTTCTCGGGCGTCTGCCGCGTGGCGTTGCCGTCGTCGCCGCTGCCGTCCTCGACCTGCACTTCTCCGTCGAGACTGGCGTAGCTCGTCGTCACCGACCAGTTCTCGGTGATGTTGCCGGTTAGCTGCAGCTCGAAGCCATTGGTTTCGGAGCCCGGGATGACAATAAGCTGGTCCTGGTCTTCCGGATCGATCGAGGTGTAGCTTTCGCGATCCAGGTTAAACACGGCGGCCGTGAGGCTCAGGTCCGGGCGCAGATCCCATTTGAAGCCGACTTCGGTGTTTTCGAAGAATTGCGGACGCGTGCTTGCGGTATCGAGGCTGAGAGTCAGGAACTGATCGCCGGAGCGCGGCAGGAACGTCTCGCTGTAGCTCGCGTAGAACGACACGTTTTCCCGAGGCTTGTAGATGAAACCAAGCCGCGGCGTCACTTCGCTGTCGTCGCGTTCAAAAGCGCCGTCGACGGCATCGCCGTCATTTTGCTCGATCGCATCGAAGACGTCGATGTCGAACTGATCGAAGCGGAGGCCAAGCACAACCTTGAACTGCTCGGTGAGATCGATTTGATCCTGAACATAGAACGACGCGAACTGCACGTCCGATTTACGGTCCCGTACGAGGTCCGTGAAGCCAAAGGCTGGAATTGCCAGCGGGTCGCTAAACGGTATGAACAGCTGATCGTCACCGTTGGCATCGAATACATTGTCGAGGCGTGCGTTTTCCGTGTCCTGATCGCCGAACTCCGCACCCAGCAGGAACGTATGCGCAAACGGTCCGGTTTCGAACGCCGCGACGAGGTTTGCCTGCACGATCAGGTTCTGCCGTTCGGTAGTATCCCGATAGCCGTCCAGTTCGACCTCGGGGAACAGGCCGTTGGTTACGACGACCTCTTCGCTTGCATAGAGGTTCTGGTACATCTTGTCGTAGTCCGCGTAGTGCGCGGTCACGTTGCCCCTCATGCTGTCCGAGAACTCATGCTCGAGGCGTGCCCGGAAAATGCTGGCTTCGAGCGTCGTCACGTTGGCCTCCGGCGAGCCGAAGAAAGTATCTTCAAAGCCCTCGAGCGGCACGTCGGGTCCGCCGTCGACGTTTTGTGACGGCACGCCACGATCGACGACCCGATCGTCATCGACATACTCATAGGAAACGGTTGCCGTCGTGGACGGGCTAAACTCGAAGGTCATCGTGGGATTGATCGCAAAGCTATCGCCGTCGAAAAAGTCGCGATGGTTTTCGAGAGTCTGGTAGTAGGCGTTCAGCCGGAAGCCCGCACTTTCGCCAACGCCAAAATTCGAGTCTATAGACGTAACGGCGGATCCGAAGGAGTCCGCACCCAGGCTGAGCGACGTGAACTGCTGGCCAGTCATTGCCTTTTTCTGCACGCGATTGATGACGCCGCCGCCGCCGCCGCGACCAAACAACAGCGCGTTGGGGCCGCGCAGAATTTCGATCTGCTCGGCGTTGTACAGCGGCCGATAGTACTGCACGTCGTCGCGAACGCCGTCTATGAAGAAGTCTGCCGTGGTCTGGATTCCGCGAATGATAATGGCGTCGCGATGCCCCTCACCCTGGCTGATCGACAGTCCTGGCGTGTAGCGAAGTACGTCGCCAAAATTCTGGAAAGCCTGATTCTTGATCTGCTCTTCCGTCAATATCGACAGACTCTGCGGAACGTCGAGAATTGGCGTCGGTGTCTTGACCGAGTTGATCTTGTCGATCGACAGGTAGCGGCCCTCGACGATGATTTCGTCGACGGTTTCGTCCTCATCGTTTGCGTGAGCGTGGATACCGGGAATGACGGCCAGCGCAATGGCTGCCGTCAGCTTGGGCAATGACATGACTTGAGGAATCCGTTGTTTTTGGTGTGGTGAGGCGGCGAACACTAACGGAAATGATAATGATTCGCAATACGGGTTTTCCACTATACCCGACGGACAAACCCTCTAACGCACGCCCCGTAAGGCGTGTAAGGTTTGACCGGTGCGCTCAGCGCGTCAGGCGACAGCCCTGCGCAGCACGAACCATTCGACAATAATCAGGTTGGGCACCCAGCACAGCCAGGCGATGGCGGGGTAGACCGCCGCGAACTCGTAGCCCGATGCAACCGAAATGAGTAGATAGAACCGCAGGGTGACCGCGGCAAGCGTCACGGCATAGCTTCTTGTCATCCAGGCCTGGTGCTCCGCGATACGGCGGCGGCGGATGCTGACGAACGCCATTGCCGTCGTAGCCAGCCACACAATCGCCATCATTCCGAAACCGAACTTGGCCGCCGGACCTCCGGTTGCGGACACCGCCAACGACAAGCTAGCCACTCCACCGATCGCGATGGCAATGACGTACACCTTGCCCAACAAACGGTGCAGCGACAGGTTGCGGCTTCGAAGGCGAGCCGACAGCTGGAACGGCCCGACAGCCAGAGCAATCGCGCCGCTAATCAGGTGCGCATAGGCCGACAACGTCGATTCGGCGAACAAAGCGGCGAGAAAGTCGTTGCGCAAGGAAGGCGCAGCGACGATTGCCAGTGCATAGGCCGAAACGGCCAGCGCAAGCAGGGTCATGGCGTACCACGCTACCGACTTCACTGTCACCGCCTGCTCCTTCCCGGAAATAGTGTGGACCCTACCACGAGCTCATTACCGCTGCCGCCATATCAGGCGAATCGCAGGCACATCGATGCCAGCTCGTTCCACGGTTTGACGCGCCAACTACGGGGTTGTACGAATGTTCGCCGCCGGAGATCGGGTCTATAAGGGTAGTAGAGGATCACCCAGTGAATCGAAGACCCACCATGACGCGGCGGCAGTTCAATCGGGCTATTTCGCTCGTTGCGATCGGTACGGCCGCGCCAGCCGGGTGCTCGAGTGACGGCTCCGGCACCACCTACGACGAACTGATGGCCAGTACATGGCGGCACGCCGACGGGCCCGTGGCGGAGGGTCCGGCCCTGCTCAGGGAACTCGTCCGCTACGCAACGCTGGCGGCCAACAGTCACAATACGCAGCCGTGGAAATTCGAGCTGCAAGGCACGGGCATAGTGATCCTTCCGGACTTCAGCAGAAGGTGTTCAGCCGTTGACCCGGACGACCACCACCTGTACGCGAGTCTTGGCTGCGCGGCGGAGAACATTGTGCTCGCCGCTCGCGCAAACGGACTCGAGGCACACGTTACGTTACCCGGGCCCGCCGCCGACAGCATTCGCATCGATTTTGAACCGGCCAGTCCGGACGATTCGACGTTGTTTCAGGCCATTCCTCGACGCCAATGCACGCGCACCGCTTTTGACGGCAAGGCCGTCAAGCCTGCGGAACTCGCATTGCTCGAATCCGCCGCGCAGGATGACAACGTGTCCGTCCAGATGCTCACTGAGAAGACGGCAAAGGAAGAAGTCCTGGAGTTTGTGGTTGCCGGCAACAGCGCGCAGATGAACGACGAAGCCTTCGTTGAAGAATTGAAGGAATGGATCCGTTTCAACGAGGCTGCCGTTGTCAGACATCGCGACGGATTGTTTTCGGCGTCGTCAGGCAATCCGACGTTTCCAACCTGGGTCGGCAATCTGGTCTTGAGGTTCGCCTTCACCGAGGACGGTGAGAATAAAAAGTACAGCGACCACATCCGAAGCTCCGCCGGGATTATTGCCTTCGTGTCGTCCGCGAACGACAAGGACAACTGGATTCAGGTCGGCCGCGCCTATCAGCGCTTCGCACTGCAATCGACTGCGCTCGGCCTACGTCATGCCTTCATCAATCAAGCGGTTGAGGTTCCCGAGGTTCGCGCTCAGTTCGCGAGCTATCTGGGCATTGGCGACCGGCGCCCCGACCTGCTCGTCCGCTTTGGTTACGGCCCCGAGATGCCGCGCTCGGCGCGGCGCCCCGTCGAGGACGTGCTGATATAGCTATGCGCCGGTTGCGGCCCGGCAGTTTATCGTTTGTCGCGGTTACCCGGCCGCATGATCGCGATCATTAATCCGAGCGAGCCCAACGCGACGACGGCGAAGGCAACAACAGGCCCGTAAATACTCGGGCCCCTGACCTCCGGGGCGCGCTCCCATAAACGGAGGATCGCTCCGCGCGTCGGGTCCAGTGCAAACGTGACGACACCTTCAGTCGCGTTGGTCATTTCCCGCGCACCTTCAGTGTGGCGGCTGCCGGGCTGGCGTTCCAGCTCCGCCGCGGCACCGTCTTCCGTCAGGTACAGGTAGCCCGCATTAGAGACGAGGTTGAACAGACCGACGCGCACGACGGTCTGCTTCGACTGTTCGCCGCTAGCGTTGGTCACGACGGCCTTGAAGCGCACGATCTTGCCCGACTCGACAATTTCGCTCTGCAGCACGTAGAACAGCTGATCGATATCGTGGATCGACGCCAGTGTAGCGGGATTGGCTATCTTCTCGCCAAGGCCAATCAGAAACTCGGCACGTTCGGGAAACTGTAGACGGGTCAACGAGGAATCAAATCGACGCTCAGTATCCGTTACGGCGGTTTGCAACACGACATAGAACTCGCTCAGCCCACCCAGCCGTTCTTCGAGCGCGGCCATCGCCGCTTCGACCTGCGCATCCTGAGCCTCCAGCAGCTGCTCGAGTCTCGCCGTCTCGGCCTGTTCACGCGCCAGTTCACGGCGAGCCTCCTCCAGCAGTTGCTGTTGCTGACTTTCATCAAGACCGGAGAACTCTCCCTGCTGCCCGAGGCTTTGCGCCTCGGCGACGCAACACCCGAAGGCGAGCAGCAAAAACAGTATTGTGTGTATTCGACAATTCATTCGAACTAAGGGACCGTCATTCGACCTCGGCAAAGTGATCCCCATTGTACCCCCGGCCACCCTGCAAGCCGTCTTTTCCGTACGACTGCACAGAAGAATAACAGGACAACTCGTTGCGCTTTCATGACCGCCACCAGGGACTGAGTCTGCTGTAGAACGAAGCGTTGCCAGGCGTAGGGTTAGTCAAGCAGGTATTGGTTAGTTCGAGTCGGTAGTCCCGCGGCTGATGGCACCCACTCCGCGTGTCGACTTCTAGTCATCAAAAGACGCCGTCGACTGGCGTTTTCGATTCACCTTGAGTCGCGTGACATCGGGACGAGAATAGTGCCCGACGACGTCCAGGTTATGGCGCGCTTCCAGCACCTCGCGATGATCGAGCTCGACAACGCGCAGCGAAGCCTTGCAGGTCTCTGGCTCAAGACGCCATTCGCCATCCGGGCCGGCCACGCAGGACCCTCCGTTCGCCAACCAACCTTCGGCACTGGAACGAAGCAGCTCGGCATGAGGCAGGTCATCGTCAATGTCGTCAGCGTGCATGAGACCACTCACCGAAACGACAAACGAGCGCGACTCCCTGGCGATGAAGCGCGTAATGTCATGCGTGTTGCGGTCGCTGCCCGGCCATATCGCAACGTGCAGGTCTTCACCCTGCGCATAGAGAGCCGACCTTGTCAGCGGCAGCCAGTTTTCCCAGCAGTTCAGCCCACCGACCGTGAAGGCCCCGAGTTGATGAACACGGAGCCCGTGACCGTCGCCGATCGCCCAGACCAGGCGCTCTTCGTAGGTGGGCATCAGTTTCCGGTGCACGCTGCCGATTTCACCGTCTTTGCCAATGTAAACCATCGAGCAATACAAGCTGTGTCCGCCCCGATCACCCGCCCTTTCGATCGTGCCGAGATAGATCGAAATACGATGAGTGGCCGCGGTCGAGCACAGCGCGTTCAGATCGCCGCGGTCGATCCGCACGGCCTCCTTGGCATAATGCGCATACAGCGCTTTTTGCAGATCGCTCTCGAAACGAGCGCCGTCGGTGCGTTCAACCCAGAACGGGTAACCGGGCACCAGCGCCTCACCGAAAACCACCAGTTCGCAACCGGCCTCGGCAGCCGCGACAACCTGCTCCGCAACGCGGCTCAGTGTTGCGTCCCGCTTGAGCCACGCCGGCGCAATCTGCGCCAGACCTACGTTGATAGAGGTACTCATAGTGGCAAAGGGTAGCTCAACTGGCGTTTATCCGGAAACCCAAATGCCTGCATATATACAGCGGACTACTGATTAGGCCGAACTCTCAGCCAGCCTTCGATGGCGTTAACGCAAACGACATGGCTTGCGAAGAAATTCCGACCGATGTAGACGTCAATACCCTGTGGCTCAACAAACGGCAAGGCAACAAAATCAAGCGGTCCAAGATCGCTGCCGGCGACGCTGAATTGCTCGCTCATGTAGATACCCCTGGCGCCATCCGCCGGGTCAAGCGGGAATCCGCGCTCCTCAGCGACATGTGCTTTGATAAACGAATGCGTAGCACCGGTATCCCAAAGAGCGGTCACAACGCCGTCGTCGACATTGGCTTCCGTAACGATCACGTTGTCCGGATGGCCAATGAGCGCAACCTCGACCCCGTCGCACCGGCTCGCGTCCAGCCCACGATTCTCCAGCAGCGTAATGGTCAGGTTGTCATAGTCATAAACAGCGACATACCTATTGAGGAAGTCCCTTCCAAGCGTCCCGTCAATCTTTGGAGTCCGATTCGCCAACTGTGGCGGCATTTGCCATTCATAGGCCGCGAGACTGGAGAACTCGTGTCCACCAATCTCGATCGAAGGAATTGCCAATGATCCGGATTCTTTCGTCGCACCATGGACATCCGTCGTGCTCACCGTTTCCGCTGATCTATCGAGGTTCAGATCGGCGACTGTTTCAGGCCTCAAGCCGAGTGAGTAGCCACCAGAATCGACGATCAATCGGACTTTGCGCTCTCCAATCACAGCGGTCGCGACGGGAGAGCCATACTGCATTTCGACCGGGATTAGAATCTCGCCGTGAGCGCAGGCCCACCAGCTGAGCAAGACTGCCAGAGGTACATGTTTCATCAACAAACTCTCAGCTTCACGGCCGGCGAACTACTTTGTCCATTCGCCTTTGAATAAGGTCATATTGGTCATCCAGCGGCATATTCTATGCGATTCTTGGGAAAAGCAGCCGGCCGATTGTGAGATCTTCTGTTTTCCGGGCTAGAATCGAAAAGGTCGCTCTTAGCATCTTCCGGAGAACCCTCTTGCCAGAAATGATCCCGTTAGGCTGGTTTCACACCGTCATGGGTATCGCCGCTCTTGTCAGCGGCGCGGTTACGCTTTACCGATTCAAGGAGATCTCCTACCGTACCCGAACCGGGCTGATCTATCTGGCCGCTACTCTGGTGACGGCAGCGACCGCCTTGTTGATCTATCAACACGGTGGCTTTGGGATTGCACATTTCATGGCTGTGGCGGCCCTTGTTGCGCTGGCTGCGGGTGCGCTCGCGGAAGGTCCAGGGCTGTTCGGAAAGTGGTCACGGCAAATACAGGCAGTGAGTTACTCGGCGACTATCCTGTTTCACTGTCTACCAGCCGTCACCGATGGACTGCTGCGGCTTCCGGTCGGCAACCCGGTTCTGAGCTCAATCGATGATCCGATAATGAAGGCCAGTCACCTCGCTCTGTTGGTCCTGTTCCTCATCGGCGTGACTTTCCAGCTGAGATGGATTAATCGGCAGCCGGCAATCGCGTCGACCGGTGACTGAGGGTTTAGCGGACATAAAGTGCAGGTATCGAAGGAGGATTGCCCATGAAAGCTATGGTAACGACCCTGGCATTACTGGTTTCTTTTTCATCGGTCACGTTCGCCGACACAATCGCCATTATCGGTACGGGACAGGTCGCAAAAGCGCTGGGCCCCGAGTTTGCGGCACAGGGCCATGACATCGTGTACGGGTCGCGAGACCCGGATAGTCAAAATGCAAAAGATATCGTCGCAATGACGCCGGGCAACGCCACGGCACAGCTGCCTAAAGACTCCGTTCGCGACGCAAGCATTGTGGTACTGGCCGTCCCCGGTGAACTTGTGGAGGAAATTGCGCGCGGTCTCGGCGACTTGTCGGGGAAGATCATTATCGATCCCACGAATGCTTTAGAAGGTGATTGGGAGACGGAGCTGAGCATGGGCGTGTCGACATCGAATGGACGCATCATTCAGGACGCGGCACCGGATGCGTTTGTCGTCAAAGCATTCAGCACCCTCAACTGGCGACAAATGGTCGAGCCCGGCGGCGACATCTCCATTCTCCTTGCCGGCGACAGCGAAGCAGCCAAGGCCAAGGTGTCGGAATTGGTCAGCGCCATGGATCTCCATCCGATCGACCTTGGCGACATCGACAACGCGCGCTGGATCGAAGGCATGACGATTCTATGGCTGAACAATCGTATTTCGGGCCGGCCACATTTCGAGTTTCACTTGCGGGTGGTTGACTGACGCCAGAGTATCGGGCCCTTTGATAGATAGCTGGACCAGACTGGCGCTCAGCGTAGAGGGCGAGAAATCAATCTCTAATCCGCAGCCGCTTGAGAACCCTGAATCATCGCAAACCGTCTTCGCGACGGGTCAAAGCAAACATCCTCGTTGTCGAATACTCGCTCGATCACGCCGTTGGAAATCAGTTCATCCGAGTCGCCAAACGATAGGCGGCCGTCGTGAACCACCCACAGCTGGCCGGCCAGCTCGAGACTGAGTTCCAGGTCGTGGCTCGACAGCAGGACAACCTTGCCAAAGCTGCTGGCGTGTCGCCGCAACAGGGCCATTACCTCCACCCGGCCGGGAAGGTCCAGGAACGCCGTGATCTCATCCAGAACCATGACCTTCGAGGTTTGCGCAAGCGCACGGGCGATCATGACACGTTGCCGCTCGCCGTCGGACAGACTGTCAAACGGTTTAGGCGACAACTCATCGGCACCTGCGCGATGTGTTGCCTCGCGCACGATGTCCCGGTCTTCGCTGGTCAGCTGGCCGCGCCAATTCGTGTACGGCTGCCGGCCTAGTTCGATAACGTCGCGCGCCAGCAATCCGGGGCTCGATACGCGGTCAGTAGTGATTACGGATATCGCCTGAGCTCGTTCTTGCGCGCTCATCTCCGGTATCGAACGCCCCTCCAGGGCAGCAGCGCCGGAGATGGGCGGCTGCAAACCGCTGATGGTTCGCATCAGCGTCGATTTGCCCGCACCGTTTCGCCCGATCACACAGACGAAGTCGCCTCCGTGCAGGGTCAGCGATACGGGTTCGACAACAACGCCCCTGGTACCGTGATAACCGGACGTCAGCGCCTTGAGTTCCAGCATTACGTGTTTCCCTTCATCAGTGGGCTGAAGAGCAGCAGCACGATAACAACCGGAGCCCCAATGACCGCGAGAATCATATTGAGGTGGAGGAAGTGCTGTTCCCAGGGAAGATGCACAACGGCATCGGCTGCGATCGCCAGCAGACCGCCCGCCAGCGCCGCTAACGGTATGAGGGGAAGTATTAGCGAGGTCCGTGCGATCGCGCGCGCGAAGTGCGGAACGATGAGCCCGATAAAGGTGATCGGGCCGCAATAAGCAGTGACGGGCGCAACGAGCAGCACCACCGCGGCAAGCGTCTGCCAGCGCAGTCGCTGGACGTTTGTGCCCAGGCTACGCGCGTACGCTTCGCCCAGCATGAGAGAACTCAAGCCTTTAGCGCTGGCAATCGCAATGACCAGGCCGACGACGATGGGTGGCAGCATGAAGGTCAGGTCACCGAAGGTTGTGGATGCGAAAGTGCCGTCATTCCATCCTGAATAAACCCGGCCGCCGATGCGGTTCGCAAAATGTGTGACGATGCTGACCAGGCCCTGCACCGTAAAGCCGAGCATCAGGCCTACGACCAGCAGCGTGATAGTCCCCACACGGCGCGACAGCGTGACCATCATCGCCGCAAAAACGGCTACGCCGATTAGAGCCCCAGTGGTAAGGCCAACCCCCTGGAACGCCGTCAGAAATGAAATGGCGACGGGTCCCGCAAACGCCGCTGCCGTGACGATGAGCGCGACGCCAAGTTGGCCGCCTGCGAGCAGACCAAGGGACCATGCGTCCGCCATCGGATTGCGGAACAATGCCTGCATCAGTACTCCGGACACGCCGAGTGCTGCGCCCGCAATCAACCCGGTCACAACACGTGGCAGGCGTAGGTTCTGAATGATCTGTGTGGCAACAGGATCACTTGCCGGCGAATAAAACACCTCGAACACACGATCGAGACCCAGCACAACCTGGCCGTAAGACAGTGTGAACAGACTGACAGCGGCAATTGCTACCGCAAACACCGCGATCGCGGCCACGCCGGACCGGGGCCTTTGCGAGACGGCTTCGGCTGTCTGGTTCATGGGCGTACCGTCTGGGTGTCCGGGCGGTAGTACACAAACGGCTCGTCCCTGACATCCGGGTGCAGCATCCGCACCATGTCGCCCAGGATCAGGTCCGGGCGAATCAGTCCCCTTTCGTAGACATCGAACGCGTCAGCTTCCGGTTTGGACATGCCGTCGCCGGCAAACAAGCACCCTTCGCGCCAGGCCTTGAAGTGTTGCAGTACGCTCGTGTCGTTGAAAGCAACGGAATGTGTGTCGCGTATGATCCAGCAATCGATATCACGGCCCTTGTCGAGCAGCACTTCTGTGCCGACCCGGACAAAATCGTCGATGCGGACATCATCGGGCTCTGCCAGCACATTGATGCCACCCGCGTCCCTTAGGAACGCTCCGTCCGCGTTCCTCACGGTAACCATCCAGCGTCCGCTGCCCCCGTACCAGGAGCTAAGAACTTTGCGGCGCGGACGGTCCGCGACAAGCGCCTTTAGCGCGGCGACGTTGTCTGCCACCATTGTGACAAACTCGTCCGCCTCGTCCTCCTTGCCGGCCATCATGCCAATCAGTCGGACGTAATCGACGGGGCCCATGTAGGTGAGCTCGGCCTCGAAGAAGATCGGCACAACCGGCAAGCCCAGGTCCTTTATCCGCTCGTAATGCTCCGCATGGCCCAGGTCCCCCATTACCATCAGGAAAACGTCAGGTTCCGATGCAATCAGCGGATCGATATTTGGCGGAGAATGCCAGCCGTAGCCGACTTGAGCGAGTTCTCCCGACCTCGCTCGCTCGCGGATATCGTCGTTGTAGTTCTTGACGCCACCCACCGCAACCAAGCGATCCTCGATGCCCAGGGCCGTGCTAATCGCCTCCAGGAACCCGTAGTTGACCGCAATTCGCTCCACCGGCGTTCGAACAACGACGGCGTCCGCCAGGTCGCCGGTCAGAGGAGGCGGTTCCTGGGTTCTTGGAACCAGCACGATTCTGGCGGTTCTGTCGTCACCCTGTGCCGCGCCACCCCAGCTGACCAGAGGCGCACGCAGATCGATGATTCGGTAGCCGTCGCGCTCGTAGGCCTTGAAGGTCTCGGCGTGATCGATGACCAGAGGCGTCGCATCCTTTGGTACGTCGCTCTCCACGATATCCCCTTTGGATACCACACCATCGTTGCTGCATGCAGCGACGCAGAGTAGCGCGGCCGCCAACATAGTCGTTGTCGCTCTGGAGCGCATGAAAACCCCTCCTGTTCGGTAACGGGGAAGCCTGTGCGGCTTCCCCGCTTTGTTGAATATCAGGTTGATCGTCGACTCAAAATCGTCAACTCAGAATCGCCAGCGCAACGTCGCGCGTGCAAGCCTCGGCACGCCGGGCGACACATGCGTCACCGCTGTCCTCGATCCTCCAAAGAAGAAGAAATACTCATCGTCCAGCAGGTTCGTAATCGAAACATCGACCGTAAGGTTGTCGTTCGCCGGTAAAGCAAAGGTCGCCGAAGCCCCAAGCAGGTCGTAGCTACCCGTCTTAACCGAGTTGGACAGATCCACGTAGTAGTCGTCGTACCACTCGTAGGTCATGCGGGCGGTGACCCAATTGGTCAGTTCGTGCTCCAACTCAACGTAGAACATGTGCTCGGGGACACCGGTCGGCGTCACGCCGGAGAAGTCCACGTCCGGCGCGCCGAAACTGCCGGCAATGATGAGTTCGTCCCATTCCGGATCCACGTAGGTGTACGTGAAAACGCCGCTGGTGCGTTCTGTCGGTCGGAACCGTAGCGCTGCCTCCAGCCCACGACTGGAGTACTTTTGGCCGGTTGTCGCCAGTGTCGGCGGCCCGGTCAGGTCCGGGTTCGACACAAAAATCCGGCGATCTGTCTGTTCGAGGTAGAAGACCGCTGTCTCCCATTCGACATGGCCATTGGCCGTGCGCCCCTTCCAGCCGAGCTCATAGCTGTCGATAGTTGTCGGCTTTTCTTCTCGTGCGTAGCGATCCGGCTCCCATTGCCATACCGGTCCGAAATTCGAGTTGAAGCCGCGACCGTAGCTGCCGTAGAGGATGCCGTTGTCGTAGCTGTAACTCAGCGATGCTTTCGGCGTAACGGCATCGGCATCGCCCGTAGCCTGCTGGTCGACCGGTTGGGTGCCAATAACGCTGAAGTCGACGTCGCGATCGAACTCGTCGTAACGCAGCCCCAGGGTCAAGGTCCAGTTTTTGGTCAGCGCTATTTCATCCTGAATGAATGCGCCGTAAAACGTGTTGGTTGTGTCACCAACCGTGCGCAGTTCGCCGCGGACAAAACACGTGTTGTCGGGCGTATCGTTAACAACCTCCCCCGTCGAGTAGTCGATCAGAATCGCGTAAAAGCGAAAACCGCATTCACCGGTAAAGAACGGATCGATTTCGCCGCTCCAGCGATCTTGCTCGTCGAGCTCCGTCCGTTCGCCGCTCAGGCCGGCTATGATCGAGTGACGGCCCGCTGTCCAGCTTGCGGTCGCTTCGCCGAACAAGACCTGTGCCTCATTCACTGACGCAAATCCGTTGACACCCATGATCGTGTTTTCAGGATCAAACTCGAAGAAGTCGTAGAAATTGAGAGAGGCGTCCGAATCGAATTGTCGTGCCTGGCCGGTGAACTGCAGCGTAAGTGATTCACTGACCCGATGTTCATACTTCACGGCACCAATCATTCCGTCGACGTCATTGTATGTAGGCAGCCAGCCGAGAAAGGTTTCTGCGCCGCCGCCGACGTCGACGATCGTCCCGTCCGCGAGCGTCGGAATCGCGCCCGGTACTTCAGCCTTGCGCTCGAAGTAAGTCAGGTACCCGTTCAGCGTGCCACGATCGCCGACTGGAACCGTTCCCTTGAAAAAAATACTGGCCAATTCGCGTTGGCTGTGCTCTCTCCAACCTTCGAAATCTTCGTAGGTTGCGCTCAGCGAAATACCTGCGCCGCCGTCGAAGCTTCGATCCAGTTGCGCATCAAACCGCGTAAAACCCTCGTTGCCTACGCCTACCGCAACCTCCCCCCGATCTGAGGTGATCGACCGCGTTCGGTAATTGACGGCGCCGGCAATACCGCCGCGGCCGTACAGTGCCGATACCGGCCCGCGAACAATTTCTATCGTATCGATTGCAGCATAGGGAACTTCATAGAGCAGGACCTCCTCGTCGGGGCCGACGAACGGTACGCCGTCGACCAGGGCGAGAAACGTGTCGTTGCCGTGATTTCCGGTAATACCGCGAATCGCTATGAACGGAAATTCCTCATTGTCGCCTTCGTTACGACGAAAGAAGACGCCGGGCACGCCACGAAATTCGTCGGTGCCGACGACAAAGCCTTTCTTACGCAGCTCGGCGGTTGATTGGACCGTTATCGAAGCGGCGGTTTCTAGCAGCGGTTTTCCGCGGCGGGTAGCCGTAACCACTATTTCATCGAGTTCGGTCGCTTCAGCGGCATTCGACGATTGCGCGAGCGCAGCATCAAGCGGCAGCATCGCCGTAATGGCGGCGGCTGCGACGCCGCCAAACATTTGGCTGGAGTTTTTCACTTTTGGACTCCCAAGACAGGTGCATGGACCAGGCGGACCACTCCTCGAAAGGGTGTAGCCCGCCGTCGTATCGGTACGTCTTGGCAATCAGGGGGAAGCGCGGGCGCTGAAGTGCGGAAACGGCTCAGTCGATACGACTGTGGCGCCGGCCGTTTCCGACAGCGCCGCCGGGCGGATGGAGCGAGTTCGCGCAGAGTCGGCAAGGACGGTATCGCCGGAATCCAGCTGCTGGCAGATCCCGCAAGCATGAGAGGAGTCGTCCAGTGCATGGTCGTGGCAGTGCTCGGCGATCGCGAGTTGCGCCCACAAAAGCGCTACGAGAATCGCCGATACGACCGTAGATTCCGAGGGTCTTGATTTGTGGAAGCCCTTAGACAATTTCGCGGCGACGATGATATTCGAGAGAGCACCCGGAGACATGAATGTTACGTTATAACGTTTTTGGTTGATAGATCTATTCGGGATATACGAGTCGGTCCACCGGCGGTCTGGCCACCCTCTGCCCCCTCGACTCAGACCGTCTATAATGCGCTCGCCGAACGGCGGGAGGCATCAATTCCCGCCTTCCCTTTGACTAGACGCGCATCAGCGCGGAAGGACACCTGGCAAATATCGTGGATATCAGCGACGGCTTTGACGCAGGCAATATCGAGGTTCTGGACCTCAACGACCCCAGCGCGATTCAGCTCCGCATTCGCAAGGACGAAGGCGAGGATCACTACCAGTGGTTCCACTTCCGCGTGACCGGCGCACGTGGCGTGGACCTGAAGCTCGCGATCGTCAACGCGGGTGAAGCCAGCTACACCAAAGGCTGGGAGAACTACCGCGCCTGCGTGAGCTACGATCGCAGGACCTGGCGACGGGTGAGTTCAACCCGCTACGAGGATGGAACGCTGACCATTGCGTACACGCCCGAACAGGACGCGGTCTGGTTTGCCTACTTTGCTCCTTACTCGATCGAGCGGCATCACGATCTCATCGCGCGCTGTCTGGAGTCGTCGCTGGTGCGGCACGAGCTGCTCGGCCGTACCCTCGACGGGCAGGATCTCGACCTGCTCCGCGTGACCGAGGCTGGCGGCGAGCCGACCGAGGGTAAGAAACAGTGCTGGATTTTCGCCCGTCAACACCCCGGCGAGAGCATGGCTGAACACCTCGTGGACGGGCTGCTCGCGCGCCTGCTCGATTCATCCGATCCCACGTCGCGCGCGCTGCTGAACAAGGCCGATTTCTGGATCGTGCCCAACATGAATCCCGACGGCAGCCGGCGTGGTCATCTCCGGAACAATGCGGCCGGCGCCAATCTGAACCGTGAGTGGCTCGAGCCGACGATGGCTCGCAGTCCCGAGGTCTACCTGGCCCGCCAGAAAATGCAGGCCACCGGCCTCGATTTTGCCCTCGACGTCCACGGCGACGAGGCCCTGCCCTACAACTTCATCGCGGGGCCCGAAGGTGTCGAATCGGTCACGGAAGAGACGCGCGCGCTGCAGGCCGAGTTCGAAGCCGAACTCGCAGCGGCGAACCCGGACTTTCAGACCGAACATGGCTACCCCAAGGCCGAGATGGGAAAGGCGAACATGACAATGGCGACCAACTGGCTCGCTGATCACTTTGGTGCGCTGGCAATGACGCTGGAGATGCCCTTCAAGGACAATGCAAACCTGCCCGACGCGGAGTTCGGCTGGTCACCCGCGCGCTGTGAGCGGCTCGGTGAAGGGATCCTGACTGCGCTCTTGGGTGTGGTCGACCGGCTCTAGCGGTGTTCCCCGACTCACAGAATGGGGTCGCAAAAAAGATAAGAGTCACCAAACGAAAAGGAGCGCCTTACGTGAATACGGTTGTACGAGTTTTTGCCTTGCTCGGTATCCTCACCCTGCCCATCGCCGCGGTTGCTAGTGAAGATTCGAGCGACCTCATCCAAATGGGTGCCTACGTTGCCGCGGACGACATGGCGGCGTCCGAAACCTTCTACAAAACGCTGTTCGACCGCGACCCCATCATCAAGCTTGATAATTTCATCGCATTTGACGTCGCCGGCGGCATATTCGCCATCGCCAGGCGCAAAGTTTACGCTCCCGGCTCTGTTCCCGGCACAGGCGCAGTCCCGTATATCCACTCGACGGACCTCGCGGCGGTTCAGGCTCGCATTAAGAGAGCCACCGGCAGGGACGCACCAGAGATCATCGTTGAGCCGGGTATTCTCCTTCTCAAGATCACCGATCCAAACGGCCAACTGGTCGAATTCTTCTCGCTGACAGGAAGCTAGGGTCTTTTCATGAAAGCTAGTGGGCCGCTATCTACCCTATCGGCCAGCGGCAGTCCCGCCATCACTTCGCTCCTTCGTTGACCGTCGTGTCGTAGCGTACGCCGTCCGGAACCGGAACCGCCTGCTGTACGCTTACGCCGTAGCTGCCCTTTGTTCGACGACTCGCATCGACGGCAACAAAAGCCGTGTATGCGGACATCAGCTGGTATTCGAGTGCTGTATCGCGGATCGTCGCCGCGAGCTCGCCATACGGGTCCTGCTGCCAGGTCTGTTTGTCGGCGTAGTCTGCAATCTTGAGGCGTGCCCAGAGCTTGGCGAGGTTTGCATCTCCATCCTGGCGCCCACTAACGACGAACTGCCGCGTCTCACCTCCCGCGAGCCCCGATACGCTCACCGAGTCCACAATCCCTTGGTAAGTACCTGTGACGAACACCGGCCGACCGACGAACAGATCGGGCAGCGTCGAAGGATACATGGACGACACCTGCATTCTGCCCCAGTCGATCGCAAGATCGGTCATTGCGGGATGGCTGATGCGCTCGAAGAATGCGTCCATGATCTTCTTTCCCGAGTCGTCGAGGCCGAGATAGGCGACGGCGCCGCGGCCTTCTTTGGCCATGCGCTCCATCAGGAAGCGATTTACCGAGTTACCAACGCCGAAGCTGAATATGCGTGCGTCGCCAACCAGGTCGTGTACGGCGCCAATAACGTCGGTCTCGTTGCCTATATAGCCGTCGGTGAGAAAGGTCACGAACCGCAGTCGCTCAGGATCGTGCGGAAACTGCAGGGCCGCGCGCACGCCTTCGATCATCATCGTGCCGCCGTCACCCGACAGACGCTGCACATACTCGCGCGCTGCCGCAATATTCTTCCGCGTCGCCGGCAACGGCGCATCGCCAAGCTGACTGGCATTGGATGAAAAACGGATGATCTGGAATGTGTCACCTGGCTCGAGATTGTCGAGTGCGGCGAGGATCGCAGCCTTCGCCTGTTGCATTGGCCTGCCTCGCATCGACCCGGAACAGTCGAGGACAAACACCATCTCCATCGGCCTGCGCTCCAGGTTGCCGAGCGTTTCCGGCGGGTAGAGCATCATCGAGAAGTAGCTCTGGCCTGTCCGCGAGTCCTCCCAAGTCATCAGGTTCGAACGAAGCTCACTACCCGCGACTTTGAAATCGAGTACGAAGTCGCGATTCGGAATCACGGCTTCGTCGGCCAGCGATACTTCGACGATGCTCTCCGACACGCGTTCGCTAACGATGTCGTGCGTCGCGCGCAGACCCTCGATTTCAACGCCGGCGTCGATACGGAGATCGATGCTGATGTCGTGGCCCGAGCGCTCCTTGGGATCAAGATAGGTAACTGTAGTGCCAGTAGCGCGGGGTGTTACCCCGCGCGGTAATGCCCGAACGGGGTCCTTGCTGCCAGGTGGATTGAAGCGCGGCCCGACAACGGTCGGAAACACGAACGAGTACCAGCCGTCGACATACGTCAGCGTGTGAAAATAGCGGATGTCGACATCGATAGCCTTGCCCGGCTCAAGGTTGGCCACCTTCTGCTGGAAGATGTTCGGCCTCTGTTGCAGAAGCAGGCTCGCCTGGTAACCCTGGCGACGGGCTTCGTTGTATATCGCCTTAGCTTCTTCCTTCTCTCGCAGGATGCCGCGAATGCGTCGCTCACCGATGATCATGACGAACTCGCTGACCGCGGCTTTCTCGGGTAGCGGGAATACGTACACGGCCTCGATCTTGGTCGAATATGGATTGGAGAAACTCTGCCGCACGTTCACCGAACCGATGTAGCCGTCGACGCTTGCCGTCACGGCTGTATGTTCGAGCGGCAAGGGAACACGCACGGGCGGCAGCCCCGGACCGTCGCTAACCAACGTCAGCATCGAGCCCGTGCCGGGCCGGTCGTCGTCGACCGTCGTTTCATCGGAGCGCGCAATGACCCAGACTTCCTCGCCGGCGTTGACGCGAGACAAGGTCTGGTCGGTGCCCTGCTGCCTCTCGAGCCAGCGTTGTCGATCACTCTCAAACCGTCTCGCCAGCATGGCGTGGCTGCGCGCACGGAGCTGCCTGAGCTCGGCATCTTCGCTTTGCTCGCGGAGCCGGGAACCTCTTGCTGCCGTAACAACAACCTCCTCTATCTGCATGTCGCCTTCGCGCGCCGCCCCTGAAGCCCGCCCGTCGCCCGTGGGAAGCGGCGTGCCCTGCGGTTCGGGCGAGGTTGCAGCGCCGGGCTCCCTTGAGGCGTCGTAGTAACCGGATGCACAGGCGACGATAGTCATCGACGCGATAGTCACGAGCACTATTTTTGCGTGCTTCCAATGCGTGGCTTTCATGTTGTACTCCTCGTTTCGGACTCCAGCGTGATCGTCGCATCCAGCGGACTGCCATCGCGGGTGGTTGCTGTCTTAAGTGTCAGTTCGAATTCAGGTTCGCCGTCGAGCATCAGGTGCAGTGTCGCAACACGCACACGGCCGCTCGGGAGGTTGGCCTCAAGCGAGAAGTCGGCGACGATGACGCGCTCCGCGCGACCCGCTTCGATCGCGTCACGGTCGTAGTAAGGCACGTCGCCGAAAGCGACGGAATCGCCGTTCTCGACGCCGACAATTGTTGTTACGCCGTTAGCGTCCGCAAGTTCAAACTGCCAGGCGGCAACCGGTTCGTCCACGCTTAGGTACACGTCGACGGCAACAAAACGCGGCGCGGCATGACCGACGACCGGCAGCAGGACAAAAAGAACAAGCAGCAGTCCACGCATCACGAGTCGTCTCCGTTGAGGCTTACGATGCTGGCCGCGAATGCATCGAGATCGTCCTGCGTCAGCTCATGCCCGTCGCGCGCCAATGCGAGCACGTCGGCGATATCGACCTGCCCCGAGCCGTCTACGTCGGTAAAGAGGTCGCTGCGGGTCGGCGCGGGATCATAGTTCGAGATCGAGAGGACAATGCCGACCATCGCGACGGCCGCGACGGCTGCCCAGGCGCGGCGCCTGGGTGCCGGCTTGCGAGTCGAGAAGTGCTCTGCGGCCGTCGCCGCGAGCTCGCGATCGACGCGTCGTGTGATTACGTCGGCCGGTAGCTCCCGGCTCTTGAGCGCGGCAACGAGCTCGGCGGGCAAATCGTCAATGTCGTCGTGGTCTGTCATTGCTGGTCCTCGGAGATGTAACGCGGCAGGCGCCCGAAAGGTTCATTTTTCGAAAAAATGCTTTGCTTTCGGTGAGTTACGCAGCTGGGTCACGGCGGCATTGAGGCGCGACTTGACTGTCCCAACCGGCAGATCGAGGGCGTCGGCAATATCGGCGATCGGCAGGTCGAGAACGTAGCGCAGGGTAATGACCTCTCGGCGCTCCCGGGAGAGCTCGGTGATCAGTATGTCAATGTCGTCGCTTGAGTCGGGTGCGAGGAACGCCAGCTCATCGGGTTCCGTTGCATCATCGGGTCTCGTTCGCTGTGCCTTCCTGAGCTGTGAAATCGCGGCATTGCGTGCGATTGGATACAGGTAGCTCGTGAGCCTGGCTGTCAGCTTGAGCCCTTCACCGGGCGGCGGAAACTGCACGAGCAGGGTCGTAAACGTCTCTTGCAGTGCGTCGAGGGCGAGGGCGTGGTCATGGACGACGGCAAGCGCGACCCGCAACACGAAGGTCTTGTGCCGCGTGTACAAGACTTCGAAGGCGCGTTTTGCCGACGCGGCATCCGCCGTGTTGCAGAGTTCGACGAGTTCCAGGTCGCTGAGTCGCTCGTAGCGCATAGACAGCAGTGTAGCTTGAGACCGATAACTATTCGCGTCACGGCCTTTGCCGGCCGCCACCCCCGGCAGAAACTCCTATCTCACCTGCAAATTTAGAGTGACCTCTGGGAGGGCGTCCGCGGAAGAGCCGGTAGCCGCCTTGGGTCTGAAGCCATCATTGCACTCCAAACCCGGCGAACTGCTGTTTTTAGTCAGTCGCAGCTTCAACGAGCCAGCCTTCTTTGTGCGTTGTCTATGTCCCCGGCGATTTGATCGAGCGTTTTCTCGAAATACTCGGGGTGGTCCTCTTTTGATTCGGCCAGGCGGCGCGCAAGCAACTTCGAGTGTTCAAGAACGTTAACACCCGCGGAAACTTCTGCACCTAAAACTTCCGAGACAAGATCGAGCCCGAGATACTCCTGTGCCGCATGCTTGAACTCTGCAGTGCTCATAACTCTGCCCGGAATATCGATTCCGTATTTAGCAAGTTCGTCCGCCTGAACAAAAGACCGGCTTGCTTCACCTATCAAGTTGTGCGGATCTCAGTGGCCTACTGGAAGACCCACCAAACTCAATGTACTTGCGATCTTTTCGATAAGGTTCAACTGACTTGCTCAGGCCGAAAACTTACGATTTGGGCGAACGTGGCGCGTCGGGCGGTTACCCTCCACCGCCGCCGGGTGGGTGATTTTACGGCTCAATCTTGCCACCGATATTGTGAATTTCTTCGCGCGCCGGGACCTAGCATAACGGATACACGGAGACCGCATGGACAAACTGCTTGAAGCCGGAAGCGGACTCTCGATTCGGCAAATTAGCGAGCCGGTGCCGAAGGTGTAAGTTTGGGGAGCGTCAGACTGTAGTGATAGCCATCCCGTTTCGGGTCGAGCTCGCTCAGTTCGGCACTCGATAGACTCTCGCACTGAACAGGCAGTGTCGTTGGACCGCATGTTCCATCGCGACAGCTCCAGCTGGCGCCGCCGCACGCTGTCACGTTCAGGCTCGTCAGGGGTACATCGATCACGAGGCTCGCCGTCGGGCGCGGAGGTTCGACAGGCATACCGTCCGACAGCAACATGCCGGTGAAGGCCGTGACGCGGGCATGAAAGTTCCCGAGCAGGACCAAGACAGGTCCCTTGTCCAGAGCCGAGCCAAGATCGCCGATGCGGTCAGCCATGCCCTGGCGCCTGTCGCTGCCCTCGGAATAAAAGTCAACGTCGTCCACCGTCACGGCGTAAACCCTTCCACTTTGGGATCGGACTTCCCTGACCGCGTCAAGGAGAGCAAGCATAGCCATGCTGCGACGACCATCGCTCTCATCTTCGGGTATCTGCCAGAAATCCCCTGCAAGCAGATTGGCGACGGCGCGACGCGAGCCATCCGATCCCAAGAAGCTGTCGATTCGTTGCTGCTCCTGCCTTGGTATCTCAAGTGCAATGGTCACAGGTCCTTCAGCTGCAAGCCTTGCGAGTAGCGATGCAACCAGTCTTGGCGTCTCCCGGTTTCCGTGAAGCTCGCCGATAATCAGCAAAGATTGCCCATCGTAGACTTCCAAAACTCTATCTGTTGCGTCGCTGAGCCAGGTTTCGGGACCTCCTTTCGGGGACGAAGCCGCGGAGTGCGGCGCGAGAAGGAAACTGCATGATGCTATGAGGATTATGAATCGCATCGTGACTCAGCAGAGCTTGTCTGCATTGGAAGCACTGGTTCAAGAGCCGAAATTATAGCTGCAACCTGGCCAGCGCCATGCTGTCGGAGGCGAACACCGGCCGCAGGTGGAACAACACACTATGAGCACTGCAGGACAAGCCAGACGTCGGAGAAGTCACATTTCGCGGCATCCTGTTCCTTGACCCAGAAGTACAGATAGCCCAGGTCACCCCACATCACTTCAAGGTCGTCGTCGGATGCGAACTGCAACAATAGTCGCCAGTCCTTTTTGCCCGCTGCAAGCCGCTTGCCTTCCTTGCTGCGATAACCGGTGCCGTCACCGCAATACACGCCATTCGATGCAAGCTGCGCCTCCAATTCCATACCGTCGCCTTGGACCGGCCTCGGGTATCCACCAACCTGGTGTTGGAGTTCCTCGTCATCTTCCTCGACTGGGCCGTCAAAGTACCGGTCAACTTCCAGGTCGTTGAGGTCGATTCCCAGGTCTCCAAATCTCTCCATGTCGGGCAGGCTGTCGGTTGTCACCAACTCAACGAAAAACTGCGGCAGAACAGGACGTTTCGCCGTTTCTTGCTGGCCGATCTGGTCGACGTGAATAACGGACCACCCGCCCCGGTCCTTCGGATCAAACCCCCATGGCTGATTCTCCATGTCGTAGAAGAAAAGTAGTTTCCCGTGACCGGGCAACCAGGGGACAGCTTTTGTGGCTGCAATCTCTTCGAGATCGAGGGAGGCAAGAAACGCGAGGTCGTTCCCGTCTTTGGTCGGCCACTCCACATGCAGAGGCAGGTACGGGTCGCCGCCGAGGTAGGACTTTGTCTGAGCATCCGTCTTTTGCAACATGAGCGCGGGAATCGAATGCGATTTGACGTCGGCTAAAATCTCCTCGAAGGAACGCCCGGTGATCGCTTTTGATTCGCGGCGCCTGAGGAAGTCGAAAATCTTTGCCACGGAGAACTCCAGCTGAATTCATCAGAAGGAAAAGCGCTGAGTCGAGGGTTGGCGAGCGACAGACTTGGGTCGACGCCCAAGCTTCATTGTAACCCGGATGCAGCTGTTAAACGGCTGCTTGCAAGTTCACCCGTCACTCCTCGTACGGACAATGGTCCTGTGCTTCCTGTCGGCTCATGGATTTCGACGCCTCGAGCACACAACAGTCAAACGACTTGGTACGAACGGTGTGCAGCACATCGCCGGCCGGGGTGCGAACGGAGGCATAGTGTTCATGGCGCGCTTCCCACACCTTCTCGATGCCCGAGACCTGGCAAACCGCTTCGGTAACGGCGCCAAAGACAGTATCCGCAGTCAGCGCCTGTGACGCATGCAGACTCGCATCGCTCGGCACATAGGTCACGATAACCTGGTTCTCGTACACGGTCAGGTCGTTCCATTCGAAGGATCCCGCTATCTTCGGCAGCTCGGCCTGCCGGGCCGCTACCCAGGCGTCGATCGATGCTGTCCGGTCGGATTCGCCTCCCGAACACGCCACTAGCGTGAGCATGACAAAAGGCACCAGGGTGCTCCAGAGTTTTTGCATGAGTCTCGTTCCTGTCTACGCCCCGAAGAAAAACGCTGCGCTTCAAGGGATACCATAGCGCAGTCTCTGCAGCGGATACCGTTGCCAGTGTCACAAAAGCGGTTCGTTACCAGGTGACAGAAGCCCGAGAGGGCTCGGCAGAGGTCCTTTGCGCCGGTAGAGAACTCCGTTCCAGTTCGAGAAAAGGGCCAGTAGGCTATGACCGCAGCCGGTCAGAAGCAGAAACTCTGTTCCGGCCTCTAGACTAAGGCCACCAGCGGTCGTTCGGCCCGGACTTCCAGGCTTGTAGTTTTTGTCAGAGTCTGGGGAGTAACCGTAAGTGGCTAGTCGCCCGAACCGGTTGAGACGTCCGTCGGTGACTCGGAAATTTCACCTGCAATATCGTCTATGGCCTCCAGGTTGGGATGTGGACGCCCATCCGAGTAGTGGCTGTACGCTTGGTTGCGCTCAATGAATTCATCATGAGACAGCTTGTCTCCGCGTTTTTGCCGCCTTCGCCAGGGAAACACGACAACGAGGATCGCTATCACAGCAAGCAAAACAAGGAAAATCCTCGGGTCCATGTCGGTTGCCTCATCAAACTCGATGGCTTGACTGGGTAAGGCCTCGTGCCAGTGTAGTCCACCACCTGCCCTGTTTCATTTCTGTTTCTTTTCCTTTCACCCCGGTCGGTACTTGACGACGCGGTTCAATAAGCGTCAGGAATTGCGACAAAAAGAGCCACTCCACTAGGTTCCACAGAACGTGCGGGTGACTCGCTCGCGAACCCTCGGTGCTTTAGCGTAGTCCGAGAGGTCCGGTTGTTCTGCGTACGGTTTTGCCAGCGCGGTATTCATATCGTTGAATACCGTGAGATCGCCTTCAACCGCTTCGGCAATCGCCTGCTCGACGCGGTGATTTCGCGGAATGAAGAGCGGATTTACCGAGTTCATGAAAGCCGAAATCTCGGCGGGTGTCTTGCCCTGGTCAGCCGTGCGCTGCCGCCATTTGGTCTCGAAGGGTCCGAACCGGCTGTCATCAATAGCGTCGACTCGTGACGCCAGTTCGCGAAAGCTCAGGGTATAGTCGAGCCCGTTGTCGTCTAGATACTTCAACCATTCGGCAATGATTCCGCTATCCGTTTCCTGAACGTCGTACAACCCCAGTTTTGGCCCCATCAGTGCAAGGTAGTGAGCCCCGTATCGATCCGGGAAGCTGGCCAAGACCGCCTCAAGTTCATCTTTTTCGGCACCAATGGCGAGCAACGTAACGGCGAGACGGGCAAGATTCCATTGCGCAATGGCTGGCTGATTCGCGTACGCGTACCGACCATGGGTATCGATGGAACTGAACACCTTGTCGTACCGGAATTCATCCATGTACGCGGCGGGGCCGTAGTCGATGGTCTCACCGGAAATTGTCGTATTGTCGGTGTTCATGACGCCATGAATGAAACCAATCGACATCCAGTGTGCGATCAATTCGGCCTGACGTTCCGCTACACGCCGAAAAAACCCGACATACGGAGACTTCTCGTCCGCCACTTCCGGATAGTGACGGGCGATCGCGTAGTCGGCGAGCGTTCTGAGCGATTCCACGTCATTTTGTTCGGCAAAATACTCGAACGTGCCAACGCGCAGATGACTGGCGGCCACTCGCGTAAACACGGCTCCCGGCAAGGGAGACTCCCTGTAAACCGTTTCCCCGGTTCCAACGGCCGCAAGCGCCCTGGTGGTCGGTACGCCGAGATGATGCATCGCCTCACTCAGAATGTACTCGCGCAACACCGGGCCCAACCAGGACTTGCCGTCGCCTCCCCGCGAGAACGGCGTACGGCCAGAGCCTTTGAGCTGGATATCAAAGCGATTGCCAGCGTCGGTGACTATCTCGCCCAGCAAGGCAGCGCGACCATCGCCGAGCTGGGGCACGAAGTATCCGAACTGGTGGCCAGCATATGCCATGGAGATCGGTTGGCTTCCTTCCACCGCTACGGATCCGCTGAAAACGCTGGCGAGCTGCGCCTCATCATAGCCCGACGCGGCAAGACCCAGCTCGAGCGCGAGCTCTTGATTCCAGGCAAGGAGAGCCGGTGCCGGCACCTCGTTGGGACTGACCGTTGCGTAGAACGCCTTGGGCAAGGCAGCGTAGCTGTTTTCGAAGTTCATACTCGAGCCGATGGAATCAACTGTTTGGGTTCACCCGATCTGCGGTACGCCAACAATTTCTCCAGTTACTCACTACGAGAATAGCCTGGGCAGCAGAATCAGTGCGATCATAACCAATCCAAAACCAACGGCCCAATTTAGCAAAGTGTCATACAGCTGCCTCGGGTTTTCCGACACCTCACTCGTAAGGCGATAGAACTCATCCACATCGACCCTATTCTCTACTTCATAGTTCGGGTCCAGAATGAGCTTCTCGGCTTCGGCCTCCTGTTCGTCGAGATACACCCACAAACTCGGTTCGGTCATCAAGAAAGGCGAGACCATCCTCGCAGTGTTTTCACCCTTGATCACTGCGGGTATCCCGTTCGCCTCCAGCAAGTCTTTGAGCAAATGGAGATGAACTATGTCCGTACTCTTGGTTAAGAACTTCATGTGATGCTCTGGACTGGGATAGCCAGCCTTTGCCAATGGATCTGGATACTGAGGATCCGCACAGAGTCAATACCCGCTCTTCATTGTAACTAGAAAGCAGCGATTTAGCCTGTGCAGTTCAGTCGCCAGCGTTTCTGATACTCACACTGCACACATCGTTTGGATTTTCCGTAAGACACTCGAAACCGATCGTCTTGGCTGATGGATCGTATTCAATGGGCTCTCCGGTGTACGGGTTCCTGTGTGTCGATGACCGGAGAACATTTTCTACACTGGACTCGTCGCTTTCTTCGATTTCGACCTGCAGCAGCACGAGGCTGACGCGCCCGTTGACGTCATGCATGCGACTTATGCGGTCCTGCGGCAGTTGCTGGGACGACAACCGCTTGAGAGCCAACTTGCCGCCCAGGTTATACAGCGGAGGAGGAAACAGGCGGAACTCGTAGGTCAGCCTGTCAAAACCTCGTTGTGCGTAGAATTCCTCTGCGGGAAGCGTAGCGCGAACCCGCAATGGTATCACCGCCCTGGCGTAGTACTCGTTGAGTGTTGCCCGTTCCTGGAAAAAGGGCCGCAATGCCCGGCCATCGTCGCCCAGAATGTCGATGACCGAAGTATTGTTGAGCGCCATAATCCGTAGCTCCGCGAGAAAGGATTCTCCAATATCCAGCTCGTCATCGGTCAATGGATACAGAGTATTCCGAATCGATTGCAATTCACTCTCACTCAGATCACGTAGCCTGATCAACGCTGACAAGAATTCCATGCTGTTTCGAAACCCAGCGAGTGCAACCATCTTGGCAATCATTGTCTGGCCATCGCGGAGCATAGTCCGCCAGAAACGCATATCGTCACCAACCTTGGCGATATAGTCCTCCACGGTGTCCTGCCGGTAGCTGATCGCCAGTCGCATACGCGCAACCTGCATGAGCAATGCATAGGTCGGTATCAGCGTAGTTACATCGACCTCCTCGCTCTCGAGAAACCGAGGCGCCCGCAGGATCTCGTCGTAGCGTTTGAGAAGCACGAGCAGGCGAGGATTATCCGCGTTGAATTGCTCGAGTTCGTTTATGAGCGGTCCAGCGCAATCCACCGAAACGCGCGAATTGCAATAGAGGCTTTGTATTTGCGTCCTCCAGTCGTCATCGTTACCCGACCGACCGAGCAGATCGTCCATTTCTTCCTCGGTTAGGGTGGCCTTCTCGCCCCGGCGATACCGCTCGCGCATCGTTTGAACAATCGCCTGACCAACAACTAGCTGATCCTTGTCGGCGGCGGCTGTAAAGCCATGAAGTAGCGGGAAGGCGTTGTCATTCATCGACACGGGATGCGGCGAGTCGGGGGAAGCCAGGTCCGGATGCAGCGTTTCGTCAAACCAGGATAGATTGATAAACAGGGTTACCGCGAGCAGAGCAGCTACAAGTAGCGACGCCCAAACTACTGATCTTCTGATGCTTCCTCGAATGCCCATCAAGGATTCTCAATATGCCTGATTGATAAAGAGCCATTGTATCCGGTAGCACTTGGCGTAATCGCGGGTTCCGGCAACTTGCCGGTCGACAACTTGGTTCGACCGACGGCGCCTGCAGCGAAGTACTGCCGGCACTCGGCCTCTAACCGACGTTACGCCGACGCCCCCTTTCGAGGCCATTGTCGCCTGTCGTTGATGGTTGTATTCGAAACGGTCCAGCAAAATCCCAGGATATCCGCCCTATAAGAATCGCCCTCAATCACCCGTTTTTACGCCAATAAGCTGTTGATGTTGATCGGTTGACACCCGCCGGCACTTTCACGGCGACTTCGGCGCCTCAAAAATACTCCAACACAGACTTGTTATGTTATAACGTTAGCCCTCGGCAGGCCGACTAGCAGTCGCCAATTCGGCAGGTCGATTACGTCAGGAGACCCTCATGAACATCAAACTTTGTGCGCCACTGTTAGTGGGCGCATCATCCATCATCCTTTGGGCTAACACCGTTTCAGCGCAATCTACCGAAGCCGAGATCTCGGAGATTGACAACATTACGGTTACCGGCACACGGCGGGCTTATCAGGGGGATTTCGACCCCTTGGAAACGCCGCAAGCCGAGTTGAGGATCGATGCCGAGACCTTGCGCAACGCGGGCTCTATCGACCTCGTTCAAGCTCTGGATTTGTCGGCCTCCGTAGCCAGACAGAATAACTTCGGCGGTCTCTGGAACAGCTTCGCCATTCGTGGTTTTGTCGGCGACGAAAACCTGCCGAGTAACTACCTGGTGAACGGCTTTAACGCCGGGCGCGGCTTTGGCGGCTCCAGGGACCTGTCCGGTATCGAGTCTGTTGAAGTACTAAAAGGTCCTCGCGCCGCTTTGTACGGGCGAGGTGAGCCTGGCGGTACAGTGAACCTGGTCACCAAACGACCCACCTTTGAAACCGCGGGAGAATTCAGCATCTCCGCAGGCAGCTTTAGCACTTACCGTGCTGATTTTGACTACACCACTCCGCTGTCCGATGCCGTCGCAATACGGTTTGTTGGCGCCTATGAGGATGCTGAAAGCTTCAGGGATACCGTGGAAACGGAAAAGCTGTTGTTTAGCCCGTCGATCGCCTGGCGAGTCAGTGATGAAAGCCTGTTTATCTATGAAATGGAATACAGTGATCAGGAGACACCTTTTGATCGCGGCGTGATCGCTATCAATGACGAGTTGGGCCTTATCCCTGAGAGTCGCTTCCTGGGTGAACCCAGTTACGGCCCGATAGAAACGGGCGTCCTCGGACATCAGGTGGAATTCCAGCATGATTTCAACGCCGACTGGAGCGCCCTGGTTGGTTTCAACTATCGCGAAACCGAACTCGACGGGCTTGCGTCAGAGAATGGTTTTGGCGCCCCGGACGTCGACGGCAACTTTGGCCGCTTTAGCCGTGACCGAGACTACGATGCGACCTATCAGGTGTTTCGAGCGGAGTTGAGCGGCAGTTTCAACACGGGAGGAATTCAGCATCGCGTCATCGTCGGCCTCGATATCGATGAGTTCGAAAACGATCAGATTGCGTTTCGAGACAGGTCGACGGATCAGAGCATCAATATCTTTAACCCGGTCTACGGAAACTCGCCGGTATCCGGTCTTGCGCTGGCTCCGCAGATCGACAGAGTGGAAACGCAGGAATCCGTCGGCTTGTACGTTCAAAATCAGATCAGCATAACGGACAAGCTGGATATTCGACTGGGCGCCCGATTTGATGACTATGACCAGACGCTGAACAATCGCCTGTCAGGCAGCATTTCCGACTATTCTGAAACCCAGGTGAGCCCTCAATTTGGCGTGGTTTACCAGGCGACGGATAACGTCTCTCTTTACGCGGTGTACGGCGAAAACTTCCGCCCTCTGTCTGGCGCGACGGATGAGAACGGTTTGGATCCCAATATCTCGGAGTCTACAGAAGTGGGAGTGAAGCTTGCGCTGAACGATGGTGCACTGACGGGAACGTTCGCGATTTTTGATCTTGAGCACTCAAATATTGCGACGTTTGATGCCGACTTTAATCCCACAGCCGTCGGTGAAGCAGGAAGCCAGGGCTTTGAGTTGGACCTTGTAGGAAGCCTCACTGACACCTTGAGCCTGTGGTTTTCCTATGCCTACGTGGATGCTGAAACCAAGAACGACTATACGGATTTTATTTCCTTCAACTTCATTCCGGCCGGCTCGGATCTCCTGAACATCGCTGAACATCAGTTAAGCCTGCAACTCGCCCAGGAAACTCAACTGGCTGGCAGGGCATTGACTCTGATTGGAGGCTTGACGTATGTCGATGACAGGAGTGGAGAATTTGGTGACCCAACCTTCAGGCTGCCAAGCTACACCACGGTCCGAGTCGCCGCGAACTATGAAATATCGGACTCCTGGGGATTGCGTGCGGAAGTAAACAACCTGTTTGACGAGGAGTATTACACCAACTCCTATGCCGACGTTTGGGTACAACCGGGTACGCCGCAAAACTTCCGCGTGTCGGCAGACTTCCGATTCTAAAGGAGGCTTCAAGAGTGAAAACGGATAGCTCTGCCAAACTGCAAGCCGATCAGCTGCACATCTACCGCTCGGGCAAGGAAGTCCTGAGCGGTATCTCCTTTACTGTGGAAGGCAGCGAAGTTTACGCGCTTCTCGGCGGTAACGGAGCGGGCAAGTCGACCACGCTGCTGAGTTTCCTCGGATTTCTGGCACCTTCGGGTGGCAGTCTCTCCGTTGACGGTGTGGACGTTGGCACTGATCTCAAAGCGGTGCGCGAAGCCATTGCCTACCTCCCGGAATCGGCATCTCTTTATGAACACCTGAATGCGTATGAGAACCTCCGCTACTTTTTGCAGCTTGCGGGTGTGCCAGACGACAAGGCCGCGATCGAGGCCGCATTGGATCGCGTATCCCTCGATCCGGAATCGAGAGGACGCAAGCTCAAGGACTATTCCAAAGGCATGCGTCAAAAAGTGGCTATCGCACTGGCTATTCTCAGAGACACCGACATCTTACTGCTTGACGAGCCAACTTCAGGGCTTGATCCCAATGCCATCGATGAGTTTCATGATCTGGTTCGCGGCCTTGCCGATTCCGGTAAAACCATTCTGATGGTGACACACGATGTTTACGGTGCGTGTCAGGTCGCCGACCGGATTGGCCTGCTTCGCGGCGGCAAGCTTGTTGGGGAGTTCTCTGCCCCCGAAGGTGGCCGCATCGAGACCGAAACCGTTCATCGCGCTTTTTCAAATCGCACAACCAGGAAAGAGCAAGCAGCATGAGCGCCACACTGACAATCGCAAAGGAAGAGTGGCGCTACTGGCGGCGATCGAACCTCGCGCTTGCCGTGGTCGCGGTGTTCATCGTCATTCTGATTTCCGTCAGCTGGCTCACCGCCTTGCGCATGCACGCGGAATCTCACGAACGCGCACACCATCAGGCCGATTCGGATCAAACCTTTCACTCCCAGCCTGATCGCCACCCGCACCGCATGGTCCACTATGGGCACTATGTCTTTCGGGCGCCCATGCCCCTGGCAGTGTTCGATCCGGGGCTGGATTCGGTCACGGGACAAACCCTGTTCCTCGAAGGCCACCGCCAGAATTCGGCCACCTTTTCTGCTTCCGGCAGCAGCGCTGATCTTGGCGGCCTGTCCTGGTTGACCCCGGCGTTGATTTACCAGGTATTTGCGCCCCTGCTGATTATTGTGCTCGGGCATGGTGCGGTCACGCGTGAGCGAGAGTCCAGAGCCCTTGCGCCCTTGCTGGCACAGGGGCTGACTGGCCGCACACTCCTCGCAGGCAAGATGCTGGCGCTGTTGCTATTCGTTTTACTACTGTTGGTACCGCTCGTCGTAAGCGCCCTGATCTCGCTCGGCAGCGGCGAAAGCCTGCTTGCGGCTGCATCGCTCGTTGGCGTCTATCTTGTCTATTTGTCCGTCTGGGCCGGGCTCGCGTTGCTGATCTCTTCAATACTGCACAAGCGCTCGTCCGTTCTCGCAACGCTTGCGGCATGCTGGCTTGCTTTGACCCTCGTGCTACCGGCTGTCGCCGTCAACGTCTCGTCTTATACTGCGCCGCTTGCCGGAAAAATCGAAATGGAACTCACGATGCTGACCGAGGTTCGGGATCTGAGTGACGGGCACGATGTCGATGACTCCGTATACGATCGCGTGCATGCGAGCCTGCTCGAGGAGCATGGAGTAGATCGAGTGGAAGATCTGGAGGTCAACATACGCGGTGTTCTCGCGGGGATGGCCGAGGCAAAGCTGACCGAGACGCTGAACGTTTACGCCGAGCGGCGCATGGAAGCGGAGATGCGCCAGGCCGATCTGCTCGGAGGGTATGGCTGGCTCACCCCTGCGCTGGCCGTTGCGGTTGCGTCTCGCACACTATCCGGCACCGACCTTGATCACTATCACCGCTTCCTTCGGCAGGCTGAAGAGTTCAGATTCGGATTCGTACAGGGCCTGAACCGGGCGCATGCCGAAGAGCTTTCCTATATTGACGATATCAATCGCAGTCGCGATGAGGAATCCTGGATGCGCGCGCGCGTCGACGCATCGAACTGGCAGGTAGTTGATGAATTCCGCTACGAGCCTGCCGGCGCGTCCGTGCGACTGGCAAGCGCCGGCTCATCCATTTCGATGCTCATCGCCTGGCTGGCAGTCTTGTCCGGGATGCTGGTCTGGACCGGCGGGAGGCTGAAGCCTTGAGTACTTTTGGTGCGCTCAAACGCGAGACCCGGTTCATGCTGCGTGATCGCGCATTTGTGGTCTGGATGTTTGCCGTCCTCTGTTTCTCATCATTTGCTGTCTGGTCGGGTCTGGCCGAGGTACGGCAGCAGTACGAGAGCATTGCGTTTCTCATGGATGCTGATCAGCAAGACCGATCGGTTGAATTTTCCAAGCAAAGTGATTGGGGCAGCGCGGCCTACTACAGCTTCCACCTGACCTATGACCCGCCATCGGATTTCGCCTTCGCAGCCATGGGACAAAGGGATGCGTCCTCGTGGAAACACCGGCTGCGCATGCTGGCGCTGGAGGGGCAGATCTACGAGCACGACCCGGGCAATCCGGAACTTGCTCTGATAGGCCGCTTTGACTTCGCGTTTTTTGCGGCCTTTGTACTTCCGCTTATTCTCATTTTTCTTCTGCACGACCTGCAGGCGAGTGAACGCAGCGCCGGTCGTTTTGATTTGCTGGTCGCATCCGCCGGTAGCAGCGGATCACTGTGGTGGCGAAGAGCTTGTCTCAGGTCAGGCGGCGTTCTGCTTGCTACCCTCGTGCCGCTACTGATTGCCGGTATATTCAGTGGTACAACAGGCTCAACGCTGATTAGCGCCGTCGTTCTGGTGGTCGCTTACATCCTGTTCTGGACACTGGTATGCCTGTGGTTCGCGAGCTGGAGGCGTTCCGCGCCGGTGATTCTCGCCAGCCTGATCGGCGTCTGGGTATTGCTTAGCACCGTCCTGCCCGCCGGCAGCCGAGTCATTATCGAAAGGATGGTGCCAATTCCTACAGGCGCGGAAATTCTTATGACCCAGCGCGAGGCAGTCAACGATGCCTGGGATCTGCCCGTCGAGAACACCATGGGGCCTTTCGTGGAACGCCATCCTGAATGGGCGGGTTACACCCATTCGGGAGAGGGATTCGATTGGGGATGGTATTACGCCTTCCAGCAGGTAGGCGATCAAACAGCTGAACATCTCTCCGAGGCCTACACTGCCGGACGAGTCGAGCGCGATCGGCTGGCTGGACTGTTTGCGTTAGCAGCGCCACCCGCTCTGCTGGAGCGACGGCTTCAGAATCTGGCTGGAACGGACATGCGGTCTGTGCTTGCCTATGAAGGCAGAGTGCGCGCCTTTCATTCCGAGCTTCGCGATTTCTATTACCCCGGGCTTTTTCGCGGTGACCCGTTCGATCCCGGTCGGCTTTCCGATCTGCCGCAGTTTTCGCCTTGAGTTGCGGGAGACAAAAATACCGTCTCCGAATGTTCTGCTGGCGTGATGATTAGATAGGATGGGCCGGCACGGAGACCGGCTCGCATCCCTTCTATTGAATTGTTCGAAGCGTCAAAAGATGTGTGATCCGATAACGAGTATTGCAGCCCAGGATACGAGATACGTAGGGGTTCGCAAGTACGGAACCCCGAGTGTATATACGATCGCGTGAGCTATCCGGGCCAGAAAGAAGATCTGCGCCCACCATACGATGGTTGGGTGCGTTTCGCTTGGCGCCAGATAACCCGCTGCCAAAACTACGGCAGCAAAGGCCGGTAGAGTTTCTACCATGTTTAGATGGGCGCGCTGAGACCGATGTGCCCACACTGGCATCTCGGGCTGCTCTTTGGGGAAACCTTCCGGATAGTTGTTCAAAAACGTCGGGATGCCCCACGTAAATGCTCGCGCAAGTATGTACGGCGTCCACAACAAGATAGCGAGTATGCCGCTCAGCCCCAGGTAAAAGTAGGCGGTGTCCATTTCGATTCCTCTTGGTCGGGTTTGGCGGTGGCCTCTGAAGGCCACCGCCAAATAGGCGTTCTAGAGCGAAGCCGGGTTCTTATCCTTGATCTTTGTCCAATTGCCATCCGCGGTCTTAATGCGGCCGGGCACGTCCTTGAGCCACTCGTTTTGGATGCCTGCGTCAAGGTTTAGGTAGGTCTTACCGTCAATGACTCGGTAAACTTCAGGATCGCCGATAAACTTCTTGCCAACCGATACTCCGAATGCACAGTAGCCGTTGTAAGCGGGCACGTATTTGTCAGGGTTTGCTTTGAATATCTCCATGTTTTCTGCGCTGGAAAACTGATACGTCGCGCCATCGTATGTAGCGACGAAGTTTCCGTTGCCGCGAAGCGGGCGCTTGTCGGTGTGGTAAGTAACCACGTCGTACCCTTGCACCGCCGGGGTACTGTGAGAATAGTCCGCAGCGATTGCGCCAGTAGAGAAGAACGCAGCCGCAATGGCTGCCGTCAGCAGTTGTTTGATTTTCATCAGTAGACTCCAAAGTAAATTACGATTTAGTTCGAGAAAGCATCACTTTCTAGACGCTAGAATCCCTGATGAATGAGCTACGATATATAATTCAGAAGCCCTATCTAATACTGTTTCGTCCAAACTTATTGGGTTTATTCTAATTCGTACAATCGAACTGCTAAATCGTATTTTTTTTTGTACGGCATGCGCCCGTGGTGCTTGTGCGCTTGGTAGTCTAGCGGCACGGCATCTTGGGCATTGCCAACAAGTACTGTGCACGAGTGGAACTAGATGGACGCTCTGACGGATATATTGAACACACTGAGGTTGTCGAGTTCGTTGTACTTCCGGACGGAACTGACCGCGCCATGGAGCATCGAGGTTCCGGCCAAACCGACGGTTGCGCGATTCCATATCGTGATTCGCGGCCAGTGTTGGTTGCAAGTAAAGGGGGACCACGGTCTTCACATGTCTAACGGGGATCTCGTTGTTATTCCTCACGGCGCGAGCCATATCATCGCTGACGCGCCGACCACTGAAGGAACCCCTTTGGCCGAAGTACTGACGGAAGCGGCCTATGAAGGAGAGGGTCCATTGGTGTATGGAGGCGGCGGTCCCGGGTGCTGTCTCGTTTGCGGTGAGCTTTCATTCGATGACCTTGGTAACCACCCATTGCTTGTACACCTGCCTTCGAAGCTGTGTGTGACTGGAGACAGCAGCTACAACACACAGTGGTTGGACAGTGCGATGGGATTCATTGCACATGAGGCCGCTAAGCTCGAACCTGGTGCTACTGCGATCATCGACCGACTGTCTGAGATAATCCTGATCCAGGTCATCCGGGCGACACTGGCATCGACGTCGGAGCGCATTCCGTTCTTGTCTGTATTCGCCGACCCTCGAATCAATCGAGTGTTGTCTGCGATACACGCAAACCCCGCGGAAGATTGGAGCGTCGAACGCCTGGGTCGATTAGTGAATATGTCACGCTCTTCTTTTTCCAACCGTTTTACGGAGTTGGCAAATATGACGCCCCTGCAATATGTCATTTTTGTTCGGTTGCAGAGAGCCAGCCGCCTATTGATCGAAACAAATACTTCTTTGATAAAAGTGGCTGAGCAGGTGGGTTACCAGTCGGAAGCGGCATTTAGCCAGGCCTACAAAAAGCAGTTTGGTATCAGGCCGGGTAAGTTTCGGCGCACGCACGGCCAGGTTGCGGTATAGAAACGATTCGTGGCTGACTGGTGTCACAAAGGAGAATTCGTAGACGTTTTGGATGCGGTGCGCACCGGCTTTACGTCATCTCCCGCCAGTTCTTTACCGCCCTGTCAATTTGGTTCTTGTCCTCATAGTGCGGCGGACCTTTGGCCCAGATGAGAAACGCCACAACCGCTTTTCGTTGGTCTTCGTTGCAAAGAAACTTGAAGTTCAGGTAGGAGTTCGACGGGTTCTTCGACCGCCCATACTCCGCCAGAGCGTTGACCGTGTAGAGAGCCACTAGCGAATCGTCATCGGGGTATTCGATGCAATACTGCATGAAGCACGGCACAACGTTAAGCAGCGACTCCTGTTCAAGTAGCTCCATCGGGTCCTGTATCTCTCTGACCTGCTCATCGGAAAGTATTCGGTCCACAAGGACCTTCCGAAACGCACCCGCAACTGTTTCGGCAATCGACACTGTTGATTGAACTCCTTTGGCTGAGATCCTGATTTTCAATACCCCCGTCCGAGTTGCAAGGCTTCATTACAGCACCGACCAGGCAAAGGATCGTAACCCTCTGAAATCGTTTACTTAAACTACGACTCCGGAGGCTTGTTGGTCGAAACCTTGATCCTGAATCAAAGAGAACGCATCTTCCTCGAAGTAAGCGGTTACGCCGATGCCGAATGGCAAATTGGGATCTTGTGGGAAGCTGATCCAGCAGGTTTCAAGCCGAGGGTCAGGTTGCATCTATTTGGAAATCCGCTGATTTTCTGGGCCGGATCGAAGTACCGCTATCGTTGGATAGAAGAAACTGTGGCCTGATCCAAACCGTCGTCAAGATCCAGCATCAAAGCCGGAAGTAGCCCAGCTGGCGACAGTCAGAGGCTCTCAAGAATCTCGATAAACTTTGTTTTCAGTGCTATCGCCCTGCCCAGATTCTCTAAGCCAGCATTGGCGAACGCGCGGGCCTCACTGTTGTTGCCCAAATGCGCATGTATTCGCGCCATCGTCAGCGCAGCGCCAACCTCCGTTACTCCGCCAAATACCTTGATGTAGTTGCCGAAGCGTATGTCGCTTAGCGCGATCATGTTCACCATTTTTTCAACCGTATCGAATCTCGAGAACTCAGGTTCGCCGATCGTCAAGTAGGTATCGATCAAGTGCGAAACCTTCTTCGATGGGGAGTTGAAAATGCCTGTGTACTTCCACCAGTAGTCGCTCCTGCGGCCGGGTGCCAAGCGGCGTCTGAACACACATTCAACTTCTTTCACGTTCTTGGGGTCTGGCAGCTGGTCCGCCCAGGTGACTGGCAGAAACGTCAGATGCAAGCCCAGATTGACTGCCGACGACCCGCCATACTTATTCCCCTGAATGTTGATCGTGTTGATAACCTCGCCACGAATCCGACGGAAGTTGCTGCCACTGCCCTTGAATCCGAGCTCACGGAGTTTCGGCGCAAACTCGTCTCGGAGGAGACCGTAGAACACTTTTTTCGGGTCAGCAGTCATTGAGATTCGGGTGGCCAGAAAATGCCGCCTCTGGGTCAATAGCCGCCATTTTAACGCAACCCACCTGAATGGCCGGAGTTGGCCGTAAGCAGCCATCGCCTCAGCGTTGCTACGCAACATAAGCTGGGGCGCTGGGGCGACCACCGGCGAGCAACTGTGAAGCCGTACCGTCCGTAGGCCTGGCCCGCTGCTACGATATCCGCCCACGAGCGAAGAGGAACACCAATGACCCGCGATCGATCCGCAAATCACCAACGCGCTCTCGACGCCCGCCAGCCGGATCTTACGGTGTTGATGGACGCCGTGACCAAAACACACAACATCTCCGCGATCATCCGTGCGGCCGACGCTGTCGGAATTCAGCAGGTGCACACAACCTCGACAGCCGAGTTGGTGCGCCGTAGTCACATGGGCCAGGGCGGCGCGAAGCACTGGGTCGCGGTGACGACACACCGTTCGACCCGCGCCGCGCTCTCGGCGCTACGTGCCGATGGCTGGCGGCTCTTGGCTGCGTACGGTGGCGAAAAATCCCGCGATTATCGCGACGTCGATTACACGCAAAAGATGGCGATCATGGTAGGGGGTGAGCACATTGGCCTGAGTGATGCTGCACGCGCCGAGGCCGACGAGCACATAGCCATTCCAATGCACGGTCACGGATCGGCGCTGACCGTATCAGTCGTCGTCGGTATCATTCTGTTCGAGGCTGAGCGACAGCGGCGCGCGGCAGGGTTGTACGACCAATCGCGTATGACGCCCGAAGAACGTGCGCGTACGCTCTTCGAGTGGTCGTATCCCGACATCGCCGAACGTTACCGTACTCAGGGAAAGCCCTATCCGGAACTTACAGCTGACGGCATGATCGCGGCGAATCCGCTGATCGATATATCGACCGTCAGCGACCAGGAGTGACGCTGGGGCGATTCAGATTGAGAAAGAACACAAGCTCCGGATCGCCTGGGTCGAGGTTTTCAATTACGCCGCTGGGGACGTAGCCGAGGCTTGCGAGCAGCGACCGCATCGCCGCGTTTGATTCATTGGTAGATGTAAACAGCTTCGGTGCTTTGCAGTGATTTGCAAGGGCTTGCATAAGGCTTCGCCCGACACTGCGTCGCCTTGCCGATTTAGCAACGTACAGCATCGAAATGAATCCATTGCCGAAGAACGAATAATCGAGTACGCCATAAGCGATTACGGTTCCGCTGCTGTCGGCCACAAGGCAGGTTGCCGAATCCAGAGACCTATCGATGAAGTCTACGCGTTCCTGTTCGCGTTGGGCTATCTCGTCAATCGCCAGGATAGCGTCGCGATCGGAGTGCTTGGCGTCACGAATTATGATTGATTTCACCACCGGTATTTGAGCGGTCGCATAGGAAACTAGTCGTACCAGATGCCGAGAGCGCGGCAGCCAGGTGGCGTTTCGACACCCTGAACGCCATCGGGTATTCCCTCAATAAACTCGTCGGGTTGAAATCGCTCACCCAGCCACTCAGTGACCTCCGCCGTGCTTGCTCCAGTAATGACCCAGATCGTATCAGTAGACGGCCATGCTTCAGGGTCCTCGTGCTGCTGCACTTGAACCAATACGTCACTGACTTCTGCAAACTCGCGTATCTGCTTGAACAAATCATAGAACTCTGAAGGGCTGGGCTGATCGGGATAGAAGTTGTACCCAATCGACCCGTAGTCATTATTGCCTTCAAAGAAAGTCTCGAGTGACACCAGGGGTCGGGGCAAACTGAAATCGTTTATCTCGCCTATTGCAGCGAGGATCTTGCTACGGGGGTCCACGGATTCGGTCATTTCATTCCCACCAGGTTCCTTACAGCCCATCAACACAAGAGCGGCAATTATCCAGTGGAATCGCGTCATTTGAATAGCCGATCCAACGGTCGTCATCCGTTCAATCCTGCATCATAGCCTTACGTCCATCTAGATGTTTGGCCCGATTCAACAGATCGGTCAGAAGCGGCCGTTCACTCCAATAGCCACCAGAAACTTCGTCCTGACCTTCTGGCTTCTCTCGTACTCCACACATCACGTCCGAAGCGGTGAGACTGTGTCAGCTCCCTGTCTCATCACTCTCGACTTTCGAGCCCAGTCGCCGGGGCTATGTTGGCATTCAGATTGAAGAAATTGTGAGGGTCGAACTGAGACTTTATGGCACGCAACCTTGCGAGCGTCGCGGGATCGTAGGCATCCAGCACCCTCGTAGCAGGCTCCTTGCTGCCGATAAAGTTGACGTAGACGCCGCCGTTGGCGAGAACGCCCAGCGCCTCATGGAACTCATAGGCCCATGCCAGATGGCGGGCTTCGTGATCGCTCTGCGGCCACCGCGCTTGTATAACGTATGCGTATTTGTGGGCCCTATGCCCGAATGCAGCATCCGCTGGCCCAAACCGGGAGAACTCGCCTCCCAATCGAGCCACTTTGACATCGCTGATCGGACTCGACGAGGAGTTGACGAACTTGGCGATCGTCTCTCGCACCTGGGAATCGTACGCCTCCAGATAGCCTCCCAGCCATTCGTTACAGAAGCCATTCCCCCAAGCACCGTCGAGTGCCGACTGCCATGCCGGATAGGCCCTCCGCTGCACGGAGTTCCCAATGGGTTGTACGATGTCGAGAAGTGGAGCTATGACGCGCTGCCCCTCTGCATCGTCCCCCGTCCAGGTAACGGCCAACATCAGGACCGGTTTGCCGTGATGCTCCTTCGCAATCATTGGCGACCGCGGAGCCATTCGGTGAAGCATCCACACATTGAGATCGTCCGGTGCTGCATCGAGATAGTCATCCAGTTTCGACCCCACGTTATGAATCTGATCGAGCGGGAAGAACACGAGTCCAGCCAGTACATGCTGCAATTCGTGCAGCTGAAAGCGCAGAGTGGTTGCCACGCCGAAGTTGCCCCCACCCCCGCGCAAGGCCCAAAGGAGCTCTTCGTTCTCATGCTGGTCCGCTCGAACAATCTCGCCACAAGGCAAAACCACTTCGGCTCCGATGAGGTTGTCGCACCCGGCGCCGAACTTTCGGTGCAGCCACCCGATACCCCCGCCCAGCGTGTAGCCCGCAATTCCCACCATGGAGACAATGGCGCCCGAAGTCGCAAGGCCGGCCTGATGGGTCAGCGCGTCGAAACGTGCCCAGGTCATTCCCGCCTGCGCGGCAATGGTTTTGTCGCGACGACTCAAGTGTCCGTCCGCGAGTAGGGATAAATCCATCATGAGGCCCCCTTCGCTGACCGCGTAGCCGTTGTGGTTGTGTCCACCACCACGCACCGACAAAGAAACGCCGTTCTCGAAGGAAAACCGCACGATGTTGGCGACGTCTTTCGATGAACGAGGCTGCACGATTAGCCCGGGTCGTCTATCGATGCTCGCATTCCAAATGGCCCGACTGCCGTCGTAGGCCGGGTGAATTGGCCGGATGACTCCACCCGCGAGACCTTTCTCCAGGTGATCGATATCGCGAGACGACAGCGTCACCTCATCGCCCTTGTATCCGGAAAACGAGGAACCAGCCTGAGCTTGATCGCTCTCGGCGGCGATCAGCGCATGGCCCAGCGTACCGCCTGCCGCAACGGAAGCGACACCGTGACGAAGAAAGCTTCTTCTATTCATTTCCCGTCCCCAGCCATGCTCTCTTGACGAAGCGCAAGTACGGCAGCGGCCCGCGCCAACCCATGGGAAAATCGACCTTGGCTTCATCATTGGAGACTGCCGGCGCAATGATGATGTCGTCCTCCGCCGACCAGCCGGCCGGCGTAGCGACCGGGTGCCTGTCCGTCAACTGAAGCGATTCGAGTAGCCGCAACAGCTCCAAAAAGCTCCGGCCAGAGGTCATGGGATACGTCAGCATCGCGCGGATAGTCTTGTCCGGCGCGATGAAGAATACCGACCGAACGGTCCTGTTTTCCGCAGCAGTCCGACCCTGGGCGCTCGCGCCCGTCGAAGCCGGCAACATACCGTAGAGCTTCGCGACTTCTAAGTGCTCATCGGCAATGATCGGAAACCGAACGCTCTGACCTGTCGCGATACGAATGTCGGTGAGCCAGGCGCGGTGGTCAGCAACCGAGTCGACGCTCAGACCGATGAGTTTGCAGTTCCGCTTGAGAAACTCCTCGTGGAGACGTGCCGCCTCCCCCAACTCTGTGGTGCAAACGGGCGTAAAGTCTTTCGGGTGCGAGAACAGAAGACCCCACATATCGCCAAGCCAGCTGTGAAGGCAGATCGACCCCTCGGTTGTCTCAACTTCAGAATCTGGTGCTGTGTCACCAATCCTAAGCATCGTTTTCTCTCCTCAAAAAAAAAGAAACGCGCCCAGCCATGGCCGCAGCCGCGAGGCGCGTGGTCCGTTATCGGATCCGGTCAGGTGGTAACGTGCACGTACCCATCATGTAAGGGGCAGGCGTTGTGAGCTCCTTGAGAAGGGTCTCATCGGCAACCTCATCGTTCGGCGCGTTTCCGATCGTTAGTATGCTGATTCGATGGTCTCGGATATCAATCTTGACCTCCGCTCGACGAGGCGCTTTGAAAGCACCGAAAAAGTCAGCGTCCCCGCCAGCTCCCGCGATGGACCCATCCAGCTGGCCTGTATTCTTCCCGTCGACAAAAATCCACGCCGTGCCCACGCTGTTGTAGTCCATACCGGCAACTCTGACGCGAACGGAAACCCGACGGCCCCAACGCGTAAACTCACAGAATCCGTAGCCCGCACCTCCGACAATCCGGGCAATTTCCATCTCGACCAGTGGACGACTCTTTGCCTCTGCCGGTAGTGACCAGAATGAGCCGACCACTACGAGAAGCCCAAGCGAATGAGCGAATACGTTCCTGACTGACATAAGTTCCTCCGTGTTTTGCCAAGGCAATTTGGCTCTGTATGGATGAAGAGCAATGTAGCGGCACGAGGTATTCGCTTGAATGACCACGACTCCGGCGAATATGATCGAGACTCCGAATCTGCGTTCCGGCTGATTGAATGGACGCGTTATCCGACATACTGCGACTGGTCAGACTCGCCGGCGGTGTCTATCTGCAAGCCGAGTTCACCGCGCCCTGGTGCCTTGAAGGAAAGTTGCGACCGCACCACATCGGCCCGATGCTTCACTCGTCCGAGCACGTGATCATCTATCACTACATACTTGACGGTTCGGTGTGGCTGACCGCCGAAAGCCTTCCGCCAGAACGCTTCGAAGCCGGCCAGGTCATCATCATGCCGCACAACGATCTGCACAGGATTGGCAGCGACCTTGGTATCCGGCCGGGCTCCAAATCGGAGGTTGTGGAGACGCCCCACCGCCTGGGATTGACGAAACTGGAGTATGGAGGCGGAGGCGCGCCGACCAAGTTGATTTGCGGCTATCTCGGCTGCGATAAACTCGAGGCGAGCCCTCTGCTGTCGGCTTTGCCGCCGATGATCAGCTTCGACGCCCGGGAGGGCGAGGCCTCTGACTGGATTCGGACCTCCTTCCGTTTCGCGGCGGAAGAGGTGGCCAACGGAAAGCCGGGCGGCGACGCCATTTTGGCGCGGATATCGGAACTGTTATTCGTCGAAGCCGTTCGCCGCTACGCGGCCTCTCTTCCGAGCGACGAGATAGGCTGGCTTGCAGGGCTACGCGATACCCAACTGGCGAAGGCACTCGCGCTTATGCACGCAGACTGTGCTCATCCCTGGACAGTGGAAAAACTGGCGGGCGAGTGCGCCATGTCACGTTCCGCATTTGCAGACAAGTTTTCGCGCATCATGCGGGTAACGCCAATGCAGTATCTGAGGAACTGGCGTCTCCAGGTCGCGGACCAACGGCTGAGAGACGAGGACCTCACGATTGCCCAGGTTGCCGAAGGCATCGGATTTGGATCTGAGGCCGCTTTCAGCCGGGCCTACAAAAGACACTTCGGAACCGCACCAGCGACCCGCCGCAAGTCGATGGCGACAATCGCGGACTCCGACTAGGCGCGGAAGCTATAGAAGCGGTAGACAACAGTGCCTAACTCCCAAGAACGAATAATCAAGTACGCCATAAGCGATTACGGTTCCGCTGCTCTAGGCAACAAGGCAGGTTGCCGAATCCAGAGATCTATCGATGAAGTCTATGCGCTCTCGTTCACGTTGGGCTATCTCGTCAATTGCCAAGATAGCGTCGCGATCGGACTGCTTAGGGACGCAAGGTTCTTTGTTGAAACGACACTAAGCGGATATCCTCAGGCTATGGTTGAACATGTCTACATGGTTTGGGACCTATACGACGGCGTTCGAAGCGGCATTGCTGACTACGAAGGGAACCCCCATTACTTCGAATCGATATACAGTGAGGACAGCGAGGAGCACACGGACGAATTCAGGCTCACCCCAGTCGATCAAAAGACACTGAAGCTGGCGCAAGAGCAATGGTCAATCTACAGGGATTGGGAGAAACGGTTTCACTCCGGGTTAGAGCCGAGCGAGACGCACCCGGGACACGGGGGCGTCGACGCGAGGTATGACCAGCTCGAGGCACGGGTGCAGTCATCCATCGAAGCTGGCCCTGTTACCAAAACTGTCAGTGGCAGGTTTCGTGCTAAGGAAGAACAGCCAGATCTTCCTGTCGGTTGTTTGCGCGATATGGAAGTCGAGTGGCTCTAGCGTAGCTGCATGCCAACCGCTATCGTTAACCAATGAACTCGAGAGATATTCGAGACGCCATACGCGATTTTCTCAGCCTGGTCGAATCCACTAGCGGGTCGACCGAAGACGCCGAGCGCCGGCTTGTGCCCGTTTTGGACCGGCTAGCGCTGGCACAGTCATTTGTTACCTTCACGTTTGACGAAACCGATTATCCAGACCCGCCAAACCGGAGCTACGACGACCTTCGCAAGCTGGTTTCCAAACGTTTTCCCAACTACGGCTACTACAATGTAGCGGAGCCAATTACTTCGGACATCGGTGAGGCTGGCGCTACTGTCAGCGACGCAATCGATGATCTTGCCGACATCGCTCACGACCTTTACGACGCTGAGTGGTACTGGACAAATACTAGCGAAGCGAACGCTCTGTTCCACCTGCAACAGAGCTACGAAACTCACTGGCGCAAGCATTTGAGAGAGTTTCAGGTATACCTCGATGCACTCGAGCTTGATAGAAGTCTTGCTGAATGAGCCTCTTGCCTGAAACCGGTCAAGACACTACGCCCCTGAGTCGATGCGAGGCCAATCCAGTCTCAAATCAATGACGATCAAGTCCCCGGCGGCGTTCTCATCGATCACCGGTTCAGCCGCTGATGTTTCCTCGCTTCGGGCAACAGAGATTCCGATCCAGGGGTCCTCGCGAATCACCTGGTAGGTTTGTTGCCTTCCCCATCGTTTATCTTGGCGAAACGAGCCTGGTCCTGAAATTATCTTCCCAACGATGTGATAGCTGACTCTCGGCGTGTCACCGCCGTAGATGTCGGTTGGGCGAGCCGGATCCACCCCAAGACGCAGGAGTTCAGAACTGAGGGTCTCAGGCAATACATCACACCAGCGGCTGCGCCAGCGCGTACACTCATCGCAATTGCATTCGAAAGCTGGTGTACCGTGCTGGCCCTGGACGCCCTTGGTCTCCTCAAGATGTACTGCGATGCGCCAATCGCAAATTGGTATTGTCGGGCGTCGAAGTCGGGGCATGGTTTTGAAATCCCTGTAGTCCAATTGAGCGCGGCGGATGAACTCAAGAGTTGCCTTGTCGTCGACCGCAGCCGGCTCCAGCGCGCGAGATACCGTCACTGTTGCCGGTTGGCCGGTAGGCTCGAGTAAGCCTTCACCAGGACAACCGCCCGACCTGCTTTCAGGTCACCGGAGCCCGTAATGACTTTTGGTTCCGGCTTGTTGCATTTGTCAGTCATGATCACATAGTACAGTCGGGCAGCTCAGGCGTGTAGGTGCTTAGAATCCAATCGTCCGGCATGTGATGGAAGACCTTGAAGAGGCCCTTGAGCAGCGTACAGTAGCGGGATGAAAGCCAGATGCCTGATTGCGGTTGATGTCATTTGAAGACCTGATAAATAGCGAGTCCAAGAAACTGCGGTCTCTCCACGACGAAATTTACAGGACCGTAACATTTCGTGACCGCAGTCCGTCTGCCAACGAGGAGTGGCGTCGGGCATGCGAGAGCTTTCATTCGTATGAATCTCAGCTCGACCCTTACCTTAAGCGGGTGTTTGACGATCCCGACTATAAGGATCAAGAGACCATCGAGTTCATCATCTCATTCCTGGAGATTGACCCGAGGTTCTTTCGCTCTGGGTACATCAAGGAAGAAATGCTTCGCAAGATTGGCCGAGCCGAGCTGAACTCAAAGCAGACTGGTCGTCTTCGTGCAGTCCTACTTGACGCGGTTGAGCGGCGCGGCGGACGAGAATTTCGCAGGTACTGTCGGTTGGCTGGACAGATTTTCGATGACAAACTGGCGACTGAGCTTCGGCGTCACTCATCGGATAACGACTCGGTTGGTAGCAGGTCGAAGATGATGCTGCAATATGTCGAGCAAGCTGATCCCAATGAAGGGCGACGGAGAAGACCCTGCGTACGTTGAACTTATCGCTCGTGGAGCAAGCATCTTGCCTGATTTGGTGGAGTGTGTTTCCGACGCAACTCCGATGCAAGATCCGCGGGACGCGCCACCATACGATGGCACTGCAGTTGGTCATATCGCCTTTTGGACGATTGTCCGAATAGCGGAACTCGAGATCGAAGACTTTCTGCCCGAGGAGCACAGAGCAAGGTGGATTGATGAGGGCATTTACGCGTATTTTGCCTACGTTTCCAGCCCCGAGAATCGACTCACATTGCTGGCCACCGTTCAACAGCGGCTTGATTCAGAGGTCCTAAACCAGTGAAAGCGCCTTCGAGAACAATGCCACCTTACAATCCCACCCCGATGCCCATTGCTGCTTGGCTGATTGTTGGCGTCGTAGCCGCGGGTGCGACCTACCTATTCTGGAAATACCCGCTATGGTTGCTGGTTTTCCCTGCATTCGCGCTTTTGTTCTGGGAAAGCAGTCGTCGAGACAAGCACCGAGTCGCCGAATTTCTGGCCGAACGCAAAGGCGAATCAATCTGCGACTTCGCTAGGGCGTTCGATACAAAAACCGTCGACACCTGGGTGATTCGGGCGGTCTACGAGGAGATTCAAGCCCTGCTTGGCGACGCCTGGCGAGATGTACCAATTCGCGCCGACGACAACCTGATGAAAGACCTCGATTTGGACGACGAAGACATCGACATGAGTCTCATTGATGCAATTGCACAAAGGACAGGCCGGTCCCTCGACGATTACGAACAGAATTCGATGTACGGCAAGATCTATACCGCGCGAGATCTCGTGATGTTATTTAACGGGCAGCCCGACGCGCCGAGAAGATGATCAGCAATTGAATCGATGTCTCAGCTAACAAAAGGCAAAGACCGCCGTTTGGTGTACTTGGAGAACAAGTCCAGGGCGGGTGACCGTGGCGAGGCGCGAGTTGCTTGGGTCACACTCTCGAAGACAGGGCGCTCGATCTACTACCAAGGCAGGCGGTTTCAGCGACTCAAGGGTGGTGGAATATCTGGCAATTACTTTGATGTGGACACCGGCGATGAATACTGGATTTCAGGCGTGAAGAAGACCGGCACGAATCGCCATTGGGCTGGCGGTGGCGAGATTCAGATCGATGACGACGCTCGTGCTGAGTACGAGAACATCGTCTCAGATTGAATCTCGTTTAAGTGGTGGTGATGGGTGGATTGTACACCATTCACAGTTTCAGCCCTTAAGCCTTGCCACATAAGGGTTTCCGACCTAACGTGTGTACCATCAACGTGTACCATCAGTCGGAATCTGAATGCCGCAGTATCTCAAGAAGCGACGTGGCCGTTACTACGTAAGGGTAGCTGTGCCGAGACACCTCTGGCCTGTGATGGGCAAGCGGGATGTTGTTCGCACGACTGGCACGAGTGATCTTGCCGAGGCGAAGAGACGACGCTTCGCGATCATCGCAGACATCCACGAAGAGATTCAGCGGGCGGAGAACTCTGACCCTGCGACGAAGACTTGGTTGGAGCAGCAGGCGGCAGCTATTCGCAAGTCCGTCGTGAACGGCGACTTGGATCAGCAAGCCGCCAGCGACATGATTGGCTACCTTCGCGACAAGCACCTAAAGGCTCGCGGGATGTCGGAGGACGATGATCTCCCGGCCAACGAGGTGCAGCGCCTCGCATCTGTCACCCGGCTCGCCTTCGATGCTGACTTCTCTCCCCTGTCTGGCTTGATCGAGCAGTATCTCGACGAGAAACGTGCCGACCTCCGCCCGAGCACTGTAGCTGCCAAAGAACGCCTGCTGAATGCCTTCTCGCACTGGACAGGTGACGACATCGACATCAACGATGTGACCCGCAAGGTGACCGGCCAGTACGTCTCGCAGGTACTCGTGGGCAACGGCAAGAACGTGAAGACTAACCAAGATGCCATCACCGGCCTGTCTACATTCTTCAACTGGGCCATCCGGCGCGGCAGCTACGAGCACGCCAACCCTTGGACAGGTCTTGGCCAGACGCTCGGAACGTCGAAGCGCGGCTCCTCAAAGCGCCAGCCCCGCAGTTGGACCGACAAGGAACTCAAGAATCTGTTCGAGAAGGTCCCAGCTGGACCTCGCAACTATCTGCGGGAGATGTGCGCCCTCGCCCTGTATACAGGGGCGCGGCAGAACGAGTTGGCCAAGCTGGAAGTCACCGACATCGACCTGAAAGCGCGCACCATCCACATCAGCGAGGCCAAGACTCAGTCATCGGTACGTGACATTCCGATTCACTCGAAGTTGCTGCCCGTGCTCAAGAAGCTCATTGGCAAGAGAATTGAAGGGCAACTCTTCGATACCTTCAAGCCTGCTGGCCGTGACGGGAAACGAGGCCATGAGTTCAGCAAGCGGTTCAGCTACTGGCGTGACCAGACGTTTCCCGAGACGCTCTACGAAATCAACGAGCGCGGACACAAGCGGTCCGTGGTCAACTTCCACTCCTTCCGGCGCTGCTTTATCACTGCCTGCGAGATGGCAGGCATTCCCGAGCCGACGACGAAGCAGATTGTCGGACATACAAGGGACTCAATGAGTTACGGGACGTACTCGAAAGGCGTCGATATGAAACTGCTGCGGGACGCCATCGAGAAGCTGGACTTTGGCCTCTAAGTTGACCTGCAGGACTGAGTTTCAGAGCGTGCTACCTTTAGGCTTGGTGAAAAGCGTTGGGAGGCCGACAATGAAAAGTGACATCAGACGAGCTGAAAAAGGCGACAAGGCTGCGTATCTGAACATGGGTGCTTGGTACGACCCGGAGACAGATCAGATTCACCTGACGCTCCCCAACTCTCAGTGGTTCCACACAACGGTTAAAAACGATCCAGCGAGCAAACGCGGTCATCCGAACCTGTTCGGCAAGCTGGCGCGTGCGCTGAAAGAAGCTGGTGTCCCGGGTCCTGACGGACAGGATGATTGAGCCAGAACGACGATCCGAAAAGCCAATGCCCATTTCGAGTTCTCCACTACGCCTGATCAAGAACTCCGTCGAGTACTACCACAAAACTCGATGGGATGAGATTCCTCTATTCGTGCGTGGTATCTATGTGCTGTACAAGTTCAACTCACGAACGGGTAGCTACGGTGTTGTGTACGTTGGCATGGCCGGAGCGGAGACCGCTGGTGTTCGAAGACGCATAATGTCCCACTACAAGAACAAAGGCAGTCAGTGGTCGCACTTCTCGGTGTACCAAGTCTGGGAAAACATTCGAGAGGATGAAGTTCGGGAGCTTGAAGGCCTCTTTCGGCACATCTACAGACACGACGCTCGGGCCAACAAGTTGAACAAGCAACGCGGGTTCAAGAAGCTAAACAGGCTTCGCAGCGAGACGTTCGAGGACTGGGCATAGGTTCACCGCGCCGCATGCGCCTTGATGTACAGAGGGCACAACTCCGTAACAACGACTCCCTCCGCATCAAGAACTTTACTATGCTCGTGCCAATCGGTATCGACAGCGTTGTAAATGGTCGCTTCTTCCCCAGATGCCAATGCGACGGCAACGAACTTTCTGTCAGATCGGTCAAATCCGTCGTCCGCAAGACTTTTCGGACACTGGGCAAACGTCCCATCAGCATCGCTCACCGAGTCTATGGTTACTCTAAGGCATCTTGTCGGCATGTACTGATGGTTAAAGACATACCTGTAGAACATGTCGCCAACGCCCGGCTCACCCGCAAACTGCAAGTAGCCTCTGTACTCTTGCAAGATTAGGCCGCCTTCATCCAAGCCAAATCTTTCACCCGACACAATCTCTTCGAGCTTTTCAACGCAAGCGAGTTGGCAGTCGTCACCCGCATCAGGGTGATCACCGTTCGCCACAACCGCGACATTCGTATCGACGATACTCAGTGTCATGAACGCTTAGACGTCCTTCGCCTCAGCGCTTCTTTCTCAATGGCGGTTATCTCGCCGAACTCATCACCAAAGAAATTCTCCGGCCAGTTTTCTATGTGACCGAAGAGATTCAGCTTCAAGTCTGACTTTTGTGATTGCCCTTGTCTGGTGCTACAGAAAAACAATGCGACATCTTCAGAGCTAATAACCTCTTCTGCAACGCGCCTTTGTAGACGCCGCAGAAGATGCTCGCTGTGGCTTTCGACTATTACTTGGATACCACGGGTTTCGACTGCATTTATGATCAAGTCCGCGAGCGAAGATTGCACCGCAGGATGCAAGTGGATTTCTGGCTGCTCCAATAGCACGATTGACTTCTCCGGCACATAGTAGAGAAGAACCAGAGCAGGCAAGATCTGCGAAACACCAAACCCAACATCGGTGATGAGGACATCCGGAGAAAGTCGTTCCTTTCGAACTTGCAGTTTGTACAGATTCGAATGCTCGGCAAGTTCATCCACCGAGAAACTGTCAATCAGCCCCATCTCTTTCAGCCAGTAGGCGATGAACTCGTCAAAATCTTTGTATCTTCTCTTCTTGCCAAGGTTACGCCGCTCTCCGCTGCTCTTGGCGGCCAGCAACGCGTCTACGACGCGTTCGCCTCGCGGCCCAACGTCGACAGGGCGAGCCCCAGACCATGTGTATTCCCGCCTCGGATAGTCACGCAAGGGGCCCAAATAGTAGATGCTGTCAATAAGACTCTCGTATCCAATCTCAAACTCGCTCAAAAAACTGGTGTTCTGAAAGTAGGTTTGAACTTGGTCAGGAAAAGCATATGACTTGACCGGCCCACCGGGAATGTCCCACGCACGGCCCTGAGTCCGTCTGAACTGAAATGCTTCGTTCTGGCCATCTGTTCTTAGAGAGTATGCGCTTGGCTTGCTTTCACGTCTTGTCAATGAAAATGTCTGACCACCGAACTTGTAAGCCAATCTGCGTGACTGCAATCGCTTGTTTCTCAGGCCTGCTGATGCGGACACTGACATTTCAGTGCCGGCGAACAGTATGTTTCGCGGGCTTGACGTGTCATAAATTGACAGTTCCTCCGGCAATAACCAACTCATGTTCCAGTCAAGTTCCAAATCATCGTTGTGCTGGAAAATGACGTCGTGAAATGAGCCCAAATTCGTATACGTCTTGTCAGAGCCGAAGCTGAGAGTGAGAGAACGGTCGACGAGTTCCTTCGTTTGCTTCAACATCAATAGGAATTGAAGGAGAGAGCTTTTTCCAGAACTGTTGGGACCAAACAAGCCAGTGATTGGCGCAAGGTCCAGATCAAGCTTCCGCCATGACTTGAAGTTGTTTATTTCTACCTTGCGCAGCATGCCGAACCCACTGAGATTTACAAGAGATTGTCGGGCGAACCAAAATCTCATCCAACTGAAACTTAGGTGACAGCCCCTATCTTACAAGAACGGCCGCAACTCGGCGGCCAAATATCGACATTTCACGCAGTTTCTTGCAGTGCTTACAAAGCTTGACGGCAAGCTAAGCTCGTGACATGAATCTGACTTTAAAGATCACCATCCAGTCAATCGAAGAGTATCCTTAAGTCCTCGCCGTGCTGGATCAGGCGAGACAGGATGGGCGAATGTCTATCAAATGGGCAGCGAGGCTGTCTGCAGGCTCCTGAACCGCTATCGCAGAACACGAAATGGCGACATTCACTTCAGCGCCGCAGCGGGCGAAATCACGTAGCCGTGCGGCAGTCCATCTTGCGACTTCATTTGAATTAGGTAGTAGTTCTCGTCGCCGAGTAAGCGAATTACGTGGACTGTGAGCAGCTTCTCTACCTTCTTCATCCAAGTTGTAACGTTCGACTCGTAGTAGTGATAGTCGCGCTCAGAACCAAAAGGATTCTGAGCATGCATCATCCCACCGCACTTCTTGTAAATTTTGGAAAAGTCGCTTTTTCGAAGGTAGCTATCATCCGGATGATCGATGATCTTCATATGATGATCGACGCCTTTCTGTTCGCTCCGTGAGTGTGTCGCAGGTTTCGGATAGAAGTCTGGATTTACCCGCTCAAGGTCCCGGAGAATTACGTCAGCACGAGAATGCCTTGCGAATGCCTCGTGGACTTTTCGGTACTCAGGTTCATTGGCAACCAATGAACCCATAGCGACGACTTCGAGTATCTTTCTTACCTGTAGAATGAGGCTCTCCACTCGAACGAAATCTGGCATCACCTCCCTGCAAGGTCGTTGAAGCTGCGATACGGCAGTCGCCCGATGACGAATCTCCATCATCAAGTCGCAATAGAGTCGAAGGCTATCAGGCTTCATGTGTTAGGCGGCTCTACTTCTATTTCTCGGTCTCCAACCTTCAGCGCAAGCTTCTGCTCGCCTGTACTATCTTCCGTAGCGACGAAAAGTGCATCCTTCCCCAGTACTCCGGGCTCGCCCCATGCGACGGTCACATCGTCCATTTTCGCCTGCTGAATGGAAAACTCTTCTACGGCAATCTCGCAGGGCCGTCGTATCTCCACGAACTCGACTTTTCGCAGTTCCTCCGGTGCCAACGACTTCAAGTAAAAAGACTGCTGGATCTCGCTCTTGGCTACATCCCAGTCTACCGTGAAGTACTGGTGCACAGTGTCTCCATGACTAAAGAGATAGTCTCTCATCATCGTGGAATGAAGCAGCTTGTCCACAAGCTCTCCTGCCGTCGCTATTATCTCTCCGTCTGCGTCATGGATGTAATTATCTCTACTGACTGCTACGCGCTCTGTCTCGGAGTCGTCGCCCATTGAGACAACGAGAACTACCTTCTCGGCGGAAACGGTGTACGTTTTCGCTCAAAGGCTGCTGTTCGCTCCCAGCAACGACACGTAGTCGGTAACTTCGATTTCGTCAAACGAGATTGTCTTTGTGTTGTAGCGCTTCGCCACTTTTCTTGCTTCCTTAGAGAAGCCGGACTTTGACGCCAGAATAAGCGCGTTGGTCGGAAGGCGGTCATGCTTAGCTGCCATTTGCTCAACCCAAGTGACATCGGCACGACGCCGATGGTCGCGGCATTCGATGCTCACAATAACCTGGTGACCACCCACCTCGCCGGTAATGCAGACGTCTACTTCTCGCTCTGTGCCAGTGACCGAGTCTTGCAGCATCTTTGACTCCTCTACTACTGCACCTTCCGCGAGCGCCTTTTGGACTAAGTAGACGAGCTTTTGGAACTCGTTCGATCTCTTAGGCATATGCCTGCACCACTATCTTGTTCGATACCGGGCAGGACTTATTGGGCACAGCGCGCACGTCAGTTGAGAGTCCAGATTGGATGCCATGCGCATAGCCTACCTACTATGCGGCGAGTTCGCAGGCAAACTTGCCTTTTTGGCAGGAGCTTGACATGAACTTACTAACTAAGAGACAGGCCGCAGAGTTTCTGGGGGTCAGCATGGCATTCTTGGAGAGGGACCGCTGAGCAGGCGCACAGGTGCCCTTTGTTAGAATTGGGAGCCGAACCGTGAGGTACTTGAAGTCAGACCTTGATGACTACATCAAAAGGAATCGCGTAATGGGACGATCTGGCAGGAGTGAACCGTGATTGATGGCAATTGGGAGATTCCAGAGGGGAAACCATACGCTGTCGCGTCGATCGAGTCGTGGACAGACTTTGTCGACTTGATCCAAACAAGCTTTCTTGATTGGCCTGAGTATATCTACCGGGGACATCGCAACAATAGCTGGCCGTTGCGCTCCAAGTTCGACAGGTGGCTTGTCGATGCGAACAACAGGCTCAGCACATTTGATCCTCTCGCCGGCCTCGATGAAAGCGACACATCTCTCGTTGAGAGAAGGGCGAAGCCAGAGACGGTAGGAGACCGAGATGCATTACTGGCGCGGCAACTCAAACGGTTTGTAGACGCGTGCTGTGGTCGCCGTGGAGCCTCTCCGGCGCAGCTAAGTGCGGACGAGTGGTGGGCTTTAGGTCGGCATGTCGGACTCGACACACCCCTCCTCGATTGGACCAAGTCGCCATATGTCGCCTGCTACTTCGCAATGCAAGACCCTCGCGCACCCGATTCAGGGACAAGATATGTCTGGGTGTTTAGCCATCGCGGCGCCCATGAGCATTACATTGGCCAAGAAGAGAACGTGGACAAAAAAGAAGATGAACTGGAATCAGTTCAACTTCTGGACTTGCCGGTCGACGAAAACTCACGGTCGATTAGCCAGTCCGGGCTATTCACTCGCACTCCGGATGGCGAGGCTATTGAAGACTTCGTGGCACATCGACTGAAATTGGATGGGTACATGCCGGTCCTATTCAGAATCGACTTACCTGACAGTCTCCGAGAGGTTTGCTTGCGGAGTCTCGACTCAATGAACATCAACTCGTCGACGCTGTTTCCGGATCTTATTGGTGCTGCCGGGTTCTCGAACAGGGGGCTGGAGAAAGAGCTGACCAAGGTTTTCTGGGAGTTCGGCCCCGACTTCGTCAAGCGAATGCTCTTTGATGTGACGCACTGAGGCGTCAGTCGACTATGGGTCCAACCATCTACGAAATCGAGCAGATAGATAGCGGAGTCCTTGCTGTCATGGCCAAGCCCGTGGCAGGAGAATGGATAGATGAGGAGTTCTCTGGGCTCTACGACGCAGGCATCCGTCAGGTAGTGTCGCTTCTGGAGGATCATGAGGCGTTCGAGTTGGGCCTCGCAGCCGAGGATGCGCTCTGCGAGAAGCATGGTCTCCATTTCATCTCCTTCCCAATCCCAGATCGAGGGTTACCCGCGAGCGTTCTTGATTTTTCGGCCCTTGCGAGGAGCATCTATCACGAGACAGCAGGCGGCAAGAACTCCGTGATCCACTGCCGCGCTGGCATTGGTCGGACGGGTCTGCTCGCGGCAGGCGTGCTTTTGCATGCTGCGTTCGATGTCAACGAGGCTTTCGAGCACATCTCAAAGCGACGCGGAATCGAAGTACCCGACACAGAAGAGCAGCGGGAATGGTTGGCGTCCAACTTCGAGGAGATCGTGAAGCGTGAAGAGCCACAAGGTTGGCATCTTTAGATGACCGATGAAACGAGCCCGGTAAACAAACTTCCCGATAACTCCTCGCTTCCTTTCAGCTCGCGCCACGCCTGACTCTCGGTGAACTGCGCGCTTTTCCCCTATCTGTAATGGAGCCGCATCCGCGGCCCGGGGACCCCAAAATATTTGGTGCAAAAATCTGAGCACCTATCTCTACGTCTTACGCCCCGTTTTCCCCCGTACCCCCTGCGTCTACGCCACGCTGGACGGCCTACCCCCGTGCTCCTGCACGTGGTGCGCCCTAACCGCTACCGCCGACCAACCGCCTCCGAGCCGGGCTGGGACGATCTCTGTAATTGACACCACTTCAATAATGGCAGGGGTTTCAAGCCCATTTGTGTACCATCAGGTACCACTCTGAGTGTATCTACCCGCACGGGTCAGCCCCGTGAGCCACGTCAGGCGACCAGGGAGCGGACAGGCCCAACCGCCAGTGAGCGGTACGCGCGCTTAGAGCCGTTCTCAGGCGGTATCTGCCAGAGGGCGTACAGGTGGGTACATACGAACGCGCCTGACCGCCCCACCGTATCTATTTTTTCGGTCCGAAAGACAGGGGGCCACCACAAGGGGGATGGAACCGAGGGACGTATCCAGTCTTTTTCCCCTATCTGTAGTGGAGACCATCCACGGAGGAACCGATGAAAACTTTTGAACACCCGGAACGTGGTACCCGAAAGTGGTACCGGCGACGGGAGAAGCTGGCGCGGTATACGCGTGAGCTAAATGAGCTTGCCCCCATAGTGCGAGCACTCAAGGCCAGCGACACGCACGAGCTGCGGGACATTGCCCAAGATCAAGACACACTCGAACGTCTACTGGAGGCGAACGATGCATTGGCGTGGGTCTGGAAGACTCGGTACGACACACCGCAGTCCACCGAATGGCAGGCCAACAGCCCGCAGTCGAACGTTGAGCGATACTACTACTACGCGTGGAATGTCCGGCAGGGCTTCGGCGCGGAGGACGTACAACATTCGCAGAAGGCTGAGCTTAAGCGCGAGGTCTTCGGACCGAATACTCGTATACCCGGCCTGACTCGTGAAGAGGTCAACGCGATACTTCACGACCAAGAGACCCGAAAGCAGCAGGAAGACCGACAACCTGCTGACCCAAAGTTCATGGCCCGCTTGGAGGCGGGTGCCGTCGCCACTCAAGCATTCAACGAAGCGTACGCAGACTTGAGTAACAACGGGCCACTCCGCCAGAGAGTCCAGAAGGACATTGACGAGTTCGGGGATGGGTCAGGTAACAGTGATCTCGAAGCCTTCGATGGCTGCGCGCGAAATGCAACCCAGCTTGTTCGTGCGAGTCAGGTAGAAGATCGAAAAGGCCACAGCTACCGATCAAGCCGTCTGGCTGACCAGAGCGCTGGCTACCAGAGTGACGCGGAGTCAATCTGCCGCGGACTCGCCGGTCTCCCCAAGTCGCATGACGAGCACGTAGAGCAACTTCTGCCAGACCTTCTTAACAAGTGGACGTCGCTGATTGACTCAGGGCAGGTGAGCACCCGCAAGGAGGCACGTGATCACCTGTTTGGTCCGCCACCACCTCCGCCGACAAAGGAGGAGTTGTATGAGCGAGCGAAGGAGCGGTTGGCCGCGAAGGTCGAACTGATCGACCCCGCACAGCTAAACCTCAAGCTCCCCGAGGAGACAACCTAATGGCCAGCTTTGTCCGACGTACGAGTCATCTGGCAAGTCAGCAGGTGAAGTGCGACAAGGTAGGCCCACAGGGCGGCTCTCACGATGGCGTGGAAGTCATCTCTACGCGTAACGGTACAGCCTTCCGACTTGGACCACCTCTCTCCGGCAACTCCGCCTTTAGCAAGGAGCCGACTACAAACGAAATCATGCGTGACTTGGAGCGCGACTTCGAGCACGTCCAACGAAAACTCAAGGAGACCCGAAATGGGTGAGACCCTACGACTCAATATGAACCCGGATGGTTCACTGAACGACCCAGACGCCCCGAGCGTTCAGACCAAGGCAGACTACGACACTAACCCGGTAACGGGTGGCGCTCAGATCGGCCACGTGAGATTCCAAGTTGAGGAATCTGTACAACGAGTGCAGGTTGGCGGGGACCTCGCTGACCAGCAGAAGCATGACGACCTCATGGCTCGTACGAACGCGTACGACGCGGAGGTTCAACGGGTAGCTCATCTCGAAGCTGCTGGCCGTCCGGTCTCGCAAGCAACGCGTGAGCACTTGCTGCGCGAGTATCAAGACATCTACATCGGCTGGCGCGGTTTCGGTATCGACATCGAACAGTCGTAACCCTATCGCGGGAATGGGACGTGGCATTCAGTCCGCCACGGCCCGCGACCCCGAGCCGCTGACCTCGCTTCTTCTCCTGAGGAAGGCGGCTAACCTTTTTCAACGCTCAGCCGCACCTGATCGGCTGACACCATTTCATCCACGTTCCTACTGTGTGGAACTCGCCACGCCCGCCCCGACTGATCCCCGGGGTGTGGCTGGCACCCCTTCTACACCGCACACTCGGAACACTTAGCAGTAGGAACCAACACAATGACTTCATACATCAACACGGTCAGAGATTCTGCCGTCGATGCCTGCATGCCCGCAGCGCGTCTCGGTGTCTTTATGGCCATCGCGAGGTCGGCCAACAGTTCGACCGGGATAGCGTGGCCATCACAAGAGACCATCGGTGAGCGGGTTCAGCTATCTGTGCGCTCCGTTCGAACACACATTAAGCAACTGACAGAGGACGGGTGGATCATCCTCGTTCGCAAGGGCAAGGGTGGTGACGGACGCTCCGGTGTACCGAACACGTACAAGCTGGTGGTCCCTGAGATTCGCCCTGACGCACCTGAGAGGCCGACTCAGCGAAAACGCGCAGCCGTCGTCCCGATGGCTCGCAGGCAACCTCCAAGTCCACCCGTGATCTCGCCCGGGGAGTCCGGCTTCAACATCGAAGAGGCCATGGATGCACACGAAGAATTCTGACCAAGCGGAAGCTGACTTCCGGTAGGTCGTGGGTGTCGGGAGGACCAAGCGGAAGCTGGCTTCCTGTTGGTCAACGACTAAGCGGAAAAAAACGACCGACCAAGCGGCAATTTTCGACGACCAAGCGGAAGCTGGCTTCCGCCTAACCCGTATAATCCGTTCTAACCCTATAAGTAGAACTGTAAGTTAGCTTGTAAGCTGACTGTTGAGTTGACCTTCAATGAGCAGGTAACAAAGGAACCCTTGATCTGGTGTCCCCGGACTCAGTCCGGCTTCAGTTCACTTCGAGTTCCACTTGTATCTGAAGGTGTGACTCGAAGTTGCCCTGAGACGCGGCGTCGCTGTAGCACGCGATCAATCAAACTATGGGCACGTGCTCTGTCGGGAGTTTTTCATTCGCCATCACTTCTATGTCGAACCCGGAGAGCTTCATCACGGCTTTGTACGCATCGAGGATGGTCTCGTGGATCGACTCAAGGTCCTCCAGCATGACAGCGCAGCCATCCTCTGAGTTCCGCCGGTAGTTGTGTTGTCGATAGAACGAATGGACCAGCCGATTTCGCTCTCCAAGAGCCTTTGTCAGAAGCTCGTCAAGTTCGTCGAGAGAGTAGTCAGTGGTACCCAAAGATCGAATCAACTGCCCGAGAGTCTTCCTGTTCACGAGTTGAAGCAACTCCCAAGCCTTGTCGTGATCTGGGTTTTCAAAAAGACCCTTCTCAATCGCACCAGATCGAAAAAGGAGGGTCCCCAGCTCGGTTTCAAGTAGCTGCGCCGCCTCTGAAACAAAGCCGAACTTCCAATAGACATCTTCGATTGTCGTCATGAGGACCTGCTGAAAAACTGCATGCTGTTGAACAGACATACAGGATAGCATTTCACCTACGGGAGTCTATTGCGTGTGGCTACTTGGGTAGGCCCATCTCAGCGTCGGTTCAACCCTACCGTCAGGATCAAGTAATGCAGGCTCAGCGAGCAACTCCCCGACCTCCGCCACCGAGTAAGCCCGCTTCGCCTCCACTTCAATCAACCGCAGATCAGCTCCCGCACAAGTCTCGCGGATAAACTGATCGCGAGCTGCACGCTTCTCTGAACGAAGGCACCCGTCATGCAACCCAGTGATAGACTCATACGCTACGTACTCTTAGGTACTTGACAGGCAGGTGACAGCTTTTTCCGATGTCGATTTTCGACCCCTTCAGTGGTGACAAGATAGAGCTTGCCATCACGATTCCCGTCGACGAAGACGGCTTCATGGGGCGCGAGTGCCCTGCCGAAGCGTGCGAAGGATACTTCAAGGTCAAACCCGACACTGGCCAAGTGGACGACGACCTCCCGCGCATTTGTCCATATTGTGGACACTCTGCTCCGAGTGATGAGTTTTTTACCAAGGAGCAAGTGGAGTATGCGAAATCAATTGCGTTCCGGGAGTTCACAAAGTCAGTTGATCGTAAACTGAAGAAGATGGAGTTTTCCCACGAGCCAAAAGGCCTGTTCGGAATTGGCGTCAGCATGAAGGTCAAAAGCGGGCCTCTGCCACCGATCAGGACGTATCGCGAGAAGTCTCTTGAGACGCGGACCGTATGTAGCGAATGTTCTCACGAGTACTCGGTTTTCGGATTGTTCGCGTACTGCCCGGACTGCTCCGCCCATAACTCTCTTCAAATCCTTCATAGGAACCTAAACCTAACGCGGAAGCAGGTTGATCTGACGGAATCTATGGAAGATCCAGACCTGCGCACCCACATACTGGAAGACGCACTTGAGAACTGCGTGTCTGCCTTCGATTCGTTCGGTCGTGAAGCATGCCGCGTGCGGGACGGAAAATGCACGAAGCCCGGAAAGGCCTTGTCAGTCTCTTTTCAGAACCTCGGACGGGCGTCAACGAGAGTACGAGAACTTTTCGGCTTGGATATTGCCCTACTTGTTTCCGAAGACGACTGGCGTTTCGCAGAGATTGCGTTCATGCAACGGCACGTTTTGGCTCATCGCGCCGGAGTGATTGATCAGAAGTACATTGACGAGAGCAATGATTCAGCTTCGTTGTTAGGCCGCAAACTCAAGATCGAACCGAATGATGTCAAGCGACTCACAGAGATACTTGATCGCTTAGGGAAAGAAGTGATCTTGAAGCTGCCGAACCCTTAGAGAAAGTTACTTCTTCCAAGGCTGATACTCGGTTGTGGTAGTGCCGTCCTCGTTCTGGATCACCCGTATCGAATCACGGCCTTCAATGAAACAAGTTCGCGGATCCAAGTCGAGAATCGACCTCCTGCCCCGAAAGGCTGCAGCTGGCCATCCTCCCTCAAACGGCACGCCCAAACTCTGCCAAAGCATCGACACGTACGATGGCCCATCCTGTTCCTCCGACTCAAGAGAGGCCGAGAGAATTCCAATCAATCGCCCGTCGTCGTCGAACGCCGGGCCACCGCTCATTCCACCGAAGCTCGGGCACTGAACCTCAATCGTCGGCCAAGGTAGTAAAACCTTATCCCTACCCTGCGGAAACACCTGAGTAACTGTTCCGGTGCAGGCCAGGACCTGTCCCCGTATCTCCCAGCTGTCCGGCGACTCCGAAGTGAACTCCTCATCGGCAGCCCTGAAACCACTGATCATCACCTTCTCGCCGATCTCTGGAATTCGAGTCGTAATTACAGACAGCGGGAAAGTGTTATCTGGCGGCAGATCGCAGCAGTACTCAAGACCCAAAATTGTAAGGTCCGTGTCTGCCACAGTAGTCACTTTCCTTACGCGCCAGAATTGTGCCGAATGACGAGCAAGTCCGGTACACACCACGCTGTACCTATCGTCCATCAGCGCGGAAAGGTGAGGTTCTATTACATGAGTTGCGCATAGAGCAATTCCGGGCGCGATCAGCACTGCCGAACCTTGCACTGCCATTTTCTCTGCGGTGCCAAACTGCATCATTAGCAACAATCCATCGAATGACTCCCAGTCTTGGAGCCAGACCGCATTCTCTTGGAAATCGTGGCCGACCAGCGCCGCCCGGAAGTGGAGCCCGTCCCCAATCGGAAGTGCCTTGCTCGCATCCTCGGTGACGACCGCGAAAGTTCTCTTGCCCGGTATGCGTTTCTTTTTGTCGTCAGCCACGACAGGGTTCCAGTTTCGTAGAGATACTCAGTGTAAGTGCATAAGAGCAGACGAAGCGTGATTGGAGGTCAAACTCTGCAGGTTTAATCTGCGCGAAGTCGCACCAAGAACCGCAGTGAGCGTGTACCACTGACGTGTACCATCAAGGCCTTAACCAGAACGGAAGAAGCCCCAGAACTTATTGATTTACTTAAAGTTCTGAGGCTACTTCTGAAGCTGGTGGTGATGGGTGGAATTGAACCACCGACCTGCGGGTTATGAGTCCGCCGCTCTGACCATCTGAGCTACATCACCTTTTTAAATCAGTACTTTAGGGCCCCAAGACGGCGATATCGCGAGGGCGCCGTCACCAGCCTCTTCGGACGCCGCCGAGTCACAAGGGCCGCGCATTTTAGCTGGCAGCCCCAGCCCGCGCAACAGTTCCAGAGCCTCACGCCGACCGACATTCCACCACCCTATTCCCGCTCCTCCAGGCGTTCGAATCGCGTTGTGGTCCCCCAGTTGTTAGCTCGCCCGAGCATCGTGTTGCCCTCCAGGCTCAGGATATCGGTGCTCCAGCGCGGATGTTCGTAGATGATCTGGACCTTGGAGCCGCGGATGCGCAGCGTGCCCGCGACAACCTCGTTATACGAGCACTGCTCTGCCGTCTGATCACACTCCGGACGTTCGAATTGCGAGTCCTCCTTCCGGAGCTTGCTTTCGACATTGACCTCCGCGCGAACCGGGTACGTGCCAAAAGACTCCCGCGGGCCTATCGACAAAACCCCATTCTGGAAGCGCTCCTCGTTGACGGTTCTTTCGTAGCGGTCCGTGATCGACCATTCGCCAATCAGGTCGGCATCGTTCCCGCGCGCCAGCTCGTCCGAGCCCGAGAGGGCCAGCCGGGTCTCGTTGCTGTCCACGGTCTCGAGCAAGCGGTCGTAATCGAACTCCACTTCGATGTACACGCGGTTTTCTTCGGGGCCCGAACTGCGCTTGTAGCTCAGCGTATCGAGTTTCCCGCGCTGCTCGAACTCACTGCTACATCGCATCAGCCGATCGTTGCGCCAGGCCCCGTCGCCGGTGCTCGAGCAACCGCTCGACAGTTTCCGCTCTCCTATTGTCAAAGGTCCGCTTGTCCTAACCTGTTCTTTTAGCGCTGCACCGGAGACTTTCAGGGACACCATCGTAGGTTCGGTGAGTACCCACTCGCGCAGCGCGGTTATCTCCAGATCCCGTTCTACTGCATCATCGATGGCTGCCATCGCCTCGATCCTATCCAACCGCTCCCCGTAGACAGATTCAATGAAAGCCCAGTTGATCGACGGCGCGACTTCCCGATCGGGAATGACTGCTCTGAACACCAGGAAGGCCGCCGCCACGACGACGAGTTGAACGGCACCTGCCGCATAGGCCCTGCTATTCGGCCTCCCCACCGTCTTCGATGGCCGAACGAGCAGATAGCTCAGCAGGAACGAGACGACCGCCGTCGCGAGGAACGACAACAACGCGAAGTAGACCAGCTTCTCCTGGTGCAGCATGGGCGGGCTGCCCAGTGCGAGAAGAACACCGTTTGGTATGTAGACGACAACGATGCCACCGGGTGCGGCACTCGGCGCAAGACCTGCGGTCACCAGCGCCACGAAGCTAAACCGCCGGCCCCAGACACCCAGGCCGAAGTTCTTCAGCGCAGCCATGACCGGCCAGATGCACAGGCAGATCACGACGGCGGGCAAGAGATAGAATTGGAGTAACACTGGTCGAGTCGTCCTCTGCTCCAGCGGTATCCCATACTATCGCAATACCCCCTGAGCCCATGCTGCATTCTGGGCATATCGGATTCGCGTCCGCTTCTCCCCGCTGGGCTGTCAAGTCTCCGTTGCCGCCCCAGACTCGCCTATAATGCGCGCATGATCGCCCGGGGAAGGCCGTAAATGTTTGAGAACGCAGAGATTCCGCTCGAGGATCTGCCGCAGGCAGTGGACCTCGACTGGCAACCGCTGGACCGCGCCTATCGCTCGCGGCTGATTGTCGACCACCTCATTACGCTCGCGTTTCTCGTGGCCGGTCTGATTGCGATTATTCTGTTCGTCCCGGGTATCGATCTGCCGCGCATAGCCGCGCTGACCGGAGCCCTTGTCGTGATAGCCGCCATCATGATGGCCTGGCCGTTTATTGCCCTGCCCCGCATGGGTTACGTCATCCGCGACAAGGACATCGTGTACCGCAGCGGGGTGCTGTGGCGCAGCGTCACGGCCGTGCCGTTCAACCGCATCCAGCACGTCGAAACCTCCAGTTCGCCGCTGGACCGGCGTTTTGGTCTCGCCACCCTGAAGCTATTTACGGCCGGCGGCGCCGGCGGGGACCTCAAGATCGACGGGCTGGCCGCCGAACAGGCCGAGCAAATGCGCGCGCTGGTCCTCGAGAAGACGGGAGCGAGTATTGAGTCCCGCTGACGAGCCGCGCTGGCAGCGTACCTCGCCGCTGGCCATCCTGTTTTTCTTCGGCGGCATCATCAAGGCAATCATCAAGAACGCCGCGCAGGTCCTTGCGCCGACGGCGGCGTTTTTTGTCGCCTTCGGCGGCGA
>JANQPG010000009.1 GCA_028289545.1 Woeseiaceae bacterium
GGAGCCGCTGACAGCAATGGGCGATTTGGCGCGCAAACTACTGATTGTCGAGGACGACCCCGGGCTTCTGAAGCAGCTCAAATGGTGCTTCGAAGACTACGAGGTGTTCACTGCCGAAAACCGCGAGCAGGCTATCGCCGAGCTGCGCCGCCACGAGCCCTGTGTCGTGTTGCAGGATCTGGGTCTACCGCCGCATCCGGACGGCGTCGAGGAGGGGCTCGCAACGCTCAGCGAAACCTTGAACCTGTCGCCGCACACGAAGGTGATTGTCGTCACGGGCAACGGCGATCAGCAAAACGCCCTGACCGCGGTTGCCGAAGGGGCCTACGATTTCTACGAAAAACCGGTCGACACCGACACGCTCAAACTGCTCGTCGACCGCGCCTTCAATATTGCCGAACTCGAGTCCGAAAACCGCCTGCTACAGAATCGCATTGGCGACTCGCCGCTGGACGGCATCGTGGCCGCCAGCGAAGGCATGCTGGCCGTCTGCCGGATGATCGAGAAAGTGGCGCCCACCGACGTCACCACGCTTTTGCTGGGAGAATCCGGTACCGGCAAGGAGCTGCTCTCCCGCGCGTTGCACAATCTGAGCAATCGGCGGGACCGGAACTTCGTGGCGATCAACTGCGCCGCCATCCCCGAGAATCTGCTCGAATCCGAATTGTTCGGTCACGAAAAGGGCGCGTTTACCGGCGCCCACAAACAGACGATCGGCAAGGTGGAGCTCGCAAACGGCGGTACGCTGTTCCTCGACGAGATCGGCGACATGCCCATGCCGCTGCAGGCCAAACTGCTGCGTTTCCTGCAGGAACGTGTCATCGAGCGCGTAGGCGGCCGTCAGGAGATTGCGGTCGACGTGCGCGTTGTCTGCGCAACCAACCAGAACCCCGAGAACCTGATCGGCGAAGGGCTGTTTCGCGAGGATCTTTATTACCGCGTCTCGGAGATTACGATCAACATTCCGCCGTTCCGCGAGCGTGAGGAAGGCCGGCTGATTCTCGCCCGCCACCTGCTGCACAAGTACAGTGAAAAACAGAAGCGTGCGATCAACGGCTTCAGTGAAGACGCGATCGGCGCCATTGAGGGTTACGGATGGCCCGGGAACGTGCGCGAACTGGAGAACAAGATTAAGGGCGCCGTGATCATGGCGGACGGCAAGACCGTCACGGCCGCCGATTTACAGCTTCCTCAGAACGGCGAAGAGCCCGAAAGCCTGAATCTGCGCGAGGTTCGCCAGCGTGCCGAATCGAAGGCCATACGCGTCGCGCTGACGCGCAGCTACGGCAATATCTCCAAGGCCGCCGAGTTGCTCGGCATTACCCGGCCCACGCTGTACGACTTGTTGAACAAGTACGGCCTGTCGGCCGAGAGCTATTCCCGGAAAGCCGACAGCGCCTGAGACTTGGCGTCAGCGGGACTTGAATGGGTCTCGACCAGAACCGCCGTGCAACGGTGTATCAGCGGGACTTGAATTGGTCCGGATTCAAGTCGTGGCGCGCAAGCAGTTTATAGAAATCGGTGCGGTTGCGTTTGGCGAGCCGGGCAGCCTGGCTAACGTTGCCCATCGTGATTTGCAGGATCTGCGACAGGTAGTTGCGCGTAAACTCGTCGCGCGCGTCGGTGAACGACAATAGTTTGCCCGCGTGCTCGCCAAGACTCTGCTGGACAAGCTCGGCGCTGATCACGGGAGACCGTGATAGCGCGACGTTTTGCCGCACCACGTTGTACAGCTGGCGGATGTTGCCCGGCCATTCGGCCATGACGAGCATTTCCACCGCCTCGGGCGCGTAGACTTTGCGTTCCTGACCGGCCTCCGAGGCGATCAGCTGCAGAAAATGGGCAACCAGCAGCGGAATGTCCTCGCGGCGGTCGTTCAAGGTCGGGATCTTGATGTTGACGACGTTCAGGCGATAGTAGAGGTCTTCGCGAAACCGGCCCTGGCCCATGAGCTGCTGAAGGTCGCGGTGCGTGGCCGAAATGACCCGCACGTCGACTTCGCGCGCTTCGGTGCTGCCAACCGGCCGGACCTGGTTTTCCTGCAGCACGCGCAACAGCTTGACCTGCAGGCGCATCGGCATGTCGCCAATTTCGTCGAGGAGCAGCGAGCCGCCCTCAGCGGCCTGGAACAACCCCTTGTGGCTGCGCGTTGCGCCCGTGAAAGCCCCTTTTTCGTGGCCGAACAGCTCCGACTCGAGCAGATTCTCGGCCATTGCCGAGCAGTTGATGGCGACAAACGGTTTGTTGGCGCGCGGGCTGGCGTTGTGTATGGCTCGCGCGAGCAGTTCCTTGCCGGTGCCGCTTTCGCCGTTGATCAGCACCCTGGCGTCAGTGGCCGCCACCATCTTTGCCTGGTTCAGGATCTCTTTCATGCCCTGGTTGCGGGTAATGATCTCCGCCGCCCAGTTTTCGTCGATGTCGACCGATCCCGATACCCGCAGCGCTTTTTCGACGGTGGCCATCAGCTCGTCTTTGTCGATGGGTTTGGTCAGGAAGCCGAACGCGCCGCTCTGCGTTGCGGACACGGCGTCCGGGATTGTGCCGTGCGCCGTAATGATGACCACGCGCAGCCCCGGCGAGCGGGTTTGCAGCTCCTTGAGCAGGCCAATGCCGTCCATCTTGTCCATGCGCAGGTCGGTGACGACAAGATCCGGCGCAAAACGGCCGACCGTGGCCAGCGCCTTGTGTGCCGACTCGACGGCTTCGACCTCGTAGCCTTCCGCGCGCAGCCGAATGCTCAGGAGC
>JANQPG010000010.1 GCA_028289545.1 Woeseiaceae bacterium
ACCGAGCTCTATACGGTGTTGCCGGACGGCACGTCGCTGGCCCGGATCAACCAGAACCTGGTGGCCAACGGCAACGTCGCCGCGTTCAGCTTCTCACCGGACGCGAGCGCGATCGTCTACGGCGCGCAGCAACTCTCCACGGACTACGATCTGTTCGCGGCCGATCCGGACGGTGCCGACAATCGACGCCTGACTCCCGGAAGCAGTTTCCAACTCTTCACGGCACAGTCCATCCAGTGGTCGCCCGACAGCACCCGGATTGCCTACTCGCTGCGTCCCACCAGTGGCACCCTTCTCGAATCTTTCGTCAGCAACGTCGACGGCAGCGGTTCCACCAAGCTGCACCCCGATCTCTCGGGTAACCAGTTTGCCAACGGCGTTCGCTGGTCGCCCGACGGCACCCGGCTGGCGTTTGTCGGTGAACTCGACGCAACGGCCAACTGGGTGACCTACGTCGTGAACCCCGACGGCAGCGGCTTGACGGACATTAGCACTGTTGTCGTGCCGGGCGATCGGACGTTTTTACCGGTTATCTGGTCGCCGGACAGCCAGAACGTCGCTTACTTCTCCCGAAGCACGACGGGCAACAACGAGATCGAGCTGTACGTCAGCACGGCCGACGGCATGGCGGGTAATCGCATCAACGCGGATCTCGACACCGACGTGGACGTGCAAAGCGACGTCCGCTGGTCTGAGGACAGCACCAGGCTTGTCTTCTACGAGCGTTTCGACGACTTCATGAGCAGCGATTTTCGCGACCTCTGGGCCGGCACGCCCGACGGCAACGCGCCGATCATGCTGAACGGCAGCAACGACTTCTTCCCGCCTTACGCTTATTGAAGTCGACAGGCTTGCGGTACGGACAGGCGCCCGCCGGAAACGGCGGGCGTCTTTTTTTTGCGCGTCACAAACGCGCTTTCACATTCGTCAATGAAGTACCCGTCACCATTAACGAGTACATCGAAATGACATCACCCATAAACACGCCCGAAAGCCCTCGTACCGAGGCCCGGTACGGCGCAAACGCATTATTCATTCCCGCTGGCGCGGATCCTACGGTCGACGCGGTCAGGACAACCATCATCAATCCGCGCCGCCTCTTCGATCCCGAGCCGTTTGGCTTCAGTCACGTGGTTGTCGCCACCGGCGGCACGCGAACCGCGTTCATTGCAGGTCAAGGTGGCGAAGACGAGACCGGGGCCCTGGCGCCCGGTTTTGGCGAGCAGGTCGAGCAGGCCTACCGGAATCTTCGAACAGCGCTTGAAGCCGTGGGTGCAAAACCCACGCAGGTCACCAAAATCACGACCTACGTCGTCGACTATCGGCCGGCAATGCTCGACGTCATGACGCTTTACGCGAAGGACACGTTCGGCGAATCGCTGCCGGCCCAGACCCTGGTCCCGGTGCCCCGCCTGGCGCTCGACGGCATGCTGTTCGAAGTCGACGCCATTGCCGTTCTGGACTGATTCGACGTCACAAAAGCGGCCGGCGAAACGTCATCTTTATAGAGAGGATAGTCCCCAGATGCCGGTCGAACACCAGTAAACAGAGGAATACAATGAGTAACAGAGACGCTGTGGATTACAGAAAAGAGCTCCCGGACGTGATGCAGTCGCTGATGGGCGTACACGGAGCCATCAACACACACGGGCTCGATCGGGCCATCCATCACCTCGTGCAGCTGCGCGCATCGCAAATCAATCGCTGCGGCTACTGCGTCGAAATGCACACCCGGGAGGCTCGCGCCGACGGCGAGACCAGCGAACGGCTGGATCGTCTGATCGTCTGGGAAGAACTGGATGACTTCAACGAGCCGGAGCGCGCGGCGCTCGCCTGGACAGAGGCGCTGACCACGCTCGATCCCAGGTTCGATCGTGGAACGCTCCGGGCCCGCTTGCGGGAGCATTTCACCGAGGAGCAAATCGCCGCACTGACGGCTACCATTGCGATGATCAATCTCTGGAACCGCATCAACATCGCGAGCCATTGACATGCTCAGTCCCGAGGACACACAGGCTTTCGAGGATGCCCGCCCCGGCCTGCTGGCGCTGGCCTACCGCATTCTCGGTTCGGTGTCGGACGCCGAGGACGCCGTGCAGGACACGTTCGTCAAATGGTCCGGGGCCGATCGCGAGGGTATCCGGAGCGCTCCGTCGTGGCTGACGACCGCCTGCACACGCCGCTGCCTGGACCTGCTGCGAGCTGCCCACCGCAGTCGCGTCAACTACGTGGGTGTTTGGCTGCCGGAGCCCGTGCAGACCGCGGCAGAAGAGGGTCCCGAGGAAGCGTCGGACCTGGCGTCATCGCTGTCGATGGCGTTCCTGCTGCTGCTCGAAAGGCTGACTCCGAAAGAGCGCGCGGCGTATCTGTTGCGCGACATTTTCGACCTGTCCTACGCGGAGATTGCGGAGGCCCTTGGCCTTCAGGAAAGTGCCTGCCGCAAGCTGGTTTCGCGTGCGAAGGCCAACGTCGACCGCGCGGGTGTACGCAACGTCACGCCGCTACAGCGTCAGAATCAGCTACTCGCCGAGTTCGAAAACGCGGTTGTCAGTGGTTCGACCGAGCGCCTGGTATCGCTGCTCTCGAGCGAGGTTCGGCTTAGCGCCGACGGCGGCGGTAAAGTGCCCGCCGTGCGCGATGTTTTGCAGGGCGTCGATGCCGTCTCCCGTTTCCTGTCGAAACGGCTGCACAAATACTGGCTGGACTTCGAATGGTCGACTGCCGACATCAACGGCACTCGCGGAATGCTGCTGACGGAGGAAGGCGCCGTGGTCGCCACCGTGTCTTTTGCTTATGACGCGGAAGGCGCCGTTACGGACATCTACATAGTGCGCAATCCGGACAAGCTCGCCGACCTGGGTACCGTGGCTATCCACTAGCGGCGCCCCGTTATCCCTGCCCGGACCAGCTCCTGAACTCCGACGGTGTTTGCCCCGTTGTGCGACGAAACTGCCGGGTGAATGCGCTGTGATCGCGGTAGCCGGCGTCCAGCGCAATTTCGGTAACGGACAACGCGGTCTCGATCAGCTGCCGGCTCGCGCGGTCGATGCGAGTCTTCAGCAGCCACTGTCCTGTGGATAGGCCAAACAGGCGTTTCATCCGGCGATCGAGTTGATATACGGACATCGACGCGATGGCTGCGAGCTCGGCGACCGCGGGCGGCGACGAAAGCCGGGACTCGGCATAAGCAATGGCTTCCGCAATCTGTTCGAACTCGCTGCTGGCAACGTCGGGCAGCTTGAGGTCTCGTGAGACACCGACCAGCCCCGCAACCTTGCCGTTCTTGCCGATGAGCGGCAGTTTGCTGGTCAGGCACCAGCCGAGTTCGCGCGGCTGATAAACGTGCAGTTCGAGTTTGTCCACGAGCTGCCGGCCGGAGCGGATGACGCTACGGTCCTGCGCTTCGTAGTCCTGCCCGAGCTGCCTGCCGAACACGGCCGAAGGTGTCCGGCCCAGCAGCTGTGACTTGTTGTGCTTGCGGCAGCGGTTCACGAGAGTCTGGTTGACGCAGACGTAGCGGCCGTCGGCGTCTTTGATAAAAAAAACGGTATCCGGCATCTGATCGAAGAGTGCTTCCGCCGTAAACGGTTCGGCGAGATCTTCGAGCAAGGTGACGAGGGGAGATCGGCTACGCATAAAGGGCTATGCAAAAAATCAAGTCGAAGATGGCGACCCTGCCAAGCCAAAACATCGTTAAATTAATAAGATGCGAGCCTGAAAGCCAGCCATATTCAACGAAAACCCGAATGAGACGTTGATATGCCAATCGACAAGTCCGTGTTTACCGGTTGTATCCCGGCGCTAATGACCCCCTGCGACGCAGAGGGTGAGCCCAATTTCGACGCCCTGACAACCAAAGCCAAAGAGCTGTGCGAGGCCGGTATGCGCGCGGTCGTGTATTGCGGCTCGATGGGTGACTGGCCGTTGCTCGACGATCGCCAGCGTATGCTGGGGGTTGAGCGCCTGATTGCCGCCGGCGTTCCCACGGTTGTCGGTACGGGTGCGCAGAACCCGGCGCGCGCGGCCGCCCTGGCGAGGCACGCCAGCAAAACCGGCGCCGACGGCCTTATGGTGATACCGCGGGTGTTGTCGCGCGGCACATCAGCGGCCGCCCAGCGAGCACACTTCGCCGGTATCCTCGAGGCCGCCCCTGATGTGCCGGCCGTGATCTACAACAGCCCCTACTACGGTTTCGAAACTCGCGCGGAGCTGTTTTTTGATCTGCGTCGCGAGCACCCGAACCTGGTCGGATTCAAGGAGTTTGGCGGCGCGAGTTCGCTGAGTTATGCGGCCGAGCACATCACCAGCGGTGACCCGGATCTCAGCCTGATGGTTGGGGTCGATACCCAGGTTGTGCACGGCTTTGTCAACTGCGGCGCGCGCGGCGCAATTACCGGCGCGGGTAATGCACTCCCAAACGAGGTGTTGCGACTCGTCGAGCTTTGCGAGCGGGCTGCTGACGGTGATGCGGAATCGCTCCGCCTCGCCCGGGAACTCGACCAGTCGCTCGCGGTTCTCTCGAAGTTCGACGAAGGTCCCGACCTCGTGCTGTACTACAAACACCTGATGGTCCTCGAGGGGAACAGCGAGTATCGCTATCACCTGAATGCGTCCGACGGATTGAGTCCGACTCAACAGGCGTTCATCGAGGCCGAGTGGCGCCGCTTCCGCAACTGGTGGGCGACCTGGTCGGGGAAGGATGAGTAAGGCGTTGAACGCGATACGTGTTATCGATTCCCACACGGAAGGCGAACCGACGCGCGTTGTGCTCGATGGTGGGCCGGACCTGGGCTCGGGCTCGCTGCGTGCTCGTCTCGACCGAATGGCTGCGGCTCATGACGACTTCCGGCAGAGCGTTATCCTGGAGCCGCGCGGTTCCGATGCCATGGTGGGTGCGCTGCTGTGCACGCCTTCGTATGATGACTGCGCAACCGGCGTCATTTTCTTCAACAACACCGGTTATCTCGGCATGTGCGGCCACGGCGCAATCGGCGTTGCCGTTACCTTGGCGTACCTCGGCCGGGTAAAACCGGGCGATATTCGAATCGAGACGCCCGTAGGCGTCATCGGCGTGAGCCTCACGGCGGCAAACGAAGCCACGGTCGAAAACGTGTCGAGCTACTGTTACCGGCGCGACGTTGTACTCGACGTGCCCGGTCTCGGTGAAGTGCGCGGAGACATTGCCTGGGGCGGCAACTGGTTCTTCCTGGTCGACGAGGCCCCCTGTGAGCTGATCCTCGAGAACGAACCCGCGCTGACCCGAGCGGCGCTGCGCATAAAGCGCGCACTGCAGGCCGAGGGCATCACCGGCATGGGCGGCGCCGAGATCGATCACATCGAGTTCTTTGGCCCTCCCGCGTCGGGCGATGCGCACAGCCGAAATTTTGTGCTTTGCCCCGGCAATGCGTACGACCGATCCCCGTGCGGAACCGGCACGAGCGCCAAGCTTGCGTGCCTGGCCGAACGCGGCGAGCTGGCGCCGGGGGAGCGCTGGGTTCAGGAAAGCGTCATCGGCAGCCGCTTTGTGGCGAGCTATCAGAGGAGCGAAGACGGCGAGATTGTTCCCAGCATATCGGGGAGAGCCTATATTTGCGGCGAGAGTCTGCTGGTCCGCCAGGCCGGCGACCCGTTCGCCAGCGGCATCGCGTGAACGGGGGCGCAGGGACAGGCACGGTTGTCGTAACCGGCGGCGGAATCATTGGTCTTGCCTGTGCGCACTACCTGGCTCGCGCCGGCTTCCGGGTCACCGTCATCGATCGCGCGGGCATCGGACAGGCGTGTTCCTACGCCAACTGCGGTTACGTTTGTCCCAGCCACGTGTTGCCGCTGAACGCGCCCGGAGCCCTGCTCGCCGGCGTTCAGTCCCTGTTTCGTCCCAGGTCAGCGTTCAGGATAAAACCCCAGCTTCGGTTCGACATCTATCGCTGGCTGTTCGAGTTTGCGCGGCGCTGCACCCACGACAGGATGATTGCGGCCGGTCACTGCCTGCAACCCTTGCTCGAATCGTCGATGAACGAGTACCGGCGGTTGTTCGATTCGACTGCGCTCGAGGGCGAGTGGAAAGAGCAGGGTCTGCTGTACGTGTTCGAGACCGATGAAGGTTTCGCGAGTTTCTCGCAAACCGATGAGTTACTCACGGAAACGTACGGGCTTGCTGCGCGCCGCATCGAGGGTAATGAGCTTACGGGCTTCGATGTGGCCTTGAAGGATGGTCTCGCAGGTGCGTACTTCTATGACGACGATGCCTCTTTGCGTCCCGACAGGCTGATTCGCGAGTGGCGGTCCGAATTGACGCAATCGGGGGTCGAGTTTGTCGAGCACTGCGCGCTCGAGCGCGTGCACCGATCGAACGGCCGGATCAGTACGCTCGAGACCTCGAACGGCGAGCTGGCCGCTGACCACTACGTGTTTGCCGCGGGCGCCTGGTCGAGTGAGCTCGCGACGGAGCTCGGCTGCAGTCTGCCGATCGAGCCCGGCAAAGGGTATTCGCTGACGATGTCGAGGCCGGATCCCTGCCCGCAATACCCCATGCTGTTCCCCGAGCATCGTATTGGAGTAACGCCTTTCGACGAAGGTTATCGGATTGGCTCGATGATGGAGTTTGTCGGTTTCGACTCGAGCATCCCGGAGCACAGGATTCAGCAGCTGCGCGAATCCACGCGGCCCTATTTGATAGCGCCTGCGGACAACGAGGCTGTTGCCGGGGCCGAGGAAACCTGGTACGGCTGGCGGCCGATGACCTGGGACAGCCTGCCGATCATTGGACGGGTTCCGGGCCTCGACAACGGCTTGCTTGCCACAGGTCACAACATGCTCGGTTTGACGCTTGCGCCCGCAACCGGCCGGCTGATTGCGGAGATCGCCTGCGAGCAGCCGACGCACGTCGATATCGACGCGTTTTCGCCCGCCAGATTCTGACGTATGCGCGAGGTTAACCGATTGAAAGGAAAACACCTGATAGCGGGGCAATGGTTATCCGGTGACAGCCGTTTCTCATCGAGCCCGGCGACCGGCGAACCGCACGAGTTCTGGAACGGCACGATCGGTATCGTGAACAAGGCAGCCGAAGCGGCACATGTTGCGTTTACCGACTTCGGTTCACGCTCGCGACGGGATCGCGCGCGGTTCCTCGATGAGGTGGCCGCGGAGCTCGAACGCCGTGCCGAGGACATCGTGGCCATTGCGGCGAGCGAAAGTGGGCTACCGAATGCAAGGCTCGAGGGTGAGCTCGGCCGCACGGCCGGTCAGCTACGCCTGTTTTCCCAACACGTACTGGACGGGAATTATCTCGAGCCGTGTGTAGTGGAAGCGCAGCCGGATCGCCAACCGATACCGCGTCCCGATCTTCGCCTGATGATGCGTCCGATCGGCCCCGTTGCCGTGTTTGGCGCGTCAAACTTCCCGCTGGCGTTTTCAGCGGCCGGAGGCGACACAGCGTCTGCGCTGGCGGCGGGCTGTCCCGTGGTCGTCAAAGGGCATCCGGCGCACCCGGGCACCAGCGAACGGGTTGCCGACGCCGTGCTGTCTGCCGCCCGCACAACTGGCATGCCCGACGCTGTGTTCTCGCTCATACAGGACGCCGGGCACGACGTGGCCCGGTCGCTTGTGCAACACCCGCGCATCAAGGCCGTCGGTTTCACGGGTTCGCTGGCCGCCGGCCGCAGTCTGTTCGACTTATGTGCCGGCCGCCCTGAGCCCATACCGTTTTTCGGCGAGCTCGGATCGATCAATCCGGGCTTTGTGCTGCCGAACGCGCTCGCACGCCGGGGTGCCGATATTGCGTCGGGCTGGGTGGGCTCGCTGACCCTGGGCGCCGGCCAGTTTTGCACCAGGCCGGGTGTTCTGTTTTTGCCGGACGTCGAGGGGGCGGATGCGTTTGTCGATGCGGCCGTAGCCGCCCTGCAGGAGGTTCCGGAGCAGACGATGCTGACCGACGGCATTGCAGCGAGTTACCGCCGCGGCGCTGAGAAGCTGGATTCGATGGCCGGGGTCTCGACGCGGTTTCTGGCGGCATGGGACGGCCGCAGCGCCCTGCCGTCGTTGTTCGAGACCCAATCGGCAACGTGGCGTGAGCACAAATCCCTCGCGGAGGAGGTGTTCGGCCCGCTCGGGCTGGTCGTGCGCGTGTCGTCGATTGACGAGATTGCGGGACTCGCCGAAGCTCTCGACGGCCAGCTCACGGCAACGATGCACCTCGACGAGGGTGACGGGGAACTCGCGGCGGAGCTGCTGCCGATCCTCGAACAAAAGGCCGGACGTCTGCTTGCGAACAGTTTTCCGACAGGTGTCGAAGTCTCGCCGGCCATGATGCACGGCGGACCGTATCCCGCCAGCACCAATGTCGCCGCAACCTCCGTCGGTACGCTGGCCATGCGGCGTTTCCTCAAGCCGGTGTGTTACCAGAACATGCCGCCGCACCTTTTGCCGCGTGAACTACGGGTGTAGAGCCCGGCGTACGGCATCGTTTCGTCTCACGTTCCGGCGCGGCCCAATAGTTCAGCTTCGGGTGACGCTCAAAAAAATGGGCGGCTCGGCATTCTGCCTCGCCGCCCGTTGAGGGTCTGCGCCAGAATCGACGTTCACTCCGTCCGGCACGATGTGGTGTCTTGTGCCTACAGCGCATCCTCGGTGGAGGTCACGTGCAGTCCTTCGAGTTTGCTCGAGGTATCGACGGCCAACCGGTATTCGGACGTACCGTTGCTGTACGACAGCAGCAAGTACCTCGGCGACGGCACGATCGGAAAGAACAGCTTGAGCGATGCCTGCTCTTCGGGGTCGATGTGCAGCGGCAGCGGTGTGTGCCGGATTTCAATCTGCTCATCCACTTTGGCGTTGTTGACGCTTCGCACGACGCCCGTCGTAATCAGAGCAGGGCCTGCTATCAGGAGACCCGACGCCACGGCGGTCAAGCTTCCCACCGACGCCGTGCCGCCGGAGATCAGCGCTCCGGTGCTCGCAAGCGAGGCTGTGCCGAGGCCCATTGCCGATACCGCCGCGCCCGAGCCGAACAGCAGGCCGCTGCCGGCGCCAGCCTTGATGTCGATGTCGGCGTCTTCGTGCCGCCGCACAACTTCCCGGCTGCCGCGAACCAGACTCTTGCGCGACGCATCGGCGGCAATCGGCTCACTGAATGAGTCGACGATCACAATCCGGTCGAGCAAGACCGGAGTGCCGCTTCGGTTTTGTATCGTCAGTTGATACTCGTCCCAATCGGCGTTGCGAGCCCAGCTGCCGGGGCCGTCGCGCACGATCAGTGTGTCCAGCGACACGATCAGGTGCGGGTCGGATGCCGAGGCGATCGGTTCGATTTCGACGAGGGGCAGCGGCTCCTGGCGCAAACCGGTTCCGCCACAGGCGCTCAGCGTGACGGCGAGTAACACCATTACGCCGGGCCAGACCAGGGGTTTCAAGCTGCGAGCAAGGGCAGCGAGAGAGTGTGTTTGTTGTGTCATGGGTTGGTCCTCTTACGATGACGCCAGCGTGTAACGGTGCTGGTCAGTCCGATAAGCTCCTGAAAATTCGACCAAATTTCAGCGACAAAAGGCTTGCGAGGTGATTCCGGGAGCTCCATAATGATAGAAACTACTACTTGATAGTAACTATCAATAGGTAGACGCTATCACATGATAGTTACTATCGCAAGCTAACTCGACCGGGAGTGTTGATGACGGGCAACCTGCGCGAAGCCAAACGCATCGCGACGATGAAACAGATCCAGGGAGCGGCCGTGGCGCTGTTCCGAAAACACGGCTTTGCAAACACGACCGTGGAGGACATTGCGCGCGAGGCAGGCGTGGGGCCTGCAACCGTCTACCGGCAGTTCGAGACCAAAGAGCGCATCATTCTTTGGGACGAATACGAAGGCGACTTCATGGAGGCTATACACTCACTGATCGTCGAGGAGGGTCTTGTGGCCGCACTTCACGCGTTGTGTGTGGAAGTCGACGAAGGTATGGACGAGGAACAGAGGGGCCGGCACCGCGCGAGAATGCAGTTGGCACAATCCGAGCCTGCGCTCAAAAAGGAATCCGTCGCCAACTGCATCGACATCGCCAACCTGATTGCGTCCGCGCTTTCCGTTCGCGCCAAAAGAGCCGAGCCTTCGGTCGACGACACGGTCGTCGGCTATGTGGTCGCGGGACTGTTTCAGGCAATCATGATGGATTGGGCAAAACACGACGAGCCCATGCCCAGCGTCAAGGCGATGATGAGCGATGCGTTGGCCGCCGTGCGCGCTGAAATCTTTGGAGAAAGCACCGCCTGACCGCTTAGCGGCCCGGCCCCGCGATTGGACCGCGATTCGGAAGAGCCGTCTGTCGTTCTAATTAGCCAGGGCATCCACCAGTGCGGCGGCTTGCGTGTTGTCGGGGTGTTGTTCTTTGAGCCGCACTGCCACCGCCCGTGCGGCGTCCCTGTTGCCCGCGTCTCGATAGATTGTCGCCAGGGCAAAGCCCGTGTCGAAGTGCTCGGGGAACCGCTCGCGCGCGTCAAGCAAGACGCCGAGCGCTTCTTCCGTCCGGCCCAGCGAGTTCAGCCCAACGGCGTACACGTAGGTGAACTGCGGGATCGATGAATCCAGCTCGGCGGCGCGCTCGAGGTGCAGGAGCGCGTCGGCCGGCCGGCCGGCGCGCACGAGATGCAGCCCAAATGCATGCTGTACGGTTGCGAGCGTGTCTCCGATGCGCATCGCATGCTCGTACAACCCGGCCGCGGTACCCGTGTTGCCCAGCCGCGCCTCGAGCTCTGCGAGACGGAGCGCGGCTTCGGGCATGGAAGCCGACGTTCGCATCGCCTGTCTGAGTTCCTCCAGTGCAGCCGGGAAGGTGCGGGCGTCCTCCAACGGCAACATGTCGTGTTCGTCGGCATAGGTGACCGCGGCTTCGATACGCACCGAACGTATCGGGTCGCGCAGCAGGTGGCTTCCGTGTCGCAGACGAAGTTCCGGCGATTGTCGGCGCAGCGCGCGGAGCGCACCGATGCGGATCAGCGGTTCGGGACTGTCGAGCTGGTCCAGCAGCGTCTGCTGGCCGGCCGGCGTGTCGATCGGTTCCAGGAGCGACAACTGTGTTGCCCGCGCGATGGGCGGCACGGATTCATTGGCGATGTTTTGCAGCAGTATCTCGTTTGCATTGCCGATGCGACCGGCCGCAATGGCCGTTCCGTAATGCGCCGGATCGTCCTCGGTATTGGGAAGCCTGAAACTGTGATCTCTGCGATCGTCCACACCCATATAGGTTGTGGCCGGCATATGGCATGTCACGCAGTCGCCGGCAGGCTCGCCTGCGTGTTCCACCGCGGCAAACTGTGCCGGCAGGTGACAGCTGGCACACGTATTGTTGGGATCGGGGCCCGCGCGCAATTGCCCCGAGTGAGGGTTGTGGCAGTCGCTACAGGTGACGCCGGCAGAATACATCTTGCTCTGCAGGAACGATCCGTACACGTACACTTCGTCAAGAATTCTGCCGTCGGCATGGTATAGGCCCGCGTCGAGCAACGACGGCAGGTGTGTGTCGGTCAGCGGCCTGCCGTAATCGTACGTCGTCGTGATCTGACTCCGCCGGGCGTGGCATCGTCCACAAGTCTCAACCTCTTGCTGCGCCGCTGGCGGCACCGACCTTTCGGCAATGCCCGTGCCGGCATTCATAATCCACGCTGCGCCGTTTCGGTCGTCCAGGTTGACGGGCAGGCCGTGCTGGCTGTCGAAGCTGTCCGATTCCGCCTGTGCAATATGCCGAGAGCCCGGGCCGTGGCAAGCCTCACAGCCGACCGAGATCTCGGCAAACGTCGTATCGAAGGTGTTGCTCTCGATGTCGTAGCCCAGCTGCAAATCTGTTGAATGGCATTCCGCGCACATGAAATTCCAGTTGAAATACGGTCCCGTCCAGTGCAGCGGATCGTCGTGGTCGAGGTGTTCGTACGGATAGAGATGAAACCATCGCTGGCCGCCGCTGGCTTCCGGGCGGGTATCCCAAGCGAACTGCAGCGCCTGTTTCCGGCCCCCTGGCGCGTCGACCAGAAACTGCTGGAGCGGCGCCACGCCGAACGTGTGCGTCACCTCGAACTGTTGCTGTTCGCCGTCTGCATCTTCGGTAACGACAAAGTAGCGCCCTTCCCGTTGAGTAAAGGTGGCGCTGGTATCGAAGTAGGGAACCGTGACTCCGGAGAAGTCGCCGAGCACCGACTGCGGGTCGGCAACCTGCATCGCCAGCTGGTGGTGCGATCCCTGCCATTCGTCATGCTCGCGCTGGTGACAGGCCGCGCACGCGTTGCTGCCGGTAAAACCTGGCGGCGTGTCGACTGGCGCCGAAACCTTGTCGCCGGGTGAACAGGCGGCGAGTACAACGGCGAGCGTGATGACGAGCGCTCTTTGTGTGGACGGCGCGTTCATTCAAAACACTCCGTGATCGCCAAGAGACTGGCCCGACAGCCCTTCCCGAAGGACCCGCGTGTAGAACGCTCGCAGACTGTCTTCACCGTAAGCGGGTGTTGCGTCGGCATCGTAAACTTGCCGGTCCTCATCCCACAGCAACATGGATTCGGTTGCGTAGTAGCGGCCAATTCTCGCGAGTTCGGCTTTCGCCTTGACGCGCGAAAAGACGAGCGCCGGCGGCGCAAGCAAGGCAAGCGCAACGTCGAACATGGCCACCGGCACGCTTCGAAAACGCGGCGGAAGTTCAGCCAGCTCGAACAGGAGTTCACCCTGCTGACGCGGTGTTATCGCGTTGCCTGGACCGCCGATGGGCAAAACCCGATTGTGAAGAGACGACTGTTGCAGGCAGTCGACGAGGTAACGCGCCAGATCGCGCTCCCCAATGGGTTTGCAGGCTGTATTGCTGCCGTCGCCGAACAACAGGAAAGGCTTGCCTTGTTGCACCCGGCGAACCTGGCCCGCCAGCGACTTGAAGAAGGCGGTTGGGCGGACTATCGAATACCGCAATCCGGACGCCATGAGTTCTTTCTCGAACGCAAGCTTGGCTTGCTGGAACGCAAGCTTCGGCCGCTGAACACAAATGGCCGACAGCAGCACAAAGTGCCTCACACCGCGCCGCTTCGCTGCTGCCAGCAGGTTCAGGTTGGCGCGATAGTCGACGGCCCAGGCGTCCGCACCAACGCCGTTGCGAGACGCAATGCAAGACACGACCGCGTCGAAAGGTAACGACTCGAGGCGCCGGACCGTTTCCTCCGGGTCGGTCAGCTCAATCGCTTCCTGATCGAGCCCGCGAAGCGTCTCCTCGGTTACGGCGGCGTCAGGGCGGTCCACGGACGGGCGCTCGCGGACAATGGCGGTGACAGGATAGCCCCGCACGCGAAGCTCAGCGGCAACGGCGCGCCCGATGTAGCCGGTAGCTCCGGCGAGCAGTATCCGGGGTTTTTTGGGTTCAGGCTCTGCCACAGCCGTTCTCTGTATTCACTTGGGCGGCTCCCGATCAACAGCCGGTACGGGGCCGGCGCGCTGCTGGACCGCTGCCCAGCGTGGATCGTTCTTGAGCATCCGGTAGAAGGGGCCTTTTGCGCCGAGGTACGGCGCTATAGTGTCGTCATGCTGATCGAGACCCCGGTACAGCCATTCAAACGCGGTGTCCTTATCACCGGTCCAGGCATAGAGGGAAGCGAGCACGTCGAACGGCGGGTTTTCACTGGCCTCCCAGGACTGGCGATGTAGCAGGAATTCGCGTTCGAACTCCTCGACGTGTCCCAGTTCGTACAACGCCAGCAGGCGCCCGCGAGTGGCGTACGGTTCCGGTACCCCTTCGCCGGCGAAGAGTTGCAATGCCTGCTCGGCACGGTCCGTCACGAGATAAAGGGCGCCAAGCATCATTAGCGCGCCACGCAGGCGGGAACCGTCAGCGACTTCCACGAGGTAGTGCAGCGAATCCTCTGCCATCTCGATTTGATCTGACCAGGCCATCGCCGCGGCTGCCGTGAAGTGACAAATCACGCAGAACGGGTCCCTGACGAGCAGTCCCTCGGACAGCTCGATGGTCCGATCGTATTGTCCCACGATGAGGTACAGAAGGGCGGCGAGGCGCACCGCGTCGTCGTTTCGAGGGTCGATGGAAAGGGCCCGATCCAGTTCCCGGAAGCCGCTCTCGGTGTCGCGCCGGTGGAGGATGTCTATCCAGGCGCGCCACGCCAGAACAAAAGGTTGCTCCGGATCGATTGCGTACGCCCGATCAATCAACGCAATGCAGTCTTCCCAGACCAGGGCCCAGCCGGGGCGGTCGGACGGTTCCGGCCCGGTGATATACGTGGCGCGAGCCAACTCGGCAAGAGCCAGTGGAAATTCGGGGTCGATCTCGAGCGCGCGTTCCAGCAGCGGTATGGCCGTTAATGAATCTTGCAACGTGTTCCGGTGGTTCAACTGCCGCGCCTGCAGATACAGGATGTAAGCCGCCGGGTCCCGACGGTCGTTCAATCGGTTCTGGATCGGTGGTGTACGGTTGAGCTCCGCCACGACAGCGGCCGCAATGCGCTCCTGTAGATCGAAGAAGTCGTCCGCCAGCCCATCAAACTGCCGGGACCAGAGGTTTGCGCCCGACGCGCCGTCGATCATTTGCACCGAGACGCGAAGCCGCTCGCCATCACTTCTCAGTGCCCCGTCGATCAATACGTCAACACCCAGCTCGGCGGCCACTTCGGTGGCCGGCAAATCACTTCCCTTGAAGGAAAAGGCGGACGTGCGGGCTATCACCTTGAGGTTTGTCGACTGAGCAATATGATTCAGTAGCTCTTCTGCGACGCCGTCCGCGAGAAATGCACGGTCACCGGTGGGCGACATGTCCTGGAAAGCTAGAACGGCAACGGATTCGGCGGGTGCCTGCGCATCTTTCGCCGGCCAGAAAACGATGCCGAGGCCAAAGAGCGACAAGGCGACGGCGGAAAGCCAAACCCGAGGGTGTTGCCAGCGTCTTACTCGTGTGCTGTCGGGAGCGGTCGGGAGATCATCAGCCAACGGTCGCACGGTTGCGACACACCGGTAGCCTTCCCCTCGGATCGACTCGATATACCGTGGGTGCTGCGCATCGTCACCCAGAGCCTGGCGCACGAGCATTGCGCGCTGCACGATCGTTTCCGGTGTTGCGATGCCACCGTCCCAGACTTTGTCGACCAGTTCGTCCGAGCTGACCAGATTGGGAGCGGCATCCGCGAGCGTCAGCAGGAAGCGGAGCGACAGTCGGGGAAGGCGGACTTCCTCGTCGTTACGAGAGACGGTCCGTGTACCGCGATCAATTACCAGGTCGCCGACCTGTAGTCGGCCTGTTGCCATTGTTGCCCTCCGGAACCATGGGCCCATCGCTACCGACAGTGAGGGTTAGCGCGTCTTTACGGGGTTTCTTTGCGCGATCCTCATCGTAACTTCATGTTTGGCCCAACACTAGCGCCTGGTGTCATCGTACAAAACACAAGGAGATAGCGTGCGGTGACGATCAGACAATACTTTGTCCTTGTTGTGTTCATGCTGCTGCTGTCCGCGTGCGCAATAAGCGGCTCGCCGTCTGCGGCGTCACGAGCGGACCGCAGCCTAAAGAGCCGATTTCGCTGCTTTTCCAGCCATACGACTCTGTCGTGCAGAGGGTGGGGGCCATCGACCTACCGCTGCCAGTGCCTGCCCGGCGGAGACCCCAGGCGCCCGCACTAGACGCTCGCTTGCGCCCAGGACGGCTTAGACCTTCTCCGGGAAACCGAAGCGTTTGGTCATGATTTTGTCGAGCATTCGCGTTGGCAGCAGCCGCGGCAGGGTCCACATGATGAGCCTGTCCGCCACAATCGCGTATCGCCATTTGGGGGCATCGTTGCGAAGGATGTCCAGCAACAGGCGGCCGAGCTGCTCCGGCGGCATACCACGCTCGCCGGTTTTCTTCGACAAGTGCAGCACCCGTTCAAAGACGGGGTAGTAATCCGTGTTGCGGTATTGCTCGATGTTTGTGTCGTCCGCCTTGTCCCAGATGGGCGTTTTGATCGACCCTGGCCCGACGACCACGACGTCGATGCCGTACATTAGCAATTCGCGGCGCAGGCTATGGGAATAGGCCTCCAGTGCATGTTTGGACATCGTGTAAGGACCGAACAACGGCGTGGACACCTTGCCGGCAACCGAGCTCATGTTGATAATTTTTCCCGGTTTGCCGCTCAAGGATTTGTCGGCGCCGAGCAGCGGGATAAACGCCTGCGATACACGCGCCACGCCAAAGACGTTGACGTCGAACTGAAACCTGAGTTCATCCATCGGAATGTGCTGCAAAGGCCCGGTTACGGCAATGCCGGCGTTGTTGATCAGCCCGTTTAGCGTTCGACCGTCCAGCGCCTCCCGCACCATCGCCGCGGAGCGGTCAATCGCCGCCTCGTCCGTGACGTCGAAGATCAGCGCCGTAAATGCATCCGGATGGTCCTGGGTCAACCGATCCGCGTCGGCCGTCTTACGGACACTGCCGAATACGCGCCAACCGTCTTCGAGGAAGAGCCTGGCGGCCGCATAGCCGATGCCTGTGGATGCGCCGGTGATCACAATGCTTTTCTGTTTGCTGGCCGACACTCGATAGCTCCTTTTGATTCGATGTTCGTAAGCGCTGCGTTTCGAAGCCGTAATGACCAAAAGATATTGCTCCGATTCCCGCGAGATGCTATCACTGAACAGCTGACGATTCGCACGCCATAGAGTCGACACTTCCAAACGACAATGCGCAGTCATCGATGCCAACGCCCTGTTTTTCGGCCCTCGTTCATGAGGTTGCTGCTGGTGCTGATGCTTGTGTCGCAGGTGTCGTTCGCGGCGCATCAGTTCGAACACCCAGCGGAAGAGCTGCACGAAACCTGTGCCGTTTGCCTGCTGTTCGAGCGTAACGAAGAGTTACTTGCTGCTGCGGAAGCAGCCCCCCTGTCCTCGATCAAATCGCCTCCGGTTACCGCCGAAATACGTGCGGTGGGCGGTACGCAGGATTTTTGCCACTACCTGTCCCGCGCTTCTCCCGAGAGTCCTGAAATGCCTGCGTGACGGCGCCTGGCGCCGGACCCGAGCGGCGCCTCTTCATGTCGCTCAATTCTGCATTTCGAGGATAAGACAATGACTATGCGCATGATGCGCACGGACCGTCTGCCTGCGGCCGCGTGCACCCCGGTTGTTGTGTCGCCTTGCGGCCATCCACCGGCCGGCGCGCCGGTGTTTTTGAGTGCACAAAGACATTCAGGAGAGAATCATGACCTCAACAAGTAACGCTCTGGAAGCAAAAGCACTCAGCAAAACCTTCGGCAAGACGGTTGCGCTCGACAAGCTCGATCTCGCCGTTCCGGCAGGTGAGGTTGTCTGTCTGCTCGGCGCAAACGGTGCCGGCAAGACCACAACGATCAACCTGTTCCTCGGCTTTCTCGAACCGAGCAACGGCGCTGCGTTCGTGGACGGGATCGAGGTGGCCAAAGCGCCGTTCGACGCGCGCAAGCGGCTGGCGTATCTGCCTGAGTCCGTGGCGCTGTATCCCAAGCTGACCGGTCTGGAGAACATTGCGTTCTTCGACAAGCTCGCGGGCCGCGAGCGATCGGCAGCCGAGTTGTCGGGTCTGCTCAACGCGGCCGGCCTTCCCGAAGAAGCGCATCACAGACGCACGTCCACCTACTCGAAGGGAATGCGGCAGAAGGTCGGTATTGCGATAGCGATGGCGAGGGAAGCCCGGGCGCTGTTGCTCGACGAGCCGTTGTCCGGGCTGGATCCGTCCGCGGCAAACAGTCTCGGTGAACTGATCTGTCGCCTGCGCGACGACGGTTGCGCCGTGCTCATGGCCACTCACGATATTTTCAGGGCCAAGGAAATTGGCAACCGCATTGGCATCATGATGCAGGGGCGGCTGGTCAACCTGCTCGACACCGAGGCGCTTGACGCCAGGGAGATCGAGCAGATCTATCTCGCGCATCTGCACGAGGCGAATGGCGGCGATCCGGCGGAGCGGGCAGCATGAGCAGCGCCATCGTCAAGAAAGACCTCCTTGTTTTGCGCCGCGAATCGCTGATGAAAGCGCTGCTGGCTGTGATTCTGCTGTTGCTGGCTGCAAGCCTAGCGGCGGGTATGCAGCGCGAGCAGGTTTTCGACAAGGAGAAAGCCGCCGCCGAACTGACGGACAAGGCCGTCTGGATGAATCAGGGCGATCGCAATCCGCATTCCGCGGCTCATTTTTCCCGTTACGCATTCAGGCCCGCTTCGCCGCTGGCGCTTATCGACCCCGGCACGAGCGACTTTGCCGGGCTGGCGGTCTGGATGGAGGCGCACTATCAGGATCCCGCCGTGTTCCGGCGCGCCGAGGACGGCGGCGAGTTGAGCCGCTACACGCAATTGACGCCAGCCTTTCTGCTGCTGACCGCCGCGCCGCTACTCGTGTTCCTGATGATGTCGGCCAGCATTGCCGGCGAGCGAGAGGACGGCACCCTCCGCCAGCTACTGGCTGCCGGCGTCAGCGGCAAGCAGTTTTTCAGAGGCAAGCTCGGGGCCGGCCTGCGGCTCACGATGACGGTGTTTACCCTAGCGTTTCTGATCCTGTCGGCGTTTGCGCTACTAACGACGCCCGCCGCCGTTGAAGCGGACGCGATCGTCCGGCTTATCGGGCTGTTTGTCGTGTTTTCCGTGTATCTCGCAATCTGCGTCGCGGTTGCCCTCGGCGTGTCTGCGCTGTTTCGTACGCGTCAGGCCGCGTTTCTGGCACTTGCCGGCGTTTGGGTGCTCGCGGCTGTGCTACTGCCGCGTCTTGCCGCGGACGTCGGCACGAGCATCCATCCGCAGCCCGACGCCCGTGAGGTATCGAGTCAGCTGAGAGCGGCCTCGTACACGTTCTACGAGGACAAGGAACGGCAGGAGCGGATCGAACAAGACCTGCTGAGAGAACACGGCGTTGCGACCGTCGAAGAGCTGCCGGTTAACTACGCAGCGTTCCGGCTTCAGATCAGCGAGGAGCTGTCGATACCGGAATTCGAGCGTGTGTACTCGGGGCTCGAGGATCGTTATTCGGCACAGGACAACACCGCCCGCTGGTTCTCCTTGTTAACACCCGCAATTACGGCGGCGAAGCTGTCGCGAGGTATCGCCGGTACGGACCGGGCGCATCAGCATGCGTTTACCACGGCTGCGGAGCTGCACCGGCGCGACATGATCAAGCTCCTGAACGAGGACTACATGTTCAACGCCGGCAATGACGATGTCCCGTACACAGCGGACGCGACGCTGTGGGCACAGTTCGAGGACTTCGAGCATCAACCGCCCACCCTTGGCGCCGCTTTCGGCGCCTACGTCAAGGATGTGCTGCTGCTGCTCGCATGGCTTGCCGCAGCACTCGTCTTCGCGCGCAGCGTTGTCGTTCGCGCGGTCCGGCATGAGGTACGCTCGGCATGACGGCGGGCATTCTGTATCACGAACGGCTGAACTTCCTTGTTCGCGGACCGGCATTGCCGGCCGTCCTGCTCATTGTGATCGCAATTGTCTACGCCGGCTGGAGCGGCGATCGCTGGCGCGACGCGCGAGCCGCCAGTCTCGAGACCTTCGAGGCAGAGCAGCTCGAGGCCCTCGACACATGGCGCAGCGACCTCCGGGATATCGAATCCGGTCAGGCCGAGCCGTCACCCTATTCGGCGAATCCGATGGGAATCTCCTTTCCGGCCGTGCTGCCACCGGCGTCGCTTGGCGATTTTGCCGTGGGTCACGCAGACCTGCATCCCGCCAGCGGACTGATTTCCACGTGGCGAAATCTGTCCAGCATTTTCGGGCGCTACCAGTTCGACAATCCATCGACGCTCGCGGCCAGCTCGTTCGACGTGGCACTGGTTGTTGTGCTCCTGCTGCCGGTGCTGATGATTGCCGTGTCCTTCGACGTGTTGGCCGGCGAGCGGCGGCGCGGTGCGCTGGCAATGGTCCTGTCGACGCCCGTGCCGTTGACGCGTCTGGTCTGGACCCGGCTCTTGTTTCGCAACGGCCTCTTGTGGCTTGCAGCCGTGCTGGCAATGGCGGCGCTGGTCGTCGTCAACGACGCGGGTGGTGATCGCTACCTGCGATTTGCCCTGTGGTTAACCGTCAGCCTCGTCTACGGATTGTTCTGGCTTGCGGTCATTGCGTTTTGTATTGCGCGCTTCCGCTCCGCGACCAACACGGCGGCTGCAATGGTGAGCCTCTGGCTCGTGCTGGCGCTTGCGATTCCGGCTTCTATTGCCACAGTGGCCGAAGCCGCTTACCCGACCCCGTCGAGGCTTGCGTTCCTGTCCGACGTTCGCGAGGCGCAGGGTGAGACGAACCGTAACCTGGCGAAACTCACGGAAGGGTTCCTGATGGACCATCCGGAACTCTCCGTCGGCGACGAGGCTGTGCCGTCTTACTATCGCGCGGCGTTTCTGTCCAACCAGGCGGCGCGCGAAAACACCCGTCCGATACTCGATGCCTACGAGGCCGCACGTGCCGGTCGGGCGCAAACGCTGCGATTGGCGCAGTACCTGTCGCCATCGATCATTGCACAGCGCCTGCTAGTTACCGCGGCGGGCGCGGACCTGGACCGCCAGCATCGGTTCCAGGCACAGGCGCGCGAGGCGCTCGACCGACTGGCAGAGGCGATCGGTCCGGCCGTTGTTTCCCGCAACCGGCTGCCGCTGACCGAGTTCGATACGCTCGAACCCTTCGCTTTCGAAGATCGGACGTCAGCGGCGATTGCAGCGGACGCAGCGGCGCCCGTTGTGTTCCTGCTCGTGCTTAGCTTGCTCGTCGGGATGCTCGCGCATCGCCGACTGAGTGCAGCCGTTCTCGATGATTGAGCAAAGACGAACGTTGAAGCGTCGGCTGACGTCTTGTCGCCGTGCGGACTCGCCGTCGCCTGCACCCGCGCTCGACGTCTTCGAGGTTTAACGGGACTCAGTTCGCCGGAGTGTGGGCTTTCGCCGAATCGCCGGCGGGCGTCCGATTTCGGGCCACGAACGCCGCAACATCGCGTTCGTACTTCTCGAGTGCCGCCTCGTCAGCGCCTTCATAGGCGGTGAAAGAAGCTCCGCTGGCTCTTCCGCGCGTGACCTCCCGAAGCGGGCCTTCATGGAGAGAGTGCCCTGCGTTTTCATAAAAAAGAAACTCGATCGGGCGGCCCTTTTCCTGAAGCGATGTGACCCACCGCTCCAGCGACTCGGGCGATGATGGAGACGTCCTGGTCCAGATGTAATCGGTCTCCGAGCGGCCGGCCCAGTTGTCTTTGCTGCCGAAAGCAATGATCGTCGGAATAGCGATGTCTCCGATAGCGTAACCGTTCGCGGCGGGCGCCTCGGCAATGACACCAGTTATACGCTTGCCCGCGAGCTCGGTTGCGGCGTGCAGAACCACGCGGGCGCCGTTCGATGCACCGTACAGGAAGATGTCCCGGCTGCTCCAGCGCTCATCTTTGGCGGCGTAGTCGACAGCGCCCTTGAAAACACCCCAGATCATGTTTTGCTTGCCGACGTTCACGACTTTGCGCGTGACAAAACGCCAGTCCTGGAATCCGTTCATCTCGTAGGAATCAAAGGAAATGGTTGCGAAGCCGAGGCGGCGGAACATCTGCACCCGCGCGCGATCGTCTTCGCGGAACCCGGCGCCGCCATGTGCGTACACCATGACCGGAGCCCGTTTTGCTTCGTCGGGAACCCAGATCTCGACGGCCGGATGGTCCGGGTCGAATTCGGCAAACGGCGCGCGCGTCGTAAACCATCCTCTCGAACCTACAGCCTCGAGCCCGGGGAGAGATAATGAAGCCGGCTCGATCGATTCTGCGCGGCTCAACACGGCGAACAAGATGAGCGCAAGCGCAAAAGCTGCCTTCTGGATCGGCATTTTGGTCTCCCTATGCAATAAAAGCCTTCAAAGTAGGCTTATAGGGCGCTGTCCCGAGATTGGTTACAAAAATTTCAGCATTTGCGCGTGCGCCCAGGCCGGGCGGCACATTCTTGTGTTCGGACGCTACGGGGACCATTTCTCCATGCTCGGACTGGACGGCGCCAGCGGTGCATGGCAACCGCCGGCGCTGCAAGAGTGCCGGATCAGTCCACGACCCTACGCGCCCAGTGGTCAGCAACGGCCTTGGCAGCGTCCTTGCCACCAAGTCCGAAAGCGATAGCGGCGGCGACGGCGACGCTGCCGATCGTAAATCCGAACGCCATGTTGACTATGTTGTCCGCCAGGCCCATGGATTTGAGGCCCATCGCAAGCACCAGGCCAAGAATGGCGACGCGGGCAACGTTCGCGAGCCCCGGGCTGCCGCCTTCCGAGATCTTCCCATGCGCCAGTGAGCTCAGAAAATTGCCGATGACGAGGATCAGCCCTCCGACGAGGAGCCCGCCGCCGAACTCAAGTACGCGAGCGAATATGCTGGAGATCACCTCGATACCCAGAACGTTCACGGCGGCCGTTGCGGCAGCCATCATCGAGAACAGCATGATTGCGCTGCTGATGAGCTTCATGGGCGTAAACGACGCGCTGAACAGCCCTTCGATGCCGAGCTTGGCGGGAAGTGTGTTGATGTTCGCTCCTTCGAGGAGACCGCTCAACATATAGATGACAAATTTGGTGACAAAATAGGCGACGAGCAGGATGATTCCGGCACCCACCAGGTTTGGCACAGCGGCCATGAGTTTCTGAATCATTGCGGAGGCCGGGTCGGAAATCGATGGGATGTCGAGAACCCCTAACGCGGACACCACAATCGGCAGCAGAATGGCGCCGAATACAAATGCGCTGCCGAACGCGGCAACCTTTATGTCGTCGTTTCCTGTGCGTTGTGCAATCTGAGCGTCCAACTTCCCGAGCCCCAGCCCCACGATCTCGGACACGATCTTGGCAATCACCCAGCCGGCATACGCGATCACACCGGCGCCAATGATGTTCGGCACGGCCGCCGTGAACTTACTGACCATCTCTTCGAGCGGCGCCAGCACGTCGGTAAGGCCGAAGTGCTGCAGGACGGCCATTAGCACAAATATTGTGAGTACCGCTTTGATCAGTGACGCGATCGGCGATGCCAGGTCGGTTACGGACCCATCGGGATTGGTCCGATAAAGAAACTGAGCCTTTTTCAGCATTCGCGACACGGTGCCGGTGAGGATCCTGACGATGAAAAGGCCTACGATCAGAATAGCCAGCCCAATGAGCGCCTGACCCAGCGTACCGGTCAGCGCCGGTCCCAGGTAATCGTTCAAGGTTTCGATGATTTCATTCATTTCTTTTTCCTGGTTGGGTTCAAGCAACCGCAGCCAAACGGTCTCGGCAAGCGCTAAAACGCATAGCTCAGCGAAACAGTCGTAAACGTGTCCGTTTTCTCGGTGCCCGGCAGCACGTCGGAGTTGTTTTTAACGGCAAACGAGATAATCAGCGCGAGGTTTTCGCGAACTTTCGCGCTCAGCGACGAGTTCGTTTCGATATATGTGTTGTCCGAGCTGTGTTCGACGCTCAGAGTTTGCGTGAACTCGGATGTCTCGGAGATAGCCCAACGGTAGTCACCGCCGAGATACACGATCGTATCGTTCTGGCTGCTGCCATCGCGTAAGTCCGCCTGTCTTGCGCCGGCGCCTATCTCCAGGTTCAAGACATGCTGTTCAGTGTCGATGAGCCGCCGACCGTAGCCGATCGTTTCCCGCAGCTGCTGATCGTAGGCGCTGAATTCGTCCCGGTCCCAGTTAACGAGACCAAACAAATAATTGCTATCCGAAAACGCATACTTGCTCTTCCAGGCGAGACTGATCGCTTCGGCCGTTGTCACGCCGGAAGTGTCGGCCCGAATGGCCGCGCCGTTTAGCGAGTGACTCCAGAGCTCGTAGTTCCACCACAGATCGAGATTGGCGTTGACGCTTTCATTATCCGAGTTTCCGCTTGTGGCAAGCAGCCCCAGGCCAACTTGCCCCGAGAACCCTTCCTTATCCTGCGCATAGCCAACCGTCACGGTCATGAGAATGACGACGGCGCAGAGGCATCGGGCAGTCAACATCGATCTGGCAGTGAGCATAACAATCTCTGAATTTCGTGGCGCCGCAGCAAACAATTCGGCGGGCAGTGTAAGCAACTGAGGCGCCGGGACGTGGAAACGTAACAATAGTTTGCAATCTCGCGCGGTCTTTACGGCGTGTGCCGTTGCTGCGAGTTTCGTAAGGTCGAAACGGCTTCAGTTATTGAAAACCTTCGAGGCCAAACCGCCGAGCATGCCGCTGACCTTGTCCGAGCCAAGCAGGCTTCCGCCGCTGCTGGCCTTGTCGATAAGCTGCGGTACCACGTCAGCGAGCGCGCCTTTCGCTTCTTCCGTGCCAATGCCGAGGCGCCGTGCAAAGTCATTGATCTTTCCGGAGCCGATGACGTGCTCAAACTCGTCCGGCGTGAGCGCGTCGTTGTCCCCGTCGCCTAACCAGGATTGGAGTTTGTCAGCGGTACCGCCGCTCAAGCTGGAGAACTGGCCAGCGATGTTTTCGAGATCGAAGTCTTTACCGGCATCCAGCAACTCGCCCAGCGCCGACTCCGCGTTCCGAGCGTTGTTACTTACCGAAAGCCGCTGCATGAGCATTTGTGTTGCCAGGCTTTTGAGGTCCATGAGAACTCCAGAGGGTTACCAAAAGGAACGGCATCGTAACCAACCATCACGATTTCGATTGTGAACTTTTGTGTCGCCAGGTCGGCCGCCACGCTGTAACAAAAGTTCACAGTTACCTTATTGCCGCGAGGGCGCGCCCGACGATATTGTCCTTGTCCGTGTTCAAGCGCCGTTACTCGGCTGCAGATCGCGAAGCCGCGAGCCGGCGAAACCGACACTTGCCTCGAGAGGCGCTCATGACGGACAACGTAGACAAAAACAAGACTGTCAAGCACGCCAGGCAGTACTGGAAGCGGGTGGATAATCCGACGCCCTGGTTTCCGGGCGCAGCACTTCCGTTGTTGGTTTTGATTGGTTTGTTTCTGCTGGGCGCTACCTGGGTTGCGGCGGATATAGAGAACGATGTTTCCGGCGCGGTGGCTGCCCGCCTCGAACGCGCCGGCGTTTCGAACACCCTTGTCAAAGCAGCAGGTCAATCGGTGCTCCTAAAGGCCGATCGCTGGGAAGCGACCGAGGTGGCTTTGCACACGATAGCCCGCTCCACGCTTTGCGAAACCTGGCTGGGCCGCTTCGAGTGTACTACCGACGTGACCGTCGATTTGCAGAGTCCGGCGCCGAGCGATCCCCTCTCAGAGCAGACACAGCGTTTTACGGTATCGACCGAGCGCGGCGGGGTTGTTCTGGTTGGCGATGTTCCCGATCGCAATGAGCACGACCGTATCCTGCACAAAGCGGAAGGGCGGTTTGCGGCGGTCAGAAACTGTATGACGATCGGCGGCGTCGACCCGACGGGGACGTTTCCCGTCGGTGCGGATGCTGCGATCGAATCGGTAACGCATTTGCTTCAGGGTCAGGCCTCATGGTCGCAGGGTTTGCTGTCCGTGAGGGGTACTGCGGTCCCGGAGGACGTTGCAAGGGTGAAAGATGTGTTCGGCGGCATCGATGAGGATGCGCGAGGCGATATAAGCGTGCTTTCGGTTGCGCCGCCAAGAGACTGCAATCAGCAGTTCAGAGAATTGCTTGCCGACAACCGGATTCACTTCAAGACGGCCAGCGCAATACTGGAAACGCGCAGTCAGGCCTTGCTGGAAGATCTTGCGGCACTCGCAAGATCGTGTCCCGGGGAGCTGACTGTCGAGGGGCATACCGACAACAGCGGAGATGCTGACATGAACAAGCTCTTGAGTTTCGAGCGGGCTTCGAGCGTGCGCGGCGCGCTTGGCGCGCTGGGCGTGGATTTGAACCGTGTGACCGCGGTGGGATTTGGAGAGGAGCGCCCCGTCGCCGAAAACACGACGTTAGACGGCCGCGCCCAAAACCGGCGGATCGAGATCGTCGTTCGGCAAACCACGCCTTGAACCGATATCGGGCGACGCTTCATAGGTGTAGAGAATGGGCTACCTGATTGCAAAGTACACGTTGATATTTCTGCTGTCCGCGGTGATGGCGTTTCTGCTCGGTCGGTGGTCCGTTTCGCGGCGGTTCGTCGACGTCACGGAGAGTTATCAGACGCTTAGCGCAGCTTCGCAACGATCGGACACCAGCCAGTGGGAGAAGCTTTGGGCTTACCTCAACCGGACTCCAACGGCATCGCATGGCAACCTGTCCGGCGTGACTGACCGACTGGATGCTTTGGCCTACGAACTCGCAAAAGCGTCAAGCCGCAAATCCATGGACTTGTCGGTCTTCGAACGCCGTCTCGAGCAGCTGACCAGCTCGGCGCGAAGTCTCGGTCCGATTCGCGACGAGCTGTCCGGACTCAGAGATGAATTCGAAGCGCTTCGCCACAACAGGGATGAGGAGCTTACCGACCTGAGGCCGCTGCAGCGACAGCTTGCGACGCTGGAACAGCACTTGGTAAGCGCCCCGGGGCCCACGGATGCAAGCCCGATAGAACGACGGTTGCTTGGTGTAGAGAGCGAACTGAAGGCGCTGCGTTCAACACTGGAGAAAGGCCACCCGGCTGCTGCGCAAGAACCCGCGAAGGTAAGTGCCGGGCACGAGAGTTTTCTCCCCGCGGCGACCTACGGCGACAAGGACGATCTACGAAGGATCTCGGGAGTCGGGCCCAGATTGGAGCGATTGCTCAACAAGAACGGCGTCTTCTATTTTTGGCAAATTGCTTCGTGGAGCCGGCGGGATATCGAGGCGATCGACTGCAAACTGGAAACCTTCAAAGGCCGCATCGATCGTGACGACTGGATTACCCAGGCGTCGAAACTCTGTCGCTTGCCCTGGGCCGCGCCCCGCCCTGCCGGCCTGCGATACGAAGCCGACTCTGATCGTTAAGGAATCGCGGTCGTAACGAACTGACGCGACTATTGGAGAGCGAAATGGTGAAGGGAATCGAGTACATCGAGGGTATTGGAGCAAGACTGGGCGACAGCTTCAGGAGCGCCGGCGTGCGATCTGTAGCCGAACTCCTGGACAAGGGCGCCGACCGCAAGGGTCGGCGTTCACTGGCTTTGAGCACCGGTTTGAGCGAGACCCGAATACTGAAGTGCGTCAACATGGCGGATCTGTTCCGGGTCAACGGTGTTGCGAGCCAATACGCCGAACTCCTGGAGCATGCAGGCGTGGATACTGTGAAAGAACTCGCACGGAGAGATGCCGGGAACCTCGCGGATGAAATGGCGAGAGTGAACGGCGAGAGGAAGCTGGTTCGCCGGCCGCCCGGGGCCATCGTCGTAGAGGGGTGGATTTCTCAGGCGAAGAAGCTGCCTGCTAAAATTACCTACTAGCCGGCGAACCAGCTATCCGCTTCGGGTGGCGGAAATCTCAGACGATCAGGAAGGAGCCGTCGATTTGGAACTGGATCCATTCGCGCGCAAGCTCATGGCTCAGTATCTTCGCAGGAGGGAGCGCGATCTCGAATCTCTGGCGACGTTGTTGAGCCAGTCGGATTTTGAATCGATTCGGGAGATTGGCCACAAGCTCTATGGATCAGGCTCGACGTACGGGCTCGACGAGGTGTCGAGGATAGGCGGGGAGCTTGAAAGCGCGGCAAAATCGGGCAGCAGTGATGAAGTGGAGCAGGTTGTCGATCGCCTTAAATCGTACCTGCAAGGCTTAAGCTTTCCGTAGCACCCCGTTCGGTGGATGTACGTCCATTAACCTATCTATTTCAATAGGTTAAAATCGAGTCGTTGGACTTCGCCCAAGACGGGGAACGGCTGCATGCCCACTTCCGGAAAACATCTGCGTATTGCTATGCTAGAGGACGACCCGGATCAGGCGGAGATCCTGGGCCTGTGGCTGGAGGATGCCGGATACACCGTCGTCTGCCAGCCCGACTCTACTAGCTTTCTACGCCTCGTGCGTCACGATACGTTCGATCTGTATTTGCTCGACTGGATTGTGCCGGAGCTCAGCGGAATCGAAGTGCTGAGGAAGATCCGAGTGGAAATGAACGACAATACGCCGGCGGTTGTAGCAACGGTAAAAGACGAGGAGCGGAGCGTTGTGCTTGCACTCGACACCGGCGCTGACGATTACCTTGTGAAACCCGTGCGGAGAGGCGAGTTGCTCGCCCGTATCGGCGCCATACTTCGACGGACGCGCGTAACCGGCCGCGGCGATACCGTCATTGAGGCCAAGCCCTACCGCCTGAACACGACAAGAAAAGCCGTATACCTGAACGGCAAGCAGGTGCAGTTGACGCACAAGGAGTTTGAATTGGCCGTGTTTCTGTTTCGAAACCCAGGGAAACTCCTTTCACGCAACCACATACTCGAGGCTATCTGGGGAATAGATAATGTTGGCGTCTCTACCCGAACCGTGGATACACATGTCAGCCGTTTGAGAAAAAAGCTTACTCTGGAACCGGCGAACGGTTGGACCCTGTCCTCCGTCTATCAGCACGGCTACCGTCTCGAGTCTTCTTCCATGCAGGCGAATTCCGACTCAGAATAAATCAAAAGGAGAGTCGCTCATGACACGCAGATCAAAACAGGCAAGCGAAGAATCGCTGTCTGCGAACGAAACCGACGGCAATGTCGACAAGATTCGAGAGATATTGTTCGGCGTGCAAATGCGAAGCTACGATACTCGCCTCGAGGAACTCGAAAAGAAGATAATGGCGCAGCTCGAGCAGACGTCTGCGGGCCTGGAAAGCCGCCTCAAGAAGCTCGAAACCTACACGCGGCGGGAAGTCGACAAGCTTGGCGACCAGCTGAAGACCGAGCGTAAGTCACGCACGGAAGATAACCGAAAGGCCAAAAAGGAACTGGGTGAATTCGGTGGACAGGTCGAGAGCTGGTTTGCAGAGGTTGAGGAGCAGTTCGAGGCGGAGTCTCGCGAGCAACAGTCGGCGCTCAAGGCGCAGGCTGCTGAGCTCTCTGCCATGGTGCAGGATATGTACGATCAGCTTACGACCACGATCGAGGGAGAATCGCAGGAACTGGCGGCGAACAAGGTAGGGCGTGAAGATCTTGCGAAATTGCTGGGCGAGCTCGCTGGCGCACTAAAGAAAGACGCCAAGGGATAGGCGAGACAGTCGGTACCAACGTCCGATGAATGATCTCGACAAACTGAAAGACCTCCTTTTCGGAAAAGAAAGGGAAGCCCTGGACTCCATTGCCGAGAGGGTGGAGCGCCCGGAGATGCGTGCGTCCGACGTTGCCGACGTTCTCGCCGAGGCCATGCATCGGAGTCACAGTCAAGGCAACGAACTTGTCGAGTCAATGGCCGAGCCGGTTGGCGAATGTCTCCGGCAAGAGTTTCACGAGGATCCACAAACCTACGGCGATGCCCTGTATCCCGTGATGGGACCCGCGATACGCAAGTCGATTGCGCAAGCGCTCAGGAATCTCTCTCAGCAAATAAACCAGGCGGTGGAGCAAAGCCTGACGCCCAGGGGTATTGGTTGGCGCATACAGGCTTATCGCGCCGGCATTCCGTTCGGACAGTTTGTGCTGCAAAAGAATCTGCTTTACCGGGTGGAGCAGGCTTACCTGATCAGCCGCGAGAATGGTCTGCTGATTGAGCATGCCCATCACGAAAGTTCGAAGATCAAGGACAGCGACGCGGTGTCGGCGATGTTCACGGCAATCCAGGATTTTGTGAAAGAGAGTTTTTCCCCCGACCGGACGGGCCGACTGGAATCGGCCGACATGGGTGAGTTTACGCTGTGGGCTGTGCACGGCCCGCACGCGCTGCTGGTATGTGTCATTCGGGGTACACCGCCCAACAGCCTGCGCAACGAACTGACGGCGGTCCTGGAGCAAATCCATTTTCGATACGGAGAAGCAGTAAGAGAATACAGCGGCGAAACGTCTTCGGTCCCCGAGATCCGTAAGCACCTGCAAAAATGCCTCGAATACCAGGCCTCGCAGACGACCGACGACAGGAAGCTCCGAGTGTCGTGGCCCCTGCTTCTTTTGATCATTGGTCTCCTGGTCTGGCTAGGCTATCAGCTCAACGAGGTGCGAGTAGAGGCACAGCAGCTATCCCGGCTCGAAGCGGCTCTCAAGGATACGCCGGGCATCTATCTTGCCGATGTTTCGAGGAGCGGGGGTAGATTCTTCCTCCGCGGCATGAGAGATCCCCTGGCGAAGCCGATATCCGCGGTTGCCGCCGAATTGGGCATTCCTATGAGTCGTATCGACATGGAATTCGACCTCTTTCAGTCGCTGGACGAGGAGATTCAGCTGCGCCGGATCGAAGAACTGATCGGACTGGAATCGGTTCGCTACGACCTGTCCGGTACGGTGCTGACGCTCAGCGGGGAAGCTCCCAGGCAATGGATACGGGATGCTGAAAACCGTCTGCGTGTGTTGCCAGGGTTGACACGGATCGACGCTACGGGCGTAACCGACATCGACTTATCGCGTTTGCAGCAGGATGTTGCGGAACTCAGTGGATCGCGGTTTTTATTCTCCTCCGAGACGTCGCTCGAGACCAATGCAGAGGCCGACCTGATCCGGTTTGCGGTCCGCCTGAGGGACTTGCAGCAACTAGCGCTGATACTGCGGCAGGATATCTCGGTGGAGCTCGTGGGTTCTACGGACAGCAGGGGAACCGCCGAATTCAACGCGCGACTGGCGAAACAGCGCGCCGATCTCGTGGCGGATATTCTGGCCGATCATGGTGTCTCCTGGGATGCTTATCGTGACGAGAGTTCGTCCGAAGCCGAGGCTGAGGCGGCCGACAACCTTGCCCAGCGGTATGTGGCCATCAATCTGACGCTAAGCGGCATCAATCCTTGACGTCGCTGACCTGCAAGATCTGCATCGTCGGGGATTTTGCCGTCGGCAAGACGAGTACGGTCGAACGGTTCGTCAACAATCACTTCTCCGACAAATACCTGACGACCGTCGGCGTAAAAGTCGATACCAAGGAAGTTTTTCTTGAGGGCGTGAACGTATCCGTCAAGCTGGTCATATGGGACGTCGCCGGCGCGGACCGATTTGGAGCAAAAGAGCTCGCCTACCTGAGAGGCGCGGCAGGACATATCTTCGTCATCGATGGCACCCGTCCGACAACCGTCGACTCGGCCATTGCCCTGCGCGATCAGATACGCGGGCGCTACGATGTCAAACCCGGCGTGCTTCTGCTCAACAAGTCTGATCTATCCGATGCATGGCAGATCACGGATGCACAAGCCGAGCGACTGGACGGTGAGTTCGATAAGGTCTATACGACGAGCGCAAAAACCGGCGGCAACGTCGAGGCGGCGTTGACTTATCTCGCTCGGGAGATTGTTTCCGCTGAACTGAACGCTTGAAGCATGGAGTTTCCGCGAGAAGTTAGCGACCACCTGCAGCGGGCTTTCGAAAAAACCGCTCGTCCGATATGCCTGCTCACGAACGCGGAGGGCGTCATTCAACAGGTATGGGGCGAGACGGAGTGGTGCAACTTGCCGGGCTTGTTGCCCGGTGTGGATCTTCTCGATGCGGCGCCTTTCCTGTTCGGTCTGTTGGGCCGCGAGCCGGCCACGGTCGATCAGCTGGCCGTATCCGGCGCCGTACTGACGGTACACACTATCCCGACCGGATCTCGCGGGCATTACGTCGCCTTACTCGATGCTAGCGAACACCACGATTCGATTCGCGCGCGGCAACAAACGGTTAACGAACTTCGTCTTCTCCATGCCAGCCAGCAGAATCTCATTGCCCGGCAGAAGGATCTCATTGGAGAGCTCGTAGAGGCACGTGCGGAGCTGGATCACATAAGGAAGGACGCGGAGCGAAACAGCGAAAGCAAAGGACGCTTTATCGCGATGATGTCGCATGAGTTTCGAACCCCGCTCGCATCGATCATCAATTACGCCGAGCTCGCAAGAGAAGCGAACGCCACGGAGAACGATGTCCGCAGGAGTATTGAGACGATTACCCGCTCGGCACGGCATCTGACGGCATTGATCGAGGCTGTGCTGGACGAGGCGCAGCTGGACGCGGGTCGAATGGAAGTCAGCGAATCGAAGTTCGACTTGCATGAGATGCTGGAGGAGCTGTCGGCAATGATGGCTCCGCTGGCGGCAGACAAGGAGCTGGCATTCGTGTCGCTGATCGATTCGGCTGTGCCGAAGTTTGTGCGCGCCGACGACGTCAAGCTCAGGCAAATCCTTATCAACCTGGTAGGCAATGCAATCAAGTATACGTCCGACGGCGGCATTACGGTCACGACCACCTACGTGGAGGGACGGCTCGTGTCGTCGGTCGCGGATACGGGGCCGGGAATCAGCGACGAAGATCAGGAGCGGATATTCAGAGCGTTCGAGCGGGGCAGTACACCAAACAGAGATTCCGGCGCTGGACTTGGACTGACGATATCTCTACGTCTGGCTCAACTTATGGGCGGTGAAATTTCGCTGGATTCCAGGCTCGGGCAAGGCTGTACGGTTGCCGTGAACCTGCCGGTGATTGTTGCCGAAGACCCGCCCGGCAGTGAAGCGCTCGCAGCACCGCGCGAAGAGTCTTATGCGGATCATTCCGTGAGTGTGCTGGTGTGCGACGACGACGAGGACATGCTGGCATTGGTCGAGTTCTACTTACACAGAGCGGGCTACGGCCTGATGACGTCGAGCAACGGGCCTGACGCTCTTTCGAAGGCTCTGCAGTACGAGCCGGACATGATTGTTATGGACTGCAATCTTCCCGGAATGAGCGGGGTCGAGTGCGCCCGGATACTCCGTAAAGAGGGGTACTCGAAGCCGATAGTTGCGCTAACGGCCTCGAAGCTTTCCGATGACGATCGCAGACCGTTCACGACCTGTGTCGAGAAAGGCACATCGATGCATACTCTGCTCGCAGAGATCAAGTCCCAGACACACTAGCAAGTGCCTACCTGCACGGCGGCAATCCGTAGCGTTTACGGAACAGCTGGTCGGTGGATTCCCGGGCTCTCAATACTCCCGACAGCCCCCTTGGGAGGCAACGGATCAGGCCGTTTGCTGACGAGTTTGGCTTGCCTTTTCCTCGAGCAGCGCTTCGAGCCTGATCTGATCCGCGACAAATCCACGAATGCCCTCCGCCAGTTTTTCCGTAGCCATTGCGTTGGCGTTGAGCTGCAAGCGAAAGTCCGCTTCCCCGTCGAAGTCGCAGTCGACAAATTCATGTGAGCCGCCCGGTTCGAGCGCCCGTTCGAGTGTGCTGTTGTCCGCGGCAAGTTCTTCCAGGAAGTTGGGTCCGATAGTGAGTCGATCGCAGCCCGCGAGCGCCCTGATCTCTCCGGCGTTTCTGAAGCTTGCGCCCATGACGATGGTCTGAAATCCCTTCGCCTTGAACAGCCTGTAAATGTTCTGCACCGAGCGCACGCCCGGATCTTCCTCCGGCGCGTAGTGGTCCCGCTGTTCCGCCTGCTTGTACCAGTCCAGGATTCGGCCGACAAATGGCGAGATCAGGAATGCGCCCGCGCGGGCGGCGGCAACAGCCTGCACGTCGCAAAACAACAGCGTCAGGTTGCAGTTGATGCCTTCTTTTTCGAGCGCTGCCGCGGCCTCGATGCCTTCCCAGGTTGAGGCCAGCTTGATCAGGATGCGCTCCCGCTCGATGCCGGCTTCGGCATAGTAGTCGATGAGCTGCCGGGCTTTTGCAATCGACGCCGCTGTGTCGAAGGACAGGCGTGCATCGACTTCGGTCGATACTCTCCCGGGCACAATCTTCAGGATCTCGCAGCCGATCGCCACGGCAAACCGGTCACCCAGCTCGACAGTGCTGCGGGTCCCGGCGGCCGCGCTTGCAATCAGCTCCGCGTATTGCGGCAAACCGGCAGCCTTGAGGAGCAGGGACGGGTTTGTTGTCGCGTCCACCGGCCGGTAGCGTGCGATTGCCTCGATGTCCCCGGTGTCCGCGACCACTTCGGTCATCGTTCGTAGCTGATCAAGTTGATTCATAGCCTGAAGGTCCCTCTGAAACGCCGGCCCGGCCGACGTGGTTGTGTGTGACAATGGATCATAGCGTTTACTGTGTTACCGATGTGCGCATTTATCGAAACGCTTGCAGCGGCTGCTGGAAGCGCGAGCGGATCAGATCCATGTGTTGCTGAAAGCGAAGGCTTGCCGCCAGCGGCACGATGTCCGACTGCAAGCGCCCCGCCATCAGGTCGTTGTTGACGGCGTCGATCTGATAGTTGAAACCGTTCGTCTCACGGTCGTCGCAAAAGCGATCGACCTGCTCGTCGACAACCCAGAGCTGGCACTCTCGCGCTCGCCAGAAATCCGGTATGGCAATCCAGCCTTCCTCGCCGAAGACATACCCCCAGTTGCTCAACTTGGTTCTCAATGACGTCCCCAGCGTCGCGGTGCAGTCTTCGAACTTCAATGTCGCAACCACGTCATCTTCGACGCCGTTTGGCGCGTGTCGCGATACGACGGAAAGCTCCAGCGGATCGGTTCCTGAAAACAGCGCCGTAAACGCCACCGGGTAAACGCCCAGGTCGAGCAGACAGCCGCCCGCGAGTTCGGTGTTGTAGATGCGGCTCTCCGGATCGTATGGCATCGGATAGCCGAAATCCGCCTGGATCCTGACGATCCGTCCGATACGGCCCGCGTCGACCCATTCTTTCGCTCGCCGGATGGCGGGCAGAAACCAGGTCCACATGGCTTCCATGAGGTAGCCTGACTGCGTGCCGGCCGTTTCAATGAGGTTGCGGCATTCGGCTGCGTTGACGGTAATCGGTTTTTCGCACAGCACGGCCTTGCCGGCGCGGAGTGCGTCACTGGAGTTTTGAAAGTGCAGCGTATGCGGGGTGGCGACGTATACCGCGTCGACCTCAGTGTCGGCATACAGCGCTTCGTAGCCCTGATGTGACCTCGGTATGCCGTAGCGGTCCGCAAAACGGCTCGCCGCCTGTCCGTCGCGGGCGGCGACGGCCTGCAGCACACCGGCTTCGGAGGCTGCCATGTCGGAGGCAAACGTGTTCGCAATACGGCCGGCGCCGACAATACCCCAGCGTACCTTATGCACGGGCCGGCTCCCGGCCCGTGAGTTGTTCTTCGAGTTCTTCGAGCGAGCGTCCGCGCGTCTCGGGCATTAGCCAGGCAAGCAGCCCCAAAAAGACGAGCGCAAACACCGCAAACAGGAAAAACGTTCCGGCACTGCCGAGTGTCGCGAGCTCCCAGGGAAAAATGAACTGCACGAACGACGACACGCCGCTGTTGACGACGCCCATGAGCGCCATGCAGACACCGCGTATGCGGTTCGGAAATATCTCGGAGAACAGCACCCACATGACGGGACCGAGCGAGAACGCAAACGACGCGACAAAACCCATCATGCCGGCCAGCACAACCGTGGGGTTCATGACGACGGCACTTTGAATGATCTGTGCCTCGTTGGCCTTCATGGCGGGGCGCCCGACCGCCGCTTCGGCGGCCGCCTTGAACTCGATGTCGCTCTCGTAGCGGACACCCGCAATCGAATCGAGCCCGGACAGGTCGTGAGACGTTTCGATGGAGGCTTCTGCGTCAGCCGGCAACTCGTAGTACGCCGTGTGGAAACCGTAGGCCGAGATCGACATGCTGATCGCAACGCCGGCGAGCCCGGCCAGCATGAGCGGTTTCCGGCCGAGGCGATCGATGAGCAGCATCGCCAGGATCGTAAACAGCACGTTGATGACGCCGACATAGGTTGCCTGCGCAAACGCGGCGTTGGTGCCGACGCCGCTTTGCTCGAAAATTGTCGGTGCATAGAAAAACACCACGTTGATGCCGCTGCTCTGCTGCGCAATACCCGCGATCAGGCCGACGATCAGCACCATTCTGAGTTCCGGGCGAAACATGTCCCTGATTTTTTCGCCCAGATTGCTCGTCGCCTCCCGCCCGCTGTCGGCGATGCTCTCGAGCAGCGCCTCGATTTTCTCCGCGGGCGAGATCCGCTGCATGATCCGTCGCGCTTCCTCGACGCGCCCTTGCAGAACGAGGTAACGCGGACTCTCGGGCGCCATGAGCATGAACAGGAAGTAGGCTGCGGCGGGCAGGGCCTCGAGCCCCAGCATCCAGCGCCACGCGTTATGCTCCAGTCCGAGCGCGGCCGACAGCGCCGAACCGGACTGGCTTGCGCCGAGGATAAAATAGTTGGCGAAGTACGCGGCCGAAAAGCCGATCACAATATTCAATTGATTGATGGACACCATGCGGCCGCGCAGCCGTGCCGGTGAGATCTCGGCAATGTAGATCGGCGCGAGCATGAGCGTGCCGAAGGCCAGCCCGCCGATAAAGCGCGCAGCTACGAGCGTTTGGGCATCCGGCGCAAATGCCGAAGCGATCGCCGATACGGTGTACAGCAGCGCAAGGGCTAACATGACCCGCTTGCGGCCCACATAGTCGGCCACGGGCCCCACCGTCAGCGCGGCAATCATTGCGCCGATGCTTGGCGCACTGACCACCGTGCCTATCCACCACTCGTTGAGGCCAAACTCGGTCGTGACAAAACCGACGACCCCCGAAATGACGGCTGCGTCGAAGCCGAACAGGAAGCCGCCCAATGAGATGACGGCAGCGTAAAAGACCGCCGTGCGGTCGGTACTGGACATCTTGTTGTTATTCTTCAGAAGTCACTCTTTGCATCGCGTCGTGTTTGACATGGCCTGTCTGAAACTTTCCGCAATTTCCCTACTCATTTTGAACCGGTTATCGCCCGCAGTTTCCGGGCGGCCTTGCCTTAGAATATTCTAGCGTCGATTGTCCATGGAACTAGCGGAGCGGTTACTGTCCTATTATTGACCAACTGGACACCATTTGCGCCTTATCGATATTTTCCCATCGCACAAAACCCGAACGTAGAATCTCTGTAGACCAAGACCGCGTCTGCGTCGAGCAGCGGGTCCGAGTCGCTTCAACGTCGGGCCAAATGCCGTCGGCGTATGCGTCCTGCGAACACCCGGCTGAGGTTTGCCTCCAGGGCCTGTTGCTTACATTGATGTCGAACCCGTTCAAAGGCAGCGCATGATATCGCTTGCAAGGGCAAACCTGATCCACGACTGGCAGCGTCACGTTACGGCGATTGTGGTGCTCGTGCTCGCCGGTTTGTTAATGACGACGCAGCTCGGGCTGGTCAGCGGTTTTGCAGAATCGTCCAGTGAACTCCAGCGGCAGCTGCGCGCCGACGTTGTGGTGATACCCACGGCTGGGACATCGATCCGCCGATTCGGTCGGCGCGGGGCGATACCGACACGCCGGGTCGGGCAGATCTGGATGCACAACGACGTGGAGTTTGTGCAGGGCTACTCGCCGAGGCAAGGGTCGGGGCAGTGGCTCTCCGAGGAGGGCTCGTCGGAGTTTGTTCTTATCTACACGATGGACCCTGGCGAGGATTCGATGACGTTCCCGCGACGCTTCCCCGAGAGCGTGCGCGGCGTGCTGGCTACCCAGGGTATGGTCGTATTGCCGCGATCCACGGCGCGGGCGCTCGACGTCGACGTAGGCGGCAGCGGCGAGATCAACGGCACGACCGTTGTGGTCGGCGCTATTGTCGACGGGCTGCCGGGCGGGTTTCGGCGGCCGGTCTTTGCGTCACCGCAAACAGCAAGGGAACTCTCGTCGAGCCGTACGCAGCGATCATTCAGAAGTTATCTCGTGCGTCTCAAAGAGGGTGCGGACGTTAGCCGCGTCATTGCCGAGATGAATCAGCGGTTGTCGCCGTACGGCCTGCAGGCGATTCGGCCGCAGGAATATGCCGCGGGACAAGGGATCACCGAACTCATTACGTCGAGTTTCGGATGGATACTGATTGGCTCCGCGGTTTTTGGCCTGGTCGTCGGTTGCGGGATTGCCAGCCAGACGCTGCGCGGTGCGTTTCTGGCGCAATTGCGCGAATTCGGGTCTCTGCGCGCGCTCGGGATCAGCAGGGCACGCATGGCGGCGGTGGCCATGGAGCAGGCGGTCCTGACCGGCGTGGTCAGCGTGCCCATAGCGATCCTGCTTTCTCACGCGGCGCGGGTCGGTGCGCGGCAATTCGATATTGTCATTGCGCTGTCGAGCGAACTGGTTGTCGGCACGTCGGCGCTGCTTTTGCTGGTGGCGCTGATTGCGGGCGTCATCTCCCTGACCGCGGTTACGCGGGTCGAGCCGGCGGAACTGCTACGATGAGTAGCGCCATAAAGAGTGCAGTAGATAGTGCGCTGAAGGGCGAGCCCATTGTGGCGACGGGGTTACGCAAGACCTTTGGCCTCGGCAACGCCGAAGTGATTGCGCTCGACGATGTCGATATTACGCTGCAGCCTGGTGAGATGACCCTGATCAAAGGCCCGTCCGGCTCGGGCAAGTCGACAATGATTGCGGCGCTGGGCGGCCTGCAGGCGCCGGACGCCGGTACCGTAACGGTCGACGGGCAAGACATCTGGTCGTTACCGCAAAGCGGAATCGACACGTTCAGGCGGCAGCGCTGCGGTTTCGTTTTTCAGTCAGTGGGCCTTTTCCCATCATTGACGGCGCACGAGCAGGTTGTGCTGCCGCTGGAATACATGGGCTTCGACTCGAAGTATGCGCGGCGTCGCGCCGACGACATGCTGGCCGAGGTGGGTTTGAGCAAGCGGCGCAATGCCCGTCCCGCGCAGATGTCGGGCGGCGAGAATCAGCGCGTCGCGATTGCGCGCATGCTCGCCAAGGATCCCAAACTGATTTTCGCCGACGAGCCGACCTCGGCGCTCGACAGCGCAAACGGGCAGATTGTCGCGGAGCTCCTGCACCGCTCGGCAAAACTGCACGATGCCATGGTCATGTGCGTTACGCACGACGACAGGCTGCGCGGGCACGCGGATCGTATCGTGGAGCTGGAGGACGGCGCGGTGAAATCGGACTCGCGAATGAGCGAAGACTGAGACGGGAACCCTGACGGTGCTGAAATCAAAGAAACTGTGGATCGCCGTTTTGCTGTTTGTCGCGGCAGGCGGGTGGGTCATGTCCGAAAGCAGTGACGATCGCCCATACCAGGTCCGGATGATGGAAATGCCCGAGTCGGACTTTGCGGCGACGGCACAAGGAAAAATAGACATTGACGGCGGCATCATCAACGTCGCGGCAAGATCCGGCGGCGTGTTTCGGGAGATACACGTCGAGGAGGGCGACCTTGTCGAAGCCGGCCAGGTGCTGGCCGTGCAGGAGGACGACGAGCAACGCATTGCACTGGAGCAAAGTGAAGCACAGCTCGAGGTCGCACGGGCTTCGCTGCAACGGCTCGAAGTGCGTCGCGATATCGCCGAACGCGAATACGAACGCCTGAAGCCGCTGGTCGATATCGATGCGGCGTCGCCGCAGGAGCTCGATCGCGCGGCGGACGACGTGCGGCAACTGGAGGTCGATATTGTGTCGCAGCTCGCGAGCATCAAACAGGCCGAAGCCAGCGTTGCGTCCGCAAAGTTCCGGTTGGAGCAGCGTACGGTCCGCGCCCCGGTGGCGGGACGTATCGTGCAGGCAGAGGCGCGGCCCGGGGTTGGTGCATCCACGCTGCAGGTGTCGACGGCGTTCACCTTGATGCCCGACGCGCAAAAGATTGTGCGCGCGGATCTCGACGAGTCGTTTGTCGGTGACGTTTTTGTCGGGCAGAGGGCCGTGATATTTGCGGATGCCCGTCCATCGGAAACCTACGACGGAGAGGTGCTGCGCGTCGGCGAAATCTTCGGCCAGCGCACAACGCAAAGCACCCCGGGACAGACGGGAGCCAACGACTTTGTCATTGAAGTTGTCGTGGGGGTTGGCGAGATACCGCTGTTGATTGGTCAGCGGGTTACCGTGCGTTTCCTCAAGGATACGGACGATGCGGTTTAACGCGGCGGCGTTGCTGCTTGCCGTTTCCGTCGGGCTGTGGGGTTGCAGCACGCAAACCCTGCCCGACGCCGATCCGCAATCCGAACTGTCGTCGCTGGCGTGGAAAATGCGCGTTGCCGAGCTGGCCGACGCCACGATCGACTGGTCGAGCTTCCGCGACCCGGAACTCGAGGCGCTCATCGATCGCTCGCTTTCGCACAATCCCGATATTACGACAGCGGTCGAATCGCTGAACCTGTCGCGGGTGGGACTCGACGAAGCGCGGGCGGCCCGCGGCATCGTCTATTCGGCGGTTGCGGCCGCGGGCGCCGGCAAGATACGCGATCTTCCGTCGACCGAAACCTATTCGCTGTCCGGGCAGGCGAGCTACGAGGTGGACGTGTGGGGTCGTCGCCGCACCGACGTCGAGCTTGCGGAAATCGACGTCAACGACGCCGAGCTGTCGCTCTTGTCGACCCGAATATCCCTGGCCGCGGAAGTGGCGGACGCGTATTACTCGCTGCGAGTGTTCGACGAACGCCTGAAACTGCAGCGCGAATCGCTTCTGTACGCGCTGGAGCAACAAAAGCGTATCGAAGCCCGCTATCGGGCGGGTATCGTCTCGGGCATTGCGATCAACAATCAGGAAGTGCTCGTCCAGCAGCTGCGGGCCGCGATCGCGGACCTCGAGGGCAGCCGCAGCTTACAGGAAGACCGGCTCGCCGTGCTGACCGGCCAGCCCCCACAGTCGTTTGCGTTGAGCCCCGCCGCGGCACTTCGTCTGCCGTTTGTCCAGCTTGCACCGAATACGCCGGCCGAGGTGCTGCGCAGACGGCCCGACATCCAGCAGGCCGAGGTGCGCCTGCTGTCCTCGGAGCTACGTTTCGAACAGGCGAAGCGGGCGTTCTTTCCAACCGTGACGATCTCCGGCGGCACCGGCCTCGCCTCGGCGGACCTCGGCGATCTCCTGGACGACACAAGCTGGAGCTGGAACATTGGCGCTGATCTGATTACGACCCTGCTCGATACCGGCGTCCGCGGCCGCAACGTCGAACGCGCGCGTATTGCCGCCGCGCAATCTCTCGCCGCTTATCGACGTTCGATTCTGGCGGCGCTGCAGGACGTCGAGGGTGCGCTGAATCAGCAGGAGGTCAATCTCCGTCGCTTCGAGATTCAGCGGCTGCAGCTCGAAGCGCAGGCGCGCCTGACCCGGGAAACCGAAGAAAGATACCGGCTCGGTGCAGTGTCGGGATTTGAACTCGTGCGCCAGCAGCGGAACCTGATTGCGCAGCGCGAGCAGCTTCTGAACACGGAACTGGCGGGCATCCAGGCTTCGATACAGTTGCTGCGAGCCGTGGGTATAGCGCCTTAGACCGTGCGAGCGGACGGTGTGCACACCACAAACCGGGTCACCGACGTACGGCAGCGTGGTTTTCCGCAAAGCGCTCGGTCTGTTCGAATGCGCCACCCGGCGATAGCATGCCGCTCTCGCTATCCAGATCTTCCCACTGGGCGAGCAGCGTTTCGGGTGTGTTATCGGTCGCCGCCAGGGTTACGCCCAGGGTTTCGAAGCCTTTGTACAGCGCAAACGAGCCTCCGCCGGCACACAGCACGGTCCGACTGGGTGCGTCCGGGCCAACGAGTGCAATGACGCCCGGGCTGACCGACTCCGGCGATAGTGCGGAGAAGACCTCGTCCGGCACGAGCCCTTTCAGCATTGCCGTGCCCGCCGTTGGGGCGACGCAGTTGACACGGATGTCGTATCTTTCGCCCTCGATGTGCAGCGTGTTCATCAAGCCCAGCATGGCCATCTTTGCGGCTGCGTAATTCGCCTGACCGAAGTTGCCATAAAGCCCCGTGCCGGAGGTTGTGAATACGATACGCCCATAAGCCTGCTCGCGCATATGTGCCCAGACCGCTTTTGTGCAGTTTGCCGAACCCATCAGGTGGACCTCGATAACGGCGTGGAAGTCGCTCATCGACATCTTGGCAAAGGATTTGTCCCGAAGGATGCCCGCGTTGTTGACGAGAATGTCGACGCTGCCCCAGCGGCCCATCGCCTGTTCGACCATGTCCTCCACTTCGTCGAATCGCGCAACGTTTGCGCCGTGCGCCAATGCGTCGCCGCCACTGCGACGGATCTCGTCCGCCACGGCCTCGGCGCTCTCGGAGGCGCCGCTGTCATCACCCAGGTCGTTGACGACCAGTTTTGCTCCGCGTGCGGCGAGGGCGAGCGCATGGGCCCGACCGAGTCCCTGGCCGGCGCCTGTAACTATTGCTACCCGGTTGCTGAGATTGATTGCGTTCATTGCTGCGCATTCCCCCAAAAAGTACTGGTGGTAGAAGAGTCTGTTTCTTGCCTATGACAACCCAGGGCCTATACCGTCATGCTCGTAGCCGCGGCGAATGCGGCGAATGCGGCGGACACGCACGCGCGCGTCAGTCCGAGAGGCAGTCCCGGTATTTCTGCCTGAGTTGTTTTTTGTCGATCTTGCCGGCGGCGGTGAGCGGGATGTCCTCGACTTCGATCACCGCGTCGGGCAGCTGCCATTTGGCGAGCGAGTTTGCCAGGTGCGGCAACATCGCCTCCCTGGAGAGGGTTGCCCGCTCGTCGCCAACGACCAGCAGTACCGGTCGCTCGCCCCATTTGCGGTGCCGCGCGCCAATACAGGCCGCCATCCGCACGCCCGGAATTCCCATTGCAGCGTTTTCAACCTCCACCGAGCTGATCCACTCGCCACCCGACTTGATGACGTCTTTCGAACGGTCCGTAATCTGCATGAAGCCGTCGGCGTCGATGGTGGCGATATCGCCAGTGTCGAACCAGCCGTCCTCGAGGGCCGACTCCGGTGCTTTGTAGTAACTCGCGATGGTCCAGGGCCCTTTGACGAGGAGACGTCCGAAAGCTTTGCCGTCGTGCGGGAGTACATTGCCGTCGTCATCGACGAGCTGCATGTCGACACCGTAGGGGACGCGGCCCTGTTTGCAGCGCAGGTCGAGCAGTTCTTCGCCGTCCAAGGCATGGCTCCGCGAGGTCGGTCGATTGACGGTGCCGATTGGCGTCATTTCGGTCATGCCCCAGGCATGCGTTACTTTGATGCCGTAACGCCGGTCAAACGCTTCGATCATCGATCGGGGCACGGCGGCACCGCCGACGACCAGTTCTTCGAGCGTGTCGATGCCCTGGCCCGATTCGTCCATGTAGGTGAGCAACGTGCTCCAGACCGTGGGGACTGCGGCCGCGCGGGTGACCTGTTCGGCAGAGATCAGCTGATGGATCGACGCGCCGTCCAGGTGCGGTCCCGGCAGCACCAGCTTTGCGCCCGTCAGCGGCCCCGCGTAGGCAAGACCCCAGGAATTGGCGTGGAACATCGGCACGACCATGAGGATCGAGTCCGTTGCGGATAGATCGAAGACATCCGGCATGCAGGACGCGTAGGCGTGCAGCAGATTGGCGCGGTGCGAATACAGCACGCCCTTCGGGTTTCCGGTCGTGCCGGACGTGTAGCACAGTGACGAGGCGGTATCGTGGTCGAGGATTGGCCAGTCGTAGTCGTTCGTCCCCTCCGCGAGGAATGTTTCGTAGCAATAGGCCGGGCACGGAAACGCCGTCGTATCGGGCATGTGCTGGCGGTCGGTCATGACGACCACCGCCTCGATCTTCGGCAGTTCCGGCAGCAAGCCGGCCAGCAGCTCGACGAATGTCAGGTCGACGAAGATCAGCCGATCCTCGGCGTGGTCGACAATGTACCGAATCTGTTCCGGGAACAGCCTGGGGTTGATCGTGTGGCAAACCGCTCCCTGCCCGGATACCGCGTACCAGGTTTCGAGATGCCGATCGGTGTTCCAGGCCAGGGTGCCGATCCTGTCGCCTGAAGCAACCCCGAAATCCCGCAGACGCGATGCCAGACGCGTTGCGCGATCGAGGGTCTCGGCATAACTTTGACGCCGAACGGGTCCCTCGACGCTCCGCGTTACGATGTCCTGCGCGCCATGCCAGCGTGCGGCGTGTATGAGCATCGAGATCAGGCTGGTCGGATCGTTCTGCATTAGCCCAAGCATCTCTTTGTCCTCGCGCGGCGGCTCACTCAGGCGCAAAACCGGCAACCGGGAAGTCGAGCGCCGTGCGGTCCAGCGAAGCCACGAGTTCGAGTCCGGGTATTACCTTGGGCAGTTCGTAGCGGAAGAAAAACCGGGCCGCCAGCACCTTGCCTTCGTAGAACGACCGGTCGCCGTTTCCTGCGGCGGACTGGCGCTCGGCTACGTTGGCCTGCCTGAGCCATTGCCAGGCAACGACAATGTGACCGACGGCGTCGAGATACGGTGTTGCGTTTGCGAGTCTCTGACGGGCGTCTTCACAACCCAGGAGCCCGCTCGTGGTTTGCTCGAGAAGCTCGACGCAGCGGCGCAGTTGCTCTGCCTCTTCTCTCAGCTCGTCGACGGATTCCGCTACGGTACTCGCAATCTCCTCGATCAAGGCGCTAAACGCCGCGCCGTCGTCCATCCGGACCTTGCGGTTGAGCAGGTCGACCGCCTGTATCCCGTAGGTGCCTTCGTGAATCGGATTGAGCCGGTTGTCCCTGTAGAAGCGTTCGAGCGGATAGTCGCGCGTGTAGCCGTAGCCGCCGAGAATCTGCATGGCCCACTTGTTGGCCTCGAGGCAGAACTCCGACGGCCAGGATTTGGCAATCGGGGTCAGAATCTCCAGCAGTAGTTCGAGCCGCCGGCGCCGTGCGGCATCCTGCTCGAGTTTCAGCCGGTCGACGAGCAGGGCGCAGTACAGGATCAGGGCCAGCGCGCCCTCCACGTTCGCCTTTTGCGAGAGCAGCATGCGTTTGACGTCGGCGTGCTCGACGATGGGGACCTGCGAGCTGTCCGCCTGCTTGTTGTCGGGCAGGCGACCCTGCGGCCGGCCCTTCGCGTACTCGAGCGAGTGCAGAAAACCGGTCAGGCCCAACGTGGCCGCGCACTGGCCGACCAGTATTCTCGCCTCGTTCATCATGTGGAACATGTAGCCGAGTCCGTGGTGGGCTTCGCCGACGAGATGACCGATCGTCTCGCCGGAATCGCCGAAGTTCAGCACGGTGTTCGGCAGTCCGCGCTGGCCCATCTTGTGATTGAGGCCGGCAAGCACGATGTTGTTGTGCTCCCCCAGTGTCCCGTCGTCGTTGACGCGAAACTTCGGCACGATGAACAGGGAAATGCCCTTGACGCCGGCCGGCGCGTCCGGGAGGCGGGCCAGCACCATATGCACGATGTTGTCGGACAATTCGTGTTCACCGCCGGAGATCCACATCTTGGTGCCCCGTATGCTGAACGTGCCGTCGCTCCGCGGTGTTGCCCGCGTGCGGATGTCGGCCAACGAAGAGCCGGCCTGGGTTTCCGACAGGCACATCGTTCCGAACCAGCGGCCTTCGAGCATCGGTGGCAGGAACAACGCCTTTTGCGCCGCGCTGCCGGCGGTGTTCAGCATGTTGGCCGCGGCCACCGTCAGCATCGGGAAGCCGTAGAGTGCGTTGTTCGCCGCGCCGAACAGCCCATTGAGCGCGATATTCACGACGTAGGGCAGCTGCAGGCCGCCGACGTCCTCGTCAAAGCCGGCCGAAAAGAAACCGGCAGCGGCATAGGCGTCCAGTGCGTCCTTCGCTTCCGGGATCATCTCGGCCATGCCGTTCACGAACTTCGGCTCGTTGTTGTCCAGCCTGCCGGCGAGCGGCAGAAACACTTGCTCGGCGATATCCTCTGCGCCGTCGAGCATCTCGTCGATGGTTGCGCGATCGAAGTCGCCATACCGCTTCGAGTCGAACAGCTGCTGAATCTCCAGGACCTCGTAAAGCTGAAACTCGAGATCCCGCCGGTTGACTATGGTCGACATGCTGCGCCCCGCTTTTGCCTAGATGGTATAGCCGCCGTCAACGACGATACATTCGCCCGTCGTGAAACTGCTGGCGTCGGAAACGAGATACAGCACGGTGCCGGCCATCTCGTTCGGCTCAGCGTAACGCCCGAGCGGCGTTTGGGCGACCTGTCGTCGGTAAATGTCCTGGTCATCGATGAGCGCGCCAGCGAGTTTGGTCTTTGTAAAACCGGGTAACAGCGCGTTGCAGCGCACGTCGAATTCCGCACATTCCTTGGCAAAAACCCGGGTCATGTTGACGATTGCAGCTTTGGTAATGGAGTAAATGCCTTGCTGATCGCCGGGTTTGAGCGCGTTGATCGAGGCGGTGTTAACGATCGCACCGCCGCCGTGGTCACGCATGATCCTGACCGCTTCGATCGACATGAAGAAGTAGCCCCGAAGATTGACCTCCACGGTCTTCTGGAAGACGCCAAGGTCGGTGTCGACGACGTGGCCGTAGTAGGGATTGGTCGCCGCGTTGTTGACGAGGATATCCAGCCGGCCGTGGTTTGTTCTTATCGTCTCGAAGGTTCCGGCAATGGCGTCCATGTCACCGATGTGGCACGCCATCGCCGAAGCCTCATGCCCTCTTTCCCGGATCGATTCGGCCACGGTTTCGGAACCTTCGAGGCGACGGCTGCTTATGATCACGTGAGCGCCGTACTCCGCGAGCAGTCTCGCAATGGCCTCGCCGATTCCCCGGCTGGCGCCGGTCACGAGGGCCACTTTACCGCGCAGATCAAACAGGTTTTTCATGATTATCCGGTTTTCCTCACGACGTGGCTCTCTCGTTTCCCCAGTGTCGTCTACCCGACACTGCGGCACGTCTATCGTAACAATCTAATTCTTATATAGGAATTATTAGTGATCAATTTGTGAATTTATTGACTTGAATGCGAGTTGTCGGCATCGTTGACGAGGCTCAAGAGGCACCCGTGCCCGGCAGCCGCCTACGCGCCTCGTAGCGATGCGAAGGTCATAGCCGAACCACGCCCGCGCGTCTCGAGCTTGAATCACTCTGACAGGTTGCAACGAACATGCAGGACAAGGGCGCCATCGATATTGTCGTCAACATCCGGACCCGAGAGGTCGTGGAGATGGGAGCCATCCCGACCGACGATGCCTTCCGCGACCAGATCCGGCAGCCTGAAGACCAGCGCGGTGCGGTCGAACTTGCCGAATACATTGGCAGGATGAATGAGGCCGGAATCGATCACAGCCTGCTGATTGCAGCGCGCTGCGGCGACATGCAGGTACAAGGCTCAACGGCCGTTCCCTACGAAATCGTAAGAGACGCCTGTGAAGCGTTTCCCGAGCAGTTCTCCGGGCTCGCAGGCATCGATCCCACCAAAGGCATGCAGGGCCTCCGTGAGCTGGAAGAGGCCGTGAGGGATTTCGGCTTCGTCGGCGCACACTGGTATCCGCACTGGTTCGATATGCCGCCCGACGCCGCACAGATCTACCCCTATTACGCGAAATGCTGCGAGCTCGACATTCCGATCATGATGCAGGTGGGACAGAACCTCATCTACAACCGCAAGCGCCGCCTGCCCAGCGTTGCGAAACCCATCTGCCTGGACCGGGTGGCCATCGACTTTCCCGAACTCAAGATCATCGGCATCCATCTCGGCGTACCGTGGGAAGACGAGATGATCGCCATGTGCTGGAAGCACGACAACGTGTACATGGCGGGCGATGCCTATGCGCCCAAATACTGGCCGGCATCGGTCGTGCGGTACGCCGACAGCTATGGACAGGACAAATTCATGTTCGGCACCGACTGGGGCGTCATCGATCCCGTGCGCGCCATGCGAGAGGTCGAGGCGCTGGGCTTCCGGCCACAGCCGCGCGCAAAGATTCTACGAAACAACGCAATCCGCGTCTTCAAACTGCCGTTCGACCCCATCGAGTGACGCGCAGATTCTCGTGATGTCCGAAACGCCCGCTATCGATACCTATGTGCCCGCGACCATTGGTCACGGGCTTAGGGCGGCGGCGGGCCGCCTGCCCGGCAAGGTTGCCCTGACCGACGAGCGGGGCCGGCAGCGAAGTTACGCGGAGCTACTGGCCAACATCCACCGAATCGCCCGCTTCGTGCACGACGAACTCGGACTTCGCCACGGTGACCACGCCGCACTCATGGCCGGCAACTCTATCGAGTTTGTCGAACTTGCCGTCGGCTTGTCGGAAGCCGCGATTCCGCCTGCAATGATCAGCCCGCGCGCAACGGCACCCGAAGTCGAGCACATTTGCAACGACTCCGGAGCGAAAGTGCTGTTCGTCGACCGGGAGAGCGCTCGCGCTGTAAACGCGGCGCGCCTCCAGGGCGTCAAGTCGATCTTCGTTATCGAAGACGCCCTGCCGGATATCCAATCCCGCTGCAGCGACGAGCCGCTCGACCTCGATATCGGTGAATCGGACATCTTCTCGATTCCCTACACCTCGGGAACGACCGGTAAACCCAAGGGCGTGCTGCTGTCGCATCGGGCGCGGGTACAGATGATGTTGTTCGCGGTGGCGGGCAGTTACGGCATACACAATCCGGACTGCCGTGCGCTGGCGATGTCGCCGTTCTTCAACGGCGGCGGGTTCGCGAACGTGCTCGCGCCGATCTTCTTTGGCGGCAGCTGCCATATCTTTCCGCGCTTCATGGCCGAGCCGATGCTCAAGACCGTCGAGGCCCGGCGTATTACCAACATGTTCATGGTGCCGACCCAGTTTCATGCGCTCTTTGCGCTGGGGGACGAAGTGCTGCAGAAATACGACACGTCGTCGCTCAAAGTCATCAACTCCAACGCCGCGCCGTTGCCGCAGCCGACCAAAGAGAAGATCGATGCCTATTTCGGCAGCGAGGTGCTCTATGACGCTTACGGTTCGACCGAATTCGGCAGTGCAACCGCGCTTCGGCCGTACGATCAGCTGCGCAAGCTGAGTTGCGTTGGCCTGCCGCAGCCGGGTTGCGAGATCAGGGTCGTCGACGCCGACGACAAGCCGGTGGCTGCAGGTGAAGTCGGCGAAATATTCGTTCGTTCACCTTGGCTTTTTAGCGGCTACCTCAACGCTCCGGAGGCTACAGCCGAGGCCATGCGCGACGGATGGTGTACGGTCGGCGATCTCGGTCGGCTCGACGAGGAAGGCTATCTGTATCTCGTCGATCGCAAGAAGAACGTGATCATTACGGGGGGGCAGAATGTGTTCCCGCGGGAGGTCGAAGATGTACTTTACGATCATCCGCAGGTTCACGAGGCCGCCGTGGTCGGCCGGCCCGACGACTACTGGGGCGAGGCGGTCGTGGCTTTCATAGTCCCGGCGCGGGGCGAGACGCCGCCGACCGAAGCGCTGAAGTCGTTCTGCAAACAGCGGCTCACCGGTTACAAGGTGCCCAAGGACTTCGTGCTCCGCGAGTCCCTGCCCAAGAACGCGACAGGCAAGATTCTCCATCGGGCGCTGCGCGACGAGTTTGGCCGTCCCCAATGAGAATATCGCGCCACTTTCTGTACGTGAAGGAACGCGCCGTCCACTTCCGTCGCTGCGGACACGGTCCCGCGCTCGTGCTGCTGCACGCGTCACCCGTGTCCTCACGGGTGTTTCTCGAGGCAATGCCGTTCTGGGGGCGTCATTTCACCTGCTTTGCCTTCGATACGCCGGGCAACGGGCTGTCGGATCCTCTGCCGGGCGAGGGCCAGACTATTGCGGACTACGCTGATGCCCAGGTGGAGGCGTTGCGTCTGCTCGGCATCGATTCCTGCATCGTCTACGGCCGGCACACCGGCGCGTCGATTGCGGTCGAGATTGCCCGGCGGCACCCGTCACTCATAACGCTGGCGCTGACTGACGGCTATCCGGTATTCACGCCCGAACAGCGCAAGGCGTATCTCAGCGGCTACCTTCCCGACCTGCCGATCAGCGAGGACGGCAGCCACGTCGCCTGGTTGTGGTCGCGTTATCGGGATCAGTTCGTTTTCTGGCCGTGGAGCAAACGGTCCGTCGAGAGTCGGGCGGATTGCGACATGCCGGACGTCGGTTTTCTCAATGACGGTGTGATTGCGCTGTTGGAGGCCGGCAACCACTACAAAGGTCCTTACTCGGCGGTATTCCGCCACGACGCCATGGAGACGCTCGACGCAACCCGGGTTCCCGTTTGTATTGCCGCGCGTCCGGGCGATTCGTTGTATTACCAGTTGTCGCGATTCAGCGATGCGCACTGGAAGGTCGAGATGCCGCGCGATGCCGGTCTCGCGATGCAGCGCGAACTCGAGATCATGCTCGAATACAAACCGGTACCCGATGCACCAGCCCCGCCGGCGCCGGAGTCTGCATTGCGACGCCGGGCGTTCGTAGACAGCGGGACGGAGTATCTGCATCTCGTGACAGCAGGCGATCCCGGTCGGCCCGTCACGGTGCTGATCGGCCCGGCGCCCGGCGAAGTGCTGCGCTTCACAGGGCTGCTCGACACGCTCGCGGAAAGCCACCGGGTAATCGGGATCGACCCCGCCTGCGGCGGCGACTCGGATGCACCGGCGGACGACGACGTCTCGATGCAAGCACAGGCGAGGCGAGTGGCAGCCGCCCTGCAAGCGCTCGGCGTGGCCCGCTGCAGACTGGCGGCTGTTGGTCCGAGCGCTGGGATTGCGCTCGAACTCGCCCGGCAAGGAACGCCGGTTGTCGACGCGCTGGTTCTGATTGATCCGCTCACCGTCGACGACAGCACGCGCGCAAGATGTGTGGGACGCTATGCCAGCGATGTCTCGCCGCGCCTGGACGGCACGCATATGCTCGCTCTCTGGCACCGCTTGCGGGACAGCATGATGTGGTTCCCCTGGTTCGAGCAGCGCCGTTCTGCGGCGCGCCCGCCACCGGCGACCGGTTTCGCTTTCGACCGGCTCGAGCGCGACTTTGCCGTAGCACTCAAACACTGTCGCCACTATCGATCTACCTGGCGCGCCGCGTGGGACTATCCGCTACGTTCGCGGCTCGAGAATGCTGGTGGCTCCCCTGTCGAGGTGCTGCACTCGGAGGACGGCCTGGTGCCGGCGGTGGGTCGTATACCCGCGCAAGAACTTGGGCAGCGGCTTTGCTCGACGTTCGAGCGGCTGGCCGCCTGATGAGTCTGCTGGAGCAACTTGTGTCCGTCGTTGGCTCCGGGCAGGTCTCGTCAGCAGCAGACGGTCGGGATCCCCTGGCGCGCGACCTTTTTCCCAACGAAACGGCCACGGCGCCCGCAGCTGTTGTTGCACCCCATACCGTTGCACAACTCGCCAACGTCGTAGGCTTCGCCGGCGAACAGGGCATTGCCCTTGCGGCCCGTGGCGGCGGCATGTCCTATACGGGCGGTTTTGCGCTCGAAGACAGTCACTCCATACTTCTGGATTTGCGCCGGCTCGATCGTATTCGAGACATCAACGCCGACGATGGCTTCGTGGTCGTGGAAGCCGGCACGACCTGGAAGGCGCTGAGCGACGCGCTGCATTCGCACAAGCTGCGGCCCGCGCTGCGCGGGCCCATATCGGGCAGCGTATCGACGATAGGCGGCGCGCTGGCGCAGAACCTGCCCGGGTCGATGGACGCGGTACTCGGGGTCGAGGTTGTCGCGGCCGACGGCAGCACTTTCTGGACAGGTTCCGCGGCCGCATCGGAACGACTGCCGTTTTACCGCAACTTCGGCCCCGACCTGACCGGAATGTTTCTGGGTGACGGGGGCACGCTCGGTATCAAGACGGCCGCCGCGATACGGCTGGAGCCGATCCCGCCAGGCGTTGCTCACGCGTCATATGCGTTCGACACGATGCAGGCGGCGGTCAAAGCCATGCTTGAGGTGTCCGCGCTGGGACTCGGCGCCCGGGTGTTTGCGCTCGACCCTTTGAAGAACAAGACCGCAACCAAGGTGGGGCTGCGCGAGGGTTTGTCGACGCTCGCCAGGGTTGCAAGCTCGGGCCGAATGGGCAGAGGGGTTGCCGATGCGGCGCGCATCGCCGCGGCCGGTCGCGACGCGTACGACCGGGTTAATTGGTCGGTGCACTTGACCTGCGAGGGTGTCTCGCAAATAGCGGCAGACCATGCGTTGAAGAAAGCCGCTGCGGTCTGCGGGCATCACGGTCGTTCCATCGAGCCGTCCATTCCGGTTGCCATGCGCGCCCGGCCGTTTTCGATTCGCGGTTTTCTCGGTTTGCAGGGCGAGCGCTGGGTGCCCTTGCACGGCATATTTCCCTTGTCTGCTGTCGAGGCCGTTATTGCGGCGATGGAACAGTTCCTGGAGGAGCGGACTCCCGATCTCGAACCGCACGGTATCGTGCACAGTTTCATGATGTCTGCCGGTGCCGGCTATTTTCTGATTGAGCCAATGTTCTACTGGCCGGACGAGCTGCTCGCCGTCCATCGCCGGCATCTCAGCGAACGTCAGCTCGCGAAGCTTCGCTCGCGCGACGACAACCCGGCCGGGCGCGAGCAGGTTCGCGAGACCCGCGACGCCTTGCGTGACCTGTTTGCAAGTCACGGAGCCGTAGCGACCCAGCTGGGCCGCTATTATCCGTACAGGGAGTCACTGACCCCTGCCTCCCGAGCCGTATTCGACCGGCTCAAAAGGGCCCTGGATCCTCACAACATTCTGAACCCCGGCGCGCTCGGCACGCCGCGGGGCCCTCAAGGCTAACGACGTGAGACTGTTCTATTCGCCGTTTCACCGTTTTGTTCACAAGGTGCTGGTGGTTGCGTACGAGGCAGGGCAGTGGGACAAGCTCATCCGTGTTCCGACATTTCCGTTTCGCAATCTCGACGGCGATTTCGTTTCCGGTCAATACGACATGAGCGCGCTGACGCCGCTCGGCAAAGTGCCGTGCCTGGCCCTCGACGACGGCAGCGTGCTGTACGGCAGCCAGACCGTTGTCGAGTACCTGGACTCGCTCAGCGCCGGTGAGCGGCTTTATCCTGCTGGCGGCAGTCTACGCTGGGACGCACTGCGGCGACTGGCGCTCGGCGACACGCTGTTTGAGTGCGCGGTTCAGCTCAGCATGGAGATGTGGTTGCCGCCGGAGCAGCGCCGACCGGCGCTGTTCGAATGGCTGTGGCCGAAGATCGAAGCGACGCTGGACGATGCCGAGGGTTGGGCCCGCAACCCTCATGTGTTTGACATTGGCGCCGCGGGTTTGCTGCAGGGCGTGAGCTATCTGGGCGACGAAGTGCGCGCGGACGATCTCAGGAATCCGGGTTACCGCTGGCGTGACGGCAGGCCCGCCTTGTCCGAATGGTTCGCAAAGGCGACGGCGCGCCCGTCGGTATCGTCGCACTTCAATCTGGATTATGCCGGCGACACGAGTCCGGAAAACCACCGCCGCCACGTGGAAGCCGTACTGAATGCACAGAAGGCAGGATAAATGATCGATTTCTATTTCTGGCCAACGCCCAACGGACAAAAAGTGGCAATCATGCTCGAGGAGACCGGCCTCAAGTACAACACCGTGCCGGTGAACATCCTCAAAGGCGAGCAGTTTGCCGAGGATTTCCTCGCCATTAGCCCCAACAACAAAATACCGGCAATGGTCGACCACGCCGGGCCGGAGGGGCGGCAAGCCCTGTTCGAATCCGGCGCCATACTGATCTACCTCGCTCGGAAAGCATCGATGCTGTTGCCGACCGGCACCGCCGCACACTTCGAGGTCATGCAGTGGCTGATGTTCCAGATGGCCAGCGTCGGTCCGATGTTTGGGCAGTGCGGTCATTTCCTCGGCTACGCGCCCGAGAAGATCCCCTACGCGATCGACCGCTACCAGGGGGAGACCCTCAGGTTGTACAAGGTGATGGATCGGCGCCTTGCGGATCGGGAGTACATGGCCGGGGAGTATTCGATCGCGGACATCGCCATCTACCCGTGGATACACGTGCGCTGGCTGCACGAGATCGACATTACCGGGTTTCCGCACGTCGAACGCTGGTACGAGCATCTGTCCGCCCGGCCCGCCGTACAGCGTGGCTGTGCGCTGCTCAAGGAACACGAGGTCATCGGCAACCCGACCGACGAGACGCGAGAGGTGTTCTTCGGCAAGTCGCAGCGCGAGCAGGAGAGACGCTGATGCCCAAGCGGGAGCAAGTGATTCTTGAGAGACGCTGCGAGGGGCGGCCGAGCGCGGACGACTTTCGCTATGAGACCGCGCCGATGCCGTCTGCCGGTGATGGACAGGTGCTCATCGAAGTGCTCTATCTGTCCCTGGATCCTTATCTGCGCGGCAAGATCTCGGGGCGTCACATGTCCGGCGGGGTTGCCCCGGGTTCGGTGATGGCGGGAGAAACGGTCGGCCGCGTTCTCGAGTCGCGGTCCCCTGATTTTGCCGTAGACGATCTCGTGCACTCGTTTTCGGGCTGGTGCAGCCATGCAGCGGTGGCGGCGGCGGAAGTGCGGCGGGTTCGAAGCTACGACCTGCCCGTCTCGCTGGCGCTGGGTGCGCTGGGCATGCCGGGGCTCACCGCTTACGCAGGTATCGAGCGTCTGGCCGACGTTCGCGAGAACAATACTTTTCTGGTGTCTGCCGCGTCCGGGCCCGTGGGGTCGGTGGCGGCACAGCTTGCGCGGCTGAAGGGTGCGCGCACCGTGGGCATTGTCGGCTCCCGACAAAAAGCGGACTGGATCACGGGTCCGGCGCGGTTCGACGCCGCAATCAACTACCGGGAAGAAGACTTGCAGGAAGGCATCAAACGAACCTGCCCTGAAGGCGTCGACATCTATTTCGACGCCGTGGGCGGCGAGGTGCTCGATCTTGCCTGCGAGCAGCTCGCACTCGACGCGCGGGTCGTCCTCTATGGCGTACTGGCTCAATACAATGCCGAAAGTCGACTACCGGGACCTCCGCCGGGACTGATTATTCGCGCCCGGGCGCACATGCATGGCCTCGTCGTTTACGATCACGAAGACCTGCGGCCCGAGATGGAGGAGCGCTGCAGTGCATGGATCAAAAGCGGCGCGATCGCTTACAACGAAGACGTGACGGAAGGTCTGCAGCATGCCGGTGCGGCATTTGCCCGGCTCATGGCCGGTGAGAACTTCGGCAAGACGCTCGTTCGCATTGCCTGACCCGTATTGATACACTTCTTTGCGGATAAAGGTACAGTTTGTTCCTATATAAGAACTCTGCTCAATAAGATCTTACGATCGCCGACGTCGAGGCGTTGCGATTTACCGAGGTTGTCCAGATGTCCCTACACCGAATTGCCTGTCCTGTCCTGGCCGTCGCCCTGAGTCTGCTCGCGGCGTTCAGTGCGCGAGCTCAGGATGACGCGCTCGATATCGAGTTCCTGACCCTGACGACCGAAGGCGGGCGAGAGATTGCCGCGTTTGTCATGCATCCGAAAGCGGGGATGAATCCCGCCTCTCCGGGCCTGGTTTTTCATCACGGCGGGCCGGGTGGGCACGGCGCACGTCTGATCGGCGCGTCGCGCTACGCGGCCGAAGCGCTCGCGAAGCGCGGCTACACGACGATTACGATCGTGTCGCGACACTCCAACAGCTACCTCGACGAACCGCTGGAAAACGCAGCGCTCGACGTGGAGGCGGCCGTTCAGGTTCTGCTTCGCAAAGGAATAGACGACATCGTACTGGTGGGCAACAGTTTCGGCAGCGTCAGGGTTGCCATGTTCATGCGCGATCGTCCCAGTCCGAAGGTGCGCGCGATGGTCCACGTTGCGCCGACTTACGATCTGAACGCGTTCATGAAAGAAATGTCCGACATGGCCCCGGACTATGCCAGTCACCTGGAGGCCTTGCGGCGGGCCGTCAAGGATCGCCAGGGGCGCCTGCCGTCACCCGCGGCCGACAATCCGTCGCGGCTCGAGACGCCGCCGCTGTTCCAGACCGGCTACGGCCGTACACAGACGGCGGCAACGCTGCTCAACTGGTGGGGGCCCGATGCGGACAATCACCTGTCCGACATCATTGCGCATTTCGAAATGCCGCAACTCCTGCTCGGCGGGACGGCGGATCGCGTCACGCAGCCCGAGCGGCTCGAGTTCCTGAAGGCCAGCGCGCAGAAGAGCAGCCGCGTCGACGTGATCATGTACGAAAACGGCGATCACTATTTCACCGGCTATCAGGACAAGGTGGCCAACGATATTGCCGGCTGGCTCGAGTCGCTCGATCTGGCTCCGCGGCCGCACGCTGTTGCCCGCTTCATCGACAACGAACAAATTGTCGAGTGGAACGGCACGCCGTTTTCGATACGCAGCCCCGGCCTGATCTACGAACCCGCCGATTCCGGCGACGCGCATCGCGAGCGGCCGGCCCTGCTGCTGCTGCCGGACTGGCAGGGCTACCTGCTGCAATCCTCGATGGACGACATGGCGAGGGCGCTCGCGGCCACCGGGCACGCCGTGGTTGTTCCGCAGCTGCAGTCGGACGGTTTCCGCGGCAGCCTCGGTACGACGTTCGAGCGCATGCGACAGGACCTTGCGGCCTGGCTTGCGGCGGCCGGGAACGCGGGCTACGAACGCGTCATTGGCGTGGGTCTCGGCACCAGCGGGTTATGGCTGGCGGATAACGATCAGGAAGCGCCGGACAGCGCGTTCGCGGGTTTTATGCTGGTCAATCCACCCGTCTCGCTGGCCGCTACCGCAAAGCAGGGGCTGGGCGAAGAACAGCTCAGTGCGCTGGTCGACAAGGCCAACGCTCTCATCGATGCTGGCGAGGCGCGGCAGCAGGTTATCCACGCGGCTTACCAGTCGCCCTACGTCGAAGGTCCAGCCGGCTTGAACCGCATTGTTCAATACCCACCGACCTTCCTCGAGTACTACGGTCCCGACGCCAGGATGGATCTCGCCCGGTACGCCCGGCGGAGCGTTCGCCCCGTGCTGATACTCGCCTCGGCCAACCAATACTATGACACCGGCGATGCGCTACGGAGGGCCTTGCGCAGGGCGCCGGACACTACCGAGCTACAGTGGAGTTCTCAGGCGATCACGCCTTCACGGGTTGCCGCCGCATTCGAAGAATGGCGCGAAACGCTGGCTGAGTAGACCGGTCGACCACGCTATTCAGAGAGCAACTCGCTGATCGCCTTCGCCCAGTCTTCCACGGCTTGTGGCAATACACGGTAGTTCTTACGCAGCGATTCCGGCAGCCGTGTCGAAAGCGGCTGTTCGCCGCATTGCCAGTCTGGCACGAGGCTGACCGATCGGCGGGGTTCCGCCAAGGGCAAGCGATAGGTTGCGCGGTGCAGATCGACATACGCACTGCCCGATCTCAACAGGTCGATCGCCCGCTGCTGCAGCCGCTCCGGGTCCAGTGGATTGGCGCGCCTGAGTGTCGTCGACTTGCTGCGGTCCCACCACGTCCTGAAAAGATCGCAGTGTTTGGCGATCGCGAATGCGCGCAGAAGATGTGAGCCGCTGAAATCCGGCGCAAGCGACAAAGCGTTGTCGGCGACCGCTTCCAGTTGTCGTTCGTCGGTGACGAGCGGAGCGGTAGCCAGATATACGGCTCGATTCACGAGGCCGCCGTGGCGGGAGGCGAGGGCTGTTGCGAGCAAGAAGCCGGCGCCCGAACCGATGACATCCGCGTCGACGATACCGAGTTGTCCGAGCGTTTCCGCAATCGCGTCGACGCACCGTGGTACCAGGCTGTCGATATCGCCGACGGGTATTGGCGTCTCGCCGTGCCCCGGCAGGTCGATTGCAACGACCGGGTGCGCCTCCGCGAGTCGTGCAGAAACGACATCGAAGCTTCGGCTCGAGCTTCCCCAATCGTGCAGTAGCACGATGGGCTTCGCGTCGGGTGCTCCTGCGGACGCACGCACGTGCAGCAAACCCGCCGAGGTACTGACGTACAGAGGTTGGTAACCCCGGGGCAGCACCGACGAGGCGTCATGGTCGGGTATTGCTGACGTTTTGTCGAAATCGTTTTTCAGAAGGAACTGCAGCTGCTTCCGATAGCGGCCGCTGGCGGCATTCGAATAGACGGGCCGGTAGTTGTCGGGAAGCCCGCGCTCGACCAGCATCATTACGCGTTCGAAACCGCTGGCCGACTCCCATATGTTCAGCGTGGCTGGCGCCTTCAGTCGATCGACGTTCGCGGCGTCCTCCCATGCGATGGCTGCCGTGTACAGTTGCTTGTAGTTATTGCCGGCCGCCAGCAGCTGCAAGACCATGTCGTGCAGCACCTCGGGACGCGGAAAATCCCGAATCTGGCGACGCGACGCTTCCGCTTTTTGCCAAGGTGAGAACAGGTAAAGTCCGCTGATCTTTTCCCAGGCTGCCAGCAAGTGTGAGCCGTCCCGCCGCGGCGAGATATCCGGAAAATAGCCGTCGAGAATGTCGTCGGTATCGTGATGGCTGAACGTGTCCAACATGCACAGTGCCGCTCCGTTGGGATACCGGCAGCCGAACGCATGCGCAATCGCGGCGCCCGTGGATGCGCCGTAAACTACGGGCCGGTCGAAACCCAGTGCATCTATCGTGTGCATCAGCGCATCGGCATGTGCGGCAATGTCGTCCTGGCCTGCCGACAGCGGCTGCGACAAACCGAAGCCGGGGTTGTCGAGCGCAAAGCACGTGAAGTGATCTCCGAACACGTGCATGGCGCCGCGTAGTGATTTCGACGATAGCGGCGATGCATGCATCATGATCATCGGCGGTCCCGAACCTGTACGCCGATAGTGAACCCGGCGGCCGTCCGCTATGACAAACCCGCAGTGCTCGGCCTGAGAGTCGTCGAGTGCCGGCGCCGTCACCATATTAATTGTCCCACTGCATGAACCGGCTGCCCAGCAGGCGGCCGAACGTCAGCGCGGGCGTTGCCATCATGCCGCCCGAGTTGCCCTGCCCCATGGTTTGCCAGGCGCCGAGTATCTCGCCGGCCGCAAACAGATTGGGGATGGGTTCGCCATCGTCGCCCAACACCTGGAGCGAGTCATTCACGACGAGACCGGCTGCGCTGAACACGCTGCAGCCCTGAAAGCGGATCGCGTAAAACGGCGGCCGCTCAATGGGCAGCGGGGAATGCAAGCGGCCAAACGGATCGGCTTGCTCGCGGCGCTGCGCCGCATTGAAGTTTTTAACCGTGGCCGTGAGACCCTGCGCGTCGATGCCGGCTTTGCGGGCCAGATCCTCAAGGCTGGCGGCGCTGGAAAAGGCATACAGTTCGGTGAACGGGTCTTCCGGCTGTTCATCGGCCCACCGGCCATACCATTTGCGAATTCGATCGGGTGCCTCGGTGTTGATGGCGTCGTCGAATACCATCCACGCGGCCATGCCCGGCTGCGCGAACAAGGCGCGCTCTCGCTCGTCGATGCTGTCACCGTCCTCGCGGACGAATCGACGGCCGCTCGAATTGACGTAGATTTCCCAGGGCATGCGCCATTCGGGAATCGTATTGAGCCGGCAAACCAGCTCGCTGCTCGGGCCGTCGTCGACGAGCACGGCGTTGAACGCCGGCGTGTAGACTTCCGCGCCCCGCGCTTGTGCGCCCAGTGCACGGGCAGCGCTCAGGCCATGACCGGTGTTGGTCGGGCAGTAGGCCTTGAGGTAGGGCGGAAACCCGTGCAGGTCCTCGAAAAGCGCCGGGTTGGCGACGCAGCCGCCGCTGGTCAGCGCCACCTGCAATCCGCTGACGGTGCACTTCGAGCCGTCCGGATCAACGACGTGAACGCCGACGACCTCGCCGAGCGAGTTCGTCTGCAGCGATTCGAGTACGGTCCCGAAAAGCAGATCGATGGCGCCGCTCTCGACGTGCGGCTCGAGCAGTCGATCCAGCACTTCGACGACGGACAGCGCCTGATTCGTGCCCCAGTAGGTTCTTGCCGTACCGTAGGCCTCGTGGCTGTGGATGACCTGCGGTACCTCAGGCGCCATTTGAAAGCCGTTGTCATAGAGCCAGTCGACGGTGTCGCTCGCATTGTCGACCGCCAAACGCACGATGTCGGGGTTTGCCTTACCTTTCGACAGCCGCATGACGTCGTCGAAGTGCGCATCCGAACTGTCCTCGATGCCCTTCTCGCGCTGCCGGCGCGTGCCTGCCGCGCTGAGCTCGCCGTTCGACCAGCGCAGCGTTCCGCCGATGGCGTCCGAAGCCTCGATCAGCGCAACGCGCGCACCGCGATCGGCCGCGGCGATTGCCGCGGGCAGGCCTGCGGCGCCCGCGCCGACAACAATAACGTCGTAGTGCGCCGACTCACTGGACACGCTCGATATCCTCATACTCGATAATGCCGAAGCCTGCTTTGAAGTCCTCGATGTGTGTGTTGTAGGCGTCGAAGCTGACGGCTTCGAACAGCAGCAAGGCCGGGGGACTGGCAACCAGCTCCGCCATTAAGGATTGTGTGAGTCGCTCGCGCGTCTCGCGGTCCGGTTCGGCGTAGATCTGCTCGACTAGCGGCATGATCGGCTCATCGCAGTGCCAGGCGATTCTTCTGAGACAGCTGTGGATCGACATGATGCTCATGGCGTCGAGCGCCGGAAGCATGTTGTAGTCGAGGAGGAAGGACCGCCCGCGCCAGTGTCCCGAACCGATACCCGTAATGAGCTGTGCAATCGTAATGATCTGCGGCTCAACGGTGACGCCGATTTTCTTCAGGTCGGAAAAGATCTGCTGATAGATCAGGCTGTCGTTGGTGCTGACGCCGGTGATGACTTCGATGACGAGTTCGAAACCGTCGGGGTATCCGGCCTCCGCCAGCAGTGCCGTGGCCGCTTCGGGGTCGTAAGGCAGCGCTTCGAGCGACGGGTTGTAGCCGAACGCGGCGGGGAGGGCCGGCTGGGACGGGACCGGCACGGCATCGTCGAGAAAAACTTCGATGATGGCGGCTCGGTCGACGGCCATGTTGAGCGCGCGGCGGACCCTCGGGTCCTGGAGCGGACCGTCTTCGACCGTAATGAACGTCAGTACAACCGCGTTCGGGGCGCGGTTCGGCTGTAGCGTATACCCCGACACCCCCAGCAGGTCGCGGTCTTCCGGAGACAGCGTCAGGGCAATATCGACGTCGCCGGAGGTGAGCGTCTGCAGGCGAACCGACGGATCGCTGACACGCAGTATGTCCAGTCGATCCAGTCTTGCCGGACGCCAGGATCCCGCGTTGCGAACCAGTTTTATTCCGGCCTCGTCCCAGGACTCGACGGCGAACGGTCCGGTGCCCACCGGCGACATTGCGAACGCTTCCGGCCCGACTTCGTCCCAATAGTCCGGCGCGACAACCCGAAAAGCGGACAGCACCCTCGGCAGCAGCGGTACCGGACGATGCGTGGTGATTCTTACGCGGTATTCATCGAGTGCCTGTACCTCATTCAGTACACCCAACTCACGATGGATGACGTACCGGTCCGCCGCGTCTGACTGAAGGAAGCGGGCTGCTCTCACGACTGCGGAGGCATTGAAGGGCTCGCCGTTGGAGAATCGCACGCCTTCGCGCAACTGGAATTCCCATGTCAGCGCGTCCAGCTGCCGCCAGGCCGTGGCGAGCGCGGGCTCGAAGCTGCCGTCAGACTGCAGGTTGGTGAAGCCGTCGAAGATAGCGGAATACAGCGTGATGGATGGCGTTGCATAACCCGTGTACGGGTTTCCCTTACCGCCCGGAAAGCTGGGCATTGCAAGGACCGCGCTGTTGCCCGTGGAACTGTCCTGCGACGGCGCGCAGGCCCAGAGGAGCGGAAATACTATGCCGAGCAAAGCGGCCGCCCGCAGTTGGGGCAGGGCGTCCACAAGCCTGATCATTGCGCGGCTCTCCAGCGCCTGTTCGCTTCCAGGTCCTCGGCGAATGCGACGGCGTCATCCTTGCAGCGATCCTGGTCGTAGCGTTCTTCGTAGCCGACAAGATGGCCCTCGGGGTCGCAGAAATAGCCGAGCGCACCGCGCCCGAACTGGATTCGGTCGTTGACGAGCCGCACACCGCGTTCGACGAGTTTTGCGCGATAGCCGTCGAAGTGGCTGACGCGAAGGATGAACGCATCGGGGACCTCGAAACGGTCGCCCGGCGGCGTTTCGGTCTTGCCGCCGCTTCTGAGTTCCAGTGCCGTGCCGTCGCCGCAGTCGAGGGTGGCGCGGGTTCCGCTACGTTCGGCAAGCACGAGGCCCAGGGTCCCGGTATAGAAATCGACCATGGCGTCGAGACTCGCGACGTGTCGAATGAGGCTGTCGATCCCCTGTATGTCGGCCGGCATGGGCGCAATCCCCGGGTTGTAGCCTCGGTGTTGTCGCGTCGCGGCCGCACGCTCGCGCGCCGTTGCGTCGAAGGAGCGTTGCGAGTCCGGTGGCGCCTCGCGCAGCATGACAAAATGCCCATCGACGTCCTTGAATACCGCAAACTTGCCGAGCTCGTCCTCGGCGTCGGCCACGATGTCGACCCCGTGACGCCGCAGTCGATCCCGTACGCCCGCGAGATCGACGCAACGCATGACGGGCAGCGTCGGACTGTGCTCCCAGTTGCTGTATCGCCATGTCGGTCCGGCGTCCGATTTCGGTTCGAATACAACGGTTTCGCCCGCCCAGAACAGCCACGCATCAGCGTAGCCACGCAAGAGCGGCAGCTGCAGCACCTCACCGTAAAATCGGGCAACGCGTTCGGCGTTCTGCGATCGCGGCAAAATCCAGCCGAGACTCATTACCTCTGCCGATACACTCATACCCGAATAATGCTCCCGCTCATGCCACGGCTTCGGAAGCCGGGCGTTCCCAGACCACGGGGAACAGCTCGCCGGAAGGGTGCTCGCCGACCGGCAGCGAATCGAGACCGGGAACGTCGACGGCGCCCTCCCGGTGTTTCCAGCGTATGTCGTCGCCTATCCAGCGGGAGGACAAGCCGATGCGAGGATGTTCTGCGTTTATCGCATCGCCGGAGCCGTGCGGGGTTCGGGGATGAAACAGCACGATATCGCCGGGCTCCAGATCGTAGCCAACGATCTCGTGGTCGAAGTCGGGTTCGTTGCGCAGCGCATTGAAGTCGGGGCAGACCGGCGCCGCGGAGGGTCCGAAGTCGCCTTTCAGGTAGCTCGCCCGGAAGATCGTGTGTTCCTCGACCAGTTTCTTGTAATAACCCGCCACAAATTCGAGCCGGCCGTTCGATTGCGTCACGGGCGACAGCGCAAGCCAGAGAGTCGGCACCTGATGTCCGCTCATTGGCCAGGTCGTCATGTCGTGATGCCACGGCATGATGTGCGGGGAGCCAATGGGCTTGATGAACAGATGGTCCTGAAACGCGCGGATTCGCTGGCAGCCGAGCACCCGGCCGACGATTTCCGCTGCGGGCGACTCGAGTATGTAGTCGCGAAACAGGCCGCTGTGCCGCCACAGGTAGATGATCGATACGAAGTCCTTGCTGTTCGACGGTCCCGTGTATTCATAACGATCGGCATGCTCAACCGCGTCGGTTACGGCTTTGTTGAGTTCGTCGCACCATTGTTGATCGAACATGCCGCGCACACAAACGACGCCGTCGCGCTCGTACGTGGCCTGGTGTTCGGCAGAGATCGGCAGTAAAGGGTTTCTGTTCATCTCGCTTCATCCTGTTTCAGTTAACTGTTGCGTTTCGCTGCGGTCGAGACGAGTGAAGGCCAGGGTTTCACCCAGCAGGCGGCCGAAACTCAATGCCGGCGTCGCCATCATGCCGCCGGCGGCGGACCGCCCCATCAGCTGGCAGCTGCCGATGATCTCGCCGGCAACGTAAAGATTCGGGATCGCTTCGCCGTTTGCGCGTAACGCTCGAAGTGTGGCGTCGGTAAGTATTCCGATCGGACTAATGACGTTGCAGCCCTGAAACCGGATTGCGTAGAAAGGTGGCGTGGCGATCGGCGCCGGCATGTGCTGCCGGCCAAGCGGATCACTTCCGTGTACCTGCGCCTCGTTGTAGCGGCGCACTGTCGTCTCGAGCCCCGAAGCGTCTATACCGGCGGCGTCGGCGAGTTCCTCGAGCGTCCCGGCGGAAAAGAACCAGGCGTGTCTCTCGAAATCTTCGGTCGCGTCGGGGACATACCACTTGCGCATACGGTCGGGCGCCTCCCGATGTATCCGATCGTCAAATAGCATGAAGCCGCAGTAGCCGGGTTGATGCATTAGCGCCTGTTCCTGCGCATCGATCGAGGGCTCGTCTTCGCGGATGAATCGCTTGCCTTCCGAGTTGACGATGATCTCCCAGGGCTGCCTCAACTGCGGCAGCGTGTTCAACCGGCAGAGGATTTTTCGCGCCGGCCCATTGCCGTCCATGACGGCGCCAAAAGACAGATTGAAGCCGTTCTCCCCCGTGAGCCCGGCGCCAACGTCGAGCGCCGCTTCGAGACCGCTGCCGCGAGCGTAGTGCGGCGCCCAGTCGAGAATCTGATCGACGCCGTGAAAGTGTCGATACAAAAGCTGGTTCGCGGCGTAGCCGCCGGTGGACAGCAGCACCTTCCCGGCGTAGTAGCGCCGGTCCCGGCCTTCCGCGTCCCGCACCGACACGCCGGTGACGGCGCCGTCCCGGTAGAGCAGAGACCGGCATGATGTACCCAGGCGCAGACGGATGTGTCCGCTTTTCTCGAAGTGCGCGATCCGCCTGGCGAGTGCAGCGACGATCTCGCTCCCGCCATCGACCGCCCAATAGGTGCGCGGCGTCTTGTAGGCTTCATGATTGAAGACGATCTGCGGCGTTTCCGGGTCGATCCGCACGCCGAGTCGTTCGAGCCAGGCAATGGTGTCCGCGGCGTTGTCCACCGCGAGGCGCAACACGGCTTCGTTGGCTTCGCCTTTTGCCAGTGTGAGGACCTCGGCGAAGTGGGCGTCGGGACTGTCGGCAATGTCGCTTTTCTGCTGCTGTTGTGTGCCTGCGGCGCTGAGTTCCCGTGCATATCGGAGCGTGCCGCCGATCTCGGTTTCGCCGTCGAACAGCAGTACGGTCGCGCCGCGCTCCGCTGCACAAATGGCGGCTGGCAGGCCGGCGGTGCCGGCACCCACGACTATAAAATCAGCGTCCACTCATCCTGCTTCGCGACCGCGAGACCGCCTCAATAAAACGTATATCGGCACAAATTGTACCGTATAAGGAATTTCTTTTCGAGCCAGACGGCGGCTCTTTGGTCCCTGCGCTACGCGGGTTTTGCGTTCGGTAGCCGCAGATCGCCCGGGTAGTGGCAGGCGACCAGCCGGTCATGATGCTGGCTGAGCGCCGGTTTTTCCTCGCGGCAACGTGCTGCGGCAATCGGGCAACGGGTGTGAAAAGCGCATCCGGAAGGTGGGTCGAGCGGCGACGGTTGTTCGCCACGCATCGGAACCCTGTTGAGCGTCCGCCCGGGTTCGGGGTCGGGTGCGGCGGACAACAGTGCGGTCGTGTAGGGGTGCAGCGGCGATCGGGTCAGGGATTCCGCGCGGCCTTCCTCGACGATCTCTCCCAGATACATCACGACAATGCGGTCGGCGATGTGATGCATCAGCGCGAGATCGTGGGCGACGATCAGGTAACCGATGTCGAGGTTCCGCTGCAGCTTGTTCAGAAGCGCAACAACCTGGGCCTGCATGGATACGTCAAGTGCGGCAACCGGTTCATCGGCAATCAGAATCTCGGGTTCGAGGATCAACGCCCTCGCGATAGCAATACGTTGCCGCTGGCCGCCGGAGAACTGACCGGGCCGGCGGTCCAGGGCGTCTTCGGGCAGGCCGACGAGCGACAGTACTTCGCGGATACGCGCCTCGTTCTCGTTGTTGCTGCCGACGTTCTGGGCGCGCAGGGGTTCTCCGACGATGCGGCGAATTGTCCATCGGGGGTTCAGGCTGGCGTAGGGGTCCTGGAAGACCAGTTGAAGGCGCCGCCTCAGCGGCTTCAGCTCTCGTCCGGAAAGGGTCGCGACATCGGCGCCATCGAAGAGCACGGTACCGCTCGTGGGTCGATGTATGCCCATCAGCGCGCCGACGAGCGTCGATTTACCCGAACCCGATTCGCCCACCAGTCCGACGGTTTCGCCGCGCGATACCGCGATGTTGACGTTCTTGACGGCGCGGAGCTGCATGCCCCGGCTCGAAAAGGTTACCGAGAGATCGCGCCCTTCGAGTAGCGGCTGCCCGGCTTCGACGCGCGTACCGTCCCGAGCGACGACATACGGCCTGCGAAAGCTCGGCACGCTCCGTATCAGCTTCTTCGTGTATTCATGTTGCGGCCGGGAAAGCACCTCGACACACGGCCCGGTCTCGACGAATTGGCCTCGTTGCATGACCGCGATGCGGTCGCAGATTTCCGCGGCCACGCCAAGATCGTGGGTGACGAGGATAATGCCGCGCTGATCGATACGCTGCCGCAGGAGGTCCAGGATTTGCGCTTGTATGGTGGCGTCCAGCGCGGTTGTCGGCTCGTCCGCTACGAGGAGCGGCGGATCGTTCAACGTCGCCATTGCGATCATGACCCGTTGCCGCAGGCCGCCGGACAACTCATGCGGATAGGCGCTGAAGCGTTGCCGCGGGGCGGGAACGCCGACCTTGGCCAGAGCATCGACGCAGAGTTCTTCGGCCTCCTGACGCGACTTGCGTTGGTGCCGGCAGATAACCTCTACCATCGAGGCGCCGACCGTACGTACCGGGTTGAAGCTGCTCATCGGATCCTGGAAGATCATGGCGACATCGCGACCGCGCACTTCCTGCATCTGCTTTGCGTCGAACCCGGACAGATCCGCGCCGCTCAGCTCGATGGACTCAACCGATCTCACACCCTGCTGCGGAACCAGATCGAGCAGGCTCAATCCGACCATGGTTTTACCCGAACCCGATTCACCCACCAGTCCCAGGATCTCGCCGCTGGCCACGTCCAGATCGATTGAGCGTACGACGTCGACGTATTCGCCGTTCAGCTTACGGAAGCTCACGGTCAGGCCGCGAACCGACAACACGTTTCGAGACGGAGGTGCTTTCATAGCAGCGGTGCGGGGCCTTTCTGACGATAGCGCCGGGTAAGCCCGTCGCCGAGGAGATTGGCGGCGACCACTACCACCACGATCGCAATGCCTGGCGCAAACACCAGCCAGGGCGCGCGCAACAGGTACTGCCGCGACTCAGCCAGCATATTGCCCCAGGTCGGTGCGCCCAGCGGAGCGCCGATACCCAGGAAAGACAGCGCGCTTTCGGCAATCAGCATATCGGCACAGTTGAATGCCGTCATCGCCAGCAGCGTCGGCATGACGCCGGGGGCAATGTGTCCGAGCAGAATCGATCCGCGGCTGACCCCCTGAAGCCGCGCGCTCGTGACGTAACTTCGCTCCATGAGGCTGAGCGCTTCAGCGTACGTTACCCGAGCGAACACCGGCCAGCCGAGAAAGCCGAGGGTGAGCACCATCGGTAGCCATCCCTGGCCAATGATTGCGATGACGCACACGGCGACGATCAGGCCCGGAAAAGCGATGACAGTATCCGTAAACCAGCGAATCAGCGTGCGAGGCCAACCCGGGCTGGCCGCCGCGGAGAGTCCGAGGAATGCCCCGATGAAGAGCGATATGAGCGTCGCGCTGATCGCAGCGGTTGTGGACCAGACGAGTCCGGCCAGCAGGCGCGACCAGATGTCCCGGCCCAGCTGATCCGTTCCGAGCCAGTGACTTTCGGCGCCGATCGCAAGCAAACGGTTTCTCAGGTTGCTGGCGGCCGGGTCGTGGGCCATCAGCAGCGGCGCAAACACGACGAGTGTTATCAGCAGCAAGATCAACGCGCCGCCCGCGACGAGTTCGGTGTTGCCGCGGCCGGCGGCCGACAGACGACGTGCGCGGCTTAGCTGACGAGACAGCAGGATCAACGTCGAACTCCCGAATCCCGTAGCCTGGGATCGAGGAAGCGGAAACTCAGGTCGGTCAGGTTGTTGACCGCGAACACGAGAATGGCAATGAAAACGGCAAGCGCCTGAACGAGCGGAAAGTCCAGCGTGCGGGTCGATTGCATGAGTTGCCAGCCGAGTCCCGGCCACGCAAACATCGTCTCGACAATGACCGAACCCGAAACCAGGTAGGCGAACTGGCTTCCAATGAGCGCAACCGCGCCCAGCAGCGCGTTCGGCAGCGCATGCCGCCACAGTACCGCGCGCGGCGATGCGCCGTACGCAAGCGCGGTACGGACATAGTCTTTGCCGAGTGTCTCCGAGACCCGTGTGCTGATGACGCGCGTGAGCTTCGGGATCAGGAAAGAGGCGAGCGTCAGGGTCGGCAGTATCCAGGTCTCGACGCCGCCCCTGCCGATAGACGGTAACCAGCCCAGTTGAACCGACAGCAGCTGGATCATGAACAAACCCGCAACGAATCCCGGTACGCCCTGAGCCAGAAAGACGAGCAGGCTGGCAACACGCCGGGAGGCCCGATTCTGGTAGATACCCATCCAGGCCCCGAGAGGCAAGCAAACCGCAATCGTCACCGCCATCGCCATGATCGTGAGCTGCAGCGTGACGGGCAGCGCCTCGAGCACAACGTCCAATGCCGGCCGGCCGCTCTCCAGCGATGTGCCGAAGTCAAACCGAATCAGCGCCGACAGGTAGTTCAGGTACTGGACGATCAGGGGTTTGTCGAGACCGTACTGCGCTTCGATTGCGGCAATCTGTTCCTCGGTGGCGTCCGCGCCGGCCAGTACGAGCGCCGGGTCGCCCGTCACGCGGAGCAGGAAGAACAGCAGGGTCAGCAGTGCCCCGAGCAGCGCCAGAAACTCGAGCAGCTTTCGCAAGCCCGCAACCGCCAGCGGAGACAGGCGATATCGACGGTCCCCCTTCATCGGTGCTTTGTTCTCCCCAAAAGCCGGTTCCACGCCGGACAGCCCCAGGTTGAATGGCAGTCCAGCTATTCAGATATTAGAACAATATGTCTCCATATAGGAAACAAATGTTCAGGCCGGGTTCTGCTCGGGGTAGTACTGCTCTATGACGCCGCTCAGGATATTGGCGATCTCGTCCCGGTTGGCTTTCAGCCGCGTCGTCGGACCCCCAATTGAAACGGCGATCGGCCGCACGCCGGCAGGGAGCGGCAGGAGTTTCGCGATGCTCATGACGTTGGTGGCGTAGACGCTATCGGACGTCGCGAACCCGCGCTTGGCGACGCGACGAATATCCCGCTTCAGGCGTTGCGGGTCGACATCGGCGAATTCTTCGTCGCGGGCTTTCTGGATTCGATGCAGCAGTTTGTCGAACTCCGCGTCGTTCATGGCGCTAATGAGCGCCCGGCCTGCCGCGGATTTGTGGATGGGGTAGCGCACGCCTTCCGTGAGGTTCAGCGTCAGCGGCTGATAGCCGGGAAGGCAGCTATGGTATTGGGCGTATAACCCGTGCTGCGTTGCCAACCCAACCGTCTCGCCCACCGCATCTCGGATGTCTTCGAGCATTGACTGGTGTTCGTTATGACCGATCAGCAGGTTTTCGATGCGCCGCCCGAGATTGCAGACACCCAGACTCGGGAAATAGGTTTTCGACGACGGATCCTCGTTGAGATAGCCGAGATTGGACAGGCTTCTGAGCAGTTTCAGCAGGCTGGATTTCGGCAACCCGAGACGGATGGCGATCTCGGTCAGAGTTTGTGGCTTACCGCTGGCCGCCAGGGTCTCGAGGATCAGAAACACCCTCTCGACGGAGAGACCGGCCGCTTCGCGATCCGCGCGCGGAGTTCGCTTCGTTTTGCCGCTCGCCGGCAAGCGTTTCGTTTTAGCCACTGTCCTGTTCCGTTCGAACCCACAGGCTGCGGGCCTGGAGATCCTCGATTAGCTGCGTCGTCATGACATCCGGGTTGTAGGGCTTGCGTTCCTGCCAGCCCATCAGACGATGATCAGGCGTCAGTACATAGTCCAGCGAGCCGCCCGGGAACTCGTGCTGCGACAGGCAGCGTTTCCCGAGTTTCGTCAGCTCGCGACGCAGACTTTCGATGCCGTAAACCCGAAGAATCCATGAATCCGGCACTTCGCTGCGCTCGCTTATCGGCGCAAATGTTTCGCCGTCGGGTCGAAGATCAAGTATGCAGTTGTCGCCCAAGCAAAGTCTACTTGCGGCGCTTGTTGTCTCCAGGTCCTCCAGACCCAGGCGTCGAAGAAAGGCCGCTTCCGCGGCAACATCCGTTGCTTTGTGTATCACACGGCTCAATCCCTCGACCGTCTGTCCCATCCTGATGTCGCCCGGCAAGGTGCCGGAGCGCCACGCGCCATCGATGCGGTTGCCGGTAGCCGCTCTCAACTGCTCAATGCCGAACAGATTTCCGTCGGGATCCGGAAACAGGAGTGTGCTGGCGCGTTCATCGCTCTCCTCCTCTGCGGGATGGGTCCCGGCCGCCGCGAGAGCGCGTTCTGCTGCTGGAAGATTCGGGCTTCGAAAAACGGGAATACACTGAGACGTACTGTGTCTGAGAGCGGCGTCTTGCGCGAGCCGGTTCGTTTCGAGTACCGCCGTGTGTCCGGCCCACAGCATTACTCCTGAGGAGTCGGAGGTGTCCCAGCTACGCAGGCGGGGCAGACCCAGGTTCTGCTCGTAGAACGCGCCGAGCTTTATCGGGTCCTCGCTGCGGCGTAGAAACCACCCGAGACCCTGTATACCTGTTTTCATCGATGTTGCTCCGGTGACCATCCGCGTGGCGTACGCGCCATTTTAGGGTGTACGGTCGTAGCCAGGGCGGGTATTCAAGCCCGAATGTTATTCCTATATAGGAAAAAAGTCATGCGTAATTAGAAAAAAGTTGACGTCCGGTACAGGCTCGGTTCATGCTGTAGGTCGGCGCAGGTGGGGGACACGGCGCTCGTAACAGGAAATTCGCTCACAGAGCGATTCGCTAGCTACGCTGTAAGGGGGAGTCATTGATGTCGGACAGAGCTTTAATCGCGGCCACCAGCGCGTTCGTTGCGCTTGCGTGTGCCATACCGCAGCCGGTGTTCGGGCAAAGCGACGCCAACCCGCGCCTCGAAGAGATTGTCGTCACCGCGAAACAGCGCGAGGAAAATCTTCAGGACGTACCGCTGTCGATTACGGTATTCACCGCGGCGGCGCTGGAGAACCGGGGCATTGGCGACGTTCGCGACCTTGCGCAGTTCACACCCAACTTCAACATCTATAGCGGCGACGGGCGCCAGAACGCGTCCGGCACCAATGTCCGCGGCCTCGCGCCCAATACCTCGGACGAACGCTATCAGCCGGTTTCCTACTTCATCGACGGTGTTGCGGTCGGCGGAATTACTACCGGGCTTTCGGTTATCGACGTGGAACGAACCGAGATCATCAAAGGCCCGCAAAGCGCCACCTTTGGCAGGGCGACCTATGCCGGTGCTATCGATTTCGTGACAACCACGCCTTCGTTGACGGAATTCAGCGGCCGCGTGCGTGCGCAGTTTTCGGAACACGGCGATGCGGAAGGCGCTAACCACGATGTTAGCGGATACATCGGCGGCCCTATTGTCCAGGACGTCCTGTCGGGATCGCTTTTCCTGCAGCAAAAAACACGTGGAGGCTTCGCCCAGGCGCCCGGCGCGCAGTTTTCCGAGGTCGGTGAAGAGGAGACCTTCGCCGGTTCCGCTGTCCTGTTCGCTGCGTTGGGGGATAGCACGACGCTGAAGACCCGGATCATTTACACCGAAGAAGAGGACCAGGAGGCGATGTATCACACCACGCAGCCGCTCTACTGGCAGCAAGAAGGTGCAAATATCGTGACCCTCTCAAACGGCGCCCTGTGGGTGGACGGCGACGTGCCCGACCCGATACGCCGAGGCGTACGCGGCGTCGATCTCTCGCAGGCATCCATCGATGGTCAGAGTTCTGCGACTGACGCACCGCTGGACGGCGGTTACGCCCGTGAGCGCCTGTTTTTCTCAGCAATACTCGAGCATGATTTCGACAACGGCCTGAGCCTGAGCTATCGCGGTTCCTACGGTAAAAACGAATACGACGGATTTGTCGACTTCCGCGGACGTAGCTTTGCAGGTACGGATCCGGTTTTTGGCACTGCAGTCACAGCAGCCAACCCGCCGTCGCAGCCGCAGGCGGACAGCCTGATTTTCCCGTTCCCGTTCCAGGAGGAATTCGAAGAGACGAGCCACCAGCTTCGTCTACTGTCGCCGCAGGGTAATACGTTAACCTGGGGCGTCGGCCTCTACTATTACGATTTGACGGACGACAACTTCCAGCGCCGCGACGACGTTACCCCACCGGACGGCAACCCGGCTCAGCAATCGCGCGGCACGGAGAGCATCGAGAACATCGCTGTGTTCGGTTCGATTGCCTATCGCTTCTCGGACAAGTTCCAGATCAGCGCGGAAGGCCGGTTCCAGTCGGAAGACGTGTCTTTCGAGGGTCTCGAGAACGCAACCTCGTCGATCGCGCGTTTTCGCGGTACCAACAAACGCACGGACGAGAATTTCGATCCGCGCATAACCCTCGAGTACAACTACTCCGACAATCAGCTCTTCTACGGCCTGTACGCCATCGGTCACAAGAGCGGGCGCTGGAACATCAGCCGGGCCGCCGGTTTCAGCACGGACGCGGAGGGCCTGTACCCTGCGGAAGCGTTCATCTATGCGCCGGAAGAGAAGCTGACCAACTACGAGGTCGGATCCAAGACGACGTTTGCGGACGGACGCGGCATCTTCAACTTCGCCGCGTTCTACCAGGACATCGAAGACCAGCAGCTGCGGCAGAATGTCGAAGTGGTCATCAACGGAGTGTCGCAGTTTCCCAATGTCATTTTTACGGCGGGTGACTCGCGGACCTTCGGTTTCGAAGCAGAGGGTTCGTTCCTGGTCACCGACAACCTGACGCTGCAGGGCTCGCTCGGCTTTGCGGATCATGAATTCACCGACGACATCGATCCGTTCATCGCCGCCGACGCCGCTATTTTCGAGTATGCCGGCGGTAATACCCTGAAGGGCAAAACTTCCGTCAATGTGCCGAAATGGACCGGAGCCGCCAGTGCCGATTACCGGGTGCCCATGTCGGGCGATAGGGAGTGGTGGGTAAGAGGCGATCTTCTGTACACGGGCTCGAAATACGTAACGCTCGCCAACGTTGCCGAGATTCCCGATTACTACGTCGTCAATCTTCGGGCGGGCGTGGAGCTCGGTGACTGGAGCATATCGGCGTTTGCGAACAACCTGTTCGACGACGAAACGGCGCTGGGCTCGGGTCTTACCAGCAGCAGCGTCTGTGAGTACCGCCGCAACGGCGCCGGTTTGCCGGATTACGTGCCGGCGCAGCGCTGCATCTACCTGCAACCGCAACGCGGCCGGGAACTGGGGTTGGTCGCAACGCTGAGGTTTTAGGGTTCAAGTCTTCGGCCGGGGTAGCGCGCGGCTAACCAGATTCCCCCTACACAATCGTTCCGCCGCGCGTTGCCTGGGCCGCTTTCCGGAGAGCGATATGCAGTACGGCCGCATTTTGCGCCGAGCGACAATTTTTGTTGCGGACGCTGAGAGGTCGGCGGCCTTCTACATCAAGGCGTTCGGCATGAGCGTTTACTCGGATCAGCAGATCGATCTTCCGGAAGGTTCTCCCGTGACCCTGGGGGCAATGGATGCGCCCCGCCCCGGAAGGTTTATTACCGTAAAGGGGATGCATCCCCTCATCGGCATGATCGGCTTGATTTCGATCGATGGCGATGTCGAAGATCGTCTGGCGGACGGCCGGCTCGGTATCGGCAACGTTGTGCTGGTCATCGAAGTCGAGGACATCGAGCAGGTTTCGACGGCCATAGAGGAGGCGGGCGGACGCGTTGTCCGCATTCTGCACGATGCCACCAACACGGCCGGTCCCGGCGGCGAGAAGATACCTTCGCGCCGGCTGTTTGCCCACGATCCGGACGGCTATGTGCTCGAGCTGTTCGAACCCGTTTGACGTCCTGCCGTCGCGCGCCCCGTGGGCACAGTAGCCAACGATCTGCCTGTCGTCGATCTTCTCGTCGTTGCCGCAATGCTCGCCCTCGTAACGGTTGCGGGCCACCTTCTTGGACGCAGGGCCACCAGCGCGCAGAGTTTTTTTACGGCTGAAGGTGGTTTGCCCTGGTGGGCTGTGTCGGCGTCGCTGTACGCTACCGTGCTGAGCGCCGTCTCGTTCATATCCTTGCCGACCAGTGTGTTTCGCGATGGCGGCAATCTGACCTTTCTGCAGATCGTGTTTGGCCTTGCGCTCGGCAAGATCATCACGGCAGTAGTGTTCGTGCGGCCCTACTATGAGTCGAGGACGATCGAGACGGTCTACGACTACCTGACCGTACGCATCAGTGCGCTCGTATCCCGATGGGTCATGGGGCTTCAGGTTGTATTGCTCCTGGCGTTGAACAGTATTGTGGTCGTTTCGGCGGCATTGGTGCTGGATACCCTGACGGGCATTAGCCTGCCCGTTTCGTGTCTCGTCATCGTCAGCTTCGCGGCGCTATGGAGCTGGATGGGCGGTCTCAGCACGGTGGTCTGGACCGATGTCATGTTGTTCGGCGTGTTCGTAGCGGGGGCTGCGTTTTCCACCGGCATGACCTATCTGGCGAGCGACGTTACTCTTGTGCAAGCCTTCACCTTCCTCGACGAAAAGGCAAAACTCACGCTCATCGATTTGTCACTGGATCCCGCCAAGACCTATACCTTATGGACCGGGCTCCTGACCGGCACGCTGTTGGGTCTCATCCCGGTGACCTCGCAGAGCGGCATGCAGCGAATTCGGGCGTGCCGCTCGCTGCGCGACGCTCGCTACGCGTTCATTTTCTCGGTAGTGCTCTACATTACGCCGATGCTCCTGCTGGTTGTCGGCCTCGGCTTATCGCTCTACTACGGAGTGAACGGTGTGCCGGCGGAACTGGCCGAGCGACTGCTTACCCATCCGGATCAGGCGTTTCCGTACTTTATCGTCCACGAGATTCCCGTCGGCATCTCCGGCGTCCTGGTTGCAGCCGTGTTCGCGGCAGCGATTTCGACGCTGGATTCGCGTTTGACGGAACTGGCGGACATTACGGTTCGCAACGTGTACAGGCCGTACATTCGCCCGGGCGCCACTGATGCCCACTACTTGCGTAGCGCACGTATCTGCATCCTTCTCTGGGCAGCTGTGTTCGGCGTGTTGTCCATCGCGATGACGGAGATGAACGGTCAGAGCCTCATCGACTTGACGATCATGGTCAACAACACGTTGGGTGGACCCATACTCGGCGCCTTTTTCCTGGCCCGATACGGGATCGGCTCGACCTACGCCGTAGCCGCAGGGGCCGCAATTTCGATAGGCGCTACGCTGTATTTCTACACGACCGGCATCAGTCACTATTGGTGGTTTCCGGTTTCGGTGCTGATAATGCTGGCAGCCGGCCGGATTATGAACCGCGGGCCGCTGGATCGCATCGGGACGGTGACCCCCTGACGACGCGGGTATCCGTACATTTGTTATGACAGGAGGAGGCCTGATATGGCGACTGACTGGAAAGAGCACGGCGTAAAGATCATTCCCGCCGGCGACCTCGACTCCAACACACCGCAAACCAAAGGTATGTCCAGGGCGGCGGCAATCACGACGGCAACCGCCGGCGCCGAAAAGCTCTGGGCCGGCACCGTAACCATCGAACCGAACGTCAAAACCGGCGCGCACCACCACGGTGAGCTCGAGAGCGTCATCTACATCGTGCGCGGGCACGCGCGCATGCGCTGGGGCGAACGGCTCGAGTACATTGCAGAGGCTGGGCCTGGGGACTTCATCTACGTGCCGCCTTTTGTGCCCCACCAGGAAATCAATGCGGCGAGCGACGAGCCGCTCGACTGTGTGCTGGTGCGTAGCGGCCAGGAGCCGGTGGTCGTCAACCTGGATATTGAACCCGTCGAGCTGCCCGAGGGGGTTTGGCGCGACGGCCTGCACGAATGAGCAGGATCGCTCGAACGGCTGCGGTCCGGCCCGCTGATGCCGACGGCAACAGGTCGATAACGTCATGGTCGTTCTGACCCGACCGTGAACGTCGATTCCGGGACGCCGTTTGTTCCCGCGGCCGTATCCAATCCCCTGGGTTGCCGGCTGGTGGCGCTGACGACCGTATCCCCCGACTTCGACGCGAGTCTCCGCTTTTATCGCGACGTGCTGGAGATGGAAGTCGCAGCTGACGATGTCCTTGGCAAAGAGCATGAAGCGCCCGGCCTGAACGAGACTTCGAGACGCTATGCGCTACTGACCGGGGAATTGTCCGATACCGGCGCGGCCGTCAGGATTCTCGGCATCGATCCCGGCGCCCCGGCCAACAGGCCGCGGCCGCAATCCGGGCCATACGATCCGGGGCTCCTGGCGATGGAAGGCCGAACCCGGGACGCCGCGCTGTCGTTTCACCGCCTGGCGAGCGCGGGCGTCAAGACAATTTCTCCGCCGCGCTATTACTTCTTTCGCAACGCGATGGGTCGGGAAAGCATCGACGTCATGTCTTACGCGGCTTTCGGCCCGGGAGGCGAGCAAATCTTTCTCACCGCGCGTGTCCGGGAGCGCGGCCGCGACTGGCCGTACTCGCGCCTGCACGCGGGGTTTCACAACATCGCGATTACCAGCCTCGATCAACGGCCCGTTAACGAATTCTACCGGTCGGCTTTGTGTCTTGGACGCACTTCACAGCTGGAGTGTTATCAAGACAACGCCAACGAGCTGATCGGTGCTCCGGAGGGGACCTACTTCCTCTGGGGCAATCTCGGTCACCGCGTGTCGATCGAAGTGTGGGAAGTCGCTGCTGCAGAGGGCCGCAGATACCCGACTTCGCTTGCTCGCACGGGACTGGCGATGGCAACGATACAGGTCAATGACGTTCGGGCGTGCAGGGCGCAGTGCGAGTCCAACGGTGTCGAGATCGTTGCGACGGGCGCGCTGCCGCTCCCGGATCGCCCGACGCCCGAGGGTTTCTATATTCGTGGCGCGGTCGGCGAGCTGCTGGAGATCGTTCAGGCGTGAGCATTCCGCTATGACGACGCCTTCGATGCCGCCGGCGCAAACGCCCCGGGTCCGAGCGGGGCTTTGCAGCGGTCCCGGCTAAGGCGCCGCCGGTGTTTCGTCGAAGAACAGCCGCTGCACGTCAACTTCGGCCTGATCGGCGTTCAATGCGGCCGCTAGATCCGAGGACTTCACGATGATGGCAATACCGTCAGGGTCGTCGGCCAGTCTGCGGTTCGACGTCAGATAAAGATCCGGCACTCCGTCGCCGTCGATGTCGGGCGCAAGCGATACCTGCGTCGACAAAGAGGTGAAGAGGAACGGCACGCTCACGATGCGCGTGCCCTCAGCCGCCGTGAAATTGTCGACGCTGAAGTCGAAACCCGGCAGGCCCGTCAGGGCAGAGCCTCTGATCAAATAAACCGAACCGGGTTCCGCCCCGGGGCTTTCCAGCAGGCTCAAGGCCACTTCCTCCTGCCCGTCGCCGTCGAGATCGCCGATCCCCATCAGCCGGACCGGCTCGGGACCATCACCCCGCCCGTTCGAGGACAAATCGGTGTAATCGCCAACATTGAAATTGCTGGTGGTCAGCGCGATTTCGCTGTCGCTTGCGACGATCGGGGCGAGAGCATCGCCAAACACAACGGCCGCCTGTCGGCTGCCGGGGCTGCCGTCTCCGCGAACCAGCAGCAGGTCGGATATCGCGTCGTCATCGACATTAGCCTGGCCGAGATCGCCGGCCAGGTCATTCTCGAGGCCGAGGAGCAAAGGGTTGAGGCTGTCGATCGATCCGCCGGCGGCGGCAATCAAATTGGTGCTGGGAAAGATGGCAACCGCTTGCCCGCTCTGCATTGTGAGTTCGTCCACGCCGTCTGCATCCAGGTCGCCAATCCGGTTCAGTTCACCCACGATCAGCGTGGCATCGACGTCGAACGGGCCTTCGAAGGTGCGCGTAGACGCTTCGAGATCAAAGTCGAGGTTGCCGGATGCGCCTGCCAGGCTCACGCCATCTATGACGTGGAGTCGCCCACTTTCCGCGCCGGTGCCTATGGCTTCGGGCAACGACAGCGCAATTTCGTCGCCAGCCAGGCCGTCAAGGTTAGCCACCACGTAGGACGCGGCGCCACCGTTGAAGTCGACCGGTCCAGTCAGGCTAAAGCCTTCCGTTGCGCTCAGCGCGTTCAGATCCAGAGTGCCGCTCGTGTTACTCGCAATCGTTGCCGCGAATACCACAAACCCCCAGGGGCGGCGTGTAGGGTCGAGTCCGTCATTCGGCGGTTGGTTGGAGGCAACAAGGAGATCCGGCGAGCCATCGCCGTCCATGTCTGAAATCGAGCTGACGGTCACCGATGTCGCGTTGCCGAAGCCGAGCGAAAACGTTGCCGCAATGCGCAACCTCTGGGACGTATCCAGTGACGATACGCTCAGTGTGGCAGCGCCGTCAGCGGCCAGTGCATCGGCAAACGTCTGTCCGAAGACGAGCGAGCCGGTTACCGGGCCGTCCGCCGACGGGCTTTCGTCCGCCATCCAGAAATCGGCCGAGCCGTCGCCGTTGAGATCGGACAGCGCCTGGACACGCTTCAGGTTGTCGTCGAACAAGATGCCGGAGGTCACCCGTGCCGGCAGGTCGTTGAGAGTGACCGCCACGGAGCAGCGGTCAAACAAACCGTTGGTGCGGTAGTCGGCAGAAACCGTGAAGGAGAAATCGTCTTCGTACGCCTCGGCGTCGAGCGCAGTATCCACGCTGATCTCTCCGCTCGCGCCGTCAATACTGAGAAGTCCATCCAAGCGGCTGTCACTGACAGACAGGTTTTCAAACACGGCAATGTTGTCGTCGCCCGCGTCCGGGTCGCTTGCGCTTAGCGTCGCGAGTGGCCCGGTCACGTTTTCGTCGATATCGACGGCCGGGATCACATTGCAGATCGGTGGCTCGTCAACATTGGTAATCGCGACCCGGACTTCCCTGTCGACGCTCACCGTCCCGTCGTTCAACGTGACGGTCTGCACATAGACATTGTCACCGTCGACGTCCTGCGGGTTCTCGAAATCGAATTGCTGAGTGCTCCGTATCTCCCCGGTGCCGGTGTTCAGCGTAAAAAACTGCCCGTCATTGGAGGTGCCGATCGTGACGGTGACGGCATCCCCATCGGCATCGTCGACGCCCAGTACGAACGAGACATCTGCGTTTTCGGAGAAACTCTGCGACAGGTTGCCCGTCAACGTGGGCGGAGAGTTTGTCGGTGGCGGAGGCGGCGGCGGAGATGCGGTTCCACCGCCACCTCCTCCACCACCGCCGCAGGCGGTCAGGCTGCCGCCTGCGAAAAACACGAATAAAGACAATACAACGTACTTCGCGCGACGGTAGCCGTCGCGCGTCTTGCGGTCGATCAAGATAGATTCCTCAGATGGTTTTTTTTGTTTTTTTTGTTTGCGCGGTCAAATTTGGCACAGAAATCCACGCGCGCCAAGCGACAATTCCTGCGGGTGTGCCTCAGTCCAAAACCTGCATGATTTCGACCACGTACCGATGGCGCTGGCTCGGCGGCTATCACTCTTGCCGTCGAGTTGCGGGATTGGCCGATGAACCTTAGTTCTGTGCGCCGGTCTCTTATAATGGCGAAACTTCAAACGGTTTTCGCAAAATAATCAATAAGTTCCGATAGGCAGAGTGCTTGCCCAAGCGGACCACAGCCTGGAAAAGTAGGGGAAAAATGAAGCAACGAACGTATCCGTGCCGTCTTGTACCGCCGCTGCTTGTATCTGCGATCCTCGTCGCTACTGCGGTCCCGGTGGCCGCTGAAACCGAGCCCGCCGTTTTGGATCGATCGGTGATCGCACTGCGTATTCTGGCGCCTGACGTCATGAAGGCCCGGCAACAACTGGACGCAAGCTTCGACGACGGCAACATCAACTGGATCGCCGTGGAGGCCGTCCTCGCCCAGCGCGATCTTGATGACGTGGCTCGGGAATTCCTGCTCTATGGCGTGCTGACGCGTATCCGTATCTTCGAGCCGGACACACAGGCTGAGCGTTTTGTCGAGCGCCTGCTCACCTACGACAGCAAAACCTACGTGATGCACGAAGAGGGGCCGTTGCCTATCACTGTCTACCCGATCGCCGACGCAGCCCGCGGCACGCTTGCCGCCTGGCACCGGCGAAGTGTCGAGCGGCAGACCACGGCTGCGCTGAGTGCGGGCGATGTGCGCAGTTTGGAGGCGCTCCAGGCACCGGGAACGGACGAGTATCGAGCCGTGCTCGACGCACTTCAAAACGCGAATACGCTGGCGACCGCGAGAGCCGGGGAATGGCTGGCCGCCAACGCGGATAGCTCGGATTACTACGAAGCCCGGGTTGTTGTGGCGCTGAAGACGTACGATGCGGCACGTACATCCGAGCTGCTGGAGTTCGGTCGCGGTCCGGAAGCGGTGCGCCTGCTCAAGGCCGTTCGAACACACTTCGATCCAGCCGTGGCCTTCGAGTTGCTGGATGATGCGACGCGCAATCCCCTGCTGGCCTCGGCTGCTGTCTACGAGATTGACGCGCTGGGGAAAGCCGGTCTGGCGAGCCAGGTCGACGACTACCTGCTCGACACGCTGCGCGATAAAACCCTGGGCGCGACCGCCGCGGCCGTCGTCGCGCGGCGGGGCGATCATCGTCTCTTCGAGCGCGTTGCCGACACGCTTCTGGCGCCGACGGCAACACGCGATCAACAGGCACGCGCCGTGCTGGCGCTGACTCTGGCCGACAGTCCGCACGCAAGACGCACTCTCGAGAGCGCCGTCAGTAAAGGCCGATTTACGGATCGCGGTTTACAAGAGAAGGTGACCCAATGGCTGCAGCAATGAAGCCGCTGCTGGCGATCGCCGGTCTTGCGCTATCGACGACGGCGACGGGACAGGTATTGACCTACACCGAGTCGACCAACAGCCCGTCGGAGGCAGCGCTGGGTTATCCGGTACCGATACCGGTCGATTCGCTAACGGCCGTGGCGGGCTTTCGCAGCTACCCGAGCCTGCATGCGCAGCATCAGGATCTCATGCTGAGTAACGCCGAGGTGGCCGGGCAGGTTGTCGGCGCTACCCGCCTCGGTCGCGACATCTGGGCGTATCGAATTGGCGATGCCGACAGCGAAAACGCAGGCGGCACGACCGAAGCGGCCGTGCTCATCAACGGCGGTATCCACGCACGCGAATGGGCCAGTCCGGAAGTGGTGACCGAACTGTTCGAGCAGCTCGTCGAACGGAAGGCGGATGGCGGTATCGTGCAGTACATTGTCGATAACGTGAACACGGTGATCCTGCCCGTTAATAACGTCGACGGCTTCATTCAGACGCAGAACTATCCCACACAGGTGACACCAACCCCGCCGGGGCCGCCGACCGTCCCTGTGGCCGAGCTGTTCGACCTGCCGCGGGACGGGCGCATGCGCCGCAAAAACATGCTCGACGTCGACGAGGATCTGTCGACCGACGCGGACCGTCTGCTCGGCGTGGACCTGAATCGCAATAACGCCGTGTTTTTTGACAACGGCGGCAACTCGCCGAACCCCGAGAGTATCGTCTACCGCGGCGTTGCGCCGGCATCCGAACCGGAGATTCTGGCGTTGCAGGCGGCGGCCGCGCTGGCGCCCGTCGACCGTCTGCGGCTGTTTGTCGACACCCATTCGTTCAGCCGCGTCATGTTCGTGCCGACGCCGCCGAATCCGCGGCAGAACGCCAACACGCGGACCCTGCTCAACAAGCTCTCCGCCTCCACCGGCACGGATCCCCGTCATCCTGCGTATCAGCCAATATACAACCAGCCGAATACGGGCATTAGCGGCACGGCCTCGTTCTTTTCTTACACCTACGACATACCGGCGTGGACACTCGAGATCGAACCGCCGCAGGGTTTTCCGGGGATACCGGACGCCGGTGCGTACTACGGGGGGTTCGGCGTCTCGCACGACGGATTCATACTGCCGGACTCGGAAATCGAGCGAGTACGCGACGAGCTGACCGTGGCCAGCGTGCTGGCGCTTTATCATCAGGCCGGGCCACCTTCGGCACGTGCCGTGCGGGTCTCCGATTCGAGCGGCAACGTCGTGTATTCGGCCGAGTGGCAAAACAACGGTGACGGCACTCGCTCGCTGACTGTCGACACCAACACGGCCTTGACGGCCGACGGCTCGCAGTACTCGATATGGCTCGCGTTCGACAAGCCGATGCGATTTGTCAACGCGGGTGGTGCGGTTGCCGAGTATCCGGGCCAGCAGACGATCAACACGCAACCCGTCGTGACGCTACGGGCCGGCGGCAGCGCGCTGTCGACAAGTTTCTCGGCGGCGGACTGGGCGCTTGCACCCGGCGGTGCTCCGTCCGGTTATCTCGACTACCGGGCCGATGCGATTACCGGCACGTTCAGCGTGACATCGAACTCGGGGCTTGCGAATTCGACGCAAGCCAGCCTGTCCGTGCAAATTGTCGACATGGGTGGCCTCCTGAACGACGGCGACCCGTCGACGGTTGTGGACTTTGCGAACGGCGGCTGGACCGGCTACGAAGATGCCAACGGCATAGCCGGAGACATCGGCGGCAGAGACGATTCGTTTACCTTGACCGTCAATCCCGGACCGGCACCCCCGCCGTCCGCTCCGCCGCCTTCATCGTCCGGCGGCGGTGGCGGGGCAGGGACGCTTCCCGGGCTTCTTGTGCTGGCCGGTCTGTTGTGGTTTTGGCGGCGGAGCGCCACTCGGCGACGGAGCGCCTGAATTCCAGTTCGAAGCGATTCGGAGTCATAGTTCTCGAGCTTGTTGGTGAGCCGGTAGCGGCTTGGGAAGTCCGGGATGTGCCGCGCGGCACACCCCGGAAGCGGTTGACGACCATTGACGTCAGCTACTGCGTTGAAACGGGCTGGGCTAGAAGCGCAGCTCCGCGTATGCGCCGATCACACGCTGATGCGGCTTGAGCCGGATACCGCTCGCGCCGAAGTTCTCCTGCGTACCCGTGTAGTACTCCTCGTCCGTGAGGTTCTCGACGAACGCACCGATCGAGAATCGCTCCGTATCGAAGCCGGCGCGCAGGTTGACGAGATCGTAGTCTGGGCTGCGGAACGGGAATTCACCGTAGGGCAGGTTGCGCACCACACCCGCGTTGGGCGAAGGGCCCGTCGTCTGCAGCACGGTCAGGCCTTCGATGTCCGAGTACTGGCCGTCGCGGTGTATGAAGTCGATTCGCGCCCAGAACTCTCCGCGCCGCGCCGTTGGCCAGCGGTATTCGGTGAATACGTTCCAGGTCAGTTCCGGCGCTTTCGGCAGCTCGAGACCCTGCAGTTCGACCTCGAAACCGCCCGTGATCTGCGCCGTCGCGCTACTCGTAATCTCCGTATCGAGCAGGCCCATCGAGCCGCCGAGGGTCAGGCGGTCCGTCAACAGGGCAAGGAACTCGAATTCGAGGCCCTGTGCCTCCGCATCGTCGACGTTGATGGTTCGCTCGAAGGTCGAGGACAGGTCACCCGGCGTCAGGAAGCGAAAGGCTTCGAGCTGCAGGTCGTTCCAGTCCAGTCGGAAAACGGAGGCGTTGATCCGCAGGCGTTGGTCGAGCAGGTTTGCCTTGATCCCCAGTTCGTAGTTCCAGAGCGTTTCTTCGCTGAAGGGCGCCGCAATGGCCGGAGCGCCGTCGGCATTCGTGTTGTTGCCCACGCTGTGGCCGCCGGCTTTGTAACCCTTCGATACCGTGCCGTAGACGCTGAGCTCCGGGATCGGTTGATAGCGAATACCGACCCGCGGTGAAAAGTCGTCAAAGCTGTCGCTGACCGCGGCCGCGGGGCGTTCGACGTTGACGAAACTTTGGTAGAAGCCGAACGGATCGACAGCCGGGTCCGGCGCGTCAGGTCCCGGCGCAATGCCGAAAGAGCGTATCGAATTGTCGATCTCGTCGTAGGTGTAGCGGCCCCCGACCATGAGATCGAGCTTGTCGCCGATATTGAAGGTCAGGTCGCTGAACAGCGCAGCGCTCATGACCTCGAAGCCCTTGTCGTTCAGGAACAGCCCAAGCCCGGTCGGAAACGGCGGCAGGAAACCAATGCCGTCAATGGTTGCCGTCGGGTCGCTCGATACGGCGACGTTGTTGGTCTGACGCTGGCGGTCGCGCGCGTACAGCAGCCCCGTGGTCCAGTCGCTGCGATCACCCGCATACTCGATTCGCAGTTCGCCGCTCCAGGAGCGTCCGTCGTAGACGTTGGTTCTGCTCAAGGTATCGAGATCACCGATCAGGTCCTGATCGAAAAAGCGCTGCTGTTCCGCGTCGATGATTCCGCCAACGGCCTTCAGCGTCCACTGATCCGACAGGTTGTGACTTGCGTTGACGACCAGGAGCGTCGACTCGAGGCGGTTGTGTTCGTCGAGGTCGTGACTCAGCCGGTCGCGGTTTTCCGGCCAGAACCCCGTGCCCGGATCAATGGCGTCGCTAATACGGAACGTATCCACTGTGTCGAGATCGAGCACGCCCGAAGGGACGGTTTCGTCATGGCCCTGATCTTCGTCGGAGTGCATCAAGGTGACGTCGATGGTCGTGTTCTCCGATGGCGCCCAGCGGAATTTGCTGCGCAGCATCAGCCAGTCGTGACCGCTGTCCGGCGTGGCGCCGGGATTGACGTTGCGGACGCTGCCCGTGTTTTCTTCGTAGAACACGACGCCGCGCGCCGTCAGCGAGTCGGCCAGCGGCAGATTGAGCATGCCCGTCAGGTTGTAGGTCTCACCCGTGTAGCGGTAGTTTTCCGCTCCCAGCTTGAGCGCGCCGGCAAAACCGGCTTCAGGCCCCCGCGTGGTCAGGTTGAGCGCACCGCCCAGCGAGTTGCGCCCGAAGTAGGTGCCCTGCGGGCCGCGCAGCACTTCGACGCGCTCCATGTCGGCGAGAAACGGGTTGGCGATCTGGTTCGGCACCGACGCCACGCTGAACCCGTCGAGATAGACGCCCACCGAGTTGACGAAGGCGTTCTCGCCGGATACGAGGTTGTTGACGCCACGAATCGACAGGCCAAGGCCGCGCGAACCCGACTGGCCGTCTTCGGTAAAGCTGACGTTGGGCGTCAGTTTCAGGTAGTCGGCAGCGGCCTCGATGTTGTTTCTTTCGAGCGTTTCCGCCGTGAACACGGTCAGGCTGACGGGGACTTCATTGAGGTTCTGCTCGCGGCGCTGCGCGGTCACGACTATTTCTTCGATGACAGTCTTTTCGCTGACAAGTTGTCCGACGTCGGCGGCATCAGCGTTTGGCATGAGGCTGATCGCCAGCACAATAAGAAGAACGAGCGCGGGCGCCCTGTGCAGCAAGCGCCTCAGTTGAGTGTTCGCCGTCGCGAGGTATTCGAGCGACAGCCTTGAGCGATTAACAGTAAACACGTTGATCCTCCCGGTACGTGGTTGTTTGCTTAAGGATTGATGGGTTAATCGGAGGCAGCACGCGCATTCCAATCGGTCCGCGCGGGTTGCCTCGTGTACGGGCCCGCGAATGCGGGCGAAGCGGCTAGCCGTCCCGACCGGACGCGGTTGCCGCGGCGTCGCTTTTCGGCAGCGATACGTCCCGGAACACGAGCATTTCGGGTACCCGGCCGGACGCGCCGTCATAAAAGCCGGCTTCCATGCCCTCGACGTCTCGCGGATTGACGAAGGTGCCGAACACGATGTCCCAGAGCGGCAGGTCCGAGTAGTTGTACTGGTGAATGCCGCGGCCGTGATGGACGCAGTGACTCTCGGGCCGCTGGATGAAGTAACCGAGCCAGTGCGGCGTGCGGATGTTCGCGTGCTGGAACATGGCGTTGAAGGTCAGGAAGGCCGCACCGATGGCCGCGGCTTCGCCGCTGAGGCCCAGCAGCGGCACAAATACGAGGCTGGCGCAGCTCGTAAAAAAGAAGACGTCGACAGGGTGCAGATAGTAGGCGCCGAAAGCGTCGATCCGCTCCGCGCTGTGGTGCATCTGGTGGGCAAACCGCCATAACGCGTCGACGCTGTGGACGCTGCGGTGATACCAGTAGTGCACAAACTCGTACACCAGCACACCGACGGCTGCGCCCCACAGTGTGCCGAGGCCGCTCAGGTCGAACAGCGTGTAGTCACCCAGTAGCGACGCCCACGCGCCTGCGATGAGCATCGACAGCCAGACGGCGAGCGCCGTCACGACCACGCCGCGCAGACGCCAGAGCCGTGGCCGTTCGTAGCGCCGGTGGCCTCGAAAGGCGTCCAGAAGAATAAATGCGGGGATCAGCGCGAGCCCCAGATAGCTTATGAATTCGATCATGACAGCGTTCCTCGTTGGTTCCGCCCCATGTCTCGAGGCGGCGCCATGGTCGGCGAGGAACGCGCTAAACGATTGACTGAAAAGCGATACTTAGCTGAAAAAAAGCTGACCGAAAGCTGCGGCGGCGTGCTGACGCCCTATCTGGGCGAAGAATCCGCAGATGCGCCTACTCGGGCGTTGGGCTCAGTTCCGCCAGCAGCGACTCGAACTCCGGGAGGCCTCTGAGCGCTACAAAAAACGGATCGTTGCGGAGGCCGATCAGCTCTCGTCCGCCGACCGCGACGGCGGCTCGAATGTCGGCCATTGCCGCGTCCGTATCACCCAGTCCGGCGTGCACGGTGGCGAACACCAGTCTCGAGATCCGCTCGCTGCCGGACCGGCGTTCGAGTTCGGCCAGCAAGGCCAGTGCATCGGATTGTCGTCCGAGCCTGCCGTAAACGTGGGCAAGTCGGCCAACCGTCCCGGCGTTGCGCTGCTTGGCGTCGACGGCAAACTCGAAAATGTCGGCGGCTTCGTCGATCCGGCCCAGCGCAACGAACACGAAGCCGCGCGTATCGGCCACCATGGCGGGTTCGGCACCCGACTGTATGGCGGTATCGAGCTGCCGCAATGCCTCCTCGTAGCGGCCCGCGTCGACGAGTCGGTTGGCAACCTCGAGCTGATTGCGTCCCGCTTCGGGAAAACGCTCGGCAAAGTCCCGGGTCAGGGCGATCGCCTGATCGTGCTGACCGAGCATCGAGTAGACATGGGCAAGGCTCCAGACTGTGCCGCTGTCGTTCGGGTCGAGCTCGAGCGCGCGCTTCAAGTCGGGCACCGCGCCGATCCAGTCGCGATCGTAGACGGCGCGAATGTAGCCGAGGATCGAATGCGCGGTGGCAAGTTCGGGTTCGAGCTCCAGCGCTCGCAGCGCGGCGGTTCTCGCCTTTGGATAGGCTTCGTTGGGCGCCAGGTAGCCGACGCCCGTTGCCGCATGGTTGTAGGCATAGGCCAGCCAGTCCCAGGCGTCGGCAAATCCCGGATCCAGCAGGACCGCGCGTTCGAACAGCATGACCGACTCACGAATGTCACCCGGCAGCTGCCTGCGGTAGTGAAACTTGCCGAGCATAAACGCGTCGTAAGCGTCGATGCTGTCCGTCGGTAGTTCCACCGGGCCGTCGGTCACGTCATCGTCACCGAGCCGAACTCTGAGCGCGCCGGCAATTTCGCGCGCAATCTCGTCCTGAATGGAAAACAGGCTGGCGACCGACAGCGATTTTTCGACGCTGCCGGACCAGATGTTTTCGTCGCTATCCGCTTCGATGAGCTGCGTGGTGACGCGCACCCGGTCACCGTCCCGGCGCACGCTGCCGTCCACAATGACGTCGACGCCGAGTTCCCGGGCAATGTCGGGCAGGGTATGCGCACGGTCGCGGTAGGGCAGCGTCGAGGACCGTGACCGCACAATCAGCGCATCCACCTGCGACAGCTCGACAATCAATTCTTCCTGTATGCCGTCCGCAAAGTACTGTCTGTCGGCCTCACCCGGGTGCGTGAACGGCAGCACGGCGATGCGAACGTCGCGCGCGGGCGCAAGGGTTTCGGAGAAACGCCAGACGCCGAGCGCCGCGAACCCGAACAAAAACACCAGCGCCGCCTTGCGCAGGTGTCGCCGGAACCCGCGGCGGCGGGCTGCCGGTACGGGTTCGGCAAGCGGCGTGACCTCGGCCACCAGGCGGTAGCCGCGTTTTGGAATGGTCTCGATGTGCTCGCGAGAGCCCGCCGTGTCGCCCAGTTGCCGCCTCAGCTCTGCAATACATTTGTTCAGAGGGTCGTCGCTGAAAGCGCGGCCGTGCCAGACCTCTTTCTGAAAGGTCTCCCGATCGACGACTTCGCACGGGCGCCTGGCAAGGCAGAGCAGCACGTCCATGGCCTTTGGCGTAATGCGGCGGCTGCCGTCGGGGCCGACGATGACGCCGCGCAGCGGCGTCACGTGCCATTTGCCGAGTTTGAATTCGTGGTGTTGATCCGGGTTCACGATGTCGGCCCGCAAGAAGGCTTAGCAGATCTCGCCGTTGCACAATAGAACCTATCTCAAAGGCGGTCACGAGCTATCTTGAGATAGGTTCTGGAACAGCTGCTCAAGTGTACGCGCAAAGCTGCCGGAAGCCTAAACCGCACAGACCGACAGTCCTGGCAGGCGATTCGAGGCCGCTACCGCGAAAGCGCTGACTACGCCGATTCCGCCGGGACGATAACTGCGACGACGTTGCCCTTCTTGCGGCCGCTGTCGACATAGCGATGGGCCTCGACCATGTCTTCGAACGCAAACCGCCTGTCGATGACCGGTCTGAATTTCCCCTGTTCCACGAGCCGATTGACGAGCGCCAGGTTTTCCGCGCGCGAAACCGGCGTGCCGTCGTCGATGGACGTGTAAACACCGTCCGGCGCCAGCGCTTTTTTGCAGGCCTCCTTGAGAGCGGAGGTTTTGTCGATGCCGACGGCGTCGAAGACGAGATCGTAAAGATCATCGTCCGCCAGCGTGTGCTCGCTCGTGTAGTCGAGGACGCGGTCCGCGCCCAGGGAGTGCATCAGCTCGAAGTTTGCGCCGCTGCAAACGGCCGTCACGCTCGCGCCGAAGTGTTTCGCCAGTTGAACGGCAGCCGTTCCGTTGGCTCCGGAGGCGCCGTAGATCAGCACTCGCTTGCGAGACTGAATGCCTGCCCGGTTCAGGCAGTCGCCAGCGTTGAGTGCGCCATAGACGATACCCGCGGCCTGCTCGAAATCCAGCGCCGCGGGTTTGAGCGCGATCGCCGCCTTCTCCGGGACGCAAGCGTATTCGGCGTACGTGCCCATGCGAAAGCCGGTCATTCCATGCACTTCGTCACCGGGTTTGAACTGTGTCACCCGCGATCCGATCGACTCGACTACGCCCGAAAAGTTGATTCCCAGAATCGGATTGCGGGGCTTGGTAATACCGATCGCGGCTCGAATGAGCAGTCCAATTGGCCGGTTCAGGGGAAAACGGAAGGCGCGCACCCGAACGTCGGACGTCGTGACAGCCGTGACGTAAACCCGTACCAGGACCTCTCCCGGTCGAGGCTGCGGTTTTGGCATGTCGACCCGCTTGAGAACGTCCGGCGGTCCGTACCTGGGGCAGGCAATGGCTTTCATGAGCGTGTCGTCGGGCATGAGTGTGTTGTCCGGCTGTTGTTATGGGGGGTGCATCCTCGCGCCGTTGAACGGTGTTCACAAGGCCGAAGCGGAACCGTTTGTGCAAAAAAATGACCTGAGCTGCAAAAACCTCCGAGCAGCACACGATCGGCGTAAAGGAGACGCGGAGAAGCTGACCGACTCGGTTCGGACTGGCCAGGCGCGCGTTTGTTCCAGCTCACCGGGAACCCGCCGCAAGCCCGCGCGGGGCGCACAAGACGCTGAAGAACGGGAGGGCCGTCAGGCTTGCCGATAGCTCGCGATCAAGGGTTCACGAAGCGCCTCATAGCGAACCGGGCCGCTGTCCTTGTCGGCGCCAAAGAGGGCAACCGGTGCGAAGCGTCCGCTGTCGAGCGCATAGTCGAGCAAATCCTCGGCCGAGAGAGTCTTGCGGCCGCCGCGTTCCCTGAGCGGAAACACAATATCCTCGAGCCCGTCGTATGCCCGGTAGACGACTTCGGTACAGACGACGCGGTCCGAGCTGAAGAAATTAAAGTCGAAGTTATAGGGTTTACCCTCATGCTGCAAAGCGCGCTCGACGGCCTCTCGGATGCTGGCTCTGGCAATTCTCGGGCGCAGTACGACAAAACTGTCGACCGCCAGCGTTTCGCTGAGCGGCCGCAAGCGCACTCCGTCCTTGAGTGCTTCGAGCACGCAGATAGTGCCCTGCCAGCGTTGCCGTCGATCCGGATCGACGTCGACGCCGAGATCCCGGCGCTGATCCGGCGTACCGACATACAGCGCCGCGTGTGGCCAGAAACCGGGAATGAACAGGTTGGTCAGCGCCCTTCGGTGCCGCGTGACGATGACGTCCCCCGGCAGGAGAAAACGCTCGAGCTCTTCGCGTATCTCCTCGGTGACGGCCTTGTTTTCGCGGTCGCAGAACTCCGAGGCGGCTCTGCCGAAGCCTTCCAACACGCCGGCAAGCAGGCGCTCGACGCTGACGACGCCGCGGCGCCTCACGCTGTGCTTCAGGTATTTCGAGGTATGTTTGAGATGTGCCCGTTTGCTCGGGTCGAGCGAAGCCTCGAGTTCGGGCAGCTGATCGATGATGCGGCCGACGTAAGGGTCCTTGCCCATCCGCGCGAGTTGTTCCCTCTGCTCGTCGACAAACAGCATGGCGTCGCGAAGCGCCAGCGCGTCGATCGGGTCCACGAACTCCGAAAAAATCCGCGTGTACTGCTTGCGGGGAATCCGGTACTCGGGAAAGGCTTCGTTGAGCTTGCGCTGTACGAGGCTGTGCACGGCAAGCTCGAAGAGCAACAGGCGGTCTATGCGTACCAGCAGGCAGGCGGCGGCATAGCCGATGACAAGATAGCGCAGTTCATCTTCCTCGCCGATCGCGTGCAGCGGTTTGCCGACGGCGTTTTGCGCATCTTCGATCAGGCCCCAGAGGTTTTGCCGCACGCTCAGGAAGCGCGCAAACCAGAAGCCCAGGGCCTCATCCTCGGACGGGCGAAAATCGCCGCGCTCCGCAATTGCGCCGAGTTCGTCGCGTGTGGGTGCATCGTCCTCAAGCTGGCCGACGGCCGCGAGCAGGCCGCGTATCGAATGGCTCAGTACGTCAAGCATGGCTTCGAACCTCGTCCGCCTATGCCGCGCTCATCGTTCGAGATGGCGAAAACCCTCGAAGAACCAGTGACGGATCGCGAGCACCATCGTGGTGCCGTTGCGCTCGCTGGCCGACAGCTTGCGCTCCTCCCAGCTCGTGTCGTCGAACAGGTCGCCGACGGCGTTGAGTTTCTGGATCAGCTGTATCTGGCTCTTCCTCGACAACATGCCGTTCTTGACGATGCGCACGGAGGTTTCGTCCTGGAAGTCGTGGCTGAAGAATTCGTGCTGCACGCGCTTTCGGAAGAACGCCTCGATGGCGCCGTTCTTGCGCCAGCGGAAGTTGTTGGCGACCAGGAGGCGCACACGATCCCCGGGTTGTAACTCGATGACCTTCATACGGTCCAGTTTCCTCAAGAATTTCTTTCCGAGCTCCGGCGATATGTCGTAGCGCTCGACGATCTCGTCGAAACTCCAGTAATTGATCAGGCAATAAGTCAACAAGAGCAGCCGATCGTCGTCCACGATCTCTCTCTCGTTTTCCGCCGATAACTGCTCGATCTTCGGTTGCTGGGCCTCGCTCAGGTTCACCAGTTCGCCCAGGTCGATCTCGAGCACGGCGCAAATCTCGTCGAGACGGCGCAGCGAGACGTTGCCCGTGGAGAACATGTATTTAACCGCCGATTCGGACAGCTCGAGGCGTTCCGCCAGGCCTTTGTAGGTCATCGAGTGCATTTTGAGCTGCCGCTTCAGCGCATCGATAAGGCGGGATGAGTTGGTCATAGTGCTCTCAAGTATTAAATAATTAGACTTGTAGTTCGTTGGCTCTAACTTTATTCATAATAGTTGCCAAATATTATACTCCCTTCTAGGCTCTGTCATCCCTTAGCCAATTGCCGGGAGTTGTCATGAGCCTGATACGAAGAATTTCCACGAGCATTACGTCGTCCGTCGATCGCGCAGTCAGCAAGGTCGAAAACCACGACGCCATCATCAATTCGGCGCTTCGCGATACCCGCCAGGCGGCCGCGCGCTCCCGAGTCCGTCTCGCTCGCGTGCAAAAGGACGGCGCGGCGCTGAAAAGCCGTTACAGCGAGCTCCAGCGGTCGGTTTCGCTCTGGACCGACCGTGCACGAAGCGTGGCGGCCGACGACGAAACGAAAGCGCTCGACTGTCTTCGCCGCAAACGGGACTGCGAGCTACAGCTCGGCAACCTCAAGGACTCCATCGAGAAGCACGAGGAACTCGAGGCGCGCATTAGCGAACAGGTCAAGAAAATTGAGTCGCGCATCCACGAGGTTGCGCAGCAGCGCAACATGATGCGCTCCCGGCAGTCGGTGGCGGAGGCCATGCGCACAATCAACAACATCGAGGGTGTTTCCTACGGTGAAGTTGAAGACACGTTCGACCGCTGGGAAATCAATCTCGGCGAAGCCGAGATTCTCATGGGTGCGGCGACATCTACCGATCCGCTGGATGCGGCGTTTACCGCCGACGAGGACACGGCCGAGCTGCGCGCTGAACTCGAAGTACTGTTGAAGGATGACGGGGAGGACAAGTCATGAACACGCGAACGGCAGCTCCATTCGAGGACGATTTCGCGGGCGATGCGCCCGCGGAGTCCGGTCCTGGGTCCGGCGTCGAGCGGGTACTGCGCTCGATCCAGAACTTTGCCACGGTATCCGAAGCGCTGCGTATCATCGGCGCCGCGGTGCTCGTAGCGTCGATGTCGGTGTTCCTGCTGCAAGGCTGGAACGAAGGCAACGACGTCAGCCGCTATCTTCTGCTGCTGACGCAAACGGGCCTCCTGGCCGCGGCCGGCTTTGCAATGAGCCACGGACTCAAGGAGCCGAAAGGCGCGCGCATGTTTTTCGGGCTTGCGCTGGTCTCCATTCCCGCCAACTTCACGATACTGGGTGCGCTCCTGTATTCGGTGTTCCAGTGGGACATTGGCCTCACAACGTATCCCGACTACGCAAGCTGGCGCATCGAAGACGCTGCCAGCATTGGCGTGACGCTCGCCGGTGCGCTGATCGTGCTGATACCCGTGGCGTTCTTCTGTTTTGCCGTCATGGCAAGGCACTCGTCGAAGGCACTGTCGCTACACTTCCTGGCGCTGAACGCACTCCTGTTGCTGCCGATCCGCGGCTCGATTCTGGCCGGTTCGGTCGCCCTTGCCGGTGTTGTGTACGCGTTGTACGTGGTCGGACGGCTGCTGCGACAGGACGGCGCGCTGAAGACGGGAGAAGGCCGATTCGCGTTGAATGCGCTGTTCATACCCTTGGGGATCATCCTGTTCCGCAGCATGTACTTCTACAACGTCGACAGTCTCATGGTCGCGACCGTCGCGTTCGTGCTGTATCTCGCGGCGCGGCAGGCATCGCTGTTTCCTGGACGTAACAAGCGTGTATCGTTTGCGTTGGATCTGATTGCGCTGCCGATTGCGCTCGTGGTTGCCCTGTCGCTGACCGACGCTGCCGAACGGCTGCTCGCGGATTTCATGCATGCGCCGTTTTTTGCGGTCGTCTATTCCGCGTTGATGCTGGATCTCATGCGCCGCACGGCCAGCCGCATTGCGCGGCGTTCCGCCGCGTTCACGACCAGCCTGAGTATCGCGCTGAGCTTCATGTTGAGCGTCGTCGTGTGGCCCAGTGGCGCCTCAGCGCTGATCTGTGTGGCGGCAGGTACGCTGTTGTTCCTCGTGGGCGCTGCGATCAAGGACCGCGTGGCGTTCCTGTTTGGCGTGCTGACGACGCTGGCCGGCCTGTTCTTCGGTTTCGACGAAATGCTGAAGCTGGTGCTGCACAGCAACTGGGTCGAGTTGGCGCTCATGGGTGCGGCCGCGATTACGCTCGCGTCCGTGCTCGACCGCCACGGTGCGGCATTGAAGCTCAACGCCATCCGGTGGTTCAACGCCGTGGGTGAAAGGCGTCGCTACCAGGAAGAGGAAACGCTCGACGGCGACACGCTGGCGCCCCGTGTCCGCTAGCGTGGTCTTCGGCGACGACACCGCGCCGACGATGGCGGCATGGCAGGCTTTGCCTGCCATGCCGCTTGTCCGTATTGACTACCAGTGACGTCGGAACGGGAACGTGTCGATGTACAGCACGAAGCCGTCATGATCCGATGCCCTGACAAACGTTGAGCCGTCGTTGATCAGGTCGGCCGCCGCGTCAGCATTGCCGCGCGCAAACTTGAGACCGCGCACGCGGAAATCGAGCGGCCGGCTGGTCAGCGCATGATCCAGAGTTTGTGCGTTGCCGCGGAACACGAACGAGTAGCGCTCTTCGGGCGGTAGCGACTCGATCTGGTTCAGGAGGTTCGGCTCCACGAGGTCGTCGCCCGACAGCAGGCTTTCGGCCGGATCGAAGTCACCGGCGATCAACCCGACGACGTCGACGTAACTGTCGCTGAATTCGAATGCGTTGAAATCGCCAATCACGATTAGCCCGGCGCGGGGCCGTTCCGTCTGGATCGCCTGAACCTTCTCGGCAATCGACAGCGACTGCGCCTGGCGTTTTTGCTGCACGCGCTCGGTCTGGATACCGCCCAGCGACCGATTGTGCACCACCATGACGCTAAGCGGATACAAAGGCGTCCAGCCTTGGAGCACGAGCGGCGGCCGGTCGTGTACGAGGTCGAGTTGACCGTTCGACGGATCGATGAAGGTCTCCTCTGCGCCCAGCTGTTCGATCCCCGTGACGAACACGCGCCAGCGCCGGGTGAGGAAGCCCACGTCGATGCTGCCGATATCGTTGCCTTCGGCCAGGTGTACGTTGTACTGAACGTGCGGGTTGATGGCCTGGATGGCCGCCGCAAGATCTTCGAGCACTTTGGCGCTCTCGACTTCCTGCACACCGATAATGTCCGGGCTCTTCATGCCTTCGACGACGTAACGAGCCGCCTTGTCGAGCCGGCGCTGGTACTCCTCGGTGGGCACGACCTGGTCGTCCAGCGTTTCGCCGAGCGGATTCACGAGCGGGGCGTCGTCGATGTCGTCGAACAGCCGGAACAGGTTGAGGCTGCCGACCGTCGTTTCGAAGAACCAGCTGCGTTTCCGGACCGGTTTCGGCAGCGGATTGTCATTGACGCTGAGTTCGGTAGGCCAGAGTTCGTAGCCGCCGAATTCGAAACCGAGCACGCCCGTTGCGGAGTAGGTCGAACCGGCGGAGATAATTTGATTCGGCAGGCCGACGCGGTCCGGATCGAGTTCGAAGACTTCCGGGTTACCGTCCCACACGGGCAGGCCGCTCAATCCGGGGAATTCGATGCCGGGCTCGCGGAAGGCGCGATCGGGCGTGGCCGTGACCCGGACTTCGGCAACCGGGTCGCTGTTGAAGCGCTGGTTGCCCTGACCGACGCTGCCTTTGGCGACCGCAATTCGCATGCCTTCATAACACTCGTATTCGATTGCGCAGGACGGTGCGGTCGGATCGGGACTCGGTACCGTGGCGTTGAATGCGACCGGTTCGGGTAGCGCCATACCGGCGCCCGTGATCGTGATCTCGGCATCGGCGAGCTGGGTGAACTCGAAGAATTCGACGACGGAACCCGTGACGTCCACGAGATCGCCGATCGTCACTGTCGGCGCGCTGTCGGTAAAGACGAAGATGCCGTCCGAGGTATCGACGTCGCCGTCGCTCCGTGACGTGGGCGTTTGCGCGAAGAAGCCGTTGGCCGCCAGGGCAGTGACAACGTTACCCTGGGTAAGGACGCGCTGACCGACAAACGGCGATGCGGCATCCGCGCCCTGAATCTCGAAGATTTCGAACGGTCCGAGTACCGGCAGCTCGCAGCCGTCGAAAACTGCGCCGTCAACCCTTGTGCCCGGCGAGTAGGAAGTGCCGCCGGAACCGTTGGCCAATTCGTGCTGTACGTAGGGCAGCGCGCCCGTGACGTCGGGGTCGAGGGTCAGCGACTCGTCGCTACCGCCCTCGCCGCCGTAGCCGACGACGACAATATCGCCGTTGCCGTCGTTGAGGGTTATCGTGTCGCCCCCGTTGTTGAGCCCCAGCGCACCCGACGATGCGGTCTGAACGATCGTGCCGCCAAACGCGCCGGTCGGCGAGCCGCCGCCGAAGATCACGATACCGCACTGGTCGGCCAGTACGGTATTCGCGGGGAACGTGTGTCGCTGTGCCGCGCCGTCGGCGATAGTCCAGCCCGATACGTCAAGCGGGGCGCCGCTGATGTTGACGATCTCGATGAACTCATCGTCGGAAGAATCCCGCGTGCCGTCGTTGTTGGCGTCGCCGGCAAGACTGGTTGCCGGGTCCGCGAGGAATTCGTTGATGACAACGGGCGGTCCCGCAAGCGGGTCGCGGCAGTTGGCGCTGTCGCTCGAGTTCTCCTCGCCCGGGGTGGTGCAGCGCAGTCCGAAGTCGACGTTGTTCTGATCGGTGTCGGCTCCGTCGGGGAAGCGCGAGATGCTGACGAATACGCCGTCAAAGGGATCGCTCAAGCCCGTACCGCTGCCTTCGACGTACGGTGCGGGAACATCACCTTCATACGATACGGCGTCGACGACATCGGCGCCCAACAGCAGCGCAACGGCGTCGGGTGAACCGTTCTGGATCAGGTTCGAATCCGGAGATACGTCGAGGTTGCAGTTCGGCGTCGTCGCGGCGTTGGCGCACACGACAAAGTAGCTGCCGGCCGCAAGTGAGGTGTCCGGCAACGGAATGGTGGCGTAGACGGCTGCACCTCCGCCGCTGCCGTTCACAAATTCGAGCGAATAGTTGCCAAGCTCGACGGCCACGGCGCCGGCATTTCTCAGCTCGATAAATTCCGCGCCGTCGGTGCCCGGCTGGTCGTAGTCGATCTCGTTGATGACGAGCTCCGGTTCCGGCGGCTCGCCGCCGCCGAAGGTTTGGCCCGTGTTGACGTTGCCGAAGGTGTTCGGCTGTTCTGCCGCCCAGGTGAAATTGCCCGGGAAACTGCCGCTGCCCGTCAGCTGCAGCGAGTCGCCGGCCGGAGTGCTGCTCGATTCGGCAACGCCAATGTCGCTGCTCGTCAGACCGTCCGCCGGTCCGCCGACAGCCGTGAATTCGCCTTCGTAGCTCAGGAACTGGATGACCGCGCCGCCCGCGTCGACAAGCGCAATGCCGTCCGGTCCGCCGTTTTGTATCCCGTTGGTCGGATAGTTCACGACCGTCGTGCCGAAGCCGCCCTGCTGGTTCGGCAGCGTGCCGGCAAGCACCGTTGTGTTGTAGGGAGCGCCGCCCGAGCCGTTGTAGAGCACGATGCTCCAGCCGCTCAAATCCGTACCCGCGGCCCCCGCGACTTCGATGGCTTCACCAACGTCGGTGCTCGCGTTGTCGTAGTGAATCTCGTTGATGAATACCTGCGCGGACGCAGTGGTGGCACCGCCGGCTGCCAGGATGCAGCAGGCAAGTGAACGGCTTAAGAAACGGCCAAGGCCGTGGGCGGATCGAAACATCGGGAAACTCCAGGCGTTTTTTTGTGGATGTTGTGCTGGTAGAAGTATTGACCAAGATTATGGCGTCGAGGTTACGTGGCACGCAAGGACATCCCGCCGCCCCGCCGGCAGAGTTGCTCCGCTCGCGCGGGGCTTCGCGTCCGCACAAGTACGCATTGCTTCGTTTGTGAGCGACCCAATAAGGTCCGTTTGTTGTCACAACCGGAGAGAGCGTCATAGCCGCACGGAGCAAACAGGAGCTGCTCGACATCACGCTTAAGGAGTTCTCGAAGCTCGACGCGCTCGTCGAAGGGTTGAGTGCTGCCGAAGCCGGAAAAAAGCACGCAGACAATACGTCCATCAAAGACGTTATCGGCCATCGCGCGCACTGGATTCTGCTGTTCCTCGGCTGGTATCGGGACGGTGCCGCGGGCAAGACCGTCCACTTCCCGGCAAAAGGCTACAAATGGAATCAGCTAAAGGAATACAACCGGCAGCTCCGCGCGGAGCAGTCCGCGCTTTCTTGGCCGAATGTAAAAAAACGTCTGCGCGCGAACCACAAAAGGTTGACCCGATTCATCGAAGAGCGCTCGGAACAAGCGCTGTACGGCGGTCCGATGCAGGGCGCCAATAACGACTGGACGCCGGGCCGCTGGGCGGAAGCCGCCGGCGCGAGCCACTACCGGTCCGCGGCGAAGTTCATTCGGCAGTGCCTCAGGGAGGCGAAGTGATTGACCGATCAGAGCGCTCACCCTCCGGCCCCCACGATATTGGCCGGAGGGGAGCGCAGCGCGCTGCGGTTCTACCTCAATGGTTCCACCTCAGCGACGCTTGTTTCGGATTCGTGTTTCGATGACGGCTCTGATCACGTCGCCTTCGCGCAGTAGATAGGCCTGGGCGCCGCGAACCGGTCTGCTCGGATCGGCAAACGCGTACACGTCCTTGCTGCCCGATTCGCGAGGTCCGAACACGGCAAAGTGGGTGTCCGCGCAAACGTTCGGTCCCGAGAAGTACAACAGGTTTGGATCGGAACAATAAGGATCGAGGAAGTTAGTGATCTGTGGTAGCAGATCGCGCCGGTTGGCCTTGCCGTGGTCGCGGACAACGAGGTGTATCTCGGCTCGCGGATTTGTAAGGCTGCGACCGAAACCCATCGGGTCGGCGCCCGGCGGCAACAGTAGTTCGCTGCCGCGTTCGGTTGCGTAGATCGACGCCGAGAGGCGGATGCGCCCGCGCCAGTCCGTTACGCCGCCCGTGGCATAAAGCACGGCCGGCTTGGCAGCGAGGTTCGGCGCGATCAGTGACGGGTCGGGGGCGCCGTTCTGTACGGACGCAAGGAAAGCCTCGCCGAAGATATCGATGTTGGAGCACTTCACATAGTCGCCCGGATTGCCGTGGCACTTGTTCGGATCGTTGAAGATGACCCACCAGACGGTAACTGCACTCGGCCACGACCAGTGTTTCGAATCGGCTTCGGCCACGTCGACGGTCAACGACGAGCCGAGTCCCGCGAGGACAAGTGCGATTAGTACGTTTTTCATCATGATTTCCTCTATATAAAAGTGTGTTCTGCAGGTTGCTGTTTTGAATCAAGCGCGCTGACGGGCGCGTCAGATGGCCCAGTAGAAAACCAGTGGGGCGGCGAGCCAGAGCAGTCCCTTCACGGTAAAGAACAGGAAGGCCGCGAAACCCACTCGTTTCATCCAGTTACCCGCTGCGGTCACGCCGTGCGCGTCGACCGCGCTCATTGACCGGCTCCGACGGTGCTCGTCTGCTTCGGCTTGACGAAAGACTTGAGCGAGGGGATGAGCATGGGCACACGCCGGCGGTACTCGGAGTACTCGGGATGGGCGTCGATGAGGTCCCGCTCTTCGAACTGGATGGCAATCAGCATGTACAGGCTCGAACCCAGTGCAAATACGAGGTGTGCGACGGTCATCGTCGGCGTTGCCCACATAACGAAGAACCAGCCGACGTACAGCGGGTGCCGGACGACTCGGTAGATCCAGGGCTGCACAAATTTGAGCGGCGTGATCTCGCGGCCGCGGAAATACAGCCAGCTCTGCCGGAGGCCAAACAGGTCAAAATGGTTGATCGCGCAGGTGCTCACGAACACGAGCAGCCAGCCGAAGGCAAATGCGCCGTAAGCGGTGGCCCGGGCCCACGGCGCCTCGAGTGACCAGATCACGCCACCCATCGGCTCCCAGAACACAAACAGCAGGATCAGCGCCAGGCTCGAGAACAGCACGTAGGTGCTGCGTTCGCTGACCGCCGGGATGATGCGCGTCCACGCGCGTTTGAAGAACGGCCGCGCCATGAGGCTGTGTTGCACGGCGAACACACCGAGCAGCAGCAGGTTGACAACCAAGGCCGTGCCGAGCGGCGCTTCGGGAACGGAATCGATCGATTTTGGTACGATGAGGTTCCCAATAAAGCCGATGGCATAAAGAAAAGTGGCAAAAAATACGGCGTAGCAGCTGATGCCGTAGAGAAGAACAGACAGGCGTTTCATAACGGGTCCTCCGTCGGGTTTTCTTTGTTAAGTCATTGAAAATGAATGCTCATTGAGCATGCCGACA
>JANQPG010000023.1 GCA_028289545.1 Woeseiaceae bacterium
GAAACTGGCATTGAAAACAGCAAGATAGGCCATATACCTAGAACTGTCTTCCAGCCGGCGCTATGCTTGGCAAGTTTTATCCACGACAAGGAGCGGGACATTGATGTCATTGCTGATATTCCTCGCGATTATCGCTGCGATCGTCCTCTGGGCTATCGGTATTTACAACCGTTTGGTGAACGAGCGCAACCGCGTACGTAACGCTTTTGCACAGATCGACGTGCAGCTGACGCGAAGACACGACCTGATCCCGAATCTCGTCGAAGCCGTAAAAGGCTATATGAAGCACGAGCGCGAGACTCTGGAGGCCGTCATCAAGGCGCGCAACGTCGCCGTATCGGCTCTCGAGGCCGCCAAGGCGGACCCGTCCAGCGCAGCTGCCATCCAGCAGCTCGGTGAGTCGGAAGGTGCGCTGGGTAGCATACTCGGACGCCTGTTTGCGCTGTCCGAGGCCTATCCCGACCTCAAGGCCAACACCAACATGCTGCAGTTTCAGGAGGAGTTGACCACGACCGAGAACAAGGTGGCATTCTCGCGTCAGGCGTTCAACGACTCGGTAATGAGCTACAACAACACGGTCGAGAACTTCCCCAACAATTTCATCGCCGGCGCGTTCCGCTTCGAAACGGCGAGCTTCCTCGAAATCGAGTCGGAAGAAAAACGCGAAGTTCCCGAGGTTTCGTTTACCTGAGGCACAGGGCCGGTTGACCCTTGAACTTCTTCGACGCCCAGGATAACGCGCGGCGGGTCACACGCCGGCTGCTGATCGCCTACGTGCTGGCGACAGCGCTGATTGTCGCCGGCGTTTCGCTCATCACGGGCGCTGCGCTCTGGCAGTTCGGCAGCATCAACCCGACGGCGGTGCCATCGTCGTTCAACAACGATCTGATCGGCGTCATGATCGTGACCGCCGTGCTCACGACCTTGCTCATCCTCGGCGCGACGTTCTACAAGGTTGCCAGGCTGTCTTCCGGCGGCGGCAAAGTTGCCGTGGATATGGGCGGCACGCTCGTTTCGCCGGACGTACAGGATCCGCTGCGGCGACGCCTGCGCAACGTCGTCGAAGAAATGGCGATTGCGTCGGGCGTGCCCGTACCCGAGATCTACGTTCTCGAGGAAGAAGCGGGAATCAACGCCTTTGCCGCCGGTTACACGCCCGGCGATGCCGCCGTGGCCGTAACGCGCGGGGCGCTGGAAATCCTGGATCGCGACGAGCTGCAGGGCGTTATCGCTCACGAATTCAGCCACATCCTGAACGGCGACATGCGGCTCAATATCCGCCTGATGGGGATTCTGTTCGGCATCATGGTGCTCGGTCTGATCGGGCGGGTGATCCTGCGCGGCAGCCGCCACTCCGTGTCGAGCCGCCGCGGCAAAGGCGCTCCGGTGGTTCTGCTCATCGGGCTCGGCTTGACCGTGCTGGGCTGGATCGGCGTGTTTTTTGCGCGCCTCATCAAAGCGTCCGTTTCGCGGCAGCGCGAGTACCTGGCGGATGCATCCGCGGTACAGTTCACGCGGCAGACGACCGGTATCGCCAACGCACTCAAGAAAATCGGCGGTTACAGCGAGGGCTCTTTGATTACGGCCGCCGATCCCGAGGAAGTTGCGCACATGCTGTTTGGCATGGGCCGGCGGCTCAGAGGCGCGTTTGCGACGCACCCGCCGCTGACGGAGCGGATTCTCGCCCTCGACCCGTCATTCAAGCCGTCGGACTACCCGAGCATCGATGCTCGGGAACGCAACCGCGTCAGCGAGACGAGCGGCCCGGATGCCAGCGACGACCGCCTGACGCGCGCGTTTGCCGCGGGCGGCAGGCAATACCTGACCGAGGACATCGAAGACAGCGTCGGGCAACCGGACCGCGAACACGTGCTGTACGCCGCCGGCATCCGCCGCGCGATACCTGCCGACCTCTACGACGCCGCCCACTCTTCCGAACTTGCCTATCTGCTGACCGTGGCGCTGCTGCTTGACGGCCGTGACGACGTGCAGCGTCGGCAGCTTGCCATTTGCCGCGATCGCCTCGGAAGCGACCGGACCGCGATCGTCGAGCGCCTCTACGCCGGCTTGAGCGATGTCGGCGCTGAATTCCGTCTGCCGCTATTGGAGGTGTCGTTCCCGGCACTCAAGAACCGGCCCAGCGCCCAGCTGGCGTTCCTTGAAGATCTCTGCAGCCGGCTCGTCAACGCGGACGGTCAGGTAGATCTCTACGAGTTCTGCTTCAGCAAGATCTTGAGCGTGAATCTCCGGCAGGCGGCGTCGCCGGGCCAGCAACGTGCCCGCCGGCGTGCTCCCAAGCAAGAAGTCCGCCGGGCCGCCCTGGACCTGCTCGCGATGCTCGCCGACTACAGCGCCGAGTCCCCGGCAGCCCGCGCAGCTGCATTTGCCGCGGGTACCCGGACGCTACCGTCCTGGGCAGACGGGGCCGAGTTCTCCGACCGCGCCGTCGCTGACACACAGAGGCTCGACGAATGCCTGGAGATCTTGAGAATTCTGGACGGTCGCGGCCGGCGCATGCTGATCCGGGCAGTCAGTGCCGTCGCCATGCACGACCGCACGCTGGCCATTGCCGAGGCCGAGCTCATTCGCGCCGTTTGTGCAACGCTGGACCTCCCGCTCCCACCGATCCTTGTGCATGACGCAAGCGCTGGTTAATACCCTCGGAACGCTGAAAAAGCGCGTATCATGGGGGAACTCTTTCACCATAATGTGATCTTTATGACCACCCGTCGGACGACGGGCTGTCAGCCAACCTGGATGGACGAACCATGCGACATTCAATGATCAAATCCCTGGCCACCGCAGCGCTGCTGATTCTGTTCACCTTGCAGGCCGACGCCGCCACCAAGGAAGAAAGGCGAGTCGCTCACGCAACCGATGTGCTCGATCAGCTGCTGCGTATTCCCGAGCAGTCGATCCCACCGAGCCTGTTGTCCCGAGCCTACGCCGTCGCGATCGTTCCGAACGTCGTCAAAGCCGCGTTTGGCGTCGGCGCCCGACACGGCAAGGGCATCCTGGTCGTTCGGCAAAACAACAACGACTGGAGCAACCCGGCGTTCGTGTCGCTCACGGCCGGCAGTCTGGGCTTTCAGATCGGCGCGCAGTCCACCGACATCATTCTCGTTTTCAAAACCCGTAAAGGCATTGACGGCATCGCCAACGGCAAGCTGACGCTCGGTGCCGACGCTTCAATTGCCGCCGGACCGGTTGGCCGTCATTCGAGCGCCGCGACGGATGTGCAGCTGAAGGCGGAAGTCTATTCGTACTCGCGCAGCCGCGGCCTGTTCGCGGGCGTTGCCCTCGAGGGAGCCGGCGTGACAATGGATCGCAAGGCGAACGCTGCCTATTACGGAAACGCGACGCTGACGCCGGAGCAGATATTTGCGAGTTCGCCCGGTATTGCGCCCGACGGCGCCAATGCGTTCGTACAGCTGCTGACGGCACAGACTTCGAGGCTGCCGACCCAGCCGGGCATGGCGATTGAAACCCAGCAACAGGCCGCCGACGCGGCGCCTGAGGAAGTACGCACTTTCGGTATTCCCGGGCCCGACGAAGAAGAGCCCGGCGAGTAGACTTGGAGACTTAGGGCGACGTGCCGTTGTTGTCGTCGCCGCGTCGCCGAAGCTCTTCACGAATGGCGTTGAGGTCGGTTTCCGGCGACTCTGACGGCGGCTCGATATCGACGACGGGGGCGTTGTCGGGACGAGCAGCCGGTGCCGCGGGCTCGTCGTAGGGCGATTCGAAGCCCGGCGATGCAGCCGGCGCCTCGGCCTGCGGAGTTTCCGGCAACACGGCAACGGGCGCATTGCCCTCGATCGTATCCAGCTCACCGTTCGGCGGCGGCAATTCACCAAACTGGGCCAGATATTCGGCCTCACGGCGACGGGCCGCTTCTTCGGCGGCACGACGACGCGCTTCGGCGGCCGCCTGCTGCGTCCGTCTCAGCGCCTGACGCTTACGTTCCGACTGCGCCTCGAGCTCCTTCCTGCGCTCCGCGTCTGCTGCCGCTTCCAGCAGTTTCACTGCCTCGCGGGCGTTCATACACTCCTGCGTGTAGCGCGTTTCGGAGCGGTTCTCGGCACAGCGGACCACCGCGGCTTCCAGCAAAATGGGATTGTCTTTGAACTCCTGGACACTACGCGCCGGCGGCTCGCGATTGCAGCCGCCAGCCGCCAGCAGCAAGGCCGGCAGCAGCAGAATCCGTGTTTTCGAGGCGAATGAGTCCATAGAGCCTGATATTCAAGTTGCCCTCGAGCGCGATGATAACACCGGCGGCCACCGCCAAATGCGCAGCGAGTTCGCATTTTTTGCGGATTTCCGCAGCCCCGATTTGCCGGCTTGTACGGGGCCGTTTGCTATAGTCTCGGCTGCCGGGACGCGGGATTGAAGGTAGGAATGGCCGATCAGAGCCAGTTTCGTCTGCTGGGGCAGCGGCGCTTTGCCCCGTTTTTTATGACCCAGTTCCTGGGCGCGCTGAACGACAACGTTTTTCGTAACGGGCTGCTGTTCCTCGTGACCTTCCAGCAACTCACCGTTGCCGGGATGAACGACAGTCAGCTCGCCAACGTCGCTGGCGCACTGTTCATACTGCCCTACTTCCTGTTTTCGGCACTGGCCGGGCAACTGGCGGACAAGTACGAGAAGTCCATGCTGATCCGGCGCATCAAGCTGATGGAAATTGCGCTGATGGGCGCTGCGACAATGGCATTCCTCGCAGGCCAGTTTACGCTGCTGCTGTTTGTGCTGTTCCTGATGGGCTTTCAGTCCACGCTGTTCGGCCCGGTCAAGTACGCCTACCTGCCCCAGCAGTTGACGCGCAGTGAACTCGTGGGCGGCAACGCCCTGGTCGAAGCCGGCACCTACATTGCGATTATTCTCGGTCTGATCATCGGCGGCATGGCCATTGCGATCGATCCTCAGACGCTCACGGTGCTGGTGACCTGCCTCATGTCGTTTGCGTTGGTCGGTTATCTTTTTGCGAGGCAGATTCCGACCTCGCCGCCGGCGGACCCGGGCCTCGCGGTCAGCTTCAACGTCTGGAAGGAAACCTGGCGGATCGTGGCGTTCGCGCGCGAGAACAGGAGCGTCTACCTGTCCATCCTGGGCATCTCGTGGTTCTGGTTTTTCGGCTCCGCAATGACGCTGCAGATCCCCGCCTACACACTCGACATACTGAACGGCAACGCAGCCATTACGACCGCTTTGCTCGTTGCGTTTGCGGTGGGTGTCGGCATCGGCTCGCTGCTGTGCGAACGCTTGTCGGGCCACCGGATCGAGTTGGGACTGGTGCCGTTCGGCTCACTGGGGCTGTCGGTGTTTGCGGTTGACCTGTATTTCGCTGCTCCCGTAGCGGCAACGCCTGCCGTCAGCACCTTCAGCGAGTTTCTGTCCCGACCCGGTAGCCTGCGAGTGCTGGCGGATCTTGCGCTGCTCGGCGCATTCGGCGGCATCTACAGCGTACCGCTGTATGCGTTGATTCAGGCCCGATCGAAGCGCCAGCATCTGTCGCGCATTATCGCCGCGAACAACATCATCAACGCGATATTCATGGTCGCGGCGTCGTTGCTGGCGCTGGCGGTGCTGGCCCTTGGATTCTCGATTCCGCAGCTTTTTCTCATACTGGCCGCGCTGAACGTCGCGGTCGCGCTCTACATCTACACGCTGCTGCCCGAATTCCTGATGCGTTTCCTGGCGTGGATCCTGACCAGCCTCCTGTATCGCGTCAGAGTTCAGGGCGCCGAGCAGATTCCCGACTCGGGTCCCGCCCTTGTCGTTTGCAATCACGTCAGTTTTGTCGACCCGGTGATCCTGAGCGGCGCTATCCGGCGTCCAATGCGCTTTGTGATGTGGTACAGGATCTTCGAGATCCCGATCCTCAAGTTCTTCTTCAAACAGGCCAAAGCAATACCGATTGCATCAGCGCGCGAAGACGAAACCATCATGAAAGCGGCCTTCGAAGCCGTGGATGCCGAACTCGCCGCCGGCCATGTGGTGTGTATCTTCCCCGAAGGCGCCATTACCCGAGACGGCGAAATACAGCGCTTCCGTCCCGGTGTCGAGAAGATTCTGGAACGTCGTCCGGTTCCCGTCGTGCCGGTTTCACTCGGGCGGCTTTGGGGAAGCTGGTTCAGCCGCCGAAAGGACGGCGGCATCCGCCGGCTGCCGGGGCGTCTCTTCGCCAGCGTGCCCGTCAACGTCGGTAACGTAGTGCCTCCCCGAAGGGCTACCGCCGCGCGGCTCGAAATGCTCGTGAGGACCCTTCGCGGCGACCAGCGTTAGCGGCAACACCGGGGAACCGTTGCTACGGCGCTTCTCCGACGGCCGCGCCGTCGCTTCGGCCCAGCCGCTCCGGCCAGTCCTCGAGGAGATTGTGCCGACTGCCAAACAGTCCGGGGCGATCTTCGTCATGCACGCGCTGCAGCCGCATTGCACCACCGTCCGCAATCACGCGGTGAGCCTCAGCACGCGGACTCGCGGCATCGCTGACAAATACGAGTTCGTTGCCTCGGTTTCCGGCCGCCGCGAAGTGCGCGTCAGTCCAGACCAGCCCGTCCCGGCCCAGGCTTGCTTCATGAATCCAGCGCGGTGTGCGAACGAGCACGCGCGAACCCACAGGAGCCACGGCGAGCTCGCGAATCGTGGACGGCAGCACGAGGCTCAGGCGCGCGAGCTGGCCGTCCCGGATGGACAACATTCTGAGCGTATTCGAGGCATCCGCAATGAGCAGGCTTTCAGCATCGGATGTCGCCGCCAACAACGCGAGCGCGGCGTCTCCCTGCCAGACTTTCTGCACTGCAATCTGGCCGCCGGGCGTGAGCTGCACCGCGCTCAGAGCGCCGTCCTCGCCACCCGTGTAAATTGTCGAGTTGTCCGGAAACGCGACGCCACCCTGCGCAACGGGAAACTCGACCTCGGCGACCGCAACGCCCGTGCTCCGATCCAGGATGCTAAGCCGCGAGCCGCTCTGCACCGCCAGTCGCCTCGCATCTGGGGAGAACGCCAGTTTTGCGGTCGATGCATCGGCGAGTTCAAAAACCCAGGGCCTCGGCAGCCCATCGGTGACGCTCCAGACCCGGACCGTGTTGTCGAGCGCAGCACTAGCTGCCCAGAGGCTGCTGTCGTCGACAACCACCTCGGTGATGGAGGCGTTGTGCCCCAGGAAACTCAACTCCTCGCCCGCGGCCGCCGCGAGCTGCAGCGGATCGGCATGCACGGGTATTACGTGTAGGTGCCCATCGCGATCCCCGGTCAGGAACTTGCGGCCGTCCGGGGTTGCCGTCACGACAGCGTCAGCGGCGGGCAGCCAATAGCGGTGATCGCCCGCTGCGGACATCTCATTGGGCGGCGAGACGGGTGCCCGCCAGAATCGAATGCCGTTGTCCGCGGCGCCGGTCATGATGGTTTTCTCATCGGCGCTGAACGCGAGCGCACCGTCACCGCCATGCCCAAGCGGCGCGCCCAGCGCTCTGCCCGTCACCGTCGAGTACACCTGAAAGCCGGTCTCGGGGCGTCCGGCAATGATCCGCGTCCCGGACGGCGCAAACCGCATGCGCCAGGCCCCCGGCTCGCGTATTTCAAATACCGGCGCGGCGCCATCCGCGAGTCTCCACAGCGATACTCCCGACCTTCCGTAGACCGCGCCAAGCGTGTCGCCCGACCTGGACAGATCGATTGCACTGGGTTGCGCGCCGAGGTTCAGTTGCGCCACGAGCGAGCTGTCGGCCAAATCCCACACTCTGATGGACTGGTCGAAATCGGCAACCGCCAACCGGTTCCCTGAAGCATCCGCTGCAACCAGCGCGGGTGTACCCGCTACGGTCAGGCGGGCGACCGAGGTCAGCGAATCGAGTGACCACAATTCGAATCGCGTTTCACTGTCGCCCGGATACTGCACCAGGAGATGGCCGCCGTCGGCCGTGATACTCCCGGTCAATCCCGCACCCGCAATGGGAAGGCTCGCGATCTGATCGCCGGTTGTCGTGTCCCAGAGATTCACCGAATCGAGGGTTGCCGTTACCAGGCGCCTCGCACCCGCGTCCAGGCCAATGAGCGTTTCGTTCTGGCTCACGGCGATGGCGCGCAGCGGTTTCGCAAAATCGAGATCCCAGAGCCGTGCGCTGTCGCTCTGCGTGGCGCGAGCGACCGCGTAGCGGCCGCCTTCACCAATCCAGACGCTGTTCGCATCGACCTCGATGGGGTCCGGTATGTCGAGACCTCTTTGAAAATCTTCCACGAGCCCCTGAGAGTTGAGCGTCAGGTTCCAGCCGACGAGATGACCGGCAACACCGATGCTCTCGTCGCGAACGCTCAGACTCCACGTGCCGGACAGCGTCTCGCCCGCGAGCGGCGCCAGCTGTTCGGCAGGGATCTCCAGATCGTCGACGTTGGACGACCGCTCTCGCCCGGTTTCGATCTCGACAGTTTTGCCGGACGGCGCAATCACTTTGATACGAAGGTCGGCGTGCCGTGCGTGACTGAGGTTGAGGTTCAGCACGGCGCGTTCCACCCGTCCCTCTCGGTCGACCAGGATGCGCCGCACGAGCGGCGATACTTCGAGCGCCGTCACCGGCCATGCCTCGATCTCGCGAAGCGCCTGGCCGGTCAACGTCCACTGGCGCACGGTCGAACCGTCGATGGTGCTCAGCGTCGGCCCCGACGGATTCAAAACGCGCGTAACGCCCTCCGAAACCGCCAGGCTGGCGAGCAGTTCGGGGTAGTCCTGAGCCAGTAGTCCGGCGACGCGCTGCCTGCGCCGCGGGTTCGCCACCACCAGCGCGTTCAGGGCTTCGAGCAGCGCCAGATCACGGTCCTCATAGCGCAGCGCGTTGTGTACCCTGCGGTCGTGGAAACTCGCCAGCAGCTCGTCGCCCAGCGTCTCGGCATCGGGCAGGTTACCGGCGGCAAAGGCAATCGCATCGATGGCCTCCCTGGAATCCGCGAGTTCCGCCTTGCCGACTACGTAGCGTCGAAACAATTGGTCGGCCGTTTCGGAATGGCCCGGAAAAGAACGCAGGTTCAGCCAGGCCGTCTCCGCAACGTCGACAGGAGATACCCGATCGTTCAACACGTCGACATACGATCGTGGCAACCATTGCGTATACCAGAACGGTATCGACAGCAGCACAACGGCGATCATCCCGACCATCACCGGCGTTCGCCAGCGCAGCGGCAGATTGTCGTTTGCCCAACGCGCCGTGAATACTTCGGCGTAGATTCGATTACGCACGACGAGATCGCCGCGCTCGCCGATCGCCAGCACACCCAGCGCAATCAGCCGCCGCTGCTCAGCTGACCCCAGGTCGGTCGGCACGTCGACCCCTTTGCGAAGGCGACCGTACAGGTTGAGCAACTGTTCGCTGCTGCGCCCGCCACCGAGTACACGCTGATTGACGTGATTGAGCAGCGGTTCGTTCGCCAGCGCCGAACGGCCCACAAATTGTTGCTGCACCGTCTTGTCGACAAACGCCACCGGATCGTCTTTCGGCGCTTCGCGCGCAACGGCCCTCGCGAGTTTCTGCGTCAGGTAGGGCTGGCCGTTTGCCCAATAGTGAATACGATCCAGCGCCAGACCGGCTTCCTCTGCCGGCAGATTGAGCTCGGTGGCGAACAGGCCGATCTCCTCACGTGTGAAGTCGCGCAGCGGGATCGACTGGGTCACCTGGAATGGCGAGTGTTCCGGCACACTCACGAGCGCGGCGGGATCACACTCGCCGCTCAACGCAAAACACAGACGCGTAAACTCGGGATCGGTGGTACGCGCGTCGTAGGCTGAGCGAACGCTGGTCAGCAACTGGTCCGTGAACGGCAGGCCTTCGACAAACTGTATATCGTCGATCAGTATGACCACGGGCTTGCTGGTTTTGCCCAGCACCACTTCGCTGTAGAACTCGTAAAGCCGCTGCCGGTTGCTGAACAGCGCCTTGTCCTGCCACCAGCTCTGCAGGTCGAATCGGATGCGTAGCTGACGCAGTATTCGATAAGCCACGCTGTAGTAGAAGCGCCCGGCGTCGGAACCGCCGTCGCGCAGACCCAGCTGCCCGAGATCGAGGTTGGCAACGAGTGCGCCGTTGTTCTCGAGACGCGTGGCGGTCGCCGCGATCAGGCTCGACTTGCCGGACTGGTCGGAAGCAATGATGTGCGCATAGCGGCCGGCGAGCAGCGCCTCGAACAGCAGATCGTCGGCGGGCCGGCGTATGTAGCTCGCGCGCAAGGCGTGCAGCGGCGTGCCAACGGCAAAGAACTCGCTGTTCGACTCACCGCGCTTACCGCCGCCTTTGGCTTGCTGGCTGGATTCGGTCTCACTCATGCAGTTGTCTGACCAACACTCTGTCTGGCGAATTCGCCAAGTTACTGACAAACAAACGCATTCTGGTCGTTTTACGCGCGTTCTGCCAGCCGATTACCGCACAGAATACGCAAAGCCCCGCGGACGCACGCTCTGCGCTGCGCGCGTTTGTCGCCAACGACAACACCGACCGTCGAAACGGTTATAATCTGCGCGCAATTTTCGAGCATTGGTGATATCGGAACGTGAGCTACTGCCATCAGCACAACCTGGTCGACCAGAGCAAAGCCGAGGCGGATCGCCGTTTTGGCATTCGCGTCAGTCTGCCGAGCGGGGACACATTGAATCGGCTCCTGGGCGACGATTGGGAGCGCCTGCACTGGTACGCCGACGAGGCCGAACGCGACCGGGCGTTCGAGGATATGCGCGAGCGGCACGGCTACTACCGGAAGACCGATACGCCGACCCAGGTGCTCGAAAAGATCGTTCGTTAAATCAGCCGATTACTTCGCTGCCCGTTACTGCGCTGCCCGAATGAGGCGACGCTGCGGCGACCCGAGGAACAGGTAAACGTTGCGCTCCCCCCCTTCGCCGAAACCCAGCGCCAGGTAGAAGGGTCCGACGAAGGTATCGAAGCCGGCAAAGACGCTGCCGTGCAGCAATGCGGTATCGAAGTCGATCGCGCTGCGCTCCGACCAGACGTTACCCGCCTCGACGCTGGCGCCCAAGTACAGCGGCGCCGTGAACAGCCCGCCCGCCAGGTCGCCCATGCGGCGATAGTACTGCGCACGCAACAACGCGAGCTGCGGGCCCGCGCGCTGCCCGAACGCAAAACCCGACAGATTCAGGTAGCCGCCCAGCGGATAAAAAGCCTCGATCCGGTTATCGCTTCTCGCGGTCGTGCGATAAGCGGCGCCGAGATTCAGCGTGTTCCTGCCGCGGCTGAAGGCTCCGCTCATGTCCAGCTCAAAAAAGTCGGCGCGTTGGTCGGCGCCCAATCCCGGCAGCGCGACATCGTAACTCGCTCGAAGCAGTACGCCGGACCGCGGGAATCGCGCGTCGTCCTGACTGTCGATACGCAGGGTCGAGCGCAGCCCACCGGTATCGAACTCGAACTCGGGCAAACCCGGCGAGCCGATACGTCGCTGGCTTTCACCAAAACCGCGATACGCGCTCAATCTGAGATCGGTCGTGCGATTCAGCTCGATGCCGATACCGACACTGGCCTCGGCGCGTGACAGCGTGACGTTCGCTACGTTGTCGTCGTTCTCGAACACGTTCAGATCCGAGCGGCTGGCCGTCAGTCCCGCCGTCACGAACATGCGCGAATCGAAGCGCAGCGGCTGATGCAGTTCACTCGCGAACAGGATGTCCGTACCAATCTGCAGATCGTTGCGCCATTCGCCACCCAGGCTATTGAGCGCCGGGCGCGTGATCCGCAGCGACAGGTTGAACGCGCTCAAACCACTGATATCTTCGGACAGCGTCAGCCCGGTGCGTACGTACGCAGGCCCCCAGGGTTTTTTGCGCGCTGTAAACACGACTCCGCGTTGACCGTCCTCCTCCACGAGGCGATAGCCGACCTTCTCGAACACCTCGAGGCCGTGCATGCGCTGTGCGTCGTCGAGCAGCGCGGCGCGATCGATCGAATCGCCCGGCTGTGTGCTGAGGCGGGATTCGAGCACGCGAGGATCGATGCGCGAATCCGAATCGACCCGCACGAAGCCGAGATCGGCGTCGAGCGGATCCAGGGGACGTTTCGATGCCTGCCAGGCGGCGTACGCCGTCTCGCTCAGGCCCAGCGGAGCAAGTCGCGATTCAGCCTCGCGCGCCGCAGCGGCGCCGGGTTCGATCGTCTCGCTGGCATGCGCAAAATCCGCCGATCCGAACTTGCCGAGATCGGGCCTGAGCAGAATATCGCCGTCGCCGAGCAGTTCGATTTGCCGCAGCGTTTCCTGGCGTATCAGGATCGTCAGCATTTGCTCGGAGATTGCCAGCGCGGATACGAGTTCATCCTCGCGATACAGCGGAAACTCGACGTCCACGGCAATGATGACGTCAACCCCGAGTTCGCGCATGACGCTCACGCCGAGGTTGCCGACGAGGCCGCCGTCCGCCAGCAGGCGGCCGTTGAGCGTGACGGGAGCAAACACGCCGGGAACGGACATGCTCGCGCGAATGGCCTCCGCAAGGTCGCCGTCACCCATTACGTACTTCTCACCGGACCCTATATCCGAGGCAATTGCCCTGAACGGAATCGGTAGTGCGTCGAAATTATCGGCGTACGACGCCGGCAGCGTCAGCTCGCGCAGCAGGAGATCGAGATTCTGGCCCTGCACGGCCCCTTGCGGCAGCTTCAGGCGGCCGCGATCGAGCCCAAGCTCGAAGCGAAACGGAAAGTCCCGGTCGTCCTGCTTGCGACGAAAACTCAAGTGTCGCCGCGCCGGCCGGTCAGTCAGGTTTGCCGTCCAGTCGATCGACCCGACGAGCAGCTCGAGCTCCTCGGCGCTCATACCCGTGGCGTACAGACCGCCCACGATGGCGCCCATGCTGGTCCCGACAATGGCATCGATCGGCACCCGCAGCCGCTCGAGCTCCTTGAGTACACCAATGTGCGCAGCCCCGCGGGCGCCGCCGCCGCCGAGCACGAGTCCGATGCGGGGACGCTCCGCGGCGGTATCCGCTTCGGCGGCATCACAAGCCGGATTCCATCCGGCGCACAGCAGCAAACAGCATGCGACGCCGACGCCAATTTGCCGCGGCGCGCCTTTCACCAAAATCATCGCAACTCCGACAGACCTGGGTGGTCCGTATTTCAGTGATTATAATCCGAGGCCCATTCGCCCAGCGTCCCAATATGCAGCTGAAACTCATCGCCGCCGGTCTCGGTCTTGTTCTCTCGCTATCCACAGCCAGCGCGCTCGAAGAGATTGTCGTCACGGGCGCGCGCGACCGGCAGCCGACGCTCGATTATCCGGGCAGTATTTCGGCCATTGTGGCGGACGAGATCGATGCCGTGGGCCACCAGCACATCCACGAGCTCCTGACCCGCACGTCCGGCGTCTGGCTGTCACGCGGCAGCGGCCAGGAACATCTCACGGCCATTCGTTCACCCGTGTTGACCGGCGCCGGGTCCTGCGGGGCTTTCCTGGTTCTCGAGGACGGCATCCCGGTACGGCCTGCCGGTTTTTGCAACGTGAACCAGCTTTTCGAGCTGCCGACGGAACTCGCCCAGCGCATCGAAATTGTGCGTGGCCCGGGCAACGCGCTGTACGGTTCGAATGCGCTGCACGGCATGATCAACGTCCTCTTGCCGAGCCCCGCCGACGAGCCGGAGGAACGCTTGAGCGTCGAGACCGGCGCCAACAATTTCCTGCGGGTCAGGGGAACCGTCGCGGGCGACGCCACGGTGGCGTCTCTGGTGTACGCGGACGACGGCGGATTTCGCGAGGACGCCGGTTACCGGCAGGTCAAGTTCAGCGCCAAGACCGCCGCGGATCTGGCTCAGGGGCGCCTCGAGTTGGGCCTCTCGGCAACCGGGCTGGACCAGGAAACCGCCGGCTTTATCTTCGGCGAGGATGCCTACCGGGATCCTGCGCTCAACCGCGGCAACGTCAATCCGGAAGCCTTCCGCGACGCCGCCGCGGTGCGTCTGCATGGTATCTGGCGTACACCGCTTGCATTTGGCGGACAGGACAGCGAGCTCGACGTTCGTCCCTACCTTCGCTATTCCTCCATGGAGTTCCTGCAGCACTTCCTGCCGGGGCAACCGCTCGAGGAAAACGGCCACGTCAGTGCCGGCTTCGTGAGCCTCGTGAGCGGCGGAAACGACAGGCTCGACTGGAGCGCAGGCTTCGACCTCGACCTGAGCGACATGCATCTCCGCCAGACCCAGGACGGTCCCACCGAGGGCTCCGCGTTCCTGGTGGCAACCCGGCCCGAAGGCAAACACTACGACTACGAGGTCCGCGCGCTGGCGGCTGCCGCCTACGCCGAGATCAACTATCCGCTGTCAGCCCGCCTCTCGCTCAACGCCGGCCTGCGGATCGAGCACTCGGCTTACGATTACGAGAATCGCATGCTCGACGGCAACACGCGCGACGACGGCACACCCTGCGGTTTCGGCGGCTGCTTGTATACGCGCCCCGGCGATCGCAGCGACAGCTACACCAACGCCGCCCCGAAACTCGCCGTGCACATGAGAACCGGTGCAAGCAGCAGCGCTTACCTGCGACTCGCGCGCGGTTTCCGGGCCCCGCAGACGACCGAACTCTACCGACTGCAAAGCGGCCAGAATGTGGCGGACCTCGATTCGGAGCGAATGGACGCCGTCGAGCTTGGCCACCGCGGCTCGACGGAGGCGCTGCGCTACGATCTTGCTCTTTACGTCATGCGGAAACGCAACAGCGTGTTTCGGGATGCCGAAGGTTTTAACGTCGACAGCGGCCGGAGCCGCCACGAAGGGATTGAACTCGAACTCGACTGGCGGCTCACTCGCGCCATCGACCTTGCGCTGAACGTGAGTTACGCCCGGCACGTCTACGACTTCGATCAGATCGCCGCCCGGGGCGAGCAGTTCGTTTCGGGCCGCGACGTCGATACCGCACCCCGTTGGCTCGGCAGCGCGGAGATGAGCTACTCGCCCCGTCCCGGCTGGGGCCTGGCGCTGCAGCTCTCGGGCATCGGCGAGTACTATCTCGATGCCGAGAACCGCTTCGACTATCCCGGTCACGTTGTCGGCAACGCGCGATTCTGGATGAAGCCGCTGCCGATTCTCGACGTCGTTCTGCGGCTCAACAACGTAACTGACCGGGACTACGCCGATCGCGCGGACTTTGCGTTCGGCAACTACCGCTATTTCCCGGGGCGCGGCAGAGAGCTGTTCGTCGAGTTCAGTCTCAGCCGGCCCTAGCGGGCCGCCATTCACAGGTTATTTACGGGCTTTCGACGACCAACGCCTCGCGCCTTGGGAGTTGCGGCGAAAACCCTCATAATAGCGGCCGAAAAAATCAACCCACACCGGAGCCCAGTATGCCAACAGCAGCACCGACGCCGCCCGAAGGCGGCGCGCGAATCACGATCGAGAACGGCAAACTCAACGTACCCGACAACCCGATCATCCCGTTCATCGAGGGTGACGGCACCGGGCCGGATATCTGGCGCGCCACGGTGCGGGTTCTCGATGCCGCGGTCGAGAAAGCGTACGGCGGGCAGAAAAAGATACACTGGATGGAGATTTATGCCGGCCAGAAATCCAATGACCTTTTCAATTCCTGGCTGCCGGAAGAAACGGTCGACGCCTGCCGCGAGTATCTCGTATCGATCAAAGGTCCGCTGACGACGCCTATAGGCGGCGGCATCCGCTCTTTGAACGTCGCGCTCCGGCAGCTCCTGGATCTGTACGTCTGCCTGCGTCCGGTGCGCTGGTTTAACGGTGTGCCCTCACCCGTCCGCGATCCGGGCAGTGTCGACATGGCCATCTTCCGGGAGAACACGGAAGACATTTACGCCGGCATCGAGTTCGAGCGCGGCTCGGCGGCCAACGCGAAGTTCATCGAGGTGTTCAAAGAGAACTTCCCCGAGGAATACTCGAAGATCCGCTTCCCGGACTCCTCCGGTATTGGCCTTAAACCCGTTTCTCAGGAAGGCACGGAGCGCCTCGTGCGCGCGGCTATCGAGTACGCAATCGCCAACAAGCGCAAGAGCCTCACCTTCGTGCACAAGGGCAACATCATGAAGTTCACCGAAGGCGCGTTCCGCAACTGGGGCTACGAGCTTGCCGAGCGCGACTACGCCGATCAGACCTACACCTGGGATCAGTGGGAGCGCACAAAAGCGGAAAAAGGTGCCGACGCCGCCAACGCGGAGCAGGACGCTGCGCTCGCGGAGGGTAAAATTCTCGTCAAGGACGCCATTGCGGACATTACGCTGCAGCAGGTTCTGACGCGTCCGAAAGAGTTCGACGTGATCGCCACGATGAACCTCAACGGCGACTACCTGTCGGACGCCCTGGCTGCACAGGTTGGCGGCATCGGGATTGCGCCCGGCGGCAACATCAACTACTCGAGTGGCCATGCCGTTTTCGAAGCAACCCACGGCACGGCGCCCAAGTACGCCAACAAGGACGTGGTGAACCCCGGCTCGCTGGTGCTGTCCGGTGAAATGATGCTGCGGTATCTCGGCTGGACCGAAGCGGCCGACGCCATTATCCAGTCGATGGACACAACCATCGGTCAACGTACGGTCACGTACGACTTCGCCCGCCTCATGGACGACGCAACGAAGGTGAAGTGCAGCGAATTCGGCGACGCCCTGATCAGGAACATGTAGGTATCGCCGCGTGTCGGACACGCCCGGGACTATCGACGACGCGGACCGCATGGCGGACGGCGTCGTCGATGCGTTCCAGTCCTACAATCAGGAGTTTCGGGAGATCACCCGGCGCGCGAAGGCAACCTTCGAGAGCCGCGACTGGCGCACGGCCCGGCAGGACGCCGTCGCTCGGATAGAACTGTACGATATGCACGTGCGCATGGCCGTCGAGGACCTGAGTCGTCGACTCGGAGACGGTGCGCTGGACAAGACGCAGTGGTCGGCGATCAAACGTCGCTACGCCCACAGGATTCGGGATTTCCCCGACACGGCGTTTTTCAAAACCTTTTTCAGCTCGGTGACGCGACGCCTGTTTCGCACCATTGGCGTCGACCCGGATATCGAATTCACGGCATTCGACGTCGCGCCGCCGGACCACGAGCCGCCGACCCGCGAGCTTCGCCGGTACCGGAACCGAGGCGCCGTCCGCCTGCTGATAGACCAGCTGCTTTCGGATCTTGCGTTCAACGTGGCCTACCGGGACCGGGATCGCACGGTGCGGTTCGTCGCGGCCGAAATCGAGGCCTACTGCAGCTCTCTCGGCCCCGGACGGCGAGTGCTCTCCATCGACATGCTGACGGCGGTGTTCTATCGCTCGACGCGCGCGTTCCTCGTCGGGCGCATAGAGGGCAGTGACTTCGTAGCGCCTTTGCTGATCGCGCTCAGGAACACCGACGAGGGCATCGTCGCCGACACGGTCATCCTCACCGAAAACGAAGCCAGCATGATCTTCGGCTATACACGCAGCTACTTTCATGCCGACATCGACAACGTAGCCGCGACGGTCGCTTTTCTGCGCAGCTTCCTGCCGGGAAAAAAGCCGCTGGCCGAGATCTACACGGTCCTCGGCCGCGCGAAACAAGGCAAGACCGAACGGTACCGGGCATTTTTTGCGCACCTCGAATCCTCATCCGATCTTTTTGTGCACGCGCTCGGCGACAAGGGAATGGTCATGGAGGTGTTTACGCTGCCCTCGGCGGAAATTGTCTTCAAGATCATTCGCGACCGCTTCGCTTATCCCAAAACGATGGGCCGAAAAGACGTCATGCAAAAGTACGAGCTCGTGTTCAAACACGACCGCGCGGGCCGGCTCGTGGACGCACAGGAATTCAAGCGACTGCGGTTCCCGCTGAATCGCTTCGAGCAAACCCTGCTCGACAATCTACTCGACGGCTGTGCAAACACCTGTCGCATCGAAGGCGACAACCTCGTGGTGGAACACTGCTACGTGGAGCGCAGGCTCACGCCGCTCAACCTGTTCCTCGAGGACGCCAGCGAAGCCGATGCGCGGAGCGCGGCCATCGAATACGGTCAGGCGATACGCGACCTCGCGATGAGCAACATTTTCGCCGGCGACCTGCTGCTGAAGAACTTCGGCGTCAGCCGCCACGGCAGGGTCATCTTCTACGACTACGACGAACTCTGTCTCGTGACCGAGTGCAACTTCCGTCGCCTGCCGGAACCGCGGGACGATATGGACGAGATGCGGGCGGGCGCCTGGTTCTACGTTGGGCCGAACGACGTGTTCCCCGAGCAGTTCATCGAATTCCTGGGCTTTCGCGAACCGGCAAAGCAGGCATTCCTGGCGTTTCACGGCGACCTCCTGAACCCCGAGTTCTGGTCACGGCTGAAACGCCGCTTCGAGCAGGGAGAGGTGATCGACGTCCTGCCCTACTCGACACGAGACTGGACCGAACATCGCGGCACGGCGCTCGTGCCGGCCCGTCATCAACCGGCGACGAGAAACGAGTCGGCGTAACGAGTGAGGGCGGCCAGTTCGTCTTGCCGGCGCTGCTCGTCCCAGGCGCCGTGCTCGGCGGCGAGGCGCAGTATCGCCGGGTAGTGACGCCTGCCCTGATCCGCGTCGAAGCCCAGCATCAGGCGGCGATGAACAACATCGATCAGGCTGCCGGCGTGCTCCGCGGCGAACGCAAACACAACCTCCGCTTCGAGCACACGCCGCCCATCGCCGAGCGTACCTTGAGGCAGCTCTCCACTTTCGATTCCTTCCAGCAATTCGCCGGCGCGGCTGCCGTAAATCTCGAGCACGCGCTTCACGCCCTGTGCGGACAGCAGGCCGGCCTCCTCGAGCTGACCCTTGATCGACGCAGTATCGTGCCCACCCGGCAGCGCCTCGACCGCCGTGCGGCAGGCCGCCGCGGGTAGCCTCAAATCCTGTCGGACGCGATCCACCACCTGTTCCGCGAGGTTTCGGTAAGTCGTCAGCTTGCCGCCGATGATCGAGTACAGCCGCTCGGCCGTCGTCGTATTCTCGACGATGATGTGCTTGCGCGTAATCGCCGACTCCGGGCCCTCGTCGCGCTTGGGCAGCGGCCGAACGCCCGCGTAGGCATAGTGGACGGACGATCTGTCGAGACCCGCGCGCGGAAACACGCGGTTACATTCGGCAAGCAGATAGTCGACTTCCTCGTCGCCGGCGCGCGCCGTATCGAGATCACCGTCGTAGCGCAGATCGGTCGTGCCGATCAGCACAAGCCCGTTCCATGGGATGATAAAAAACGGCCTGCCGTCCGACCGTGCCTCGACGTAGATTGCATCCGTCGGGCAGCCGTCAAATCGTCCGACGACAATATGACTGCCTTTGGTGCCGCCAATCAGCTCCTTCGGCTGCGGCCCGGCGGCGGCGAGCACGGCGTCGACCCACGGCCCCCCGGCGTTGACGACCGCGCGCCCGCGCGCTTCCAAGGGCGTTTCGGACCCGGGCGTACGGTACAAAACGCCGTCGACGGTGCTGCCGTCCTTCAGAAGGCCGACGACCGGGCTATGGTTGAACACGCGCGCGCCGTGCCGCTCGGCATCCAATACGTTTTCCAGCACGAGCCGCTCGGCATAGGTGACCTGCGCGTCGTAGTAACGCGCAAGCGCCTTGAGGCCTTCGGGGTTCAAACCCGGCTCGGCATCCAGCGCCGCGTCGCGCCCCGGCATGTCGTGGTTGGGCAGAGACTTGCGAAACGACAACAGATCGTACGCAACGAGCCCGAGTCGGATCAGCGCCTTGCCGCGACGGGCTCCGGCGTATACGGGAATCGCAATGCGTATCGGACGTACGAGATGCCCGGCAATGCGCTGCAAGGTGCGCCGTTCGTTGAGCGATTCATAGACCAGCGGTATCTCGAAGTACTCGAGGTATCTGAGACCGCCGTGAATGAGTCGGCTCGACCACGCCGACGTGCCGCTGCAGAAGTCGCCTTTTTCGAACAGGGCAACGCTTAAACCTCGCATTGCCGCGTCACGCGCAATACCCGCACCGTTGACGCCGCCGCCAACAACAATGAGGTCGTAGTATTCGTCCGTCACGCCTGGCGTACCTGCCCCGATCCGCGAACCAGATACTTGTAGCTGGTGAGTTGCTCGGCGCCGACCGGCCCGCGAGCATGAATACGGCCGGTCGCAATCCCGATCTCCGCACCCATGCCGAACTCGCCGCCGTCGGCAAACTGGGTCGACGCGTTGTGCAGCAGGATTGCGCTGTCAACCTTGCGAAAGAATTCGCCGGCCACGTCGGCGTCCGGCGTGACGATGCACTCGGTGTGACCGGAACCGTAGCGCTCGATATGCTCGGCCGCGGCGTCCAGGCCGTCCACGCAGCGCACCGACAGGATCGCGTCGAGGTATTCCGTGCGCCAGTCCGACTCGTCCGCCGCCCGCACACCGGCGACCGTGTCCTGTACCTGCTCGTCGCCGCGGACCTCGCACCCGAGCGCGGTCAGCGCATCGACTACGGGCGGCAGCAGGCGGGACGCCGCCTGTCGATGCACGAGCAGGGTTTCAGCCGCGCCGCAAATACCCGTGCGTCGCATCTTCGCGTTGACGACAATATCGACCGCCATTTGCGTGTTGGCGTCGTCGTGCAGGTAGACGTGACACAGCCCCTCGAGGTGTCCAATAACCGGCACGCGCGCGTCCTGCTGCACGCGCTCGATCAGGCTGCGGCCTCCGCGCGGGACGATGACGTCGACGTACGCGCTCATCTCCCTCAACAAAAAGCCCACCGCGTCACGGTCCCGGGTCGGCACGAGCTGCACGGTATCGGCAGACAGGCCGGCAGCGCCAAGACCTTCGACAATGGCGCGATGAATCGCCTGGCTGGAGTGAAAGCTCTCCGAGCCGCCACGAAGAATGACGGCGTTGCCGGACTTGATGCACAGTGCCGCCGCATCCGCAGTGACGTTGGGCCGGCTTTCGTAAACGATGCCGATCACGCCGAGCGGCACGCTGACCCGCTGAATGTTGAGCCCGTTGGGTCGCTCCCATTCCGCAAGCACGGCGCCCAGGGGATCCGGACGAGCCGCAACCTCCCGAAGCCCGCGCGCCATCGCGTCGATGCGTTTGCTGTCGAGCATCAGGCGATCGAGCATGGCCGGGCTCAGAGACTTGTCGCGAGCCAGGCGCACATCCTGCTCGTTGGCGGCCAGTATCTCCGGGGCTGCCCGCTCCAGTGAATCGGCGGCGCACTCGAGCGCGCGATCCCTGGCGCCATCCGCTGAACCGGCATTATCCCGACAGGCTTCGCGCGCCTTCTCGCCAATAGACGTCATGACGGCCGCAATATCCGCGGCCTTGTTGTCCTCAATTACGCTGTTCATGCTCGAATACTACCAATTCGTCGCGGTGTATCAGCACGGGCCGGCCCCGATAGCCGAGTTGACTTTCGATCTCCTCGGAGCGGACGCCAATGAGCTTCTCTGCATCGCCGGACGCATATTCGACCAGGCCACGACCAATTTCGCGACCGCCGGCCAGACGGATGCTCACGACGTCGCCGCGGTCGAAACTACCGTCGACACTCAGCACTCCGACCGGCAACAAACTGCTGCCGTCCCGAAGCGCACGGGCGGCGCCATCGTCGACGCAAACGGACCCGGCCAGCTTGAGGCTGCCGGCAATCCACTGTTTGCGCCGCGACGCTGGCGTGCCGTCCGCGCGAAAGCGCGTGTAACGTGCGCCATCGCTCAGCGCATCGAGCGGGTGAGCCGCGGCGCCCGAGGCCACAATGGTCGAGCAGCCGGCGTGCGTTGCAATACGCGCAGCCTGAACTTTGGTTGCCATGCCGCCGCTTCCCGTTGCCGTGCGGGTTTCTCCGGCGATCGCCAGAATCCGCTCGTCCACGGCGCTCACTTCCGGAATGTGCCTTGCGTCGGCAGCAGCGCGCGGATCGGCGTCGTAAAGGCCGTCCACATCGGACAGGAGCACCAGCACATCAGCCATCACCAGCTGCGCCACCCTCGCCGCCAGACGGTCGTTGTCACCGTAGCGGATTTCGTCGGTCGACACCGTATCGTTTTCGTTGATGACGGGCACTACACGGCGTTTCAGCAGTTCGGCAAGGGTGCCACGCGCGTTCAGAAAGCGTCGCCGGTCCTCGGTGTCGTCCGGTGTCAGGAGCACCTGCGCCGTCGCCAGGTCGTGTCGGCCCAGCGCAGCCTCCCAGGCGTCCACAAGCTTTACCTGCCCGGCTGCCGCCGCTGCCTGCAGCTCGGCCAGCCGAGCTCGTCGCCGCTGAACGCCAAGCGCCGCGGCACCCAGCGCAATCGAGCCGGAGGACACGACCAGCACGTCGCTGCCCGCCGCGTGCAGCGACGCAATGTCGTCGGCAAGCGTCGCGAGCCAGTCGCCGTCGAGACGACCGCTGTCATCGATCAGAAGTGACGAGCCAACCTTGATGACGAGCCGGTCGTAGCCGCCGAGCGGGCTCTCCGTCATCGCTCAGCTCGACAATCGATGATGCAGATCGAACGTCGACAACGTGACCTCACCCTTGGAGACGGCGACGCTGCCGCTGCGCGCCACGGCGGAAATTTCTCCTGCCTCGCGCGCGTCGACGACGAACGTGTCGACCTCGGGAATGCGGCCGGTCAGCTGCAGGGTGCAGCTTCGCTCGGCGTCGTCGAGAAGTTCGGCGCCGAACTTCTCCATTAGCGACGCCACCACCTCGCGGCCACCCGGCTTGAGTTTGAGCTTCACGATGACCAACTCGCGCTCGAAATGATCACCGAGCGTCATATCGTGAATATTGACCACATCGACGAGTTTGGCGAGCTGGGTATTCAGTTGTGCAATGGCGGCGTCGGAACCTGACACGACCAGCGTCACCCTGGAAACGGATTCGTCTTGTGTCGGCGCGACGTTCAGCGACTCGATATTGTAGCCGCGGGACGAGAACATGCCGGTCATGCGAGTCAACGCGCCGACTTCGTTTTGCAACAGAACTGAGATGGCGTGGCGCATGCTTTCAGACGATCAAGTGGAAACAATTGAAACCATTTCTTCGGGTTCGAAACCCGGCTCAATGCAGGTTTCGATTCGCGGATAGTCGCGCAGTCCGTCGAGTATTGCAATGCAATAACAGATGCCTGACACTCGAAGCGTTCTCGCCGAATACGCCGAATGGTCAGACGACGGTCACGCAAGGGTCACGCCCGACATGAGCGAACAATCCAGCGCAGCAGCGGCTGCTTCACATCCGCTTTCCGGAACCCGAATGAGCGGCGCCGACATGGTCGTGCAGGTGCTTGCCGACGAAGGTGTCGACACTATCTTCGGTTACTCGGGCGGCGCGATCCTGCCTACGTACGATGCCGTGTTTCGTTTCAACGACCGGCACGAAAAGGACAGCGGCCGTCAGCCGATGCCGCTCATCGTTCCGGCAAACGAACAGGGAGCCGGATTCATGGCGGCCGGCTATGCTCGGGCGAGCGGCAAGGTTGGCGTCGTCATGGTGACGTCGGGGCCCGGAGCTACCAATACCGTCACGCCGGTTCGCGACTGCATGGCCGATTCAGTACCGATCGTCGTCATATGCGGCCAGGTGCCGCGCGCGGCAATAGGCACCGATGCGTTTCAGGAAGCACCGGTTTCGGGCATCATGGGCGCCGTCGCGAAGCACGTGTTCCTGGTCACTGACCCGGAACAACTCGAACAGACCATGCGCAGTGCGTTCGAGCTTGCGAGAACCGGACGTCCCGGGCCCGTGGTTATCGACATCCCCAAGGACGTACAGAACTGGGAAGGCATCTTCAAGGGTGAGGGTTCCCTGCCGCTACCGGGTTATCATCGGCGCCTCAAAGCCGTTACCGGGAACAGTCTGAGCCGGTCTTCCGCGGAATCGTTTTACGCACTGATGGCGGAGGCCGAGCGACCGCTCATCTACGCGGGCGGCGGCGTCATCAACGGCAATGCAGCCAAAGCCATGCGTCGCTTCGCCAACGAATACGGCGTTCCGGTGACAACGACGCTCATGGCGCTGGGCGCCAGCGACACGACTCACCCGCTGGCGCTGCATATGCTCGGCATGCACGGTCTGGCTTCGGCCAACTACGCCGTGGAGGACTGCGATCTGCTGATCGCGGTCGGTGCACGTTTCGACGACCGCGTTGCCGGCGATCCGGCGAACTTCGCGCCGCACGCGAAACGTATTGCGCATTTCGATGTCGACATTGCGGAGATCGGCAAGGTCAAGCGTGTCGACTGGCATCACGTGGGAGTGCTGGCAAAGGACCTCGAGGATCTCCTTACGTTTGGCCGCGAACTCGATTTTGCGAAGGACTATTCCCGCTGGCACCAACACATTGCGTTGCTCAAGTCCGAGTACGCGCTCAACTACGACCGCGACAGCGATCTCATTCAGCCCTACGCCGTAATCGAAGCCATCAACCGACACTCGCGGGGCAAGGCCATCATTTCGACCGGAGTGGGCCAGCATCAGATGTGGGCAGCCCAGTATTTCGACTACCGTGAGCCGCGGCTCTGGCTCACCTCGGGCAGCATGGGCACGATGGGTTTTGGCCTGCCGGCGGCAATTGGTGCGCAGTTTGCAGCCCCGGACCGGATCGTCATCGACATCGACGGTGATGCGAGCATTCGCATGAACATTGGCGAACTCGAGACCGCAACGACTTACAAACTTCCGATCAAGGTTGTCGTGCTGAACAACTACGGTGACGGCATGGTCCGCCAGTGGCAGAAACTGTATTACGACTCTCGCATGTCGGCGTCGGACAAGTCGCTGCACCGCAAGGACTTCGTCAAGGCGGCGGAGGCCGACGGTTTCCGGTTCGCGAGAAAGCTCGAGGACAAGGCCGATATCGAGAGTACGGTCGCGGAATTCATGGCATTCGACGGGCCCGCGTTTCTCGAAGTCATCATCGATCCCGATGCCGGCGTCTACCCCATGGTCGGTCCGGGGCTGCCTTACTCGAAGATGATCACCGGCGAGTTCATCAACTCGCGCAACACGGCGGACAGCGGACAGCCCGGGCCGAGCGAGATGTTTTGAGCGCTGTGTCACTACCGAACCACGCAGATACGTGACGCATGTCCTGAACTCGCGGGCGCTCGGGGCGTAGCCTAAGGGCTTCCCTTTTGCGGGAGTCTGGAACCATGAAACAACGAGTTGCACTCGCCGTCTTCCCCGCTCTGCTGCTCGCGGCCTGCGGCGATTCCGTCAATCCGTTTACACAGCAGGGAACGCCTATTGGCGGCGAGCCGCCCGGCGAACTCCTGGCCATCACCGCCAGCAACGCCGGCACGGTCGCTGCGCTCGCATTCACTACGGGTGCGTTCAGCCTCAGTAGCGTCGGCATCGCCGATTCCGTCGGCGGCAGCATTGGCAACAACGGCGCTCCACTGAAGCCCGGCGTAACCGAAATCGCTCGCGGCCGCCTGCCGGAATTGATCGCATCGGCGCCGTTTGGGCCGATCGTGCAGGGCTGCGCCATATCCGGCACGGTCAGCATCTCAGGCGACCTTGCAGATCCGACCACACTGGCGGCCGGAGACAGCGTTACGCTTCAGTTCGAGAACTGCAACGACGGATTCGGTGAAACCCTGAACGGCCGTTTCGAAACCGCTATACAACAGTTTACCCCCGGTGCCGTAAACCCCGAAGATTACGTTCTCCGCGCTTCGGTCGTGCTCGTCAACCTGCAGATCGACATAGCAAACCTGAGCACGGTCAGCAACGGCGACGTCGGCGTCATCGTGGATTACTCGGTGCCCGAGGAAATCGCCGCCTCAGCGGACGGCAATTCACTGACGGTTGACAGCGGCGGCCGCTCGGACACGTTGAGCAACTATTCCAGCGGCGAACGCATTGTGCTCGCTGACGGCATACTGAACTTCACGCTGGAGTTACGCGGCACGCTGGCCAGCACGACGCTCGACCTGCCGGTCAGATTTACGACGCCGGTACCGATTACGGGCATTGTTGGCGAACGCGCCTCTGCCGGAGAACTGTTGATCAACGGCAACAACAGCTCGGTGCGGTTGGTGGTGCTCAGCGTCACTGACGTTCGGCTCGACATCGACAATAACGGCGACGGGGAAATCGACATTTCGATCGAGTCGAGCTGGGACGCGTTGCTCGAATCGGCCGGCTAGTGGGTTGCTTGATAAATTCCTACACCTTCAGAACGAGCGCAAAAACAACCGAACCCGGGAGGCGCGGAACCTCTGCGGCGTGAACTGACACGCAGCGCGGGTTGGAGGTATTATGTGAACTGGTGCAAGGCGTTTATCCCTCCGTAAGGCACACTCTACGGGAAGAGGAAGTGGTTACAGCGGAAATGCCCCGGTGTTAAAGACAGCGCAAAACGCGCAACGCAACAAAATTGTCGTCCTCAACCCGAAAGGGGGCTGCGGCAAGTCGACGCTCGCCACAAACATCGCCGCCTGCTACGCCGAGCGCGGCAGCCCGCCGGCAATCATGGATTACGATCCCCAGGGCTCAACGATGGCATGGCTCGAACGGCGCCCGAAAGATCGGCCGGCTATACACGGCATCGCTGCCTACAAGCGCAACATGCAGGCCACGCGAAGCTGGCAGCTACGCGTACCGACCGACACGCTGAATCTGATCATCGATTCGCCGGCCGGCATCAATCACGATTCCCTGCGAGAGCTCACGCGTGATGCAAGCAGCATACTCGTTCCGGTGTTGCCGTCCACAATGGACATCCATGCGGCTTCCCGCTGCATCGCCGACTTGCTGCTGGTTGCGAAAGTGGATCGCCGCGACCGCAAACTTGCCGTTGTCGCCAACCGGACTCGCAGCAACACAAAAAGCTTCAGACGCCTGATGCGCTTCCTCGATTCGCTGGGCATCCCGATCATTGCGGTGCTGCGTGACAGTCAGAATTTTGTGCACTCCGCCGAGATGGGGATTGGCCTGCACGAGATGCAGCCGTCGAAAGTCAAACCGGACCTTGAGCAACTCGACCGTATCGTCGCCTGGCTGGACGGTTGGCAGACCCGGCGGCGCGCGCCGGCAAAGGTTGCCCAGCTGGGCAGCAGCAACAGCGGCATACAGCCGGGCATACTTGGCAAACCTCAGTTCGGCTCCGCCTGAATCTCGCTGAACAGCGCTGAATCCACGTTGCCGCCGCTCAGCATGACGGCAGTCACCTCGCCGGCGGTCTCGAGCTTCCCGCTCAGCACGGCGGCAAGCGCAACCGCCCCGCCCGGCTCGATCACGAGCTTGAGCTCCCTGAAGGCAAAGCGCATGGCCGCGCGAACTTCGCTTTCGTCGACAACCAGGCCGGCCGTGACGCGGCCCTTGAGGATATCGAAAGTCAGTTCACCCGGACTGGGCGTCAGCAGCGCATCGCAGATTGACGGCACGGACGTGTCGACGGCCATCCGCCGCCCGGCGGCAAGCGATTGAGCCGTATCGTCGTAGGCGGCCGGTTCCGAGGTGTACAGGCGCACGCCGGGAAGCAGTGACTGCATCGCAATGGCGCAACCCGCCGACAGCCCTCCGCCCCCGCAGCAAATGACAGCCTGGGTGGGCTCCGTTCCGATTGCTGCCGCCTGCTCTGCTATTTCGAGGCCAGCGGTACCCTGCCCGGCAATGATGTCCGGATGGTCGAATGACGGCACAATCACAGCCTGCCTCTCTGCCGCGAGCGCCCGGGCAATTGCCTCGCGGTCCTCGCTGTAGCGGTCGTAGTCAACAATGTTGCCGCCAAGACGTGCCGTGTTCTCGCGCTTGGAAGCCGGCGCATCAGCGGGCATCACAATATGCGTGTCGATGTTCAGGAGCTGCCCGGCCCTGGCAACCCCTTGCGCGTGATTGCCCGAGGAGAAGGCCACGACGCCACGCTCAGCGGCATCCGCGGACAGCCGCGACAGTGTGTTGTAGGCCCCGCGTATCTTGAAAGATCCCGTGGACTGCAGGCATTCCGCCTTGAGCAGAACGCGCCCACCCGCAATGGCGTTGAGCGTCGGGTTTTCGATCAAAGGCGTTCTGACAGCAACGCCTTCGAGCCGCTTCGCCGCGTCCTGGATGTCGGCCAACTCAATCCGCATTGTCGGCTTCCGCCATATCAGCTTCGACCACACCTGCGTCGACGAGGCGATCCGTCTTGGCAGCACAAATGAAGTCGTTTTCCGAGAGGCCGTTGATCGCAAACGTCGTCCAGATCACGTCACAACTCGAATAGGCGATGCGCAGTTCGGGATGATGGCCTTCGGCAATGGCGACCCAGGCCACCGCATTGGCAAACGCAAGGCTGCGGCTGTACGCCGGGAATTCGAAACGGCGATGAAGCGCCCTGCCGTCGTCGATCAGCGCCCAGCCATCACCAAGTTTCGATAGCAGCCGGGTTGCATCGCTTGCCTCGAGAGGCGCCACACCCCCCTCGCAGGGCTTGCACCGCCGATCGGCGAGTTCCCCGTGCATAGAAAGCCTCCGCAAAACTGCGGAGTGTAGCTGCAGGAACGATACGAAGAAAACCGGCCAGCAAGCTGGCCGGTTTCTGTTGCATCAGCGGCAGCGTATTCAGTCGGGCATCGATGCAAACGACTGCGTACCGACGAGGCTGAGCGTAATGCTGACACGCCGCTCCAGCGCGTAGCTGTCGAGCGTTTCGTCAGCGGCCGGCGCCTCACCATGCGCGGCACTCGTAATCCGCTCGGGCGCAACGCCGGCGGCGATCAGCTGTTCGCGAATATAGCCAACGCGCTTTTCGGAAAGAGCCTGGTTGTAGACCTCGTCGCCGCGCTGATCCGCAAAACCGTCGAGCCGCACGTGCACTTTGTCCATATCGGCGAGCTTCCGGCCGAGTGTGGCGAAGCGCTGACCCGTCGCGTCGGGCAGCGCATACTCGTCAGTGCGAAACAGGACGTCCATTGCGACGCCCGTCTCGAGCAGCCGCGTCAACTCCGGGTACGACGCCGTTTTCAGATGGTCGATTTCCTCACCCATCGAATCGATGTCGCGATTCAACGCGGCAATATCGAGTTCGAGGTCGGTAATCGTGGCGCTGGACTGGTCCAGATTCGATTCCAGGGTCGAGATTTTGTCATTCTTCTGGTGCATCGTATCGCCGATTTTCGCGCCGATCGCGGCACCGACGATAAACCCTATCGGGCCGCCGGCAACCGCGCCGACAACGCCACCGGCGCCGAGTCCAATCGATTCTTCCTTCGAAGCGTTAGCGTGTGCGGGCGCCGTGGCGAGGCCCAGCGTCGTCATGCTCAGTACAACAATTGCCAGTTTCATGTTTGTCTCCATTCAGCTTTGGTCAAAAACAGTGGAGACCATTGGGCGCCCCGAGGCGGGTGCGGGCCGCGGCAAAACTGTGCCGCGTCGGCGATCAATTGTGACGAATCGTGGCAGCGCCCCGGCGGCTGGACCGGGTCGCTAGTATTCCGTCAACGCCACGAAGGTGCCGCCGTTGCGCTCGCAGAGCACACGCATCAACTGAGAAAAGCGCACGGCAGTGGGCGGCACGTTGCCCGCGCGATTGAAAAGATAGGGAAAACCGACGGCGTGAATGCGCACCATGCGCTGGCCGTCGGCCGTTTTCCGGTTGACGGCTTCGATCTGCTGGGTCACGGCCTCCACCGAGCGGCCGCTGAATTCGTCGCCGAACACATAGACGCTGATTTTCTTGTCAGGCGACCAGAACGTGTTGATCGCGTAGATGATGCCGTCCGCCGGGTTCGAGTCGCTGAACGGCCGCCAGGTGCGCATCGTATTGATGATTGCCTGCCGGCGACCGGGCGAATCGGGTATCCAGCGATTGCGGTATTGCGAGAACATGAAGTTGCCGTTGTCGTTCATGATCTGGATACCCTTGACGTCGGGATACACGTCGAGAGTCTCCGTCAGCTTTTCCTGGGCTCTCGCCCAGTTGTACTGCTGCATGCTGCCGGAGGTATCGATGATAAAAATGATGTACTCGCTGTCGACGGGTATTCCGGCCACGGCGTCGTCGCTCGCGCGCCGATAGTAAGGCTGCAGGCGACGCATCTCCTCAGTCAGGCTTTGCCGCGCCGCCATCAGCGCACCCTCGTCGAGGGTCGATTCCGAGTCGTCCTGCGTCGCCTGGAATTGTCCCTGCATGGTGTTGAGCTCACCCTGCAGCCTCGCCAGCCTGAGCTTGGTATCGGACGTCTGTTCGCGTTTGTCCTCCAGCTCGCGATTCAGCACGGCCGTTTCGCCCCGGATGTCGAACAGCTCCTCCTGCAACCGTGCAATCAGCGATTCCAGATCGTCCTGGGTCTTCTCGATGATGACCGGCTCGTAGATCTTGCTAAGCACGAGCAGCAGGATGATGGCGCCGAAGCCGCAACAGATGCAGTCGAGGAACGACAGGCTAAACGCCTCGACGTTACGCCGTTTGCGCTTCATGGCTGACTCCTGGACTGTCGAATACTCATCGAACTCATCATTACGGGCCCACCACCCTCAAGGCCAGTCGCGGCTGACGCTCATGAAAGAGCCCGCCGAGCTGTAGGCGAGCGTCCAGTAGAGGATCGCCGCGTCGGAATCCCCTTCCATGGGGTACAACAGTATATTGACCGGCACGCCGGAGGGCAGTTCACGAATCGCGCGACGGTGCAACGCAGCGCGCTCGCGGCCGCTGATCATGCGCTGACTCGTCCTGTTGCCGTCCATGGTCGGCAGGCCGTCGACCAGGAGAATAATGTTGTCGGGTTTGGGTGTCAGCCGGTTCGCCACCTCGAACGCCGCCTGCATGTTGGTGCCGTTCTCGGGAACGGTTCGGCGCAGCACGCGAATGGCCTCGTTGAGCTGATTGGCGTCGTCAGCCTTCAGCCAGGTGCCGTCGCTGCCCCGGATGACGGGCTGCGCCTCGTTATTGAACATGTAGATCTGAAACTCGCTGCCGGGCTGGAACTGCGAGGTCAGCCAGTCCACGCTCGCCACGACCTGACGCCACTTCGCCGCGCGCAGCTTATCCGTGTCGCGCATGTTGCGGCGCCTGATGATGTTGACGATCGTGCTGTCGAGCATGCTGGCCGAACGATCGACGAGGACCAGCGTGCGCTGGCCGCCGAGCTTGAGTCCGGTCAGATACTGACGATCGCCCTCGCCCTTGAATTCGCGCAGCCGGCTGCCCTCGTTTTCCTGCTCTTCCTTGAGCGACAGCAGGCGCTTGACCTCCTCTTCGAGCAATTCGATATCGGACTGCAGTTTTTCGATGCGTTCGATTTTTGCCAGCGACTCCTCGTCGTACTCGGCGAGTTCGGCCCGGAGCTCCTCAATCAGTGCAATGATGCGCGCGATCTGCCCCTCGGCGGATTCGTTCTCCGAATCCAGGCGCTCCAGCGTGTTTTTTGCCAGTACGAGGTTCTTGCGCCCATCGAGTATCTCGACCTCGAGCTTGCGGGTTTCGGCCATCAGGTCGCTCGGGCTGTCCTCCGTTGTTTCCTTGACCTGCGCGTTGATGATCATGAAGAACAGGATCACGGCGCCAAAACCGCAGCTCATGCAGTCCAGGAACGACATGCTGAACACGTTACCTTCGCGACGTCGTCTACGCGCCATGTGCATCCTCCGCAAGGATCATGCAAAGCTCGTGACCCGGTGTACCGACGCGCAGTACGTCGCCGGTTTGCAGGACGGCGGAGCCGTCGATCCGGTGGCCGTTCAGGAACGTGCCGTAACGGGAGTAGTCCTCGACGACGCCCTGACCGCCGCTCACGTACACCGAACAGTGCTGCCGCGACAGTCCCGGCATGTCGCCCGGCAGGTCGAGAAAGCGACCCTGTCCGGAAGACTGGCTGCCGAGCACGAGCGGCGTTTCTCCGATCGGATAGGCGACGCTGCCGAACAGCACGTGACTTGGCCGGCTGTGTTCCTCGTTTTCGGGCGCAGCCGCGGTACTGGCCGCCGTCTGATCCCACGGCAGTTGCCGCAGCAGGCTCACGCTGTCGGTCGAGCGCTGCATCTCGCGGCAGCGCGCGGCGAGCCCGCGGCAGGTTGCGCCGGGCTCGAGTACAAACACGTCGCCCCCAACCCTGGCTGTCAGCGTGTCCGCCAGACCCGGCAGGCGGGCCGCACGGTCGCTGAGCTGGATAGCCGGCAACTCATCAGCCCGGTAAACGGCACGTAGTTGTCCGACGAGCTGTTGATAGACGGCGTCGACGGCGGTAATCAGCTCCAGAATCTCCACCTCGGCGCGGTGCTCGATACCGCGGTACGCAATTTCGAGTTCCGCCCCGCCATCGCCAGTCGCCGTGGACAGCCACTCCGGTAACCGGTCCTGCATGTACTGTTCGGTTTCGGCCGTGTGTAGCGGGTCGAATCGCGACTGGCGGACAAACGCCTCGGCAATCACCTTGATCCACGCGTCCGTCAGCGCCACGATGCCCGCACCCTCGATCAGTTCGCTGCGTTCGACCTGCGCCTGACCCTCCTGGCTCAGACGGGTTGCGGATGCGCCGTGCAGGCTGAAGTCCACGTGTACGGGAACGGCGCCTTGATACTCACGCCGGGTCGCCGCGACGGCCGCGTCGACAAGCGCAACGATCGGAATACCGAGATCCGCCGCAATGCCGAGAAACAGGCCCAGCTGCTCGCCATTCATGTACGGCGGCACGGCAACCACGAGCCGATCCGCGTTTGCATCCGCCGACACCGCCCGCCACATCGTGTCGAGCTGCTGACTGACGAGGTCCGCGGCGCTCAAATGCCGAAAGCGCGCGTCTTCGAGAGGATCCGTTTTCAGCTCGCTCCAGAAGCGGCTGTGAATGCGCCGCGGCTTGAGACGCGCGTTGCGGTACGCCGCTTCTCCGGTAACGAGTTCCTGATCCTCGAGCAGCGCAAAACCGGGTTCGCGATAGAGTATCCCCTTATCGCCGTACACCGACAGGCCGGCGTCGTTAATGTGTGCGGCAAGCAAGCTCACGGAATCTCCCGGCAGGCCCGCGGACGCGTCAGTCCGCCTGCATGTGACGAATCAGCTTTTCGTCGCAGTAGGATTCGCTGTCGAACACCAGCCGCTCCTGCATGAGCTGCAGCTGGTGCACCAGAAACATCAGGAAGATGCTGATCAAAAGGGCAATGAAGGTCGAGTTGAAAGCGACACCCAGACTCTGCGTGACGCCGGCAATGTTGCCCTCCACGGCCTGGTCGGCCTGTGCCAGCGCTTCACCGATACCGCGTACGGTGCCGATAAAGCCGATACTCGGGATGGCCCAGGAAATGTAGCGAATCATGGATAACTCGGACTCGAGCCGTTCGGCTTCCGACTCGCAAATGGTATGTGTGCTGCTGGACACGTCCTGGACGTTGCGCGTCGACCCGAAACGCCTGAGCGCGTTCAGGAGTGCGCGCGGCAGCAGCATGCGCTGACGTTCTTCAGGCAGCGCCTGTACCTGGCGCGCAAACTCACGCGTGTCCTCCGGGAGTATTCGCATCCCCTCGGCAACGGGCACGAGATCCACGTCCAGTAGCTTGCGCTCGCGGCCAATGGTTACGGCCTTGTAGGCCATAATCGCCAGCGCCCAGAACATCAGTATGAAACAGGCCTCCTGTTCCAGGTCCTTGATCAACACCCAGATCCGGCGTTCACGAACGTAGTCCGGGTCCGCTTCCGCCGCCAGGTTTTGCTCTTCGATAATCTGTGCGGCGTTCGGTCGCACGACCGACACGTAAAACGCGTGTACGACGATTACGGCAATAATCAGCGCAAACAGCTGGAACACGAACTCGATCGGTATGTTCTTTTTCTTCATAGGCTAGTACTGCGAAACACTAAATGTCGGTAGGAAAAGCAATGGGTGCGTCGGCCGGAATGTCCTCGCTGGGGACAAAATCGTCGTCGTCGTTCGGATCGAAACCCTGCGCATCCAGCAGCGGATCGTCCGGCCCCAGATCGAGCTCGTCGTCATCGGCCGGTGTCTCGGGCGACTCTTCAGCCGCCTCTGCGGTGTCGTCCGGGGCCGGCGTGTCGGGCGTCGCCTCTTCCTCCTGCGCATTGGCGGCCGCAAGAAGCGTTCCCAGCAGCAACACTGGCAACAGGCGATACGTCAATGACGGCAGCAAGCGGGTTAACACCTGCATGGGGCACCTCCTCGGCATCGTCGCACGATAGCGTACGCAATCATTGGACCGCAGGGCATCACAATTGTCTCACGATTTATTGTCCTGCAATTCACTCATCGAGGTTGCGCGCAATCCTGAAACCAACGTCGGAGCGCGCCTCGTCGCCGTGATCGCGATAGCTGAGCCTGAGTTCGGTCATGCCGCCATGCCGCCATCCGGAGCCGCGGATGACGCGCGTGTTGCCACGCTCTGGACCGAGAGGATCCGTCACCCGCTGAGTCCGGCCCGGTGTCGGCACGGAGTAGTAGTCGTTTACCCACTCCGCCACGTTGCCGCCGCCGTCGGCAAGTCCGGCGGCATTTGTGCCGAAACTCCCGACGGGCGCCGTCGACGCAAAACCGTCGTCGTATCCCGGTATTAGCGTCGGCGCAATGCCGTCGGCAGACTGGTCCGCAAAGTTGCCGGCATCGCGGCGCGGCGGCCAGTCTTCGCCCCAGGGATACCGAAGTGCGCCTGCGTTGCCTTCGTAGCGTAACGCCCACGTCCACTCCGCTTCGGTCGGCAACCGGTAACCGTTGGGAAACGGCCGGATTGCCACCCACTCACCAAACTCTTCCTTGTACACAGGCTCCAACCCCTCCCGGGCGCTGAGCCAGTTGCAGTACTGCACGGCCTGCGACCAGGTCACGTTGGCAACGGGATTGTTGTCTCCCGCCATCGAGGCATGTACGTCGCTCCCGGAGTCGTGCGCCGGATCGAAGGCGGCAAACTGTTTGTTCGTGATTTCGTGCACGCCGATCAGGAACGGCCGGCTGATCGATACGGGCACGATCACCTCGTTGGCGCGGCGACCCTGCTCGCGGCGCGACGCTCCCAGGTCGAAGCTGCCCGCCTCGATACGCCGCAGTACGTGTCCGAGCGTCGACTCCTGCTCACGCTGCACCGACGCCGCCGCAACTTCTTCCAGACTGCGCAACCGCGCCGCCAGGGTCTGCGGATAGCCGGGTCGCGGCGTCACGGTGCGCGTCCAGGTTTCGTAACCGGCCTTTCGCACCTCTATACGTTTGGGCGCAGAGCTGAGGTCGAGCGTCGTGTTGCCCGTACCCCGCGCGCGGCCGTCGACGTACACGCCCGCATCTGCCGGCGATACGTTAACCGTCACGCGCCCGGTGCGCGCGCTCAAATCCACGCTGAGTTCCTCGCTGGCGGCCGATCGCAAACGTACCTGCCGCGTCGCCGAGCCATAGCCGGCACGCGACAGGCCGATCGTGTAGTCGATGTCCGGCGACAGATCGAGCGTCAGCGGGCTTTGGCCGCGATAGCGGCCGTCCACGGTCACGTTTGCGCCGCGCGGTATCGTGGTTACCCTGAGCCGCGCGTCCGCCGCCTCGAGGCGCACCGTGGGCAACGTCCGTTCGGTATTCGGCTCCGCCACCACGCTGCCGTCCCAGGCCTTGAAGCCTTCGCGGACAATCGACAACGTGTGCTTACCCTCGAGCAGTTCCAGCACGGCCGGCGTCTCTCCCGCGGCTTTGTCATCTACAAAGACCGTGGCGCCCGACGGCTCGGAATTCAGCGTAACGCGAGACCAGCGCGGCACGAGTTGTACGGTAATCCGGGATTGCTGACCAAGGCCCTCAAGGCGGAATGCGTCGGAGAACGGCAGGTAGCGCTCCGAGAGCACCTCTACCGAATACGTGCCCGGTTCCAGTTCGACCGGCCCCAGCGGAGCGGCGCCGACGTGCACTCCGTTGATGTTGACGGTCGCCTCGGCGCCGTCGGTCACGTCCACCGTGACTTCTCCGGGTCGGCGCCTCAACTCGACCTCGATCGTTCTATTCGGCGCCTCGTCGACGACAAAATCCATACTGAGGTCGTAGTAGCCCGCCTTCTCGACCTGCAGCGTGTATTCCCCCTGCCGCAACAACACGCGGTTACCGAGCGGTAGCTTGAACCAGCCGCCGCTGATACTGAGGCTGTCCGGCTCGTCCGGGTTGACGTCGAACTCGATCGACTTGGACGTAAACAGTAACCACGCCGCGAGAACAAGCACCGCAAGGCCGCCGCTCACAACCCAACGCAGCGTGTGTCGCTCCGTGGGCGGCGCTGCGGCGCGCGCCTCACTTGCGCGCTTGAATGCGGTGGGCGCGATCGCCTCTTCGGCAGCCGCCGCGGCATCGCCCGGCATTTCAGGCGGACGAGTCACGTAGGCACTGTCTTCGAGACGCACGTTCAACACGGCACGCGAACCGCTTACGCCGACGTCGATACGGCTGCCAAAATACTCGAAGACGTCGCCGTCTTGCAGGCGCCGGCTCGCCGTCAGGGGCTCGCCGTTCAGTTTCACGGAACCGTCGCGACGAACCGGCTGCAGGAACGGCGCGCCGTCGAGCAGATCGAGAACCAGCAGCGGACCGCCACCCGGACCCGGCAGCCTCAGGTCACTGTCGCTGCCCGTGCCGATACGCAGCGGCAGCTGGGCGCCGGTAACAACCCGCTCTCCCTCGACGTCGCTGATCAGTAGCTGTTCGATGCTCAAATTGGTTCCTCGCAGCGCACGACGACGGGCTGCATGTCGAGTTCGGGAGCAACCCGAAACTCAATCCGAACGTCGCGATAGCCGGGCCGGTTGCCGACCGCAACGTAGTTACCGGGCCGCAGTTTAAGTTGCTGCGACGAAAAACGCCCGAGTCGCCCGACGCGGAACACCGATACCTCGGTCAGATTGTCGGAAACAAACTCGACTTCAAGCGGCGTCGCGGCCCTTTTCAACAGGCGCGACAGCTCGTCTTTCTGCCCGTTGAGCCGAGGACCGGCGTCGCTCATGCGCGTGACGGTCAGTACCAGGTTGGTTGCGCGCTGCATGGTTGACGGCGCGCTGAGCGAATCGGGTTCCGCAATATACTCGTCGAGCTGCTTGTGCAGACCCACCATGCCGCGTGCATCGCTCAGACCCGTCTTGGCAAACTCGAGGTTATCGTCGAGTTCGAGAATCTGCTCATAGTGCGTGACGGCATCCTCCCAGCGCTCCTCACGTTTGAGCTCGAACACCTCCTGTTCGAGGCGGCTGATCGTCGCCAACCGAATACCCTGGTCGACCTGCAGCAAACCGTCCGCCGGTTCGGTCGAGCCCGGCCTCAGCTGCTGCGCCATGCGAAACGCCGCACGCGCGGCCGGGTAGTCGTTGACGGTAAGCGCCGCAAGCCCTTCGCTCATTCTCGCGTCGAAATCCATTTGCTGCGCGGTACCCTGGACGCGCTCGTAGCCTTCCCGGGCGGGCCGCCACTCCGGGTCCAGTTCCATGGCCTGCTTGAAGCTTTCGCGAGCCGCATCGAGTTCGAGCTGGTCCTCATAGCGTAGCCCACTCTCGACGAGCGCCAGCACGGCGTCGAGGTTACGCGCACGCTCGCGGCCTTCCTGAGCGCGGCGGCTGCCGGGACTGATCGCGACGGCCAGATCGAAATTCCTGAGCGCCTCGACGGAATCCGCGTTGGCCAGCGCCTCCTCGGCCGCTTCGAGCGTGTCGCTGAAAACCTGATCCACCTCCTCGAGCAGCGGCTCGAGACGTTCGATAGCCCGGCTGTATTCCTCGGTCGCGAGCGCGTAGTCGCGGGCCAGATAGGCCTCGTCGCCCGACTCGTAGGCGGCTCTCGCCTGTGAGTAACGCAGCCCGCCCCAGCGTTCGACGGCGCGCGCTTCGAGCGTCTCCATGTGCGATAGCAGGCGGCCGAGCACAGCCTCGGTTGACTGTCTCGCCTCCACGCGCTCGTCGCGCCCGGGCAGTCCCGGCTCAGGCTCGTCGGCGGCCGGTTCCGGGGCGGCTTCCGGAACCGCTTCCTCAGCGACCGGGTCGGCGACGTCTACCGGCGCCGTCGTAAGCCTCCCGGGCAGATAAAACACGACGAACAGCAACAGCGTTACGAGTACGGCCAACCCCAGCCACAGTGAACGCTGGGTTACCCCGCCGCCCGCAGCCGCCGACGCCTCGGGTGCCTTGAAGCCGCTTTTTGTAGGGGTCTTGCGTTCGCGAACCTCGATGACTTCGGCGTTGTCGGCAGCCCTGGAGCTTCGCAGCTCGCGCGGCGCCGCACCCGGCTTGAAGCCGGCGTCCGACAACGCGTCGAGTACCTCACCGGCATCGGGCCGCTCCGCGGCATCCTTGGCAAGCATGGCTGCCAGGAGCGTCGACACGGCGGGCGGCAGATCGGGGACGTCTTCGGCAGTCAGCAAAGGCGGCACCCGATCCGCAATGCCGCGCTCGAGATTATCGCCGCCGTACGGCGAGCGGCCGCTCAACAGTTCGTAGGCGAGTCCGCCCAGCGCAAACACGTCGTCCGCGGGCGTCGCCGCTTCGCCCTTGAGGCTCTCGGGCGACGCCGCGGCAACAGAGCCGCCGCTCGCCAGTTCACCTGCGCTGGCGGCCACGCCAAAATCAATCAGATAAGGGGCACCGTTCCGGTCGAGGAGTACGTTCGCCGCTTTGACGTCCCGGTGCACCACGCCCTTGCCGTGTGCGTAGCGCAGAGCATCGGCCAGTGCGGCAACCACGGGCAGCACGGCAGCAGCGCCCTTTCCGGTAAGTGCCGAAACGTCGGGACCGTCAAGGTGCTGCAGGCTGTAGAACGCGCCGCCGGCGTCGTCGTGAAACTCGAAAACCCGCACGATATGCGGGTGCAACAGGCGAATACTCGTTTGCCATTCCTGGCGCAATCGGGCTCGGTTACCCGCGGGCGATACGAGAACCTTGAGCGCAACTCGCGATCGCGTCACGCGGTCGTCGGCGAGCCACGTTGCCGCTTCGCCGCCTCGACCCAGCTCGCGGACCAGGGCGTAACGATTGGCCAGCTCCGCACCCGGCTTGAGGTTCTGCCGCGTGTCTTCAGCAGTCATGGAAGGAGTGGGAGTTCAGGTTTCCGGCGCGCGCTCTGGCGTACCCAGATCAATGTCGGCGGGGAATCCTGTCTCGGCTTCGTAGATTTCCTTCAGGAGGCGCCGCCAGCTCTCGTACTGCGCCGCGGCCGTCCCGGTCAGGCGGCGTGTCTCTCCGGATACCGTCACCAGCATGGGAGCCGCCTCCGAACCGAACGACTCGGAGAGCTCCTTGATCGCTTCCGCGTGCAGGCTCGCCTCCGTACGTCGGGTAAAGCCCGCAAAAATCTGCTCGATACCCTGCGACACGCCGATCGCCTGAAGCGAATTCTTCGTGCGACGCCTCGTCGAGCTCGAGCTGTCCGTGTCCATCGCCAGCGACCCGGCGAGAACAACCACGCCCATGAGCGCCCGCATCGTGCCCGAGCGGCGCACCTGGCGGTAGTTGACTGATTCTTCGCGAGCCGTCTTGCGCCAGGCGTGATACGGGATTGCGATACCGTAGTAGAAGTTCGCGTAGTGCTCATTCAGCGTGTCCACCACGAGCCGGTCACGTTCGCGAATTTGCCGGAGGCGATCGACAGCCGGGTCGCCTTCCGCCGGCAGGCGGCTGAGACCGACAATACCGTCCTTGTCCGTCGTCAGATAATCCGCATACGGCTGCGGCGACATGTCCGCAAAGAAGCGCAGCTCCGAAATCTGCCGGACACGCGCAATGCGCTCACCGTCCAGCTGGGCGACGTACGCCTGCAAGTCGTTGGCGATGTCGTTGAAGACCTTCTGATAAGGGTCCTGGCGGCGGTCGCGAGTACTCGAGTACGAGGAAATCCCCGTCTGGGTCTTGTAGTCCTTCTCGTACCACAGTGCCCCACTCGCGTCTTCCACACGGATGCCGATCGTCACGAATTCGCCGTCCGACTTCTGGACAGCCCCGCTGATCAATACATCGGTAAACGCCAGGCGAGACGGCACGACGCGTACGGCGCCCCAATGTCCCGTGCCCTGCAGAGTGGCCTTCAGGTGATACGGCAGGTAACGCGCCTCCGCCGCGCGTATTTCGCCGTACACACCCGTCTTGTCCGGGTCGTTGTCCTCCGCAACGCCGTCGTCGAATTCGACGATGCCGATATCGAGAAGCAATCCTTCCTCGACCGGCTCCGACGCAACGACAAGCTCGGTCTCGTCAGCGTTCACGACTTCGTTAACAGAACACCCTTGAGCGGCAAACAGGGCAACAGCCGCAATTCCAGTAACGCGCAACATATTCAGACAGGCCGCTCCCTACAGTCCCTGGTACTTCCGATACTCCTCCCACAGCCGGTCGCGCAGCTCGGGATCTTCCTCGGCCAGCGCCGCCTCACGAAGCTGCCGAGCAATGATGTCATCGTCGGCTACCATCGGTATATCTTCGGGCGTGCGTTCGCGAATTTCCTGATCGGACATGCCCGCCGTCGGCGACTCGCGCGGCGCCATGGCGTCGTTGATGACCGCGACGGAACCGCCGCTGCCGTCACCTTCCTGTTCGCCCAGACTAATGCCGCCGCTGCCGCCGCCACCGCCGCCGAACCCTTCGGTGTTGCGCCCTACGGCGGCAATTTCTTCCTGTTCCTCAAGCAGCACGTCGTCAAAATCGCCCAGCGATTCGTCGAGGATTCCACCGAGGCGTTCGGCCCGCTCCGAGCCACTTTCTCCCGGGAACTCGCCGACGCTTCCGGCAGCACCTCCACCCGACGATCCACCGCCTCCCGAGGCGCCGCCGCCACTGGCGCCAGAACTACCGCTGGCTCCGCCGCCACCGCTCGCGCCGTCGCTGTCCGCATTGGAAGAAGCGCCACCACCGCCTATGCAGTCGCCGTCCTGTCCCATACCGCCGACGCCGCCCGGGAGCGAGCCCGTGTCGCCGCAGTCGCCACCCGATTGACCGTCGCCATCGCCGTCACCTTCACCCGACTCGCCGCCGCTCGGAAAGCCGCCCACATCGGGCATGCCGCCGCCTGTTCCGGCGCCGTCCGGGCCCGGCATGCCGCCGCCCCCGGGCGCAGGAATGCCCGCTCCGGGCATGCCACCACCGGAACCCGCACTGCCGCCGCTCGAGGAACCGCCGGTCGAACCGCCCGGCACGCCTCCGCCAGGCATGCCTCCTCCTTGGCTGCCGCCGGGCGCACCGCCTCCCGGCATGCCTCCGCCCGAGGAACCGCCGCCGGAGGAACCGCCGCCCGAGGAACCGCCTCCTGACGAGCCGCCTCCCGACGAGCCGCCTCCCGACGAACCGCCGCCTGACGAACCACCGCCGGAAGAGCCGCCGCTGCTGGGTGCTCCGCCTCCGGATTGGCTCGAGGACTCGTCATTGCAGGCCGTGGAGATTGCAAGGGCCGCAAGGGCCAGAAGGACTGGCCGGGCCCAGGCCGGTATGGAAGCGAGCTTGAGTGGATTTTTCATGGTCTGGAGCCCTCCGGCGCAACGCTCGGCCCGCACACACACGGACCGTATTGTGTCTTTGGAGCAACAGATGCCGCGTTGAGTTCCATTCGATTGGAAGGCACGAAACCGCTGCCGCCCATGCGCCTTGTTTGACACAAACGACCTTAATACGCGACCGGCAGCGGTTCAACCGCGATTCTGCCGCTGAAGGCGCCGAACCATAAGGATTCTGTCAAGCGGGCGGGACCTGGGCCGCCGCTCGGCGCTCAGTCGATCGCGGGCTTGCGGTGCGGCCGGTAGGGCTTGCGGAACAGTATGAGAGAGAGATCGTCGGGTTTGCAGGGCTTGAGGCTCTCCGGATCGGCCATTCGGCGGGCCGCGAGGCTGACGATCCGGTCCGCCGCCACGTCGAGGGCGCCGCGCCGCATGCGATCGACAACCTCGGTGACGTGCACGTTATCGGTCAGCCCGTCGCTCGCCAGCAGCACCGTGTCGCGAGGGTTCAGCACCACGCCCGCGCCGACGTCGATACGCATATCGCTGTTGCCGACAAAATTCGACACCAGATGTCGCTCCTCGTGATGCAGCGCCTCGCGCTCGTTGAGAAAGCCCGCTTCGACGGCAAAACCGGTCGGGGAATGCGGCAAAGTCTGCAGGCGAACCCTGCCGCGCTGACCCGCAATCAGCGCCTCCGAGTCGCCAACCTGGTAACTGCGGGCCAAATGGCCTTCGATCGTCACGATAGTCATGGTCGTGGCCGAGCCACGGGCTTCAGCCATGACCGCCGCGTTGGCGGCTTCGATGCCGTTGAGAATCGCCGTGCGCAACAGCGTGGTCTTGCCCAGAGACACGTTCAGCGATTCCGCCAGCGCCCGCACCGCAAGCAGCGATGCGCGCTTCCCGGCGGGCAGCCCGCCCGCCCCGTCGGCCACGACCAGCACGCAGGCATCCGGTCCCCACGGAATCCCGGCCACCGTGTCCTCGTTCTCGGTCAGCTTGTCAGGAGCTCGCGCGGTAAAGGCCACAAGCTGGCCGCCGCCCATTACGACCTGCTTCGTTTCTGGCCTGTCACTGCCATCGAGCAACAGCATGCCTTCGGCCACGAGCGCTTCAGTCATGCACCACCGGCTCTCGGCACCAGGCGCAGTAATTCCAGAACTCTTTCGCAATTCCCCAGCCGCACGCCTTGCAGCTCGTTTTGCTGCCCTCGAGCTTCCAAGCCTGGCGAACCTTACTGCGGCACCACGGACAGTAGCGCATGAACGGCATGATTGGGCCTCGACAGCGTTTGTTGCTGCACTCCGCGGTGTATCGCTTATCGGGGTAGCGGCGGGTCGTCTCTTCGAGAAAGCCGGGACCGTAGCACCAGGCGCAGTAGTCCCAGTCGTTCTTTACCCCGCGCTGGCACCGAGGACAGCTCGACGGCATCGACGACTCGGCGCCCCGGGTCGGGTTGTCGAAACCGCACCAGGGACAGGCCTGCATGCTCTCTGAAACGGGGCCCTCGCAGTGTCTGCACTGATGCTGGCAGTCGAGCGTTTTGCCGAATTGTCGCTTGAACTCGCGCCAGCGAATCTGCTGCCAGCTGACGCTGTGAGTGCCGGTACTGCGGCCGCTTCCCCGCTTCCGGCCACCAATCTGTCGGCGTGCGCGGCTCTGCAACCGCTCGAAGGCCGCCAGCATGATGCGGGCGTCCGCGAAGCGTTGCTTGGGATCGAGTTGAATGGCCTGCTTCAGGAAATTGACGAACTCCGGCCGGACGCGTTGCGCGAGGCGCTCCTGACCCGGCAGCGGCCATTCGAACGGCCACTCCGGCAGGCGCCCCGATAGCAGGCGATAGATAACGAGCCCCATCGAAAACACATCCGACTGAAACTTCGGACGTCCCATCGCCTGTTCCGGCGCAATGTAGTCGATCGTACCCGACCCCGACGCCTTCAACGTGCGGGTCCGCAGTTTGGCAAACCCGTAGTCGCCGAGCTTGAGGCGATTGCCGGGAAACAGCAGGAAGTTCTCCGGCTTGATATCGCAGTGAATCACCTTGTTGTCATGAGCGTGCGCGAGGCCGCTCAAAGCCTGGCCGACCAGTTCGAGGGCGTTCGCCGTGGAAATACGCCGCTCGATGCGGTCGGCAAGGGACTCCTCGCCGAGTTCCATTGCGATCACGAAGTAGTCGTCAATATAGGCGGCGTTCAGGACACCGAGGAGGTTGGGATGGTTGAGGCGCGTGGCCACCTGTACTTCGTGAAGAAACTCGTCGTGTCCCGTGTGATCGGCATGCCTCGGTATTTTCAGAGCGACGCGCATACGCTGAATACGATCGAACGCCCGGTAGACGTCCGCCAGCGGTCCGGACGCAATACGACCGAGGATCGTGTATTTGCCGAGTTTTTGGCGCGCTCTCAACAAGTGAAGGTTCTTTTGGGTAGAAGGCGGCGATTCGAACGTACTCTTGTGCACCGCAAGCGAGAGCGCATGAGACATCAAGCGGTAATAATGTAAGCCCGCGCGGCAAGCAGTCAAGCTCGCAAAACGGCCAGCGAGGCAGACAGTTCCGCAATCAAACTGTCACCAAATCTAAACCCTGCCGTCAATTCGCAAACCTACGCTTCGCAACGTGCTCATTGCAACCGGGTGAAGGACTTATGCAGCACTACCGGACCCTGTGGCTCTCCGACGTTCACCTTGGCGCCATTCAGTCCCGCGCGGCCGATCTCACGCACTTTCTGAGTTCGGTCAGCGCCGATACGATCTATCTGGTCGGCGACATCGTCGACCTCGAGCGGCTGAAGGTCAAACCCACGTTCATGGAGTCGCACCGCACGCTCCTAGGGCACCTGTTCGCGATTGCCGCCGGGCCGTCCCGGGTCGTGTACATTCCCGGGAACCACGACGTCGAGTTCCGCCGAATGGCCGGCCAGGAACTCTTCGGCGTCGAGATTGCGCTCGAAGCCGAACACGTGAGCGCGAGCGGCGAACGTTACCTCGTCTTTCATGGCGACGCGCTCGACGCCGCCATTCGCAAAGGCACGAATCTGGAGCGCTTTGCTTCAGCCGCTTACACGGTCATGGTCGAAGCGGACGTCCGCTTCAATGCACTGCGCTCCCGTTTTGGCGGTCAGTTCTCGCCGCTGTCGACCCGCATCAAGAACAAACTCAAAGCAGCCAACGAATACATCCTGCGCTTTGAAGAAACCGCTGCGGCCTATTCGGCCTCGCGGGGTTTCGATGGCGTGATTTGCGGCCATATACACCGCCCGGGCGCCCGTCGGATTAACGGCGTGCGCTACGTGAATGACGGCGACTGGGTCGAGCATCGCACAGCGGTCGCCGAAGAGGCCGACGGCACGCTGCACCTGCTGCACTACCGTTCGGACGGCATCGACCGCGAACCCCTGTTCCTCGATCGGAGCCGCAGACCGCTCGCAGCCTGACCGCGGACAACCCGCGTTCCGGGGAAGTCCGGAACGCGGGAAGCGACAGCCGTATTGCCGCAGTGTAGGCTTGCCGCATCGAGGCTGGCCGCATCGTCAGGAAGCTGCAGGTAAATGGGAAAACCTGGAAACACCGGCATTCGCCGAGTCATTCGCGCAACACGATACTCCGCACAGGGCCTGGCTCACGCCTGGCGACACGAAGCCGCGTTCCGGCAGGAAGTCGTTGTAAGCCTGTTGCTGTTCCCGGCGGCCTTGTGGCTGGGACAAACGCCGCTGGAAAGGCTGCTGCTCGTTGCGACCTGCATATTCGTGCTCGTCGTTGAACTGCTCAACTCGGCCGTCGAGGCGGCCATCGATCGCGTGGGCGAAGAGCAGCACGAACTGTCGGGACGCGCAAAAGACATGGGCTCAGCAGCCGTCATGGTCAGCCTGATGCTGAGCGGCGCCGTGTGGATCATGTTCCTGTGGCAACGCTTTGCGTGAGTCGCAAACCCTCGAGCGAAGCAGAGATATCGAGAGACCGGGCTGGCCCGGAAATCTCACCGGTATCGCGGATTCAGGCGGGGTTCGCAGCCGTCCTGGGGCCGCTCTGGAGCGAAAGCGGTAGCGGTCGCTACCGCTTGAGTGAAGAGCCAGCCAGGGCGAGCGAGAAACCGCCTGAACCGCAATAGGTCAGCGCCGGAACAGAAGGCTGTTCTGAAAACGCACTCCAGAACCGTGACATGGTCTGAATTATCGGCACCGTGCGCGCCAGGCGTTGGCCGACCGGTGAGATTTTCGGGCTAGGCCACCAGCGTAATGCTGGCCGTCGCAATGGCCGCTCCCAGCCCGGCACCGGCCACCACGTCGCTCGGATAGTGCAGGCCCAGGATCACCCGGGACGCCGCCACGAGTAGCGCAAACGGTACGAGCACAAACAACAGGCTCGGCTCGTAGCTGCCGTAGAAAACGGCGAAACTCACGGCGTGCAGCGTATGGCCCGACGGAAAGCTGTAGCGATCGAGCGGCGCGGTTCCACACTCGATCTCGCCGTGTTTGATGTACGGCCGCTCGCGAACCAGTCGTCGCTTCAACACCGTGTAGACGAGGATACCGACACCCGCCGTCGCCAGCGTGTGTGCGACAAAGAAGCCGAGCTGATGGGTTTGCTGCAACGCACAAACCAGACCAAATCCCACCCACGCGGGGTAGTCGCCAAGACGCGAAACCGCGGTGAAGAGCGCCTTCACGGCGCGCCAGCGGCTCAGCGCGTTGATTCGGCGACACGCATCGAGCTCTAAATCGTTAATGTAATCAATAACTACCATACCGTCGTACCGGTTACATTACGCGGCCGATTCTCTGCCCCACAGACGACAGCGACGTGACCGCGCCGTGACAGATCGATGAAAGTCGAGGCCAGCATATCATTGGCCTGTTATATATCTGTAACACTAATTTAACGCGCTCGGCCAACCATGCCCGGCATGCGCATTGCGATTGTGACGGACGCTTGGGAACCGCAGGTCAACGGAGTCGTGCGGACCCTCGGGAGGACCCGGGATCAGCTGATTGCCATGGGTCACGAGGTGCTGCTGGTAACGCCGGCCGGCCGGCGGACCGTACCCATGCCCACGTATCCTGAGATCCGCTTGTCGCTGTTCGCAGGGCCCGGCGTGCGACGCGATCTCGACCGCTTCGAACCCGACTGCATCCACATTGCGACCGAGGGCCCGCTCGGTCTGGCCGCTCGGCGCTACTGCCTGCGCACCCACGTGCCGTTCACGACCGCCTACCACACACAGTTTCCCGAGTACGTGCGTGCGCGGGCGCCGATCCCGATCGCCTGGACCGTTCGCCTGTTGCGCTGGTTCCACGGGCCGGCGGTGCGAACCATGGTGCCCACAAAGGCCATCCAGACCAAGCTGACCGACCGCGGCTTCGACGACGTCGTCATCTGGTCGCGCGGCGTGGACACCGCACTGTTCAACCCGTCGACCCCGCACGACTACGGGCTCGAAAGGCCCATTTGGGTCTACCTGGGCCGTGTCGCGGTCGAAAAAAACATCGAAGCGTTTCTCGAACTCGACCTGGCGGGCAGCAAAGTCATCATTGGGGACGGACCGGACCGCGAAGGGCTTGCCCGACGCTTCCCCAACTGCCACTTTCTGGGCTATCGATTCGGCGCGGACCTCGCCAATCACCTTGCGGGTGGCGACGTTTTTGTGTTCCCGAGCAAGACCGATACCTTCGGGCTAGTGATGCTTGAAGCCATGGCCTCCGGGCTGCCCGTTGCGGCATTACCCGTGGATGGCCCCATTGACGTCGTCCGCCACGGCGAGACAGGGATTCTCGACGAAGACCTGAAGGCTGCCTGTCTCTCGGCGCTCAGTCTGGACCGCGAGGCGTGCCGCCGCTACGCCGAAAAACGCAGCTGGCGACGCGCAACCGAACAGTTCGAGTCCTATCTGGCGCCACGGGTCCTCGAAACGGCGTCGGACCAACCCGCAAGCAGCTGACCGCGAACGTCAGAGGTCATTGCCGGCGTAAACACGCGCTCGCTTTGCCAGCGCTCCGCCAGATGTTCGATGCCTTCAATTACGCCGACCTGCAGTGCAGCCAGTGACGCCGCGCCGAGCACGGTCGACTCGATGTTGACGGGGCGCTCGACCGGCGTGTCCAGCACGCCGGCCAGAAACTCGAGGAACCAATCGTTGGCGGCCATGCCGCCGTCGACCCGCACGACAGCCGGGCTAATGCCGTCCTCGCGCATCGCAACGACCAGGTCGTGAGTCTGGAACGCAATGGCTTGCAGCGTGGCGGTTACGATCGTTTCGCGGCTGCTGCCGCGGGACAGGCCGACGATCGCGCCCCGGGCGTGCGGATCCCAGTACGGCGCACCCAGGCCGGCAAATGCCGGCACGACGTACACGTCGTCCACGATGCCGGTTGCGCGCGCAATCGCTTCCGACTCGGGTGCGGTCTCGATCATGCGCAATTCGTCACGCAGCCACTGCATGGCGGAGCCCGCGACAAACACGCTGCCCTCGAGACCGTAAGTCACCTGGCCGTCGAGATCGCTCGCGATGGTCGTGAGCAGCTGATTACCCGACTTCAACGCCTCGCCGCCCGTGTTCGCAATCATGAAGCAGCCCGTGCCGTAGGTGCTCTTGGTCATGCCGTGCTCGAAACCGGCCTGCCCGATGAGCGCGGCCTGCTGATCACCCGCAATGCCGCCGATGGGCGTTCCGTCCTGCAGAAACTCGACTCGAGTTTCGGCGAAATCGGAAGCGCAAGGCCGAACCTCGGGCAGCAGCGCCTTCGGTATGTCGAACAGCCTCAGGAGCTCGTCGTCCCAGCACCGCTCGTGAATGTTATAGAGCATCGTGCGCGAAGCGTTGGTTGCGTCCGTCACGTGGGCATGGCCCGCCGACAGTCGCCACACGAGGAACGTATCGATCGTGCCGAAGGCAAGCTCGCCACGGCTCGCGCGTTCCCGCGCGCCCTCGACATGGTCGAGCAGCCACTTGAGCTTGGTGGCGGAAAAATACGGGTCGAGGCGCAGTCCGGTTTTGTCGATGACCTTCTTTTCGTAACCCTCGCGGCGCAGCGATTCACAGTATTTCGCCGTGCGGCGATCCTGCCAGACAATCGCGTTCGCCAGCGGCCGGCCCGTTTTGCGATCCCACAGCACCGTCGTTTCCCGCTGGTTGGTGATGCCGATCGCCGTGACCGCAGCCGGCTCGACGCGGGCCTTCGCAAGCGCCTCTGACGTGACCGCCGTGACGGATGCCCAGATGGCCTCGGGATCGTGCTCGACCCAGCCCGAGCTGGGATAAATCTGCGCAAATTCCTGCTGCGCCGATTCGATCGGCTCGAGCGTGCGATCAAACACCACGGCGCGGCTGCTGCTCGTCCCCTGGTCGATGGCCAGTATGACTCTGTCGTTCATCAATGTTCTCCGTAGGGACTGATCCCCGTGTACAGCGGCTCGCGAATCCGCATGCGCCGACCCGCTTCCGACGGCGCGTCGCCGCGAGGAAGCTCGGCCGAGAAAACCGCGATCTTGTCGAGGACGGACTTGGGCCAGGGCGAAACCTTGCGCTGCCTGAGGTCGACATGCAGGTTCATCCACTCGCAGGTGGCGGCGAGCCTCGAGTCTTCGGCTCGGAACATGCGTTGAAACTGGTGCAGGCGTTTCTCGTCGTAGGCCAGTACCTGGGTCGTAATCACGAACTCGTCATCGAGCGCCAACTCGGACTGATAGGTCACGTGACTCTCGACCGCGAAGGTCGATCCGTGAGTCCTCGCGATGCTCTCTTCGGTAATGCCGAAACGACTCCATAGCGCATCGACGGCAAGGTCGAACGCGAGCAGGTAATAGGCAACGTTCATGTGCCGATTCACGTCGATCCAGTCGCTGACGACGGAACCTCGGTACACCTCCGTGCCGGGCAGATCGGGACTCCCCGTCATGCTTCGGTGAGCTCCGCGCGATCTCGAAAGTGCTCCAGGGCCTCGGGATTGGCGAGCGCGTCGGTGTTCTTGACCGCCTCGCCGTGAATGATGCTGCGCACGGCCAGCTCGACAATCTTGCCGCTTCGGGTGCGCGGAATTTCGGCAACCGCAAGCACCTTCGCCGGCACGTGGCGGGGCGTCGTGTTATCGCGAATGACCTTGCGGATTCTTGTCGTCAGCGCATCGTCGAGCTGAACGCCCGCCGCGAGCACCACGAACAATACGACGCGCACGTCGTCCTCCCAGCGCTGTCCCACGGCAATGCTCTCGACCACCTCGTCGAGCCGTTCAACCTGCCGGTAAATCTCCGCCGTGCCGATGCGGACGCCCCCCGGATTGAGCACGGCATCGGACCGCCCGTGAATCACGACGCCGCCGGCCGCCGTGAGTTCCGCATAGTCGCCGTGTGCCCAGACGCCGGGAAAGCGCTCAAAATACGCCGCCCGATAACGCTTGCGCTCCGGGTCGTTCCAGAACCCGACGGGGGCTGACGGGAACGGCCGCGTGCAGACGAGTTCGCCGCGCTCGCCACGAAGCGGCTTGCCGCTGTCGTCGAAGATGTCGACGGCCATCCCGAGTCCACGGCACTGTATCTCGCCACGACGAACGGGCAACAGCGGGTTACCGAGCACAAAACAGCTGATGATGTCGGTGCCGCCCGCTATCGAAGCCAGCTGGACATCCTGCTTAATGGCGTCGTAAACGTAATCGAAGCCCTCGGGCGCCAGCGGCGAACCCGTGGACAGCACACTGCGAAGGCTATCGAGCGTGTATTCCTCGCCGGGTCGTCGGCCCGCCTTTTCCAGTGCGGAGAGGTACTTGGCGCTGGTGCCGAACACCGTGAGCGACTCCGCCTCGGCCATGCGCCAGAGCATGCGGCCCTGCTCCAGAAACGGCGAGCCGTCGAACAGCACCAGCGTTGCGCCGGTCGCGAGCCCGCTGACCAGCCAGTTCCACATCATCCAGCCGCAGGTCGTGAAGTAGAACAGGCGATCGTCCGGGCCAATGTCGGTGTGTAGCCGGTGCTCCTTCAGGTGCTGCAGCAGGGTACCGCCGTGACCGTGCACGATGCACTTCGGCACGCCGGTCGTACCCGAGGAATACAGAACGAACAGCGGGTGATCGAAAGCAACCGGCTCGAAGACCAAGGCTGCACCCGGTTCGGCGAACGCTTCCCAGGAGACGAAGCTCGTCGGGAGCGACTCCGTCGTGCCCACAAACGGTATGACCACGGTGCTGCGGATCGAAGGAATTGCCCCGGCGATTCCCCGGGCCACGGACAGCGAATCGTGCTGCTTGCCGTTGTAGCGATAACCGTCGGCGGTCATCAGCACGCAGGGTTCGATCTGGCCGAAGCGATCGACGACACCCTCTACGCCAAAGTCGGGCGAACACGACGACCAGACCGCGCCGACGCTTGCGGTCGCCAGCATTCCGATGACGGCTTCAGGGCAATTCGGCAGAAATCCCGCCACCCGGTCGCCCCTGCCGACGCCGGCTTTGCGCAAACCACCCGCAATCGCCGCCACGGCCGCCCGCAGCTCATCGAAACTGAGCGCCCGCCGTTCTCCCGACTCACCGACGAAGACCAAGGCCTCGCGGCTCCCTTCGTGAACGAGCAGACGCTCGGCGTAGTTTAGCGTCGACCCCGAGAACCACCCGGCGTCCATGATGTTGTCGGGGCGCGCCAGCACGTCGACGGCCGGGGTCGAAAAACGCACGTCCGTAAAGTCCGCGAGCGCGGCCCAGAACTCGCCGGGCGCCTCGGTCGACCAGCGGTAGAGCGTGCCGTAATCGGAGTGGCCAACCGCCCGCATGAATGCCTGCATGGCCGATGCGTCGCGGCGTTCGGCAGACGGCTGCCAGAGTATCGGATTGTCCTGCATTGAGCCCCCGCGCAATGAACCCCTGTGGCCGAACGCCAGCTCTGCACTTGCCGCGTTCGAGTTGAGTTTGTCGCGCCATACCGGTATGACGGGCTTATGGTCGCCGCCAAACGCCGCACAATGCAAGCCATCAGGATCTCCGAGCCGGGCGGGCCGCGGGTGCTCGAGCCGGTTCGCGTTGCCGTCCCGGAACCCGGAGATGGCGAAGTACTGATCCAGGTTGCCGCGGCCGGGGTCAATCGTCCCGACATTCTGCAGCGCGAAGGCCGCTATCCGCTGCCGCCGGACGCAAGCCCGCTGCCGGGCCTCGAAGTCGCCGGCACAGTTGCCGGGCTCGGCAAAGGTGTGGACGGCTGGGAGGTCGGCGACCGGGTCATGGCGCTGACCCACGGCGGCGGTTACGCCGAGTTTGCGGTCGCCAATGCCGGTCATTGCTTGCCCGTGCCAAAACGCCTGTCGCTCAGCGAAGCCGCCGGACTTCCGGAGACCGGTTTTACGGTGACCTACAACGTGTTCATGCAGGCGCGGTTTCGCGAGGGCGAAACGCTGCTGGTTCACGGCGGCTCGAGCGGCATCGGCACGACCGCCATCCAGTTGGCCAAGCACAGCGGCGGTCGCGTCGTCACGACCGCCGGCAGCGCCGACAAATGCGCTTTCTGCGAGCGGATCGGCGCCGATCTCGCCGCGAACTACCGGAGCGGCGACTGGGCGGCCGATATCGCGGCGTTTCTCGGCGGCGCGCGAGTCGATGTTGTGCTCGACATGGTTGCCGGCAGTTACCTTGGGAAAAACCTGTCGCTGATGGCCCGCGACGGCCGCTATGCGCTCATTGCGTTCCTGGGCGGTGATACGACCGAGATCAATCTGCGCCCCATCGTCGGCAAACGCATAACCCTCACCGGATCGACGCTGCGCCCGCAGATTGTTGCGGAAAAGACGGCCATTCGCGATCGGTATGCGGAACTGGCGCTGCCGATGCTTGAATCCGGCAAAATGGAACCCATTATCGATAGGGAGTTTGCGCTTGACGACGCGCGAAGCGCGCACGAATACATGGAATCGGGAAAGCACATGGGAAAAATTGTGCTGACCACTGCATTCAGTCGTTGAGCATGATCGCCGCGACATCGGCAAAACAACAGGCACTAACAGCATGACCGATATTGCCATTTATATTGTTGCAGTTCTGCTCGTCGCCGCCGCCGCGGCGTTGGGCTGGTGGTACTGGCAGCGCGGCGGACGCAAAGCCCCGGACGCACTGACGCCGGGTAAGCCCCTGCCGCTATTCATCGTCTACGACGAGCAAGGCAACAAACTCGACTCCAGCAGTCTTGAGGGGGCGCCGGCGGTCGTGCTCTTCGTCAGGGGCGGCTGGTGTCCGTTCTGCAGTTCGCAGGTCAAAGACCTGACGAGCTACTACAAGGAAATCACGACGCTGGGTGCGCGCCTGATTCTCGTCACGCCTCAACCGCTGGACACGACGCGCCGAGTGGCGGACATTTTCGAGGTCGACTTCGACTTCTGGCTGGACCGTAACCTGTCGGCCGCTCGCGCGCTCGGTCTCCTGCACTCGGGCGCGGTGCCGGGGAAGTTCCAGGATGCTTTCGGCCAGGACACCATTTGGCCCACGGCGCTGGTGGTTGACGCAGCCGGGGTCATACGCCGCACCGAGCTTTCAAAACGTATTGTGGATCGGCCCAATCCGAAGATGTTGCTGGGCGCACTCAAGAGCGCAATCTGACGGCGCCTACCTGATCGATGCGCCGCTCAGGCGGTTTTGTCGGCCCGCTCCAGCGGATGCGGAAACATATCCGACTCGTCTTCACCTTCCCGGGGCGCCAGGCAGCGGAAGTCCTTCTCGATCAGGAGGGTCAGCACTTCGCCTTCGTCGAGTCGCTGCTCTCCGCTCATCGATACCTGCTCGCTGCTGGCCCAGGCCAGCACGGCTGTTTCCGGCACTCTGATAGTCAAACGATGCTCCGAGAAGTACGCCGCGGGCGCGACGCTCGCCGGGCTGCTTTCGATCTCGTAATGCAGTTTGCGCCCGCCCGGAAACGCCGTACTGGCGGTCACCAGGCCCTGGCGGTTGAGCGTATCGACCTCGGCCTGGGTCAGACGCAGTCGGAGGCTGTTGTCGCGAATTCGAAGTTTCATGCGCAAAAACTCAAAATGGACGGTCTTATCGGTTTGCTGCCCGCGCAGCACTCAGAACATGAGAACTCATTAGAGCACGAAAATTCCCACCGCGGCAGGCGGCAGCCGTTCCGAACCGCCCGCAGCCATGAGCAACGGCAGGGGCGAAACAGTAGACTGCCGCGATGCTGATCACCGATCCCTGGTTCTATGCCGCCGCGATCCCGGCTGTGCTCCTGTTCGGTATCGCGAAGGGCGGCTTCGGCGGCGGACCCGGCGCGGCTGCCGTGCCGTTGATGGCGCTGGTTGTGTCACCCGTGCAGGCGGCCGCAATCCTGCTGCCCATTCTGTGCCTCATGGACCTGGTGACGCTGTGGGCCTACCGGGGCCGCTGGCAACTCGACGAACTCAAAGCGCTGTTGCCCGCGTCGCTGCTGGGTATCGCCATCGGCACGGCACTGTTCGGTTTCATGAGCCCCGACGTCGTTCGCCTCTGCGTCGGTCTGGTCGCCATACTCTTTACGGGTCATTACTGGCTGAACCGACTGCGCCCAACCCGCGAGGAGCCCGCACACTGGCCGCACGCCGCTGCGTGGCCCGCCGGCGCCACGGCGGGGTTCACGAGCTTCATCGCGCACGCGGGCGGACCGCCGCTAAACATGTACATGCTGAGAAGGCCCCTGGACCGCACCCGTTTTGTCGCCACGACCGCCGTGTTCTTTGCGCTCGTGAACTACACCAAGCTGATTCCCTACGCGTGGCTCGGACAGTTCTCGGCCGAGAACCTCAAGACTTCCGCCGCTCTGGCCGTGTTCGCGCCTGCCGGCGTTTACCTCGGCGTGTGGCTGCACCGACGAGTATCGGACCGGGCGTTTTTTGCGGTGGTGTACGTGTTCCTGCTGCTCGTCGGGCTCCGGCTCACGAGCCAGGCACTCGCCGGTTTGAGCGCTTGAGAAAGCCTCAAGACACACGTCCTGTTTTGGCACACGATCGTTGCGCGCAATTCTTGCGCACGCACGTGCGGGCCTGGTCAGCGCGCTAGCCTGCCCTCTGTTAACGGCTGTGCCGCGGCCGGGCACCCGCATACGCCAGCCCGTTGCGCCCGGCGAGCCCCGGGCGACAAGGGAGGAACAATCTGTCAGACATCGTAACGTTGCCGCGAACCCAAGCCGTTACGACAACGCCGATGTTTCCGCGCGCAGCCCCAGACGGCGCGCGCAAGCGACCCGTCGACGCCTATTCCGCGATGACGTTCTCGGCTTGAGGGCCCTTCTGGCCCTGGGTCACTTCCATCGTGACCTTCTGCCCCTCTTTAAGGGACTTGAAACCTTCCATAACAATCGCGCTGTGATGAACGAAGACATCCTTGCCGTCCTCGCGTTCGATAAAACCGAACCCTTTGTCATCGTTGAACCATTTTACGGTTCCAGTAACTCTTTCTTCAGACATAACAACCTCAAAGACACCAGCCGGGCCGCCGAACGAATGACCAGCGTTCACCGGAAGCACCATCCTACTCGCAAATGGGCGGCCTCGCCCAGTAGGTAGAAGTGCGACTATGCGGATGAAATGTTACAGATCGAATAAAGCCTGATTTCCAAGGCGCTTTGCTTGAGGTCATTTTAGACCGAATATAAATATTTCTCCGGAAACTACGCTATTTGTCGGAAAATCGCGCAAATGAGGAGCCGGACTTCCGAACGCGATGCTGTACATATCGTCGCCCCAGCTTGCCGACGTCGTTGCAGCCGGCAAGCGCCAGCGTTCGCTCGAACTCGGCGCGCAGCAGTTTGAGCGCATGACGCACGCCCGCTTCGCCGCCGGCCGCCAGACCGTAAAGGTAGCCGCGCCCGATACTACAAACGTTTGCACCCAGTGCGAGCGCCTTGACGATGTGGTTGCCGCGGCGGATGCCTCCGTCGCAAATGATCTCGAGGCGGTCACCGAGTGCGTCCGCAACGGCGGGAATACAGTCCACGGGCGCCGGCGAGGATTCGAGCTGGCGTCCGCCGTGATTGGAGATCATGACCGCCGTAGCGCCGGCATCGGCTGCCTTGCGGCAATCGTCCACGGTCTGAACGCCCTTTACGACCAGCGGTCCACCCCAACGGCTCGCCAGCCAGTCGACGTCTTTCCAGGTGAGCGAACGCTCGAGTTCGTTGTCGATGAAGTCGCGGATGCTCCGGTTGACGTCGGCCTCGTAGGCGCCGTTACTCGTAATGTTGACCATCTCGAGGTCGTTGCCCAGGACCGCGCGGTACAGCCAGCCCGGATGCTTGAGGAAGCTCGCGATCTGCCTGATCCGGCTGCGCGGGGTCGGACTGTTTGGACCTTGCGCAAAACCGTAGACGAAGTCGCGCTCGCGGTTGCCGGCAACCGGAGTATCGACGGTCAGGCAAAGCGCAACGTAACCGCTGGCTTTGCAGCGCTCGATGAAGTTCTCGGTCATGCCGCGGTCGCGGAACATGTAGAGCTGGAACATCTTCGGGCAATCCGCGGCGGCCGCGGCGGCTTCGATGGTCGTGGTGCCGAGCGTCGAGAGGCTGTATAGCGTGCCGAATTCGGCCGCCTGCCGAACCACGGCCGGCTCGCCGTCCGCATGAAACAGCCTGGACGCCCCGGTTGGCGACAGGATTACCGGCCAGTCCAGCGCCTGCCCGAACAGGCGGGTACCCGTCGCAAGCCGGGAAACGTCGGACAGCTGCGTCGGCAACAGCTCGTAGTCGTCGTACGCGCTCGTGTTCCGGTCGAGCGTCAATTCGTCATCCGCGCCGCCGTCAAGGTAGTGAAAAACCGGCTCGGGCAGCCGGCGTTTCGCGACGGCCCGCAGGTCGGCGATGTTATTGCTCTTTGAAAGTTGCATTCAGGCAGATTACCATTCTGGTTATTGAATTGAGGCGCCATCCCGGCGCCGGCCATTCTGCCAGTTTTCCCATGACTATGACTCCGGATGATGCGACACGTAATCGGCGCGTCGCTATTTGGTTGTTCTCCGTGTGCGCGCTCGTGTTCTGCATGGTCGTGCTCGGAGGCTTCACACGCTTGACGGGCTCCGGCCTGTCGATGACCGACTGGCGCCCCGTTACCGGCGTACTGCCACCGCTCAGCGAGGCAGCGTGGGCGGAAGAATTTGCCCGCTACCAGCAGTCACCGCAGTTCGACAAAGTGAACTCGCACATGGACGTACACGCGTTCAAGGGCATATTCTGGCTCGAGTACCTGCACCGTCTGCTCGGCAGGCTGCTGGGTCTCGCGTTTTTTGTACCGTTTGTCGTATTTGCCGTACGCGGCGACATACGACCGCGCGAGTATCCGAAGTACCTTGCCATGTTTGTGCTCGGTGGACTGCAGGGTTTACTCGGCTGGTACATGGTCAAGAGCGGGCTGGTCGACATACCGCAAGTCAGCCAGTACCGCCTGACGGCGCACCTCGCCATGGCCTTCTTCGTGTTCGGCTTCATGTTCTGGGTTGCCCTATCGTTGTGGTTCGGCCACGATCGTCCTGGACGTCACCCGTGGTTCCGGCGCACGGTTGCGCTCGGGTCGCTGCTCGTCGTCACGATACTGTCGGGCGGGTTTGTCGCGGGCCTCAAGGCAGGCAAGATCTACAACAGCTTCCCGCTCATGGGTGACCGCCTCCTTCCGGAAGGCCTCAATGCCTTGAGTCCCTTCTGGCGCAACGCGTTCGAAAACGCCGTCACCGTGCAGTTCAACCATCGGCTGCTCGCGCTGACCACGTTTACGCTTATCGTCGTGTACTGGTGGCGCGCACGGCGCGCCGCTTTCCCGCGGCGGGCAGCCGTTGCCGCGACCGCCATGCTGCACACCGCCGCGCTGCAGGTCGTCCTCGGCATCAGCACGCTGCTCCTGAGCGTGCCGGTACTGCTGGGCGCATCGCACCAGGCGGTGGCGATGCTGCTGCTCGCCACCGTGCTGTTTCTGGCTCACAGCCTGTCCCGGCAACCGTCGTCGATACCCCTCCCCGACGACGGCCGGCAGCCCGTCGCGCAGCCCCCGCTCCGACAAACCTAGGGGTACGCACATCTACCCATAGCTTCGGGCGCGTTTTCGCCGGACTATTGGGGGATGAACGCCAACGAAAGCCGGAGCGGTTTCGACGCCGGGCTCATTCGCCGCTACGACGGCCGGGGTCCTCGCTACACCTCGTATCCCACGGCGCTGCAGTTCACGCCGTCGGTCGGCGCCCACGAATACGAGCAGAATGCGATGGAGAGCAACGCCCGTGCGCTGCCGCTGTCGCTGTACGTCCACGTTCCGTTTTGCCACCAGCTCTGCTACTACTGCGGCTGCAACAAGATCGTCACCCGCAACGAAGCGCGCGTGACGCGTTACCTGAACGCACTGCACAGGGAGATCGCGCTGCAGGGTGCGCTGTTCGATCGCTCGCGCCAGGTGGAGCAGCTGCATTTTGGCGGCGGTACACCCACCTATCTCGATCCCGCTCAGCTCGGCGACTTGTTCCGCGTCCTCCGACAGTACTTCAGCCTGGACGATTCGGACGAACGCCAGTATTCGATCGAGGTCGACCCAAGAACCGTCGATCGCAACCGCCTCGAGGAACTCGCGGCGCTCGGCTTCAACCGGCTGAGCCTCGGCATCCAGGATTTCGACCCAAGGGTGCAGCGCGCCGTTAACCGTATCCAGGCGCTCAGCGACGTCCACACACTCGTCGAGGATGCGCGTCGAACCGGCTTCGGCTCTATTTCTTTCGACCTGATATACGGACTGCCGCATCAGTCGCTCGAGAGTTTCGACCGCACCCTGAGCAGAACCCTCGACATTCGCCCCGAGCGCCTGTCGGTGTACAACTACGCGCATCTCCCCGAGCGCTTCAAGGGCCAGCGCATGATCCGGGAAGCGGATTTGCCCGACTCGGACACGAAGCTGGCGATACTCGGGCGCACGGTCGAGCGGCTGACGGATGCCGGCTACGTGTACATCGGCATGGACCATTTTGCGCTGCCGGACGACGAACTCGCCGAGGCGCAACGCGACGGCAGCCTGCAGCGCAACTTCCAGGGTTATTCAACCCATTGGCATTGCGACCTGATCGGGCTCGGCGTGAGTTCGATCGGCAGCATCGGCAACGTCTATGCGCAAAACACCGTGTCGACACAGGACTACGAGGAGCGCATCGAGCGGGGTGAGCTGGCGGTTGCAAAAGGGCTCAGCGTGGATAGCGACGACCAGCTTCGCGCTGCCGTCATCCAGTCCCTGATGTGTTATGACAAGCTGTCATACGCTGACTTCAACGCCCGCTTCGACATCGACTTCGAGCGCTACTTCGCCAGCGAGCTGGAGCGGCTCGCCGACATGCAGGCAGACGAGTTGCTCGAACGTGACAGCGACGGGCTGAAAATATTGCCTCGAGGGCGCTACCTGCTCCGCAACATTGCAATGACCTTTGATCGCTACCTGGACTCCGGGCCCGTCAGGCAGTTCTCCAAGGCTATCTGACCCGCTCGTCGCAATCGTCGTCGCAATTGCCGCCCGGGCGAGCGACGCTATACCGTCGTCAGCCAGCGATGCGTATCGGCCGCTTTGCCGTACTGGATGTCCTGCAGCGCGTCGCGAAGGCGGTCCGTATTTTTGCCGGCTTCACCGTCGCGTACCGGCACTTCCTCGCCGCGGTACACGAGCGTGCCCACCGGTGACAGGCACGCGGCCGTGCCGCTCAGCGCGGCCTCGTGGGTCTTCGCGTACTCGAGCAGTTCCTCGACCGTGAAGTTGCGCTCGTTGACCTTGTAGCCGAGGTCCGCCGCCAGGGTCAGGATAGACGCCCGCGTCATGCCGTGCAGGAACGACGTGTCGAGCGGCTTGGTCACGATCTCGTTGTCGCTGATCAACAGGAAGTTCGAAGCCCCGGTCTCCTGTACGTCTCCTCCAGGACAGAACAGCACCTGGTCCACACCGTAGCGTGCCTTCGCGTCGAGCGTGGGTCCCAGCGCCGCCGCATAATTGCCCCCGGTCTTGGTGCTGCCGAGCTGCTCGGTCGAGCGGGCACGCTGATCGTCGACGAGGAGCTTCAGCGGCCGGGCGCCGCCGCTGAAGTAGTCGCCGACGGGCGAAGCCAGCACATACAAGAGCGCCGTGGTCGACGGCGAGGCCGCCGCACCGATGTTTTCGAGCGTACCGATGAGCGTGGGCCGGAGGTACAGCGAACTCGGCGGCGCGGGGATCTGTTCTACTTCGGCGGCAACCAGCTCGGTGACCATCGCGGCCAGCAGGTCCGCGTCGGGTATCGGCAAACGCAGGGATTCTGCGCTGCCTTGCATTCGGCGGACATGATCGTGCAGCCTGAAGATGCGCGCCTTGCCGTCAGCCCAGCGATAAGCCTTGAAGCCCTCGAAACAGGTGCTCGCGTAGTGAAACACATGTGCCGCCGGATGCAGCGACAGAGGCGCAAGCGGCTCGATCCGGTGGGCCTGCCAGGCATCGTCTTCGAAGCGGGCGGTCGCAAAACTTGCGCAGAACTGGGTCCCAAATGTTGTCATGACGGCTCGTTCTTGTGTCTTCACTGCTACCAAGGCCGCGTACTTTGACCTAAACGACGGCCGAAGGCTATACGTCAAAGCAGGTAGTCGGCCAGCACGAGGCCTGGAGAGACTGGCGCTGGGGCCCAGATTCGGCAACACTCAAGCCTGGGGCGTGAGCTCACCACTCGAAAACGACAACAGGCGGAGCTGTTTTCATGACAACCCGACTCCCGATTCTGGCGATTCTTCTGGCGGCGTTGCCCGCCTCCGTGGCTCTTGCTCAACAGCCGGTCAGCGCCATCAAGGCAACCGAGGTAGTCCCCGGCATCCACATGCTCGAGGGCGCGGACGGATTCGCCGGCGGCAACATGACGCTCTTGAGCGGCGATGAACACGTTGTGTTGATCGACGACGGACTGGGAGCGATGGCGGGGCTCTTGCTCGAGAAGACCCGCGAAATTGCGGGTCGCAATATCGATTTTGTGATCAACACGCACGTGCACGGCGATCATGTCGGCAGCAACGCACACTTCGCCGAGAACGGCGCCGTGATCGTCGCGCACGACAACATCAGAAAGCGTCTGCTCGACAATCCGGAGTTCGCCGGCGGCGAAGGCGGGCTGCCCGTGCTGACGTTCTCGGACGCCGTCACGTTCCATATCAACGGCAACGAAGCTTACGTGTTTCACCTGGAACACGCGCACACCGACGGTGATGCCGCCATTCTGTTCAAGAACGTCAACGTGCTCGTGGCCGGTGACATACAGTTCCACGGACTGTTCCCGTTCATTGACCTTGCCAACGGCGGCAATGTCGCGGGTTACATCGCAGCGCAGCGAGAGATGCTCGCCATGATCGACGACGAAACGCGCGTCGTGCCTGGACACGGCGCGATCACCGATAAAGCCGGTCTTCGATCCGACCTCGACATGCTCGTCGACGCACACGCGCGTGTCAAAGCGCTGGTCGACGCGGGACAGAATGAGGAACAGATCCTCGCCGCCAATCCGCTGTCGATCTACCACGACGACTACAACTGGGGCTTCATTACAACAGAGCGTATGACCCGAACCCTGATACGCTCGCTGAACGGGGACCAGCAGCCATGAACCACGACAAGACCGCGGAGTTCGTCAACGGACTCTGGGACAGCGAAATCATCCCCGAGCTTTGCGACTACATCGAGATCCCGAACAAGTCGCCGCACTTCGACCCCGATTGGGAACAGCACGGCCACATGGAAAAGGCGGTTCGCCAGCTGGAAGCCTGGTCCGCCCGTCAGCCGATCGAAGGCATGACGGTCGAGGTCGTCAAGCTCGAAGGCCGCACGCCGGTACTGTTCATCGACATTCCCGGTCAGTCCGACGATACGGTGCTGCTCTACGGGCACTACGACAAACAGCCCGAGTTCAGCGGCTGGGACGAAGATCTGTCACCGTGGCAACCCACGATCAAGGACGGCAAGCTGTACGGCCGCGGCGGCGCCGACGACGGCTACGCCACGTTTGGCTCGCTCACGGCCATCCGGGCGCTTAGGGAACAGGGTATTCCGCACGCCCACTGCGTCGTGCTGATCGAAGGCTGCGAGGAATCGGGCAGTTTCGATCTCCCGCACTACATCGAGCTCCTGGAGGATCGCATCGGCGCCCCGAGCCTTGTGGTCTGCCTCGATGCCGAGTGCGGCAATTACGAGCAACTGTGGTGCACAACCTCGCTGCGCGGCAACCTGACGGGGACTCTGCGCGCGGACGTGCTCACCGAGGGTGTTCACTCGGGCGGTGCCGGCGGCATTGTCCCGTCCGCGTTTCGCCTGCTACGCCGTGCGCTGTCGCAGCTCGAAGACGAACGCACCGGGCAGATAACGCTCGATGCCCTGCATGTTGACATTCCCGAGCAGCGCCTCGAACAGGCGGAACGGGCGGCAGAGACGCTGGGCGATTCCGTCTACCGCAAATTCCTCTGGGCCGTTCCGGGCGCGGAAGCCGGTGAATCACCCTACGAACTGCTGCTCAACAACACCTGGCGGCCGACCTTGAGCGTCACGGGAGCCGACGGCCTGCCGGAGCTTGTCAATGCCGGCAACACGCTGCTGCCGCACAACACGATCAAGCTGTCTTTCCGCCTGCCGCCCACTTGCGACGCCGAGCAGGCGGCGCAAGCGGTCAAGGAGTGCCTAGAGTCGGAACAGGTCGGCGGGACGCAGCTCACGTTCGAACCGGATTCCGCAATGGCGGGCTGGAGCGCGCCACCCGTGGCGCCGTGGCTGGAAGCGTCGATGCAGGCGGGGTCGCAGGCTTTCTTCGACAAGCCTTCCATGTACATGGGCACCGGCGGGACGATTCCGTTCATGGGTATGCTCGGCGAGCGCTTCCCGGAAGCGCAGTTTCTCGTCACGGGACTCCTGGGACCGAACTCCAACGCACACGGCCCGAACGAGTTCCTGCACATCGAGACGGGCAAACGCCTGACGAGTTGTGTCGCACAGGTGCTGATGGACCACTACGTCGAGTTTGCCGGCCGCGCCAAGGCGGCCTGAGCCGCCGAAGGCCCAAAGCGCTCGGCAGGAGTTTTCCGAAATCAGCCGGCGAACAGGATCATGATACCGGCGGCCACCGCGGACCCGATGACGCCCGCCACGTTGGGACCCATGGCGTGCATCAGCAGTATGTTCTGCGGGTTCGCTTCCTGACCTACCTTGTTGGCGACTCGTGCCGCCATGGGCACGGCCGAAACGCCGGCGGCGCCGATCAGCGGATTGATATCGGCCTTGGAGACGGCGTTCATGAGTTTACCCATGAGTACGCCGCTGGCCGTGCCGATCGCAAACGCCACCATACCCAGCACGAGTATGCCGAGCGTGCTGACCTGCAGGAACGCCTCGGCGGACAGTTTTGAACCGACGGCCAGGCCCAGGAAGATCGTGACAATGTTGATCAGCGCGTTCTGCGTCGTGTCGGACAGCCGCTCGACAACGCCGCACTCGCGCATGAGGTTGCCGAAGCACAGCATGCCCAGGAGCGGTGCGGCTGACGGCAACAGCATACCGACCAGCATCAGCAGGATAATCGGGAACAGAATCCGCTCGGTCTTCGACACGTCGCGCAGCTGCACCATCTTGATCTTGCGCTCGGACTCGGTGGTCAGCGCCTTCATGATCGGCGGCTGGATAATCGGCACGAGCGCCATGTACGAGTAGGCGGCAACCGCTATTGCGCCGAGCAAATGCGGCGCCAGCTGCCCCGCAACGTAAATTGCGGTCGGCCCGTCAGCACCGCCGATGATGCCGATCGCCGCCGCCTCCCGAAGCGAAAAATCCATCCAGCCCAGCTCAGTCAGCGCCAGCGCGCCCAACAGCGTGGCGAAAATACCGAACTGCGCTGCTGCCCCCAGGAACAGCGTGCGGGGATTGGCCAGCAGCGGACCGAAGTCGGTCATGGCCCCGACACCCATAAAAATGATCAGCGGAAACGCGCCGGTCTCTATGCCAATGACATAGACGAGATGCAGCAAACCGTCACCCGTGGCAATTTCGGCGCCCGGTATGTTGGACAGGAGACCGCCGAACCCAATAGTCACGAGCAACAGCGGCTCGAATTTTTTGGCGATCCCGAGATACAGCAGCAACCCGCAGATCGCGAGCATGATCGCCTGCTGCCAGCTGATCTGGTACAGGCCGCTGTCCAGCCAGATTTGCTTCACCATGTCCACGGCCCGTGCCTCCTATGCCGCGATCACGAGGCGATGCTGACCAGTGCGTCACCGACGGCCACGACGTCACCCTCGGCCACGAACACCTCGACGACGGTGCCGGCGGCGGGCGCCGCGACAATCGTCTCCATCTTCATGGCTTCGACGACCAGCAGCGGGTCGCCCTCGCTGACACTCGCCCCTGGCTTGGCGTGCACTTTGAAAATATTGCCGGCAAGCACTGCGTTGACGGTCTCGGCGTTGCCCGCTGGAGCCGGTGCAGCCGCGGCGGGAGCGGAAGGCGCCGCGGCGGCGGCGGCGGCGGCAGCTGGAACAGGCGCGCCCAATGCGCCGCTGGCGGCAACCTCCACGGTATAGGTTTTGCCGTTTACGCGAACGTCGTAGCTGGCGGGTCCGGACGGCGGTGCAGAGGATGCCGGAGCGACACTCGCCGATGCGGGCGCCTCGCCCGGCGATTCCTCCCAGGGCGGCGGCTCGAACGCCGAAGGGTCGTCGCGATGCTCCAGAAACTTGAGCCCAATCTGCGGGAACAGTGCGTAGGTCAGGACATCGTCCACGACGTCGTCCGCGGTCCGAATGCCCTTCTCTTTCGCGAGCTTCAGAAACTCTTCGGTCTGGGTAACCAGTTCGGGCTCCAGGAGATCCGCCGGACGTACGGTGATCGGCTCCGCACCTTCGAGTACCCGCGCCTGCAGCTCCGCATTCACGGCGGCCGGCGTCGCGCCGTATTCGCCCTTGAGCACGCCGGCCGTTTCCTTGGAGATGACTTTGTAGCGTTCGCCCGACAACACGTTGATCACGGCCTGGGTGCCGACGATCTGCGAGGTTGGCGTTACGAGCGGCAGCGTGCCGAGATCGTCCCGCACGCGCGGGATCTCCTCGAGCACGTCGTCGAGTTTGTCGTCGGCATTCTGCTCACGCAGCTGGTTCTCGAGGTTGGTCAGCATGCCGCCCGGCACCTGCGCGACGAGGATTCTCGAATCGACGCCGCGCAGGCCACCCTCGAATTTTGCGTACTTCTTGCGGACGTCCCGGAAATAGGCGGCGATTTCCTCGATCAGATTGATATCGAGACCGGTTGCACGATCGGTGTTTTCCATGATCGACACCAGCGTCTCGGTCGGGGAATGGCCGTAGGTCATGCTCATCGACGACACGGCGGTGTCGATTGCGTCGATGCCGGCTTCCGCCGCCTTGACGCATGCCGCGATGGACAGACCCGTCGTTGCGTGACAGTGCAGCTGGATCGGAATCTCCACGGTCTCCTTGAGGCGGCTAACCAGATCGAAGGCCGTGTTGGGGTTCAGGAGCCCCGCCATGTCCTTGATACAAATCGAGTCCGCGCCCATGTCTTCGATCTGCTTGCCGAGGTCGACCCACAGATCCAGCGTGTGCACCGGGCTGACGGTGTAGGACATCGTCCCCTGCGCATGCTTGCCCACGGCGACGGTTGCCTTGATCGCAACCTCCAGATTGCGCATGTCGTTCAGCGCATCGAATATCCGGAACACGTCGACGCCGTTGGTCGCCGCGCGCTCGACGAACTTCTCGACGAGGTCGTCCGCGTAGTGTCTGTAGCCCAGGATGTTCTGGCCGCGGAACAGCATCTGCTGCGGCGTATTCGGCATGGCGGCCTTGAGGCGCCGAATGCGTTCCCACGGATCTTCGCCGAGGTAACGAATGCAGGCGTCGAAGGTTGCCCCGCCCCAGGATTCCATCGACCAGAAGCCGACCTGGTCGAGCTTGGGAGCGATCGGCAGCATGTCGTCGATACGCATCCGCGTGGCAAGGAGGCTCTGGTGCGCGTCGCGCAACACCAGTTCGGTGATTCCAAGAGGTTTTGCAGCGGGCCGGGTATCGCTCATGCTTGTCCTGTCGGTGTGAGGTGAATGGGAAGCGTTCAGACTCGACCTGAACGTCGGTGGTGTTCGACGGCCGCAGTGATTGCGACGATTTCATCGGCTGTCGGGCCGTCGAATGCAGGTGGTGGCGGCGAGAACTTCATCACGGCGCGCGATAGGACGGACATTGCCAGAACCAGCAGGGTCAGGAAAACGAACACGGTCCCCATGCCCACCAGCATGAGCAGGACACCCTGATTGAATAAACTGCCTTCCATGTCCGTCGGAGCCCTGCTGCTGTCGAAGCGCCCGATTATACGGGTCAGCCTGACATTAAGCATCGAATGTATCGTCTGATACTTTTCACCTTATTATGATAGCGTTAGGAATTGTTGACTCTTGACCTTGCCGCTCCAGTGATTCGCCAATCGTGATTCGCAAGTTTTTTGCCGTCGAAGCCGGGGTCCTGCTGCTGGCACTCGCCGTTTCCCCCGTGACTGCCTGGTCCGATGAAGATCCCGACCGGGTCGGCTCGGATCGCCAGACCGTGAGCGCCGACAAAATACCGGCGGATGCCGTCGTCGGTCAGCTGATCCTCGACCGACAGAACGTTTTTGATCTGTCGAACCCGGACGAAAACAACTGGTTCTATGCGCTCGCCAACCGCTGGCACATAGTTACGCGTGAATCCTTAATCCGGCGCCAGCTGCTGGTGACCGAGGGTGACCGCTACTCTCAGCGGCTCGTCGACGAATCCGAGCGCATCCTGAGGCAGAACGTTTTCCTTTTCGACGCCAACGTCAGGCCAGTGGCGGTCAACGGCAATCGGGTCGACGTCGAGGTCGCGACGCGGGACGTCTGGACGCTCGTCCCCGATGTATCGGTCTCCCGCAGCGGCGGCGAGAACCGCACAAAGTTTGGCGTCGAAGACACCAACCTCCTCGGTCGCGGCCAGCTCATCCGCATTGCACGGACCGACGATGTCGATCGCACGTCGAACAGCATCGAGTACGTCGACAACAACATTACCCGCCAGCGCTGGTCGCTGGCCGCGCGTCTCGCGGACAATTCCGACGGACGCTCCAATCTGCTGCGTATCTCGCGACCGTTTATTGCCCTGGACACGCGCTGGGCCGCCGGATTGACGGCTCTCGACGACGTACGCGAAACGCCGCTGTACCGCCTCGGCGACGAGGCGGCCGAGTTCCAGCACAAGCGTCGCTACGCCTCGGTCTTCGGCGGCTGGTCTCGCGGACTTAGACACACGAGAGCGCGGCGCTTCACGGCGGGCTTCGTATACGACGACAATCGTTTTGCCGCGGTACCGAACACGGTGCTCGAGACCGTCGTGCCGGAAGACCGCAAGCTCGTCTATCCGTTCGTGGGCTTCGAGATCGTCGAAGACCGTTTCGAAACCGGCAACAACCGGGATCAGATCGGCAAAACCGAAGACTTCTACCTGGGCACACGCTTCAGCGCCACGCTCGGTTGGGCGGACTCGAGCCTCGGCTCGGATCGGGACGCCGCCATTGTCACGATGGATTTCAGCAAAGGTTTCGGCAGCCTCTCGAGCCGCGCGCTGATCCTGAACCTGAGCGGCAGCGGCCGCCGCGAGAGCGGCCGCACCGCCAACGCCGTCGCGGAGCTGTCAGCGCGCTACTACTGGCGCTGGGCGGACAAGCGCACGTTCTTCATGACGCTCGAAGCCACAGCCGGGCACAACCTCGATCTCGACAACCCGGTCCAGCTCGGCGGCAACACGGGGCTGCGCGGCTATCCGCTGCGCTATCAGAGCGGCGATTCCAAGCTGCTGTTTACGGTTGAGCAGCGTTTCTTCACGGACTGGTATCCGTTCCGCCTTGTGCGCGTGGGTGGCGCCGTGTTCGCCGACGTCGGCAGAACCTGGGGCCGCAACCCCATCGGCGAGCGCGAACTCGGCTGGCTGCGTAACGCGGGCTTTGGCCTGCGTTTTGCGCCAACCCGCGCCTCCGCCAACAAGATGGTGCACCTCGATCTGGCCTTTCCGCTCGACGGCGAGGCCGATATCGACTCCGTACAGATACTGCTGGAAAGCAAGCGCAGTTTCTGAGTACAGCCTCAGTGTGACGGCGCTTCAACTTCGTCATCAACCAGGCGCGATTCGACCAGGCTGTAGCGACGAATGACAAACAGGCTCAGCACCATCAATACCGCCGGAATCAGCGCCGCCGTAACGTAGATACCCATGACGGCCGACTCGGGCTGCTCGGACGCCGCGCGATCGAAACCCGTGAACGCGAGAACCAGCCCCAACACCTGCACGCCAATACCGCCGCTCAGCTTTTCGACCAGGCTGTAGCTGCCCGCGAACAGCCCGTTCTTGCGCTCTCCGCTCTCCCGATAATCGGCGTCCATGATGTCCTGCAGCATAGCGTTGCCCATGAGCAGCATCCCGCCGGAGGCAATGCCGAACAGCGCCCCGCGCAGCAGCACGAGTCCGAGCGGCTCACCGTACTCTGCGAACAGCCAGCTCAAGGTCAGGACGGAATAAAACAGCGTCGCCCAGAAGTATCCCCAGCGTTTGCCGCGTGAGCGAACGAGCCGGGTCCAGACCGGCATCGACAATGCCCACGCAAACGTCGTTGCCGCGCCGTAAACGCCGAGGGTCTGCAAGTCGTAGCCGAGCGCAAACCGGAAAAAGAAGAACAGGCTGCCCGCGCCGATCGCCAGCGCCAACAGATGACTGATCTTGATCAGCAAGAGTGTTCGAAAATGCGGGTTGCCGAACAGCACTTGGAGCTGCGCAATCGTCGGGCTCTTGTCGCGCGCCGTTTCGGGTACCCGCGCCGCTGCCGTCAGCCAGACGCAGCCAAAAAATGCGAGCGCCACGACAACGGCCATCGTGAGGCCCAGAGTGGCGTAAGCATCACTGCCGCCGCCGAGCGCGCCGACGAGGTACGGGGCAATCGCCACGCCGAACAATGTGCCTGCGGCAATGAACAGGGAGCGCCAGGCCACCATGCGCGTTCGGATGTGCGTATCCATGCTGAGTTCAGCGGGCATCGACAGGTACGGCACGTTGAACAGCGTGTAGCCGGTCGCATAGAGGATGAGTGCGGCGAGCACCCACAGCTCGGGCGACAGCGACGGTTCTGCGAACAGCATGAACAAAGCCAACGGCGTCAGGATGCCCGCCGCGACGAGATACGGCCGGCGCGCGCCCCAGGGGCTATGCGTGCGATCGGTGATCCAGCCCATCGGCAGGTCGGTCGCCAGATCGTACACCTTGGTCGCCAGGACCAGGCTGCCCGCCAGCGCGGGGTTGAGGCCGACGACCACGGTGAGATACGGCAACAGCAACACGTTCAGCGTGTTGTGGATCACGGCAAGACCCAACGAGCCCAGCCCCCAACCGAACACGACGACCGCCCCAAGTTTTTTCCGCAATGCCACTCCCTCGCTTGCTATCTACAGATAGCCACCCCGTCGAACCTGACGCCAATGTGGCCTCTGCACGACTCGCTCGGCGCCACCCGCTACAATGCAAGCTAACTCATTTCAGACGCGAGCGCCTGGTTATGGCTCGAAACACGCGGCATCCGCTGGAACTCGAAACTGACCACGACGGCACCAGCCGCCGCCTTGCCGTGCTGGCCATTAAAACGGCCCTTAGGGGCACGCTCCAAGAGTCCGTCAAACGAGATTACAACGCGCTGGAAGACCCGGAAGCAACCGACACACTCAAAACCCGCAACAGTTACCGGCTGTGGTCGGGCATCAACCGCGCCAGCCAGAACCGAATGTGGCAGGTGCTCGCCGCCCAGGCGGACGCTGATTACGCCCGCATCGAATCCGAGGCTGCCGCAAACAGGCAGCGCGCGAACGGAAGCGTGGAAACCGCGACGTTACGGGCGGTACCCGAATATCAGACCCGCGCTGCCGTACACGGTCAGCCGGGCGGCTATATGCTCGATCGCGGCAACGACGACCTTGCGGCCGGCATACTCTACGAGGCAGGCGGTAATCTGTACGCCATGGGACAGGGCATTGGCCATCGCGACTCCAAAGGCGAGCGGCTGATACGCCATATTCGAGAGCGTTTCCCGGAACTCGAGCCCGTGCGCATTCTCGAGATGGGCTGTTCGGCCGGCGGCCAGTCCGCGGACTACCCCGTTGCCTTTCCGGACGCCGAGTGCCACGCAATCGACCTGTCTCCCGGCATGCTTCGCTATGCGCACGCGCGCTCGGAAGCACTCGACAGCACTGTGCACTTCCATCAGATGGACGCCGGCGCAACACGTTTTCCCGACGCGCACTTCGACCTCATCGTCAGCCACAACCTGTTTCACGAAGTCGCCGCTGAACACATGCCCGCCATTGCCGCCGAGTGTCACCGGCTACTGAAACCGGGCGGCGTGTGCCTGCACCAGGACGTACCGATACAAACCGCGCGCCTCGACGGCTTCATGCGCTTCATCTCCGAATGGCAGCGCGACCACAACGATGAGCCGTTCTGGACCGACTTTGCGAACGCGGATCTGCCCTCGATGATGCGCGAGGCCGGCTTTGACGAAGACGCCGTGAGTGAGGAGTATCTCAAAGCCATCGACGGTCCGATTCCTTGGTACGTCGTCACGGCATCACGACTGGCTTGAGCTTCATCGGGCGAGGCGTTGACGTAGCCTGTAACTTTAGGAATTCTGGCGCCACTACGAACTGGTTTAATAGCGTCGCCGCTGAGTAAGGCTCGCAAAGCAGGAAGTCGAACTGTGTGCAAACTTCTCGCCGGAGAAACGCAGGAAAAACAATGAAAGTCTGGATCACGATCTGCTTGTCGCTTGCGTGGGTAAGCTGCTTGGCAAACGCCGCATCTAGGGTCTCGTCAGAGGACCGCAGGCCCATGATAATGGTTCTCGGAACACATCACTTTTCTGGAGGCGGCTTCGATTACGTCAACCCGGCGGTTGACGACTATCTGACGCCGAGGCGGCAACGAGAAATCCTCGAGGTCGTGGAGCACTTGGCGCGATTCAAGCCTTCAAAAATTGCGCTCGAAGTGCATCCCGACAATGAAGCTGCCTTCAACGATGCCTACAGATCGTATCTCAATGGTTCGCACGAACTGAAGGTCAGCGAACGGCAGCAGATTGGCATGCGCTTGGCCGCACAATTAGGTCACTCGAGGATCTACGCCGTCGACTTTAGAAATGGCGGAATGGACATTGGGGGTTTGTTTGAGCTTGGCGAAAAAACCGGGCAGACCGAGATCCTTGAGTATCTGAACAATCTCAGGGCACAAATGTCCGAGCAAGACGCGACGTTGAACGCCGAGACTGTAAGCGTCCGAGAGCGACTGCTGCACGAAAACTCGGAGGACGTTCGAAACGCCCACAACGTGTACCTCACTCTGGCGCAAATCGGTGATGAATCGAATCTCCTCGGAGCTCAGGAGATGGGTAATTGGTGGAGCAGGAACCTCCACATATTTGCCAACATAAGCCACATCGCCGAACCTGGAGACCGTATTCTCGTGATTTTTGGCTCCGGGCATAAGTTCTTGCTGGACCAGTTTATTGACGACTCTCACGAGTTCATTCTCGCCAACCCTTTGGACCTGCTGAACGGGGACGACTAGTTCTCAAGAGATAGCGGCGTGTCTGCCGTTGCAACGTGCGGACTCGCCGTCGCGCTCAAACGAACAAAAAAAGCGCCACCGGCCATGGTCCGTGGGGAGGACCGTATCGGCCGGTGGCGCAAGCTTCACACGCATCCACGGTGCAGCTCATAAAAAGAGCTCGGTCGCTGGGGAGCGTAAGGGGAGCCGCGGCGCGTGTGATCGGGTCGCGTTTGAGCCTGGTGACTTCCTAGAACTGCCAGTCGAGGCCCAGCGTAATCTGCTGCGACTCGAGGCCTGAAAACCGGACGGCATCGCCGTCTTCGTTGATACCGGTCTGCGCCTCGCCGCGATCAAGGAAGCTGTACTCGAGGCGCAGCGCCCAGCGGTTCGCAATCTCTCTTTTGAATCCCGCCGCAAAACTCCAGGCAAACTCCGACGAGCTGCCTTCGGCAAAGGGCTGGTCGCTGATCGTCCGACCTTCGAACGCCGTGCCCTGCCAGATCGCCGAGTTGAAGTCGACGGACTGAAAGGCGTCCACCTCCGTATCGGCAATGCCCATGCCGCCACGAAGATAGGGCTTGGCCCACCAGTCGAGATGATTGAAGTCGTAGCCCAGGTTGATCATGAACAGCGTGCTGTCGACGTCACCCTGCAGCGAAAACACGTCGTCCGTCCGTGGCGCTGCACCGGGCACGGGGCCCGAATCGATTTGCGAGGTCAGGAAACTCAACTCGAACTCCAGGCGAAGGTCGTCGAACACGTCGGCGAAGATTTCCCGGCCGACCGCCAGGCTGTATTGGAAACCGTCGTCCATTTCGATGAGCGGCGAACCGCCGTAGACGCTCTCCGTTGGCCCGAAGAACTGCCCGTCGCCACTGATAGCCGGGAGAAAACCGGCGCGGACACTGCCATACCACGATCCTTCGCCGAGCCAGCCATAGTCTTCGGCGTGGGCCACGGGCATCGCCACGAACAGCAATGACGCAACGATAAGCGTTCTTGGATTGTCGAACATGATGATTACTCCCAGTCTGCCAAACCCGCTTCGCTCGGGTCGTGAATGGGAATACCGTACGGGGGCGCCGCGTGAGTGTCTGTAAAGAAGGGTCGCGTTGTGTCAGTTCGCAAGCGGCAAGGTGATGCGAACGAGCAGACCGCCGCCGTCGGCGTTTTCGGCCTCGATCCATCCGTTGTGCAACTCGATCGCCTTGTCGGCAATGGCAAGCCCGATCCCGTAACCGCTGAACTGCGGTTCTCGCGCCGGATCCGTCTGGTAAAAGGGCTTGAACAGGTGCTCGAGCTCCTCCTCCGCCACGCCGGGTCCGTGGTCCCGGATCGTCAATTCGCAGACCAGCGACGTGCGCTTGAGCATCACGTCCACCGCGCTGTGCGGCGGCGTGTAGCGCAGCGCGTTGCGCAGTACGTTCTCGATGCAGCTCCTCAACAACTCGGCGTCGCCGAGGACGGTGCTGAACGGCATGACATCGAGCACAATCTGCCGATTCTCGGCATCGGCCTCAATGCGGGACTCCTCGGCAATGTCCGCCACCAGACGATCCAGCCGCACCTCCGCCTTGCTGATGCGGGCCTCGTCAGCATCGAGATGGGCGTATGTCAACAGGCGGCTGATCATGCTGTCGAGGCGAGCCACTTCCTGCTCGATCCGGTCGAACTCCGGCGCCGTGCCGTCGCCGCTGGCCTTGCGCGCGAGCGACGCGGCCGCCAGAACACGCGCCAGCGGCGTGCGCAGCTCGTGGGAAACGTCTCTCAGCAAGCGTTGATGCGCTTTGACCAGGCCTTCGATCTTCCCGGCCATGTGATCGAAATTCGATGCGAACTCGGCAATTTCGTCGCCTCGGTCACCAAGCTCCGACGCGACGCGCACCTCAAGATCACCGCGTGCAAGCTGAGTGCCGGCACGCTCGAAGATACGCAGCGGCGACACGAGGTAGCGCGCAATCAATACGCTCAGCAGTACGCTCATGGGGATCGCTATCAGCAGCAGTAGCCAGAGGAGCTGCGGCTGAAACGCGGCTCGGGCAATACTGCGCTGCACGGGCGAGATGCGGAACGCCTCAACCGGCACTATTCTTACGAGATACTTACCCTCCGGGCGCAAAACCGTCACCGGCTCGAACGGGATCGTAGGCGTCATTATGGTGTTGTCCGGGTGGCGACCCGCAGGGGACTCGTAAAGGAGTTCACCGTCGTCGCGCGCAATCGTGACGAACAGGCGGTTTCTGAACATCGCATTGCTGCTGAACCAGTCGATGAAAGCGGCCTCACCCTGGTCGCGCGTTTGCATGTTCCCTGCCTCGACAATGTTGGAGACAATTTCGCTGGGGTTGATGGGACCGAACGAGTCATCCGGACCTACGCTGAAGCTTGCCCTTACGACCGCAATGGCGGCCCCCGCCGACAGGATCATGACAGCCCAGATCGCCACGACGATCTTGATGTAAAGCTTCTGCACGACTTAACTCGCTGCTAGCCCTGCCCCTCGGCGTCGACAACCAGCCAGTAGCCTCCGCCGCGCAAGGTGTTGATGCGTATACTGCTTGCCGGCAACGCGGCCAGCTTCTTCCGCAGGTTCGCAATGTGCATGTCGATGCTGCGATCGGTTGGATGGTGCTCGCGGCCGAGTGCGGCCTTCGCGAGCGTTGCCTTGGTCACCGGCTTGCCGGCCATGCGCGCAAGGCAGAGCAGGACTGCGTATTCCGTGCCGGTCAGGTTCAGCGGCGAAGACTCGTAGCTGGCCGAGCGCTCCACGAGGTCGAGTGTCAATTCCCCAACGGCCAGGTGGCGACTGTGCGGCTCATCCAGCGGCGCGCGGGCGCGCCGCAGCACGGCGCGAATGCGGGCGGCCAACTCGCGCAGGCTGCACGGCTTGGCCAGATAGTCGTCCGCACCCGTCTCGAGCCCGACGACACGATCGATTTCTTCACCGCGAGCCGTCAGCATGACCACGGGCAGCGTCTGGTTGGGCGACGGCGTCATGCGTAGCTGCCGCAACACGTCCTGCCCTCCCATCTCCGGCATCATGACGTCGAGCACGACGAGGTCGTACTGCCGAGCGCCGATCGCCTGCAGACCGTCATTGCCGTTGTGGACCGCGCCTGCGCGAAAACCGTCATCGCGCAGGTAACGCACCACCATTTCGCAGAAATCGCGGTCGTCGTCGATCATCAGTATCGAGGGCATGCTCATCTAACGCACGACCTCGGCATTCGTTGACTTGCCATGTAAGCAAGTATGCGGGAGCGGGGCCCCGTTCGAAAACCCGCTCTCGCATTCTCTAAGCTGTCAAAATCCAAAGGGTTTCCGTTTGGCAGCTCACTCGCTTTTGTCGCCGCCCCAGCGCTGGCGCATTTTCTCACGCTTGGCTCGGACAGATTCCTGAAGGGCCGCGAATTCGGTTTCGTTCAGTAGCCCATCGCCATCTCCATCGGCTTCGTCATACAGCTTGGCCACGCGGTCGCCGGGCCCTCTGCCGCCGAACCGGCCACCGCGCTGAAAATTCTCGCGCATTTTCTCGGTGAACAGTTCAAATTCCTGTTTGTCGATGTACATGTCGGCGTTTGTGTCCAGATCGGCAAATTCCGCCGGCGCCGGCGGACTGTCGGATTCCGCAGCCGCGCTGCCCGCGCAGACGGCAAGCGCTGCTGACGCGATCACCGCAAAAGTCGCTTTCATCTTGATTAGCCTCCTTGAGTTGGTCGGGTGCTGTCGATTACCCGCTGAAGCATAGAGTCCGCTCCCGTGTTCTTCTGTAAGGAATCGTCAAGACACCCGTTTGCGGTGACGTTGCAAAGCGCGTCGCAACAATGAGCCGCTGTGCGCAACCGCTGGTTCTGTCAACACGTTCGCAACACTTGCTTACACACCTTTACAAACCCGCCGCATAGGATGTGCCGCGCAAGTTCCTGTTCCAGACACATCGACTTCCGGAGGCATATCATCATGCGAGGCTCGAAACGCTTTACCCTTCCGCTCTCTTTGCTCTTCGTCCTGTCTGCCGGTTGCTCAAGCAGTAACGATGACGACGTGACAGGGGAAGGGTCCATACGTGCACTGCATGCCATTCCGAACATCGGTACGGTCAGCTTCCTCATCGAAGAAACCATACTGGGGTCGATGGGCTTCCAGGAGGCAACCGCGATCTCGGAGTACGACGACCTCGAATACGAATTCAGTTTCGAGATCTTGCTCCCGGATGACGACATCGACGAACCCACCGTACTCGTTACCCGTACACTCGGCGTCAGGTCGGACCAGGAATACACGTTTATCCTGAGCGGCTCGCTGGAGAGTCCGCAGCTGTTTCTCTGGGAGCAATTCGGCCGCGACTGGCTGGACGAAATTGAGGACGCGGAAGACAACGATACCGAAGTGACCGTGATGGAAGTGGCGTTCGGTCACATTTCCAACGTACTGGGCGAGGTGGATATCTATCTCGAGGCGCCCGGCACAAGTCCGCTGGCAGCGACTCCGAAAGCCACCCTGAGTTACTCCGAGTTCAATTCGGCAGTGGAACTGAGCGCCGACGATTACCAGCTTGTCGTCACACCCGCGGGCGACCCGAACACCCTCTTGTTCGCCTCCGACCCGTTCGCGATTTCGGCGGCCACCAGCACGCTCGTCACACTGATCGACGACGGCGGCTTCACGACGGCGGATTTCTCCGTCCGGCTCATCGGCTCCGGCACCGAATTGACGGACATCAATACCTCGGCGGTCATTAGCGCCACACACCTGGCCAGAGGTACGGATGCGCTCGACGTTTACGACTCCAGCGATTTCAGCACACCGCTCTTCGACAACCTGGAGTTCGAGGCACTCTCCGGGGAAATCGAAGTAGAAGAAGGCACGCTCGATCTGGCCGTTACACCAGCCGACAACCTGGGCGTTTTTCTCTCGCAGCTCAGCCTGACGGCATTCAACGGCACCTACACTCGCCTCTACTTCATTGGGCTGCCTGGAGATCTGCAGGTGATTTCCCGGCGCTACGACCGATCCACGCTCGCCACGCATGCGCGCCTGCAGATGTTCCAGGCGGCGTCCCGCTTTCAAACAGTCGATCTGTACGTCGTGGACACGGACGTCGACATTCAGCTGATCGGGCCCAGCTACTCCAACATCCTGTTTGGCTCGGGTTTCAGCTACAACATCTTCGAAGCCGACGCCTACAACATCTACGTGACGGAACCGGACACCAAGAACGTCATTGCCGGTCCCTTGCGCGTGGACCTCGAAGAGGGTCGCAACTATTCGGTTTATGTACTCGATTCGCAGAACCTCTCTGCAACGGAGCTGATATTCTTCGAGGAGTCGGCGCCATAAAGGTAGCAATTGGGGGTCCAGCGATTGCACTCGACCTGTGAGGAGCCGCTGCGGGGAACACAATGGCGCAAAGTGCGGTCGTCGGCATCACCGAACACGGCAACTCGGCCGTGCTCGTCACGGTCGCAACCGATCACCGGCTGCTGGATCGTCGGCGCGTCGATCTGACAGCCGACGGCCTGCCGACCCACCCGCATCACCACGAAGGCTCGTGGGCCGTGGGCCGCTACCTCGACAGCCCCTGGGCGCGGCCTGTCTCGCTCGCCGAAGCGATAGCGCTGGTCGAACAGGTGCGTGAAGCTGCCGCGCGTGGCGCGGACGACGCGCTTGCGGCGCTGGCCGCATCGGTACCCGTTACGATTGCGGGCGCCGCGATCCGCGTGTGTCCCGAACTGCCGCCGACAATCGAGGAGCGCATCGCAGACAACCGTGCACAGACGTTCGCCGATTCGGTCATGTATCGCAAAGCGCTTGCGACGGCGGCGGAAAGCCGCGGCTGGCGGGTTTACTGGTATGACCGTGAACAGGTGTTCGAGGATGCGGCGAAGGTACTCGGCTGCAGCGACATCAAGGCGGCGCTCACGACGATGGGCCGGACGGCGGGTCCGCCTTGGCAGGCCACACACAAACTCGCCGCGGCGGCAGCGCTGTCGAACATGTAGCCCGGGTGCGGATCAGCTGCTCGGCCGGGAAGCGGTTTGCAGACGTTCGAGCAGCTCTGCGAAATACCGGCGATGTCGCTCGAGCCGCCTGCTCACGAGTTCAGGCGAAGGCGCATACGCATCGATCGTGTCCGGAGTGGGCGTGCTGCCTGCTTCGAGCAAACGTTCGACGCTATCGAGCCGGTCGCGCAGCACGCAAACCTCTTCTGCCTGGCGCAGCAATTCAGCCAGAACGGCCGCCAGCAGCGGATCGTCCTCATTACGCTGCAGAGCCTGCTGCTCGGCGACTATGTCCTCGAGTGTCAACATCGTTATCTCCGTTCCTAGGGCCTGCTAACCATGAGGGTGTACTCGCGCATGGTTAGCAGGCCCTTAGATCCACGACAACCTTGCCGAGGTTGCCGCCTGACAGCAGGTACTCGACAGCCGTTGCGACATCTTCGAGGCCGCAAAAACGCCGCACGTCGACGAGCGGGCGAATCCTGCCTTCTCGTCGCATGGTGAACAACTCAGCGCGCGCCGCAGCCGCGTGAGCGGCAAACCGATAGTTCATGAATCCGCGTATCGACGCTGCCTTCCAGTACAGCTTCGTGTAGATCCGTTCCGCCAGCACCTGCTCGGGCGGTAGCCGATCCGAGGTATAACCGCAAACGACGAGCCTGCCGAGCGGCGCAAGGTTATCGACCAGCCGGTCGAAACCCTGTCCGCCCACCGAGTCCATGACGAGGTCGAGACGATCGCGGTATTCGGAGTCGATGACGTCATCGAGCTTTTCCTGCCGATAATTGACGACACGCTGAACGCCAATGGACTCGAGCCAGGCTGCCTTCCGTTCGCCGCCGCAAACGGCGATGACGTGGTTGCCCGCTGCAAGCGCCAGCTGGGTCATCACGTTGCCGAGACCGCCTGCCGCGGCCGTAATCAGCACCGTTTCGCCGCGAGCCATATTGCCGACCTTGGTGAGCGCCAGCAGCGCCGAGACGCCGCTCGGCACCAGCGCGAGCACCTCTGGCGATGCCTCCTCGACCGGCAGTGCGGTCTCGGCGGCACAAATCTGCCAGAGCCGGTAGGCATGTCCAACGTTTACGGTTGCGACCGTCTCACCCACCCTGGCTGCCGGCACGCCTTCGCCGACGGCCTCGATAACACCCACGGCCTCCACGCCGGTATCCGCGGGCGGCACTACCGTCGCGTGCTCGACCCGATCGAGGCACATCATCTGGTCGTAGACGCCGTTGATGCCCGCATAGTGGTTGCGCACTAGGACCTCACCCGGTCCGGGCTCACCGCAGTCTTCACGAACGATCGAGGTGCAGTCGGCAAACGACTCACCCAGCCGGTGAATGACAATGCGGCGGTTTTCTCTCATCATACGGGCGTTATCGTAGCGGAGATTGTCTATGCCGGTCGCTGTAATTACGGGCGCCAACCGAGGTATTGGGCTGGAGCTGACCCGCCAGTATCTCGAGGAAGGCTGGACGGTGTACGCGCTCATCAGGAGTTCGTCCGCCGCACTCGACGAACTGGCTGGCGGCGGGTCCCTCGAACTCATCAACTGCGACCTGACCGACGACGGTCAACTCAAAAAGGCGGCAGCGCAGATCGCCGCGCCCGCCGTCGACCTGCTGTTGAATTGCGCGGGCACGATGGGGCACGGGAGCTTCGAGGAACAGGGCCTCAAATTCCAGTCCTTCGGTAGCTTCGATCGCGAGGAATGGCGGCGGGTGTTCGACATCAACGTCTTCACGCCGCAGTCACTGACGGAACTGCTCGCCGACCGCCTGGCCGCGGCCGAACGCGGCGTGGTCGCAACGCTTACGAGCATGCTGGGCAGCAATCAGCTCAACACGGCCGGCAGCCTGTACGGCTACCGGGCGAGCAAGGCTGCCGTGAACTCGATCATGAAATCAATGGGCATCGATCTCGGCAAACGCGGTGTCATTGCGGTTGCGCTGCATCCGGGCTGGGTGCGCACCGACATGGGCGGCAAACATGCCGACGTCGAGGTTGTCGATTCGGCAGCGGGTCTCCGCAAGGTCGTTGCCGGCCTGACAGCCGACGACGCAGGCGCCTTCGTCGCCTACGACGGCACCCGCATGCCCTGGTAGCGACGTTCAGCCGCGGGCCGCGCCCGCAGCCACGGGCGCCCGCTTGCCGGACAGGGCCAGGTACAGCAGCGGCCCGATCGAACCGAGGAACAGCGTGGCCACCACCCACGGCCAGGGATTGCGTCCGGACTTCCTGGCGTCGACGACCAACCAGCTCAGTACGAGGATCAATGCGACGACAAGATCCGCGAACACCTGCCAGCCGGCGGGGCTATGACGGTGATAGTCGAAAATGCCGATGTTGCCAACTTCGAACACGGCGTACAGCGTCAAGAGCGAAAACGGGATCAACAGAACAATGGCGAGTGTGCGGCGATTCCACATGTCTTTCCTCCGGGGCGGGCAACAAGCGCTATCCTGTAAGCCTGGTCTCAGCCCCGCAATGACCTCAAAGGTTATTGATCGCGGACCACCGAGCGTTTGAGATCGCCGCATTGGCAGCAAAGGGAGACAAGCATGCGAGCCGCCGGACAGGAACAATTTCAGAATGTGTGCCGCCAGTGGCGGCAGTACAGGAAACTCTCGCAGCTCGACCTCGCACTCGCGGCCAACGTGTCGCAGCGGCATGTGAGCTGGCTCGAAACCGGCAAGAGCCAGCCGAGCCGCGAGATGGTCATCCGTCTCTCCGAAGCCATGGAAATTCCGCTCAGGGAGAGAAACCGGCTGCTCAAGTCGGCCGGCTACGCATCGGTCTACGGAGAGAGCGCGCTGGATGAACCGGCGATGGCGCCCGTGCTCGATGCATTGAACCTCGTGCTCGACCACCACGAACCGCTCCCGGCCATTGTGGTCGACCGCGGCTGGAACGTCAGGAAGAGCAACAGCGCCGCCGGGCAGCTGTTTGCCTCCGCCGGCGTATCCGCGGAGATGCTTCAGCGCGTCGGCGCCGGTGACGGTCTCAACCTTGCGCTGCTGACTGTACATCCCGAAGGCGTACGCCGTTTCATCAGCAACTGGGACGAAGCCGCGCCGGCGTTTGTTCGGCGGCTGAAAAGCGAGGCGGTAGCCACGGGCGACCCGGAACTCAAAGCCCGCTTTGCCGAGTACATCGAACTCGCGGGGCCCGTCGCGGACAACGAGCCCGCTGTCAGCAACCTGACGCCCGTGCTACCGCTCGAACTCGATCTGAACGGGCTCAAGTTGAGCCTGTTCTCGGTCATCTCGACGTTCGGCACACCGCAGGACATTACGACCGACGAACTGAGAATCGAAGCGTTCTATCCGAACGACGCCACGACCAAGGCGTTTTTCGCAAACGCGGGTTCGGACGGCGGCAGGGCTTAGTCCCGACCGTCGTCAGTCAACTGCAGCATTGCGCCGCCGGCTGTCGGCAGGTCGGCAATACGCCAGTCGAGGATTCCGCTGCGCACTTCAGCAGGGGCAGCCAGCGCTTTGCGGGCCAACAGGTCCGCAAGATGACGGTCGAAATCGTCACTACCGACCGAGAGCAGGAAGAAACCCTCGCCGTGTTCGGCAAGATGCCGGCCGGGCACCGAATCCGGATCGTAGGGGCAAACCAGGACCAGCCATGACTCACCCAGCCTCGCGCGCGCAATGTGTGAGCCCCGTGGGGCGTGGTCGATCCGCTCGAACTCCTCGAGCCCGAGCAGCAGGCGGAAACGCGAGCAGGCCGCGTCGAGATCGCGCACGACAAAGTTCAGGTGATGGATGCGGGTAGCCGCCATCAGGCTGCCGGCTGGCCTCCCGCCGGAAACATACCGGCCTTGGGCAGCAGCGCGGGCACGCCGCGGCCCAGTTCACCTTCGAGCCAGCGGCTCGTGTCGATGATTTTCTCAAGCGACACCCCCGTCTGCACGCCGGACCGCTCGAGCATGTAGGCGAGATCGTCGGTTGGTATGTTCCCCGTTGCGGCGGGCGCAAACGGACAGCCGCCAATACCGCCAATGCTGGCGTCGAGGTATGTCACACCCGCCTCGACGGCCGCCTGGGCGTTTGCCAGCCCCGTATTGCGCGTGTTGTGAAAATGGCAGCGCAGCGGCAGGTTGCCGGTCAACTCGCGAACGCGCCCCAGCAGTTCGGTCACCTGCGCCGGTACCGCAACGCCAATGCTGTCGGCAATGCCCAGCTCGGCGGGCTCCGACTCGAGCACCTGTTCGGTCAGCTCCAGGATACGCTCGACACTAACCTCACCTTCGTACGGGCAGCCAAAAGCCGCCGAGATCATGACGTTGGCCTTGAGGCCGTTGTCCTTTGCACGCCCGCTGATGGCGTGCCACGCGGCAATGGACTCTGCCGTCGTGACGTTCTGGTTCTTCCGGTTATAGGTATCGGTCGACACGACCACCATGCCGATCTCGCCGATCTTTGTCGCCAGCGCACGGTCGAGGCCGCGCTCGTTCATGATGAGTCCGATGTACGACACATCATCGCGATCTGGCAGCAACTCGATCAGTGCCTCGGCATCAGCCATTTGCGGCACGCGCTTCGGATGCACAAAACTCGCAACCTCGAGGCGCCGGATGCCCGCCTCGATCGCCAGTTCGATGTAGCGGGCCTTGGCTTCGGTGGCGAGGATTTCGGGCTCGCTCTGCAGGCCGTCCCTCGGCCCGACCTCGACAATCTGAATACTCCTTTCGCTCATGCGTGCATCGCCTCCAGGTACTGGATAACGTCGGCTTCGCTCACGACGTCTGCGTATTTGGCGTTCATATCGAACAAGTTGGCCTCGTGCGGGCCTTCATGCCGGTCGCCGCAGGCGTCGGCGACCACAATCGGAATGAAACCGCTCGAAACCGTGTCCACACAGGTTGCGCGCACGCAGCCGCTGGTTGTCAGTCCGGTAATGATAAGCGTGTCGATACCGTTTGCCGTCAGGCTGGCCGCCAGGCTCGTGCCGAAAAACGCGCTCGGATACTGTTTGGAAATGACAAACTCTTCCGCCGCAGGTTCCAGACCTTCTGCCCAGGCTCCCATGGGATTTCCGGCGACCAACACCTCGAGCGCGGGCACCTTGCGAAAAAACACCCCGCCGTCGGCACCGCCGGGATGGTACACAACGTTGGTGTAAAACACGGGTATACCCGATTGGCGTGCTGCCGCGCGCACTCTGAGAGCGGAAGCCAGCGCATCGTCCACGCCGGCATACAGCGCACACTCTCGATCGAAGTACGCCTCGACAAAATCGATCAGTATCAATGCGGGCGACGCACCAAAACCGAGTCGACCGTCGAACGCGCCGCGATAATTCTCTTTGAGGTCGTCGCTCATACGCAGAGGCCCGTGGCCGTTCGTTGATGCAGTTTAGAACAAAACCGGCGCGCCGGATGGCGCGCCGGTCCTTCGGATCTAAATCAGAACGAGTACTTGAAATCCAGGCCGTAGGTGGCGAGCCCTGCTTCGTGCAGGAAAGAGCCGCCAAACTCCGGCGCAGGAATGACTTCCTCGAGGTAATCCTTGTCGGTGATGTTACGGCCCCAGGCCGTCAGCGACCAGCGCTCGCCTTCGAGACCAATACGCATGTTGACCGTGCTGTACGCATCGCGCTTCGACTGCGAGAAGTTCTGGCTGGCCGGGTCGGGAATCAGACCGAACGCATCCCAGATCGTGGGGGTTTCCTCACCCTGCAAGGTGTGGAACCAGGTGTCCCCGATATGCTGCACATCCGCGCGTGCGAACAGGCTGATCGACGCATTGAGCGGCACGTCGAACTGCGCACCGAGGTTGAACGTCTCGCTCGGCGCCTGCGGCGCGTCGTTGCCGACCGACAGCGGCCGGTTGACGTTTTCTTCGATCTCCGAGTCCAGGAAGCCAAAACCACCGTACAGCGAGAACACGTCGGTCGCCTGCCAGTTGAAATCAGCCTCGATGCCGCGAATGTACATTTCGTCGATCGTGGTCACTACACGAAGAATGCCGAACGGCCCGGCAAAAAACTCGAAGAACTGGTTGTCCTCGACCTCGGTGTTGAACACGGCGGCGTTGAGGGTAAGACGGTTGTCGAGCCAGGTTGTCTTGACCCCCAGCTCGAAGGCGTTCGAGACCTCTTTTTCGTATTCGTCGTTGATGACGAGCTGAGCGTCCACGGCTTCACCCGGACCACCGTTGCCCGCGTTGAACCAGAAGTTCAGAAGCGCCGAGCTGCCGAGGTTGTTGAAGCCGCCCGAGCGGAAACCAATACCCCAGCTGGCATACGCCGTCACGTTGTCAGCTGCCGCCCAACGCGCCGTGAGTTTCGGCTGCAGTTGATCGAAGGTCCTCGAACGATCGGGTATGCCGCCTGGGTTGGCCGTAAAGCCCGGATTGATCGGGCCCACCTGACCATTCAGAATCGTATTGACGTTGAGACCGGAGGCCGTGACGTTGGGCACGTTGTTCGACACCGAGCGGTCTTCCTGGTCCCAGCGCAGCGCGAGCGACAGTTCCACGGTATCCGAGACGTCGTAGGCCAGTTCACCGAACAGCGCAATGACGTCCGTATCGAAGGTATCGTCGAATAGAAGGTCGGTGGGGTTCGGGCCGGTGGGATCCACGTAGGGCTGGCGCAGGAAACCCTGGCCGGTGTCCGCGCCGTAGGCCACGACCACCTGACGCTCGATCTGCGCGGCGTACAGACCCGCGATCCATCGCAACGATTGATCCTGCGGCGACGTGAAACGGATTTCCCCACCGATGTCCTCCTGGTTACGCTCCTGATACTGGTAGCCGTCGCAGGACGTCGGCGTGTAGGGACCGTAAACGCCCTGGAACTCCGTGCCCGGCGGGAAAACGCCAAACGGATCGAAGAAACCGCCGAACAGATCGTCGCGGCCGGCGCCGCCCAGGCCTGTCGGGAAGTTGTTGAGCGTGGCACGATCCGCCTGGCAGGCCGGCGTCAGTTCGTAGCCGTAGAACGTCGCGCTGGTGCCGTCGGAGAGCAGATACTCCTCGAGATTGTTGTAAGACACGAGCGCCGTCACGTCGACGTCGCCCCAGCCGAAGTCGGCTTTGATCGCAAAGTCTTCGGTCTCCTGCTCGTTCTCGCCCGGTACGTTGAACGCATAGCGGAACGGCACGTCGTTGACGTCGGCGTCGAAATTGGGGCTGCCGAACGCTCCTTCGAACGCCGGAATGGCAAATCCGGCGTTGAAGTTGATGGCGCCGCCATCGACCCGGGACATACCGGCCCGAATGTCGAGCTTCAGGTTGTCATTCGGAGTGACAATGACCCGACCGCGAATGGTCTGGTCTTCGAGATAATCGACGGCATCATCGGCACCGGTCAGCAGATTGGTGAAATGCCCGTCCTGCTCGCGGTAGCTTCCGGAGAGGCTGGCACGCACGGTCTCGTTTCCGCCGCTGACACGGGCGGCAATACGCTGCTGCCCGATGTTGCCGGCGCCCACTTTGATCTCACCCGTCAGTTCCTCGGTCGGCTCCTTGGTCGTCACGAGTATTGCACCGGCAACGGCGTTACGGCCGTACAGTGCGCCCTGCGGGCCTTTGAGGACCTCGATCTGCTGCACGTCGACCAGCTCTTCGTTGAAGCTGTTCGGGTTCGTGCTCAGCACGCCGTCGACAACGTACGCGAAGGTTGATTCGGCGTCGCGCGTCGACACGATGCCGCGGATGCTGACCTGCGTATCGCCTACGTTGGCCGTGTCGACGATCGTGACGTTCGGGATCATCGAAATGAAGTCCGAGGGACGTTCGATGCCGGCCTGATCGATCATGGCTTCCGTGAAAGCCGTAATCGCGATCGGCACATCCTGCAGGCTCTCGTCGCGTTTACGCGCCGTGACGACGACCTCTTCGATGGCCCCTGCTCCGCTGTCCTGTGCGCCGGCGTTTGCGAAAGGCAGCAAAGTGGCTGCCGAAGCCAGCAGCAGTATTCGACTCTTGTTCTTCATAGTGACGTTCTCTTGCGTGCTCTTATTCATGATTCATACTCACAATCCTGCCGCGGTAGGCGTTTACCCACTGATCGACGTTCAGGCGGTCGTGACGCTTTGAATAATCTCTCGAGCGGCACGACGGCCGGAGGTCAACGCACCCTCCATGCCGGGCGCAACCAGTTCGGTGTGTTCGCCCGCGAAATGAAGTCGCCCTATCGGTTTGGGTATGTCCGCGGCATAGCGCGTCATTTGCCCCGGGGCGTAGTGCGCGTAAGCGCCTTCGGCGTAGGATTTCCCCCAATCGTTGCTGTACGTTTTTTCCACGAGCTTCCGGCTCTCGGGCCAGATCTTCTCGAGTTCCCTGACGGCAAACTCGACGCGCTCCTCCGCGTCGAGTTTCTGCATGGCTGCCGTGCCCGCGCCGTTTATCCAGTTGACGAGCAAACCCCGCTCGCCCGACATCCTCGATGATGCATTAAACAGCCGCTCGAGGGGACCGTCTGAATATACAGCCAGCACATTGTCCTCGTTCGACCAGAAGCGGCGCGACAACTGCAGGTACGTCTGCACAACCTGCGTGTACGGTAACTCGTCGACAATCTGCTGACGAGCCGCAGGCAGCTCAGGCGCAAAGCGCACTTTCCTGAGCGCCGTGAACGGCATAGCCAACACAACTGAATCAGCCTCCCACACTTCCCGGCCCGCTTGTGTTTCGAATTGTAACGTAACGCTATTGCGGTCCTGTTCGACCGCCTGTAGCGCACAGCGATAGCGCACGCGGTCCCCGAGCCGCGCGGCAAACGCATCGGTCAGCGTCTGGTTGCCGTTCTTGAGATTAAGCGCCTGCCCGCCAGAGGCGAACAGCGCTCTCACCGCATCGCGAAGAGCGCTCAGAGCGGAGACGGTATCGAGGCTGTTGTAGTTGAGGGTATGCTCGATCAGCTTTAGTGCGGGCTCGCTCGCGCCGAGACTCTCGAGCAAACGCCCGAGCGACATCTCGTCGTAGTGAGCAAACTCAGGCAGAAGTACGCGTTCGACGCTGCCGATTTGCTCGGCAATCGGCCTGAGGTAGTGACTCAACAACCGCATCGGAGCAAGCGGTCGCTCGTCGCTGGTCAGCGCCAGCGGCCAGCGATCGGGATGCTCGCGCAGCTCGCTCGCCTTGTATCGTTTGCCCTCGAGATCGAGTATGACCTCCGGGCGGCCTCGAAATACCGACTGCGGTTCAAACTCGAGTTCGAACAGCGTGGAGAAATAGAAGAAGTTGGCGTAACCCGGCCCGCTCGTCTGGCCGCCGACATCCACCCAGGCGCCATCGTCAAAGACGTCGCGCAGCGTCTTGATACGTCCGCCGGCGCGTCTGGACTGCTCAGCGAGCTGTACATCGAAACCGGCCTCGACGAGGTCATGCGCAGCGGCCAGCCCGGCGAGCCCGGCGCCCACGACGACAACGCGCGGCTGCGACGCTAAGACGCCGGCGGCGGACCCTGCGAGTGCAAGCCCACCCGCCCCCTTGAGAAATCGGCGACGCGTCAGCTCTTGCATATCGTCCCCCCTATCGGCCCCGAATAGCCGCGCCGGAACGGCGCGCTTACCTGCAATGACGTTTGCATCACGGGCGCGCTTGCCCATAATGACATAAAAGCCTAACATTAAGTCATTTTCAGGTTAAGCGATTTATTCAAAGCGACGCGCGCTGCGCGCGCAATCCGGGGAGAACGTCTTTGAAACTGATGCGCGCCGCCACGCTTTCCGTGGCCGACTTGAACCGCTCGGTGGACACCTACTGCGAATGGCTCGACTACAGCCTGGAAGAGCGTGGCGAACTCGATCCGGCGCTCGCCGCAAGTTGGGGGTCACCGGCCGCAGCGGGACGACCCTACGCCGTCATCCGCCCCGCTTCCGGCCACGACATCTTTATTCGCTTTGTGGAAAATCGCATCCACCCGGACTACCAGGCGCTCAGAACGTTCGGCTGGGCCGCCATCGAGGTTTGTGTACAGGACGTGCTCAAAGTCAACGAGCGCATGTTCCAATCTCCCTTCGAGATCATCGGGCCGCCCCGCGAGATCGACGGTCTGCCGGCCATCTATCCGATGCAAGTCAAAGGCCCGGACCAGGAAATTGTGTACTTCACGCAGATCCGCGAAGACCTGCCTGCGTTCGACCTGCCGCGCGCCGACGCCATGATCGACCGGCTGTTTATCCTTGTCATGGCCTGCTCCGACATGGCCGCCTCGCTCGAATGGCTCGAGCAGCACGCGGATTTTGCGATAGGCCGCGAGCGCATGGAGATTGTGTACACGATGCTCGCCAATGCATTTGGCACGCCGCTCGACGAACTGCACGCGATTTCGACGATGGTGCACGGCAAAGACGTATTCCTCGAACTCGACCAGATGCCGCCGCAGGCAACGACACGCCCGCACTACGACGGGGAACTACCCCAGGGTGTGGCTATCGGCACGTTTGTACACCCGGACTTCGACGCCATCGTCGAGAAGAACTCGGGACTTTGGATCAGCGAGCCGGCTATACACGACTCCGCCGTTTACGACGGCAAGCGCGCCGGCACGCTACGGGCGCTCGACGGTACGCTGATTGAACTCGTAGAAACGTAGGCCCGCAGCTTACTCAGGCGCCCTTGTCCGCCGCTTCCACCGCCGGCTCTATGGGCTCTTCGTAATCCCGGTATTTGCCGAGCAACAGCAACGGTAACGAGCCCGCAAGAAATAGCCCCGACGAAATCAGAAGAATTTTGTCGTAGCTGCCTGTGACATCGAAAGACCAGCCGAACACGGCCGGTCCCAAGCCTGCGCCGAGCGCAAAGAAACCGTATAGCGCCCCGTAGATTGCGGCGTAGTGCAGGATTCCGAAGTACCGCGACGTCAGGTACGCCATCAGGTCGTATTCGACGCCGGCGGCCATACCCAGAATAAAGATCGCTACGGCCGCAAACAGGAACGAATACTCGGCCTGTGCCAGCATGAAGGTTGCGACGGCGGGCAGAGACAGGATCGTGGCGGCCACGGCCGGCGCCCAGAAATGATCGATGATGTAGCCGCCCGCCACTCGGCCGACAATAACGGCGAAACCGATCAAGCTCGCAAGGTTGACGGCCTGGTCCGCCGTAAACCCTTTGCTACCCATGATCGTTTCCATGTTCGGAATCGGCCCGCCGACGGCAAACGAGATCGGCACGAACGCATAGGCCAGAAGCCAGAAACGCCAGTCCCGTACCGCCTGCCCCAGCGACAGGCCTCCGTAGCGCACTTTCGGCTTGACGTCCTCGCGAACCATGCGCGCCACTTTGTCGGCAACCTTGGGATCGGCCGCGTCGCGGAACAGGAAAAACGCGATCGGAAAAGCAATCATGAGCGGCAGCGCGCCGACGCCAACGTAGGCCATACGCCAGCCGACGAGTTCGATCAGCCAGAAGGCATACTGCTTGGCGAACACCCCGAACAGTCCGGTACCGATCAGCGCAAAACCCAGGGCGAGCCCGCGCTTCTTGAAGAACCAACTATTGACGGCACGCGTCCAGGTAATCGGCAGCGTTCCTGCTCCGGTGACAGCCAGCAGAAACCACGTGAAGTAATAGAGCAACAGGCTGCCGTTCATCAGTGAGAACGACGCCATCGTCAGCGAAAACAGCACCAGCGATGTCAGCGCGACGCGGCGTGCGCCGTAGCGATCGCTCAGCTGCCCGATGAGCGGGCTCATGAACAGCGCCGCAAACGTGAAGATCGGGAAGCAGAACATTATCTCCGCGGTCGTCCAACCAAACTCCTGTGTGTACGGTGCTCGGAAGACTCCGATCGTATAAAACGGCAGCGGCGACATGCCGAGTCCGATACCGATGGCGGCCGCCACAACCGTGGGCCAGCCGAAACGAAACTCGGCGTACTGGGATGCCATAAGCTATGCCTTAAATGTTGTTGTGAGACGCTGCGTTCGGCCGCCGGTGGATCGGCTACGTCACATCATCGCCGCATTCTTGAATACGCCAAAGTAGGCAACAGCGCCAATGACGATCCAGTATATGTACGCGAGACCGCGGCCGTAAGCCAGCCTTTTGTCGAGCCGTGCTTCGGCCTCGGCATCAGGACCCGCCGCGAGTTTGCGGAACTGGATCACCCAGTCGCGCATGATGAAACGCAGCAGAAGACCGATGATCAGCGCCACGCCGTACAGCGCCGCCTTGATGGCATACCAGTCCTGAGTAAACGGCCAGCCCTTAACCAGCGAGTAGACGCCGAAGATGATCAACAGCGGAATGATGACGTAACGAATGGCTTCGTCGGCCTTCGTCAGCGTCAGTCCAAGATCGGTGCCGCGCTTGAAGAACGCGGAATAAGTAATCGTCAGCCAGCCGGCCACGAACACCCACATGCCGACGATCCAGGCGCCGTCCAACGGGTGATAGTTGCCGATCGCGCCCATGTGCAAACCCAGCGGCAGGAGCAGGATGATGCCCGTGCGCGGCAATATGTCGATGCGGTAGGCGGTCTCCATGTGCCGATGTCGCTCTTCCAGGCTCAGCTTGGCGTTGGTAATCGGCCGCGACGCATTGAAGACACCCCACTCGCCGCCCAGCCAGTACGCCATTGCAATGATATGCGCCCATTTCAGGAACAGATACGTGCTCATTGAACTTCTCCCCGGTTCTTAGTGTTTTGCGCCCGCTCCCTCGATCAGGACGCCGCCGCGCGGATGGCTTCGGCGGACTCCCAGATCACGCCCCCCATGAAACGGCCGCCGGCGGCGGTCGCTTCATGCACGCGAATGTCCGCGTACATGCCGCTTCGCACATAAGGATCGCCAGCCACCAGCGCCTCGGCATCCTCCGCCGTGTCGGCCTGGACCAGAAAAAAACTGCCGATGAGCGGTTCTTCCCCCGGATTTCTCAACGGGCCGCACACAAGGTAACGCTCGTGATTGTGCTCAACGTAGTCGAGATGCGCTTCGAGTTCTTCATCGCGGACGGCGGCGCTGCCGGGTCCGTCATAGGCCAGCACAAGAAAAACGGGGCCGTCGATACGCGGCACCGTGGGCGCGTTCTTCGCCATAAAAACTCCCCCAATCCGGCTAAAATTCGATAGTATTGCCCTAATGATATATCAAAATACCCTTTAAGGGATACGCAGCCAGCAAAAGCGGCGTATCCGGGGGCCAAAGGGAGACAGTCATGGGCAGGATATTCGCCGTTTTCACCGTATTCGTTACCTTGCTGATGTTCGCTGCAGCGCCGGCTTACGCCGAACCAGTGGCAGCCGAAGACCGGGTAGGCATCGACTTTCGGCGCACGACGCTGGTCGTCAACGACATCGATACATCATTGAGCTTCTATCGCGACGCCCTCGGCATGCGGGTCATTTATGACCAGATGATTCGAAACCCGCGAGACGCGGAGACCGACGAAGAGGCAGAGCGCGCACGGCGGCTCGTTTTCCTGAGAGCGAACGACGACTACATCGGTGTTCTGGGCCTTCTGCAGTACACCAAACCGGTCTCACGGCCACCCCACCAGGGCGCCACGCCGTTCAGCACCGGAAGTTCGGTACTGCTGTTCAACGCAAAAGATGTCGAGAAGACCTTCGAAAAGGCGCGCAACGTAGTAGGCGTCCGCGTGCTGTACGAGCCGACCCGCGTCGAGTACCCGTCGTATGACGGTGAAGGCACAATCCCGGTAATCGTGAGTTCGCTGACAGACCCGGACGGATTCGTTCTGGAGCTCAACGAGTTGTTAGCGGATCCCTAGGATGAGCGAATCCATTCGCACACGGCGCGGCTTCGCCGACGGCGAGTACGGCCAGATTCACTACCGCATCGCGGCGCCGAATGCACCGGTGAAACCGCCGCTGATCTGCCTGCACATGAGCCCCAAGTCCGGCCGATCCTATGACGACGTGCTGCCGTGGCTTGCGACCGAACGGGTCGTCATTGCCCCCGACTATCCCGGACACGGCGAATCCGACAAACCGCCGGCCGAGCCGGAAGTGACGATTGCCGACTTCGCCCGATCCGTCTGGCACTGTGTGGATGCGCTGTGCAAGGGCCCCGTGCACATGCTCGGCTGCCACACGGGCTCGATGGTGGCCGTCGAGGCCGCGAGGCAGCGTTCCGACGACGTAATGAGTATCGTCAGCATTTCGGCGCCGCTTTTTACCCACCAGGAGCTCGAACCGCTAACCGCCTTTTTTGAGCCCATTCCGATCGACGAGGAAGGCCGGCGTTTCGATATCATGTGGCAACGTATACTCGAGCACCGCGGACCTGGCATGACCCTCGAGATGGCGGCGGATTCGTTTGCCGAAAACCTGCGGGCCGGTGACGACTACGAGTGGGGACATCGCGCCGCATTCGCTCATGTGCCCGAGTATCGGCGGGATCTTGCCGACATCGAGCAGCCTGTATTCGTCATGAACCCCGCGGACGACTGCTACGCCGCGTCGAAGCGTGCCGATGCCGTGCTAAAGAACGGCCGCCGCACGGATTATCCCGATTGGGGCCATGGTTTCCTTAATGCATACCCTGAGCAGGCTGCTCGGGAGATCCTGAATTTTCTGGAGCAATGTGAGCGCAATGACTGAGAGGCTCAAGATTCGCAACCCGCGTACCGGCGAATCCGACTACGAAATCCCTGTAACCGACGAGCGCGAGATCGCGGCGCTTGCAGAAAGCCACCGAAGCGCTCAGCCGGACTGGCTGGCGCTGGGCGTCAAAGGGCGTATCGACGTATTGAAGCGCTTCCAGTCTGCACTGGCGGCCGAAGAACAGGCCATAGTCACCGCGCTAAGCGCCGATACGGGCCGCGGTACGCTCGCCGCGGGAGAACTCAAGGGGCTCATTGGCAGCATCGATCGCTGGTGCGCCCTGGCTCCGGGATTGCTGGAGGAGTCCAGCAGGGCCTCGATAGCTATGCCGCAGGTCGAACTCCGGGAACAACTCGACCCCTACCCTGTGCTCGGCGTCATTAGCCCGTGGAATTTTCCGCTGCTGTTGTCGTTTATCGATGCCGTGCCGGCCCTGCTCGCGGGCTGCAGCGTCATCGTAAAACCCAGCGAGGTCACGCCGCGTTTTGCGGAACCCATCGGCCGCGCTATCGATCAGGTGCCTGAGCTTGCCGGGGTTCTCCGCTTCATCACTGGCGACGGCCGCAGCGGCGCCGCGCTCATTGGCAACGTCGACGTCATTGCCTTCACCGGCAGCGTCGCAACGGGCAGGAAAGTGGCGGCCGCCTGCGCCGAAGCTTTTATCCCGGCGTTTCTCGAACTCGGCGGCAAGGACCCTGCGATTGTCCTGGAGGGCAGCGACCTTGAGCGCGCCTCGACCGCTATCCTACGGGCGTCGGTGTCCGCAACGGGTCAGGCCTGCCAGTCGCTCGAGCGCATTTATGTGCATGCAAACGATCACGATGCATTCGTCGACAAACTTGTTGCAAAAGCAGACGCAACACCGCTCAGTTATCCCGACCCGGCACAAGGCATCGTCGGGCCGCTGATCTTTGCGAAACAGGCCGAGATCATTGCCGCGCATCTGAAGGACGCTGTGGACAAAGGCGCAAAGATTCGAACGGGCGGAGCCGTAGAGGAAAAAGACGGCGGTTTCTGGGTTGCTCCGACCGTGCTGACTGACGTGAGCCACGACATGCAGATCATGACCGAGGAAACCTTCGGCCCCGTCATGCCGGTCATGCCCTTCGGCAATGAGGCTGAAGCCGTCGAACTCGCCAACGACACGATCTTCGGCTTGTCCGGCGCAGTATTCGGGCCCAGCGAAGAAGCTGCGCTACGCGTCGCCAGACAGCTCAAGGCCGGCGGCGTCAGCGTCAACGACGCCGGCATGACGACTATGATCTTCGAGGCGGAGAAAAACGCCTACCGGCGTTCAGGGATGGGCGCGTCGCGCATGGGGCCAATGGGACTGAGCCGTTTCCTCAGGCAGAAAGCGCTGTATGTCAATCGGGGCGCGACGGTGCCGATCGAAGCCATGGCGGAAGGCGCCGGCAGCTAGGCTCAGGTAAAACGCAGAACCGCAACGCAAAAAAAAAGCCCCCGCATAACGGGGGCTTTTTTTGTATCGCTTGATGTCCGCGCTTCAGTTCGCGCCGAAGCGGAACGTCGCCTCGACACCGAAGTTACGGCCGCGACGCAGGTCGCCGAAGAACGCGCGCGGGAAACTCGTCGAGCAGGGCCGCGGCGGGAACGTGCTGCAAGCGTCGGCCGGCGCGCCGGCGTTGGTCTCGCTCCGCCCCGAGGAGAAGAACCCGCCCACGTTGGTGATCAGCAGCGGATCCTGAAGCCAGCGCGTCACCATGTTGGGTGCATCTTCGTCCGTCAGGTTACGACCGTAGAACGCAATCTCCCAGTTATCCGTCTGCCACCCCAGACGCAGATCGACAATCGTCGCGGCGGGAACCCACGCCAGGTTGTGAACCTGAACGGGTTTTTCGTCTTCCCAGGAGTACGACAGGTTGGCGAAAAAGTCGGAGTTGCCGAAGCTCTCCGTCCGGAAATCAGCGAATGCACTGAACTGGTTTTCGGAACTGAGCGGGAACTGGTTGCCGACTATGGAGCCGTTACCGGAACCGTTCACGTCGTTACCCGTACAGGCGGTTGCATCCTGAAGCACGCCGCCGCCGGAGGTCAAGGTCCACTGGAAGTCGTCACAGCCTTCGGTGAACTCCGTGTCCGCAAGCGCGTAGGTTGCGCCCAGCAGCAGGTTGTCGCTGACGGCCCAGCGAGCTTCCAGCTCGATGCCAAACGTCTCGCCGCCACCCTGGTTGGTGACAACCGAGGTCAGTGTGGCGCTCGCCGTCGAAGACAGCGGCGTCGTCAGCTGGATATCAGTCGCGTCGATGAAGAATGCCGCCGCGTTGATCGTCACCCGTCCGTCAAACGCCGTGCGCTTGATACCCAGTTCGAACGTGTCCGACTCTTCCTGCTCGTAGGTTGTGGTCGGCGGTATCAGCACCGCTCCGGCTGAGCCGATTACGCCACCGGGCTTGAAACCTTTGGCGTAAATACCGTACACGAGGGTGTCGTCGTTCGGCCGGTAGTTGACCGAGAGCCGAGGTGCAATCTCGTCGAAGGAGTTCGTGAACGACGTAGGCGTGCTCGTATCCACGTCTTCGGTCAAGCCCTTCTCTTCGTCGAACCAGCGAACCTCGAGTGTTGCGGAAAGCCTGTCGGTGAAGTCGTACTCAATCGAACCGAACACGGCCATGTTTTCAACGGTGGCCTCTTCGTCGACGGGGTCGATACCGGAGAAGGTGATATCGGCGATCGACTGCTCCTGATCGTAGTAGAACGCACCGAGCAACCAGCGAAAACGGCGGTCGATGGGGGACCTGAGCTTGATCTCAACCGAGTAGTCGTCGTCCTCGGCCTGACCCGAGGCGCAGAACGCACACTCGGCGCCCGGGGCCGGAAGCACGTTGACGGACGTGTGGTCCGAATCGGAGCCCGTCTTGCGGTCTTCGTTGCGGTTCGCCACCGAGCCGATCAGCGTGTAACCGTTGTCGAACTCGTACTCACCCTGCAACGTGAACAGAGTGACATCTCGCTCAACGCCGGAGAACGCAACGCCGGTGTTGGTGTTGTAGGGGTCGCCGCCGGCCGGAATATCGACGCCGATCGGTGGGAACTGCCAGCCCAGAAGCGGCGTGTTCGGAATACCCGGAACGAGAACCGTGTTTACGACGGGACCGTCGTTGAGCTGGACGGTATCTCCGGGCGCGTTGATTTCGCCGCAGTAGTACTGGTTGTTGTTGCTGCTTCCGGTCCACAGCCAGGTCGCGTTTGAGCGAGTACCCGGAAAGCAGTTATTGGACTCCGCGGGCTGCAGGAAGAAAGCGCGTGTCCCGTCACGGTCTTCCTGGTAGTTGAGTCGCGCACTTAGCGACAGCTTGTCGTTCGGCGCAAAATCGAGCCGGCCAAACACCGACGTGGTCTCTTCGTCACCGACCGTACGTCCCGTCGTAAGGTTGTCCCATTCACCGTCGAAGCTGTAATAGCGCCCCGTAAGACTCGCTGACACTGCTTCCGTAAGCGGTCCGCCTACGGTGACAACGGCTTCCTGGTCCGCATCCTGCCCGTAGCGGACTCGGGCCTTCACCCCGAACTCTTCACCGGGGCTTGCGGTCACGAAGTTGATCGCACCGGAATACGTGTTGCGACCGTACAGCGCGGCCTGCGGCCCGCGGATGACTTCGACACGCTGCAAGCTGCTCAGGTCGAGTGACGACAGGTCGCCCGGGTAGTACACGCCGTCGACGAAATAAGCGGCTCCCGATTCGACGCCGAACTGAACGCCGGCCAATACGTTGCCCTGACCGCGAATGACGGGCCGGTCCGTGGAGCGACCAAACGCTTTCGCGAGGCTCAGGCCCGGTGAGAAGCGTGCAATATCATCGACGGAACGTACACCGCGTTTGACGATGTCGTCGACGCCGAACGCCGATACCGACACGGGAGTATCCTGCAGTGACTCCTCGCGGCGGCGCGCGGTAATGATGATTTCTTCGAGAGCAGAGGCCCCGTCCTGAGCAAGCGCAGGCTGAACTTCGAACATGCCTGCCGTTGCCATGACCGCGACTGCCACGACCTTTAGACTGTGTCTCATCCAAATTCCCCCATGAATTTTCGGATTTTTGTTGCCGGCTGGACGCCTGCAGCGGATACTATACCAGAACAAAGGATATAA
>JANQPG010000043.1 GCA_028289545.1 Woeseiaceae bacterium
TTTGTCTTCGAGTCTCAGCGCCATGCAGTTCTCCTGGCTAGCGGTCACAACATGGGCGGTTTCCCGCCCTCCCAACATCGAGATAGCGACCGTCGCCAGGAGCCTCTAACTCCTGACTCAGGTAACACCATCTGCGTAGGCAGAACACTCAATTAAGACGAGCGTTGAAACCCGTCACCTACGGTCTTCGATGACGACCGGCCTAAGCCGGCCTATCCACGGCGCCGAATCAGCCCGGCACCGAGAATGCTTTTCAGATCAAACGTCTACCGTCGCCTGATCTACCGACACGCCTGGACCCATGGTCGAGGACACTGTCAGCTTCTTTAAATACTGTCCCTTTGCGGCTGCCGGCTTGGCCTTCTTGAGGTCGGTAATCAGCGCGGCAAGATTCTCTTTCAGCGCCGGGACCTCGAAGTCCACGCGGCCGATCGGGCAATGGATGATTCCGGCTTTGTCGGTGCGATAGCGCACCTGACCAGCCTTCGCGTTCTTCACGGCCGTCTCGACGTCCGCCGTGACGGTACCCACCTTCGGATTCGGCATCAGGCCGCGCGGTCCGAGGATCTGACCCAGCTGGCCGACAACACGCATTGCGTCCGGCGTTGCGATGACGACGTCGAAATTCATCTCGCCGCCTTTGACGCTCTCCGCAAGGTCTTCGAAGCCGACGATATCCGCGCCGGCCGCGTTCGCTTTGTCAGCGTTCTCTCCTTGCGCGAACACCGCGACACGGACCGTCTTGCCCGTGCCATTCGGCAACACCGTCGATCCACGTACGACCTGATCCGACTTACGCGGATCAACGCCGAGATTCACCGACACGTCGATGCTCTCGGGGAACTTGGCCGACGCCAGCTCTTTGACCAGCCCCAGAGCATCGTCGATAGAGTAGTTCTGGGTCCGATCCAGCTTTTCGTTCGCCGCCTTGCGGCGCTTGGTTGCGCGAGCCATCAGTTCACACCTTCTACTTCGATGCCCATGCTGCGGGCGGTGCCGGCAATCGTTCGAACTGCCGCGTCCATGTCAGCGGCGGTAAGGTCCGGCATCTTCGTGGTGGCAATCTCCTCGAGCTGTGCCCGATTGACTTTGCCGACCTTGTCGATGTTCGGTACGCCGGATCCCTTCGGGATGCCAGCGGCCTTGCGCAGCAACACTGCCGCGGGCGGCGTCTTGGTGATGAATGTGAAACTGCGATCGCTGTACACCGTGATGATGACCGGGATCGGCAAGCCATTTTCGACGTTCTGCGTCTCGGCGTTGAACGCCTTGCAGAACTCCATGATGTTGACGCCATGCTGACCCAACGCCGGACCGACCGGCGGACTCGGGTTCGCCTGGCCTGCAGGCACCTGCAGCTTGATGTAGCCAGCGACTTTCTTGGCCATGTTGTTGTCTCCTCGAGTTCAAACGCCTTATTCAGGCTCCTCGTCCGTTTTTGGGCATCGCTGTCGCGCCTGAAGGCGCTCCTACGATGACTCGGTTTTTCACAGGCATCGTAGGAGCGGCTTTAGCCGCGGCCACGATGCCAAGACTTGCTAACCCTTCTCGACCTGCCCGAAATCGAGTTCAACCGGCGTTGACCGGCCGAGAATCTGCACCGCCACCTGCAGCCGGCTCTTCTCGTAGTTGACCTTTTCGACCACGCCCGAGAAGTCGTTGAAGGGCCCGTCGGTGACACGCACGACCTCGCCTGGCTCGAACAGCACTTTCGGGCGCGGCTTGTCCACGCCCTCTTGCACGCGCTGCAGGATATGGTTCGCTTCCTTCTCCGTTATGGGTGCCGGCCGGTCGCTGGTTCCACCGATGAATCCCAGCACCTTCGGCACGTCTTTCACCA
>JANQPG010000062.1 GCA_028289545.1 Woeseiaceae bacterium
TGAGAAACGTTGTTGCCGCTCTGCGGGCGCTTCCCAGTCACCTGGCAAACCTTGGACATGACGGTAAGTCTCTGATTCTATTAAAGACTGCCCGCGAGCTGCGGGCAAAGAGTCGCACTTTATACCAGCGTGGACCGGGCTTTACAAGGATTCTGTCGGGCCGGCTTCCCGCGTGCGGGCGAGCTGTCCCGAGCTCGATTTTACGCCGCCTCGATAGCGCGCGGCGACCACGGAACGGATACTTTGTACTTACGTCCCCGCCGCGAAGCAGACTGACTTGTAAAACAGCGGTGTTTCCCCCATTTTGAAGGCATCCGCCGATATGCAGCGGCGGGCAAATTGCGCTATAATCGCACCGTAAGTATCAGATTTGCTTGACTTATTGTCGACCTATCGCCGGGAGCCCAGAATGACCAAACATGCCAGAGAACGAGCGGAGCTAGTGCGTTCCAAGGGGATTGTGGACGTCAAGAAGTCCGGCGCCGTTGTGGTCGACTGGTCGAAAGCCGTGAAGTCCGAGCTCTTCAAATCGGAAGCGCGTAAAATGCAGGCACTCAAACCCGCAAAATAAGCCGCGCAAGGCGTCCATGCCTTTCGACCAACTCATACTCCCGCTACTCGGCGGGTATTTTTTTGTCACCCGCTTCAACGGCACGGCGTATCGCTGTGCGTCCTACAGCGGACACAAGCTGATATTCAGCTCGGCGTTCGCCGGTGTGTTTTTTGGGCTGCTCGCCTTCGGCGTGATTCAGTGGATGGGTCTGCCCGACGAGGCCCGGCTCGTGAATGTCACCATCCCGTCCGTGGTGTTCGCCGCGCTCGCGCTGCTGGTCTTCGGGTCGTACGGGCATCGGCAGGCGCTGAGTCAGCCTGTCGACAGGAACGAAACCGAGAGCGAGGGTGAATTTGCGAAACGCGAAAACACTCGAAGAGTCAATCAGGCGCTGTATTCCCTGTGGCTGATCGCCTCGGCCCTGCTGTCCCTTGCCGTGGCTGTTTACATCTTCCAGTACCCGCCCGTGGCGGCGCTGCTTCCATCACTGGCTGCCGTGCTGGCCTCACTGTTGCTCTCGGTCTGGGGTGTCATGCTGATCAATACGTATGCGGATTTGCGCGCCTACGCCTTGTCTTTCCGTTTGGGTTCGGTCCTCCTTGCTTTGGTTGTTGTCCTGCTGGTGATCCGCAAACACCGGCACACGATTGCTGATCTGTGGGAGCAGTCGATACCGATCGACTTTGCGGGAGTGGCGTTTGTTGCCATGGTGCTGGGCATCGTCGCCGTTCTGCCCTGCAACTGGCTCTTCCCTTACCGTGCTGCGATTCGCAGGCTGTTTACCAACAGAACGCTGGACGGCATGGAGTCACTGTTCTATCACGCCGGTACGACATTCCAGCAAATCATGGTGACGCTGAAGAGCGGCAAGGTATACATAGGCTACGTCGACGGTGAAGTGCCGATATCCGGCCGCTCGGACGGCTATGTCACGATTGTGCCGACGGCTTCCGGGCACAGAGAGACCGATACCCGGCGTCTTAGCTTGACGACTTTCTACGCCGACGCCGTCACGCGAGCTGAACAGGACGGCCAGCCCGCGCTTGGCCCCGCCAACCTCGGAAAGGTGATTCCGCTCTCCGAGATCGTCTCCGCCGGCGTCTTCGATCCGGACTTTTTCGAGCAGTTCGATGTTGCCGCCGACAGTCCGGCGCGGGGGGGCTAAGCCGACGTTTGCGGGCGCAGCGTTCTTCGCTACCGGGCTGCTGTCTGCCGATCAGACCAGCCCGCGGCTCGCCAGCGAGGTCACCCGTCCATGGCCCACCACGAGGTGATCGAGCAGGCGGATGTCCACGAGTCCCAGGGCAGCCTTGAGGCGTCCGGTAATGCGTTCGTCGGCGTCGCTCGGCTCGGCTACACCCGAAGGGTGATTGTGCGCCACGATGACCGCGGCGGCATTGACGCGGAGCGCCTCCTTGACGACCTCGCGCGGGTAGACGCTGGTGCCGTCGATCGTGCCGCGGAACATCTCCTCGAAACAGAGGACCCGGTGGCGGTTGTCAAGAAACAGGCAGCAGAAGACCTCGTGGTGGAGGTGCCGAAGCCGCGCCGTGAGAAAAGCCTCGGTGTCCTTCGGGGAGCGGATAGTTTCGCCGACCGTAAGTGCTTCCGAGTAGTACCAGTGGGCCAGCGTCGGCAGCGCTTCGAGTATCTCCAGCTGCTGGGCTTTCAAACCGTGGATACGCCGGAGTTCGGCCGGCTCGGCGTCCAGCATCGGTCGCATGCCCGGGTATTGCCGGAGCAGTCTTTCGGCGAGCGAGGCTGCACCGGCGCGACTGTTTCGTCCGCGCAGCACACGGGCCAGCGAGAGGGTGCAGCGATATGAGTCGGGGCTTTCGCTCACGGTTTCGTCCTTCGTCCGTGAAGACCAGGTGCTCAAGTATTTCGCTGTACGCTTTCGCAAGCGATTTACGATTGTGTGTAATAGTTGCAGATTCAGTTCAGTCGAAACCCGTCGACCGTTTGGTCCAGTGTTGTATTGATGGCTACGGATGATTCGCCGCGAGCGGCAGAAAAGATTGTCAGGAAGGCAGATCTAGATGCTTGATTTTTTCACGATACTCTTTTTCTCAAAGACCACTCTGTTGACTCCGGAATACGTTGATGTCGGTATCAGCCCGGACAGATACGAGCTGACCTTGAACAAGCCCATTAGCGCAATAACACGGGGTGCGGGTATCGAGATTGATGTCTCGAAAACGATTCTTGCTGATGGCGCATCAAGTATTCTGCAGATTCGCGAAGAGGTAGCAGCTTCGTTTCCAAAAGGTTCGATTACTGCAACGCTGATCGGAAAAGGAGGAGAGATCCAGCTTACGTATCAGGGTAATTCGATGATTGGCGCGAACTCTGTGAGGCTCGATTTATCAAACGTGGGTATTCCAACAAACCAAAAATTCGAACGACTGGTCCTGGTCACTGAAGTCGAATTAGCCAGCGTGAAAATATATTGGAGAAACTACAAACTCTAAAAACACGGGGTAGGCGCGGAAGTCTTTAAACGATTCGCGCGAGCAACTGCTGACATGCAGACAAACCGCCCGCCAGACGATTAGAAGATTCATAGTGAAGAAGCCCATCGACCGTTTGGCCCAGCCTTGTGCTGATGGTCTCAGTATTGCTGATAGGCTGAGGAGCTCGATAAGCGTGCCGTAGCGGTTATGTGTATCCCGGCACGCTGCGAGTCTATAGGACGCACTGCACTCGGCCACTCAGCGCGTTGGTGATCTGTGTCCGCCCATGGACAAAACCCGAGGGCTGCACCTTTGGATGAGATTGAGCTTTTTTTTGAATTTTTTTCCAGGTTATCGCGGCTTCAGCTGTTCCTGCTGGCTCTTGTGGCTGTTGCCTTGTGGATTATTCCAGGCTATCTGGTACGCAAGGCGCGACGGGAAGCCGCTGCTGAACGTCGTTCTCTCGATGACGATTGGAACTCCCCATGGCCGTTTCCCCGTCAACTTAAGAAAAGGGATAAGCTCCTGATAGTCGGGAGCTATATTTGTGCACTTATGTCTATGGTTGCGATGGTGCTATTGGACTGAGAGTTTCGGTACAGCAGCGTATCAAGCTGGACAAGCGTCGCTCGGCGACGCGCTTCAGTCCGTTTCCTTACCTAGGCAAACTGAAATGACCGCACAACCTACCATCCGAATGACACTGCCCCTCTGCGCAGCCGTTTTGCTCGCCGTCGGATCTTTTACCGCTGTTCAGGCAGATTCGGGCGAGAAGCCGGCGACTGTAGAGATTGCGCAAGCGTATCTCGATGCCTACCTGGCCCAGAACGTCGAACTGCTGCGCGAGATGTACGCGCCGGAAGTCGTTTTCACGGACCGTACCTCGCTGGGTATCGCGAACATCACAGCGCCATATCACTACGAAGGCAAAGACGAGGTCCTGGGCTTTATCGAGTTACTTGGCGAGGCGGTTCTCGGCGCGCGCTACGAATTGGACCGCGTCTTCGAGGCAAGCGGGGAGGTTGTGTTCATTGGACACGCCGTATTCACTCTGGACGGGGATTCGGGCCCCGTGGAATATCGCTCCGCTGTTGTCACGATTGTCTCGGTTCGCGGTGGACTGGTCACCGAGCATCGAGACTATGCCGACTACAAAGGAATGGAGTCGACACAGAAATAGCGCCCCGTACGCAACGCAGCCGGAAATTTCCTCTCGTCCGGTCGATCAAACACGCCTTGGGTCCACCAGCGACGTAACCCGCCCATTCCCATGGGCGGACGCAGGCGACAGTGACGGCAGCCCCCGCCCGGTGAACGTCGCTACTTCATCAACACCCTTGCGCCGGAAGCGCATGAAGCCTGTCCGAATAGATATTTTTTAGTAGATATTTTTAGGCGTTGCAGGGGCGCTACGTAACCTGAATGTCATCGGATAAACCCGCCTGCAGCGTTGGCGCGAGTGCGGGGCCGATTGACCAAAAGGTTAACAGCATAAGGGGAATGACAATGAGACCAGTGAAAACAGACCCGGCGCCGGGCGGGAGGCGGCTGTGTGCCGCTTTTGCGCTCGGGCTGGCGTTGCTCTGGACCCCGGTGCCTGCAGACGCGCAGGACGAGGGCGACACGAGCGATCCTGCAGCCACCCTCGACGAGATTGTCGTCACCGGGTCGTACATCAGACGCAGCAATCTTGAAATTTCCACACCGGTAACGCAGGTCGACGCGGAGGATCTATTCAACGCCGGCACGCCGAACCTCGGCAACCTGCTCAACGACCTGCCGGCTTTCACATCGACCTTCAGCACCGGCAACAGCAGCCGATTCATCGGTACCGCGGGGCTCAACGCGCTCGACCTGCGGGGCCTCGGTACTTCGCGAACGCTGGTGCTGGTCGACGGAAAACGACACGTCTCCGGCAGCGCCGGCAGCGCGCTCGTGGACGTCAATTCGATTCCGATCGACCTGATCGAACGTGTCGAAGTCATCACCGGCGGCGCGTCGGCGACCTACGGCGCCGACGCCGTAACGGGTGTCGTGAACTTCATCACGAAAGACGACTTCGAGGGCATCCGATTACGGTCGCAGCACGGCTTTGCCGAAGACAGTCCGTTCGAGCGCACCAGTCTTTCATTTATCGGCGGTGCGAACTTCGCGGGCAACCGCGGCAACTTCGCCTTCGCGGCCGAGTACGACCGGCAGAACGACATGTTCGCTATCGACCGGGACAACCACCTGTCGCAGGCTTTTCGAGAGGTGGACAACCCGGCCGACGGCGATACTGCCGGCGTGAATGATGGCATTCCCGATCAAATCTGGGTTCCAAATGCAGGTTTCAACGTATACGGCCCAGGATTTGGAGCGTTCAGCGCCGGCGGCCAGAGCTACGTATTTGATCCAGGTGGCCAAATCAGGCTGCAAGAGGCGGGCATTGACTATGGTCGCGGCGAGTGCTCGGACTGCGATTTCTTCGACACCCGCGGGGTGTCGCAACTTCAGCCGGAGCTCGAGCGCTGGTCGGTGAGCACGTTCGCGCACTTCGACCTGACGGACAACGTGCGACTCTACGGCGATATGAAGTTCGTCAACGTCGACACGGTCTCCAACACCACATCGGGTTCGTTCGATACGCCGACGTCGCCGATCCTGATCTTCGAGGACAACGCTTACATCGATCAGGCGCCCGGTCTCCGCGCCATCTTCGACAACAACGATCTGCCAGTGATCGCCGCCGACGATCCGCGGATCGCTCAGCGCGGGCTCGAGTATCTGTCGGTGTGGCGCATCAACAACGAGTTTGTCCGGGGCGAGAACAACGAGCGGCAGACCTTTCGCATCGTGGCGGGTCTTACGGGCGACCTCGGTCCATGGACCTACGACGTCAGCGCAAACTACGGGCGCACCACAACAACGCTGCTGTCGATCAACAACCGGATCAACGACCGGTTCTTCGCCGCCACCGATGCGGTCGACGACGGCAACGGCGGTATAGCGTGCCGGGTAGCGGTCGATCCGGATGCGTTCCTGTACACGGGTGACGCGCCGACCGGCATTGTCGACCCGGGCGCCTGCGTGCCCACATCCGTCTTCGGCCGCGGTGCGCTGAGCGCCGAGTCCGCCGAGTACTGGAACGCGGCCACGACGAGTCGCGCCGTCATCCAGCAGAACGTCTACACGGCCATCGTGACCCACAGCGAGCTGTTTCAGCTCCCGGGCGGCGACGCAGGCGTAGCCTTTGGCCTCGAGCGGCGTGAAGAGCGATCCACGGATCGTCCGGACCCGTTGTCGGCCACGGGCGCCACGTTCCTCAACGCGCTACAGGTCGAGGAAGGTCAGTTCGACGTCAATGAAGCCTTCGCGGAGTTCTATTTGCCGGTTCTGAGCGACCTGCCTGCGATTGAGCAGCTGGACGTCGAGGTGGCGGCGCGGTATGCCGACTACTCGACGAGCGGCTCCAACACGACCTGGAAGGCCGGCCTGATCTGGTCACCTATCCAGAGTCTTCGCATTCGAGGCACGGTGTCGGAAGCCATCCGTGCGCCGGACATCGGCGCGCTCTTCGGTCCGCAGAACCAGAACTTCTTCAGCCGCCGGGACCCATGCAGCATAGAGAACATCAACAGCGCACGCACCACGCCTGAGATCCGCCAGGCCAACTGCAATGCACTCGGCATTCCGACGGGATGGGAAACACCGGTATTCTTCACGGTCGAGGGTCTCTCGGGAGGCAATCCGGACCTGCAGCCGGAAACGTCCGACTCGTTTACGATCGGTTTCGTGTATCAGCCATCGTGGCTTGAAGGGTTCGACATTACGGTCGACTACTGGGACATCGAGATCACGGACGCAATCGGCACGCCGGGAGCGTTCAACATCACCGACCGATGTGTGGACGATCCGAACGGCATCGACAACCAGTTCTGTGCGTTGATTACCCGCGATCCGAATACGTTCGAGCTGACCTTCATCCGGAACGTGACCGCCAACCTGCAGAAGCTGGTTGCCAGCGGCTACGACGTGGAAATGACCTATACGCGCGAACTCGCCGGGAACCCGTTCCGGGCTCGCCTCGTGGCAAGCCTGCGCGAGGAAGACCTGTTCTTCCCGTTCCAGAGTGATCCCGACCAGCAGGAGCGAAACCACGGTCTCGCCGAACGGCCGGAGCTGGCCTTTAACCTGTCGTTGTCGTATCGGGTTGCGAATTGGCGGATGAACTGGGAGACGCGCTTTATCGAGAGCGGCAGCCGGTTTGCGTTCGAGACCCTGGCAAACAACCCGGATATCTCGTCGGAGCTCGAAACCGGGGATACTTACTACCACGACATCAACACGAGTTACTTCTTGAACGATACGTGGGAGTTCTTCGCCGGCATCGACAATCTGTTCGATGAAGATGCGCCGATCGGCTATAGCGGTCGCGGCGAAATCAGCGGCAACTACGACAACATTGGCCGCTTCGGCTATATCGGGGTCCGTGCCGATTTCATGTGATCGGCTCCGGTTCTTTTCGTCACCAAGACCTGAGACACCCGGCGCAGTGTAAGTCTGCGCCGGGTGTTCGGCATTGTCGAAAGCCCTACAATGTCGATAAATCCACGGGTATCAATACCCGAGAGATCGGGTTGATGAAACCGTTCGCTGCCCGAATGTTCGAGCGGAACGTCAACGCACGTGGATCACGCAGGTTCGGGTCGTTGTCGACCAGCTTGCGGGTTCCCGCATCGGGGTGAATCGTTGCTCCTTCGAGCAGGGTCGTTACCGAGTCGGCAGTGAGCACCTGCTTGACGGTCTGCGCTTCGGGGAGCACGTGATACAAAAGGATCGACTGCAGCAGCGGAATCGGGTCGCCGTCGCCAAGCTCGGTCAGCGCCGCAACGATGAAGTCGAACGCGCCTGCTTCGTCATGACCCTTGAAGCCCAGTGAGCGGGCAGTGCGGATGAAGGCTGCGTCGTTCGGCGCCAGCACGGTCAGGCTGTCGTTCGGGTTGTCGAGGGCGCCGGCGAGATCCGCCGCTATGACGGCGTTCAGCAGGATATCGAAGTCCTTGCGATCGTGATCGTACACGCCGCCGCTGGCGGCTACGATGCCCGTGATCGTCGGCAACAGCTCGTCGTCCGTGTTGTCGATATCGAGCGGAATCAGCACGCGGTTGATCGCATGCACAATACCGTTGGACGCTTCAATGTCGGTGGCGTCTTCAATGAAGCGCGGGTCGCGGACGTCCGGTTCGTTGTCGAGTAGCCGCTTGCGCACGGACAGGAGCGTTTCGCCCGTCAGCGCGGTGTCGATGACAGCCGCCGCCTGCACTTCGTGCAGGGTCTTGCCTTCGGGGGACACGTGATACAGCAGGATGTTGCGCAAGAGCGGGATCGGATCGCCGTCACTGAGTTCTGTTAGCGCGGCAACAATCGTATCGAACGCCACGGCTTCTCCGCCGCGCTTGTAGCCGAATTCACGCGCAAGCCGGATGAAGGCACGATCGGTCGGTGCGAAGACCGTAAAGTCGGCTTGCGGGTCCGCCAGCACGCCGTCGAGTTCTGCCGCGAGCACGGCGTTCAGCAAGATGTCGAAATCGTTACGGTCGCGGTCGAACACGCCGCCGCTGGCGGCAACAATGTCGGTGATCGTTCGCGGGTGGCCGGCGTTCGACGTCAGCGGCAAGACGATGCCCGCAACCAGCAGCGCAACCACAGCTTTCATGGATTTCATGTTGGAGCCTCCGGAAGTGATAAACAGGGAGTAAGGAATCAGAAGAGCCCAGCGAGAGTAGTCAAGCGACGCTCGCAAAAGGTTTCTGCCCTGTGTGCGGATGTTTCCAGAGGTTTCCGGTGCTTGAGAGGAGGCTCCGGCAGTGTGGAAAAGAAACAAAATGGAAACCTAAGGGAATAGAAGTGCCGAATCCGTCAATAGCGTCGGCTTTGACGCTACCGCCCGATACGACAATCTGGTGGATCTCCCTGGTGAATGCGAGATCGAAACGGCGGCAACATGTTGAAGCTTATTCAGGCGCTTTCTACAAAAACAACAGAGGTTGGCGCCACCTATGCTGGTATGCTTGGCGGCATCGCATTGAGTGGCAGTGGCAGCAGAGCCGCGAAGTGAGCCGAAATGCAGACAGAACAACCATTGGACACCGAGAAGATCCGAGCCGAAATCTCCAGGTTGATCGCGGAGACATCGAAGATCAACCGTGAGAACGCGTTCTATCCGTTCATGGTTGGCGCCACGGTGACGCTGGCAATGGTTGCCGTCGTCAAACTGTTCCTATGATTTCAGAAAGCCTTTTCGGCGTATCGGTCCCTAGTTCCAGATATCCTCGAGACTGACGTTGATCCCCGCATAGAATGTGCGCCCCGCAAAACCCTGTCGTCCCGAGGGCCCGTTGAGCGATCCCTGCACCTTGTCCGGCGCTTCGTCCGACAGGTTGCGTATGCCGGCATACACACGAATGCCTTCGTCGAACCGGTATCCAAACTGCAGATCGTGGTTGACGAACGGGTCCACGAACGGATCGTCGATGATGTTGGCCGCGTCGTCACGCTGGGCGTTGATCAGTGGCGGCCGGAGCGTCTTGCTGCTGTAGTTGAGGCCGTAGTTGGCATCCCAGTTGCCGTACTGCCAGCCGAGGTCGAAGTTTACGACCCACTCCGGCGACGATCCGCCCGTGTCGGTATTGAACAGCTCCTTGTCGTCGGTCAGGATCGGTAGCGGCGACTTCTGAATTTTCAGCTCGTCGAGGAAGGTGCCGTTGAGCGACGCGCGTAGGTCGCCAATAGGTGTGGTCGGCAGTTGATAGACCGCATTGAACTCGTACCCGGAAGTCTGGATCTCCGCCACGTTGACCGACTGCAGCTCGACGAAGTTGGCGGCGCCTGTCGTCGGGTCGCGGCTCAACAGCGTGCAGAAGATGTTGTCGAGCGTTGCCGAGTCGTAGCAGGCGTTGAAGATGGCGATCTGGTTTGGCCGGATCACGGCATCTTCAATGTCGATGTTGAAGTAGTCGACGCTGATGCTTAAGCCCTCGGCAAACGTCGGCTGCCAGACGAAACCGATCGTCTGGGTGTCCGCCGTCTCCTCTTTCAGCTCGGGGTTGCCGCCCTCGATCGCCGGAAAGAACGTGCCCAGCAGCGGGTCGAAGGTGGTGGGGTCGACGCCGATGGCGTTGAGCGCGGTCGCGCAGTTGGCGGCGCGGGTCGGCGAGCCGAGATTGATGTTGTCGATGTCGCAGGGATCCTGCGCCAGGCTGATCGAAATGTTGGTCCGCGGCTCGAACAGTTCACCGACGTTCGGCGCGCGCACGGCCGACGACACGGTGCCGCGGAAGCTGAACCCGCCCGCCGTGTCCCAGATCGCCCCGGCTTTCCAGGTGCCCGTGGAACCAATTGTCGAGTAGTCCGAGAACCGGTACGCGGCGTCCACGGTGAGGCCGCGAAGCCACGGGCCCACGTCCCCGAAGAGCGGCGCCGACACTTCGAAGAACGCTTCGGTGACGTCGAACTTACCGCTCAAATCCGTTCCGGCGATCCAGGCAACGGTCCTGTCGGACCCGGAAATCTCGTCGAAGACGATCGACGATTCTTCCTCCCGGTACTCGCCCCCGAGTACAAAACTCACCGGGCCGCCGGGTACGTCGAAAAACGGCGAACTGTCGCCGGCCAGGTAGGCTGTAACAATCGTCTGGGTGTTCTCGAGGTCGCTGGTCGTCGGTTGCCAGATCCAGTCGCGTGCGGCGTCGTTTACGCTGTTGTCCGTGGTGAACGGGTTGAACGGCAGGCAGCCGCTGTTGGGACCGGCCGTAAACGTGACGGGGCCCTGGGTCGGGTCGAAAGACGTCGAAATGAAATCGATCGGCAGGCTATTGAAGCTCGCGGGGTCGAGGTTGCTGCGGCAGACGATATTTCCCGAACCATCGTCCACCGAGTCGACGGCGGCGAGGTAACGGTCGTACAGGCGATTGTTGCGCAGGAGTTCGCGCCGTTCCGTTTCACCGCGGTTGAAGGCAAAATCGTAGCGGAGCCAGTCGGTCAGCTTGCCCTCCGCACCCAGGATGATGCGATAGGTTTCCTTGTCGGTTTCGTAGTCCAGCACGCCGGCATCCAGATCCCAGCGATTGTAGAAGATGGGCGGTCCGCCGGCCGGTCCGGCGGCGGCGAGCACCGATGCCGGTAAGAACGCGTTATCGCGCGCAACGCTGGTGCCCACGGTCAGCGAATGCTGCTCCAGCTGTGCGTTGGTGACGTCCGCGTAAATGACGCTGGCGTACGGACGAAACGTCTCCGACAGGTCGTAGTGGCTTTTGAGGGTCAGGATCGTGCGTTCGTTTTCCGGGCGAATCGCCTGGGCAAACAAGAGCCAGTTGGGGATACCGTCACCGCCGATTTCGCCCGTGCCGCCGAAACTGCCGACATTGATACCGTGTTCGAATGGTGAGCCGTCGCCGTTGAATCCTTCGCTGAAGATTTCGAACGGATCGATCCTCGCGCCGCCCTCGGTGAAAAACGCCTCCCGGGTGCCTGGCGTGAGCACAAACTCTGGTACCGGGCCAAAGAGATTGTTGACGCGCTCGTGGACGTTGGTGCTCGAATCGGGGCGCGCCGTGGCCGGCACGAGCGGCCGTTTGCCGTAGGTCAGGCTCGCCGTGATATTGCCGCGGCCGTCGTGGAAGTTGCGACCCGCGGTCAGCGAGTACTGCTGATCCTCGAAGTCGCCGTCTTGGGCGTCACCGTACTGGGCATCGAAGGCCAGGCCTTCGAAATCGTCTTTCAGAATGAAGTTCACGACGCCGGTAACGGCGTCCGCTCCGTAAATAGCGGAGGCGCCGCCCGTGAACACGTCGACACGCTCGATCATGGCCAATGGGATCGCGTTGACGTCGACAGCGGACGAACCGCTCGCACCGCTGACGAAGCGCTGTCCGTCTACCAGCACCAGCGTCCGGTTTGTGCCGAGGTTACGCAGGTTCAGGAAGTTTTCGCCGTTGCTGACTTCACTTTCGCCTTCCGAGCCCACGAGTGCGCCCACTTCGTTGACGAGTTCCTGGATGCTCGTCCTGCCGGTATAAGCCATGTCCTCGCTGCTGAGCGAGGTGATCGGGCTGGGCGATTCCAGGTTCGGTGTCCTGATCCGAGTGCCGGTCACGACCACCTCGTCGAGCGCATCGGAATCGGATTGTGCCAATGCCGGCTCCGCTGTCGCGGACAGCGAAACGGCCAACGCCAAACACGTGAACTTGAAGATTTTCATAAGCTTCCCCAGCCTGAACGCATCCGAACACCGGATCGAAACAACAAGAACCTATCTCAAAATAGAACGTGACCGCGTCGGAAAAATAATGCGAGCGACACTAGTTATGATGCAAACCGCAGTAATGTTGCGGAGAGGCGGGTCAATTGCGCCTGTGGTCCCTGGGGGAAACGCCGAAGTGCCGCCGGAAGGCCGCGCTAAAGTTACCGGCGTGACGATAGCCGACCGCCTCCGCGATAACGCCGATGCTGATGGATTCATCCCGCAACAGCTGCCTTGCCATTTCCATCCGCCGGGCCTGCACAAACTCGGCAATTGTTATTCCGAAAATGCATTTGAAGTCGTGCCGTAGCCGTGTGCGGTTGACGCCGACGCGACGCGCGAGTTGCTCGACGGTGGGCGGCGTGACCAGGTGTTCTTCCAGGATACGGCGAGCGAGTTGTGCCCGGCCGAGGGCTTGAACGGAAGGCGAGCCGGGTTGTTCCTCGTCGTCGCTGCACTGCCGCATCGCATCCACGAACAGGCACAACATTTCCATCGTTTTGGCTTCGTAGAAACGGCTGCGCAAGGCGCCGGAGTACGGCGCTTTTACGAGATCGAAGACGCCGTTTGCCATCGCTGACGTCAGAGGCATCGAGCAAGATCTGAACCCGGCATCGGGATCCTGAAAAGAGGCGAGCATCGACGGCGTTTCCTGTTCACCGAGTCCCATCAATCGCGCCAGGCTGTCCGCGCGCACGTGAATGGTCAGCGACGCAAAGCGTTCCTGCTCGAGGATGCGCATCTCGTGCGCGTAGTTTCCTGGGATGCTCGTGATTTCCGCGGCGCCACGTTCGACATGGACACGGGCGCCGTCGCGGTCCGCGATCTCCATCTCACCCGAAACGACCATCCGGATCGACAGAACCCCGTTTTGCGGGCTGACGACGTAATCGAACGGACTCAAATACGTGCACTCGGCGACGCAGACCAGCATCTCGTCGTGCAGCCGGGCGACGTCCCAGTATCCGGCGCCCTTTCCGGGATTGATAGCGAGCCTAATGTAATTGTCCGCACCGGACGGGTGCGTCAATCGCGGAGCGGAGAACTGCTCCGCGCGCTCCCCGCAATCGGCGTTGAATCCGCGATACACGCGGTTGACGTTGCTTCTGACGACGTCGCCGCTGGTCATCTGCCCGTTCTCTTCAAAAAGCGCTGCTCAATCGTAGCCTACTGGATTCGTTGAACCGAAACGATCCGCACCGGCGTCGTCAGGATCTGACCCTCAATGTACTCTATATCCGTCGGCGCGTCGGCTTCGGCGGCATGTATCCTCGCGACCACGTCCATGCCGGCGGTGATCTGACCAAAAACGGCAAAACCCAGTCGGTCCTCGAAACGCTCTCCGCCGTGGTCGAGTACCGGGTTGTCGCCGATCGAAATGAAGAATTCGGATTGCGCCGTGCCGGGCATGAAGCGCGCCATCGATAGCGCACCGTCCGCGTGGCTCAAGCCGGTAACATCGGTCGATTCGTGAGCAATCGGCGGGAACGGTGGCTCGGGGTTCGTGTTCTCGGCGCCGATGATCTGCATGCCGCCCTGTATGACGCTGATCGGCAATGGGTTGTTGTCGTTATCCGGCCGCACCGTGCGGTAAAATGCGCCGCCGTCGTAGTGGCCGCCGTCGACGTAGGCCAGGAAGTTGTTCGCCGTGACGGGTGCTTGCTCAGGATAGACTTCGAGCTCGATCGTGCCGGCCGAGGTTTCCATCAACAGTGGAACGGCACCGTTGGCCGTATCCGCGGCGCGTTCGGGCTCAACAGCCGATTTCTCCGCGCAGCCCAGCAAGCCAAGAAACCCAAGCGCCAGCACGGCGACTATCGTGTATCTGGTCATTGTTTGTTCTCCTGCGCTCTCAGCCGGGCTGCACCGAGCAGGCTGTGTTTGCGCGTGCTGCCGTTATTGCCAAACGATGATACCCACATGGTCATCGCGGCGTCCGACCGTTTACAATTTGGCATTCTCCCAAGGCAGGAGCAAACTCGGCGGATGGACAGTATTCGTAGGACAGCCCTCTTACGCAAAAAAGGGCTTATGGGGATAGCGGCGACCGCCCTGCTGAGTGCCGGCTGCGCCAGCGTGGATGGCGTGTTCGAACCTGCGTGCATGGCTTTCGAAGGTGATCGCGTCACGCTCGACAACGGCCGTTTCGAATGGGCGCGTTTTACCGACGTGCGCCGGATTGGCGAAGACGGCAAAGAAATTGATCCGTTTCCCGATTATCCGAAGAATGGCCGTTACAGCGTGCAGTCACAGACTGTCGAGTTCCGCACCGATGGCGGCGACCGTCTCGACGACTATTATCTTCTGCAGCACGACGGTTCGCTGTACCTGTTGACCTCAGAACAAAACGCACAGTTTTCCGCTGCCAACAGCCTCCCCGACTGCGTGCTGCGTCGCAGCGACTGAAAGCGGTTTCCACGGTGTTCCGGGGCTCGCCGGCGGCTGTTTTTGCGTCCGAATGCAGTCCCTCACGGAACTGAGAACCCCATCACACTATCTAAAAGACTGTCGCGAATAACCGACGGTTATTCGCTTGCGGTGTCCTTGCCGGATTTGATTAGCTGATCACTAGCTAGTTAAAGGGCAAAACCGCCCTTTGAGGTGTGCTGATGATCGGTCTCAGGCGATATGTTTCGGTAATATTTGCGGCAGCTTTTTGCTCGGCCGTCAGTGCGTCCGCGAGCGACGTGCGTATCGGTTACAGCGAGCCGCTCGAGGCCCTTTCGTACGCACGTGCATCGGGTGAGTTCCAGAAGCTGAGCGCCGCCGGCGTACAGAAGCTCGGCTTCAATGCATTCAGCCGCCATTTTGATATTGCGCTGACGCCCAACCACACGTTGCTCGACGCCGTCGGGCGCGAAGCGCTCGGGTCGGAGCTCCAGATCTACCGAGGCTCGCTGGCGGACAGCACCGGTTCCTGGGCGCGCATCGTCATTGCCGACGGCCTGCCGCGCGGCCTCGTGTTCGACGGTAAAGAAATGTATGCCATCGAAGCCGAAGAGGGTGAAGCACGCATCTATCGTCTCGCCGACATGGAGGTCGCGCCGGGGGCGCTCGCGTGTGGCCATGCTGGCGCAGCGCGCAACGGCGCGGAGTTATTCAAGACCGTCATCGACGAAACGGCGCCCGTCGTGCTCGCGGCGCAAGGGGCCACTTCCGAAATCGACGTTGCCGTCGTTGCCGACTTCGAGTTTGCGACCGACAAAGGCGGCAACGCCGAAGCCGCCATGATTACGCGCATGAACAACGTCGACGGCATCTTCAGCTCACAGCTCGGCGTGCAGATCAACGTCGGTCGCGTCGACGTGTTCGATTCGTCGGACGATCCGTTCACAGATCAGACGAACGCCAGCAGCCTGCTCGACGAAGTCGCGGATTTCCGCTCCGGCAGCGCCGCACAGCGCGCCAACGGACTGACGCATCTGTTTACGGGCCGTAATCTCGACGGTTCCACGGTGGGGATTGCGTTTGGTGGAGCACTTTGCCTGAATCGCTTCGGTGCGGGACTGACGCAGGCCACGGGCAGCGTTACGATCGACAGCCTGATCGTCGCGCACGAACTGGGACATAACTTCGGCGCGCCGCACGACGGCACCAGCGACGGCAACTGCGAAAGCGAGCCGCAGACCTTCCTGATGGCGCCGAGCATCAACGGCAGCGATACCTTCTCGAACTGCAGCATTACCGAGATGCAGGACGACGTCAGTCGAGCGTCCTGTATTACGGCGCTCGCCAGTGTCGACGTTGCCGTTGCCGCGGGTGCACAGCCCGGATCGGTATTCGTGGGCGACAGCGCGGCGCTCACGTTCGACGTCACGAGCACGGGCACCGAAGCGGCAAACAACGTGACCATGGCCATCAGCGTACCCGCGGGCCTGACGCTCGATCGCTCGTCGACAACAGCGGGCAGCTGCACCAACGGCGCCGGTAGCGTCGACTGCACGATCGGCACGCTGGCCTCGGGCGCCGGTGCGACTGTAACCGTGTTCCTGACGGCCGAAACAACAGGTCTAAGGGATGTCGTGGCCACCGTGTCCGCGACGGGCGATGCAAGCGCCGGCAACAATACGGCAACGACCCGATTTACCGTTACCGAGGCCATCGATCTCGTCGCGAGCACGCCGGCAACCGCTCAGGTAACGATCAATCAGAGCACGACGCTCCGGCCGTCCGTCGAGAACCGCTCGTCGACTGCGGCCAGCAACCCCGTCGTGACGATTGCGCCGAGCGGGGGATTGCGTATCGACAGTGCAAGCTGGCCGGTCGGGAACTGCAATATCTCGGGCGGTCAGGCACGCTGCACGGCCACGAGTCTTGCGGCCAACTCGACGCAGACGATCGAGGTTCAGGTCACGGGTGTGGCCGAGGGTCAGCAGAGCTATACCGTATCCGCAACGGCTGACGAAGGGGATCGCGACACTTCGAACGATAGCAGCACATCTCAGGTCAACGTCACGGCGGTTTCGACGGGACCGAGCGGCGGAGAAGACTCGGGCGGCGGTTCCGTGGGCTTTGCAATGCTGTTGCTGCTGTTTTCCCTGATTGCCGTGAGATTTCGCCGCCGCCGCGCGGAGGCCGCTGCCTCCTGAGCCGCGCTTACGGTGTTTCGCCGAGCGTCGCGAGCACGTCCGACGCAAACTTCAGCTGGCGCTCGCACAGCTCGTAAGCGTTGGCGTTGTTCCCTCTGTACACGGTGACCATCGTGCGGAAATCGTCGCTTTTTGCCATGGCGTCGAGGTCGAACTCGCTGATGTCGACCATGCGGTCTTTCTCGAGATCGACCGACAGCGAAATTGCGCTGTATACCGGATGTCCGTAGTCGGCCGTTTGTCTCCGCAGCGACCGCCGGATTTCGCGGTGCGCGTCCGCCAGCTGATCGTAGTGAATCAACTGGCGCCGAAGCGACTCATCGCGGAGTATCTTCAGGTCCCCGCTGGACAACATTTCTACGAACGTTACCGATCGTCCGGTCGGCACCGTGCCCGCTGTCATGCGTAACAGGGACTCGCGAACATCGGCGTCATCTATGGATTCGGAAACCGTCCCGTCCGACGACAATACAGCGGAGGCAACATGATCGAGTGCGGCAAGGCCTCGCACGTAGGTGTTCATGCAGTGTTCGAGGCTTCTCGATATGGCGTCGAAATCGCCCTTAAGGCGTTCCTGATAGTCGCGTTCGAGCTGTCGGTCAAGACGGCCCTGGTTCCAGTCCTGCGCCTGAAGCCCTAGAAAAACACCAACGACGACAATCACAAAATCGAATACGAGCGCCGTCCAGTTTTGTTCGGCAACGTGCTGGCGGAAGCGGCGAAGCATGGTCTGGCTCCTCGACGAACGAGTGTTAAAGACAGTCGATACGGCCCTTATAGCGTATAGCACTCATGCACACGATTCGAGGCGTGCCGGGAGGGGACTCCACCGCACCTGGACGCGCGCGAAAGGTCGAAGCCATTGCCCGTGAATGCTTTAGACTAGGCGGACGGGCGCAACGGCAACAGACCGACGAGGCGAACATGCGGCAGCGATTGACAGCGATGAATGACGCGATGCGGACACCGCGCGCGGTTCTGGCCGGTGCAATTACGATGCTCGCCGTATCCGGGGCTGCGTCCGCCGCCGAGGTTTCCGCGTACGTATCGTTGACGAGCGACTACGTCTGGCGCGGCGTGTCGCAGAGCGACGGCCACGCGGCTGCGGCGCTGGGCCTGGATGCTAACTTCGAAAACGGTTTTTACGCCGGCGCGTGGGCGTCGTCAGTCGATATCGATCAGCGTCCGCAGAACCGCCGCGATACCGAGCTCGCTTATTATGCCGGATACTCGGCGGACGTCGGCGAGCGCTGGTCGGTCGGCGGCCGGGTCGTGGCGTTCACGTATCCCGGCCAGGAGGGCGCGCTCGACTACAACTACGAAGAATATTCGCTGATCGTCAATTACAACGACGCACTTTGGCTTGAATACGCCTACTCGCCCGGCCTGTATGCGACGGACCAGGAGGCCTACAACGTCGAGGTCTACGGCGAGTTCGGTTTACCTCTTGATCTGGTGTTGGGTATCGGCGCCGGTCGCAACGATCCCGATGCCGCATTTGGCGACCACTATCACCACTGGCAGATTGGCGTCACGCGAAGTATCGGGCCGATCGACGCCGATCTTCGCTTCCACGACACGGACGACTACGTGCCCGTGGTCAGCTCAAGGCAGCGCAGCGAGCCGCGGGTCGTGTTGACTCTCAGCGCCCTGTTCTGAGTGAGCAAGGTCTGAATCCACGTCTTTAGACTCCCTGGCGACGGCGGCACACTCGAGATCCGCCCGCGCGAGCTGCAGCAGAGCGCACGCATCGACGTGCCCTGCACGCTGAGTCTGTTCGAGCAGCTCCGTGACCCGATCGCTGGCCGTCTCCGGCGACAGCGACAACAGCAGCGCCGTCATGCCGCTCACGTGCGCGGCCGCGAGCGACGTGCCGGAGCGGAACTCGTAGTCGTTGCTGGGAATCGCAACCAGCACTCGCTCTCCAGGGGCGAGAATGGCGGGTTCCGGAGCGGCCGGTTCTTCGTCCGTCGTTTGCTCTTCGTTATCTCGGCGCACACCGACCGCAATAACCTCGCGCATACTCGCGGGGAAATCATCCGTGCTGCTCGTGTCGTTTGGCGTGGCGGCAATAATCACGACGCCGAGCTGGTGGGCCTTTCGGAGCAGGCGGGATACGAGCGGGTCGTAAGGTCCGTTGAGGCTCAAATTAATAATGTCGGGCGGCTCCTCGAGCGCCGTGTCGAGGGCTTTCGACAGCGTAAAGCTGTCGCAAACGGCACCCTTGCCCCGCTCCCCGGACCAGCACGCCACGTAGGCATCGATGGTGGCATCGGGCGCTACGCCGACGATGCCGCGGGCGTTGTTGGCGCGTGCGCCGATGACGCTCGCTACGGCCGTGCCGTGCAACGACTCCACTTTTGCGTCGGGACGCTCGAAGCGGTTGATCCGGCGCAGTTGCCCGGCAAGGTCTTCATGCTCGAAATCGACGTTGCTGTCGACAATGGCGACCTCGACCCCGGCTCCCGTCGTATAGCGGTGTGCGCTTCCGATATCCAGCTCGTCCAGCACGTACTGCAGGTTCGCGTAGGTGTCGTCGTAGCGATCAGCAACGCTCGTTCCGGTTTCCATCCCGGTTTTGAAGTACTGCAACGGCTGTACCGACTCGACCCGTGCGTCCTGTTCGAGCCTCTGGATAACGGCTTCCGAGTCGACGCCCGGCGGAATCCGCAGCACCGAGCAGTAGATGCCGAGCGAGCGTATCGGCCACTCGTCGATTTCTTCGAGCGCGTACTCGGCGGCTATCCGCCGCGCCATCCTCCGTACCTTGGCCGATACGGCGTAACGCTTGCGGTTCTGATAGGGAGGGCCGGCACCGGCCGAGGATCGTCTGGCGTTGCGGTTGTCGAAGGTCACGAGGATGTCGCGGGCGCTATTACCGTCTGAATCCGCGTCCGCGTACGTTACGGTCGGCAGGGACAAACTCGTCAACAGCAGCCCCGCAACCAGCAGTAGTGAGCGAACGCTCGTCATTCACTCACCTTTCGGTGTGTACGGGTAACTGCACGGCAAGCACCTCGACCGCCACGATCTCGTTCCGAGCCTCTATTCCCCCGGTGACGGCTTCGAGCTCCGCGACCGAAGCGGCCGGCAAACTGACGACGCCGCGCACCGCCGTGGATCCGCTGAGCTCGGCGGCGTCCCGAACGCCGATGGACTTTAGGATGGATTGTCGCTCGTCCGCAGCGACATTGGCCGCAAACTCGATCCTGACGACATAGTCCGTGAGCGTTCCCGCATCGGGCGCGGTGGCCGTTTCGAACACGGCGGGAGCTGCCTGGCGGTCGCTGAAATCGCCAAGCGCCAGCAGCCCGGCAAACAGCGCGGCCGTCAACGCGGCAGCCGCCAAGTACAGCGGCGTTCTCCGCGATCGGGTCGAAGCGTCGGCATCCAGCAGCGCGTTGAGCCGCTCGACGTCGGGTTCGGTCACCAGGGGTGTTGGCGTTTCTTCCTGCACTGCCGCCGCGATTTGCCTGAGCTCACGTATCGCTACCTGGTGGCTGTCACAGCCGGAAAGGTGTTCCTCGACGTAGTTGCGCTCGTCCGCCGACAGCGTGCCGTTGACGTACCAGGGCAAGAGGCCCTCAACCGTGTCGTGAATGGTCTTTGTGCTTTGCGTCTTCATCTCGCGTTACCTCGGGGCCTGGGGACCATGGCATCAAGATGCCGAGTCCTCGAGCACACCCTTGAGCTTTTTTCTTGCGTGAAACATTCGGGTCTTGACCGTGTTGACCGGACAATCGGTCACCTCGGCAACTTCTTCGTAGGACATGCCGACGTAGAACACGAGCACAACCGCAAGCTTCTGGGCCGCCGGGAGCGTGTCCACGCCATGGCGAATCCAGTCGCGATCTTCCGGCGATGCGTCTTCGGCGGCAGGTACGTCGTCCGGGTCGAAGTCCGGCGCAATGGCGAGCGACTTCTTCGACAGCCGTTTCAGCGTCTGCCGGTAGGCAATGCCGAATATCCAGGTGGATACCTTCGACGAACCCCGAAAACTTTTGGCGCTTCGCCACACCGCCAGCATGACGTCGTTGACGATCTCGTCCGCTGTACCGTGCGAATGTGTCATGCGGAACGCGAAGCGGAACAGGCGCGTGTAGTAGCCGCGATACAGCGCCTCCAGCGCACGGCGATCCTGCCGTGCAACCGCGGCCATGAGTTCGTGCTCGTCACTCACGGTGTGCGGGCCCTCCCGCCGGGTATCTGCCGTGTTGTCCGCCTGCATAAATAGCCGGTCCAAAACCTGACTGCATTAGGTATTAGTACCCGCCGGAATTCAAAAAGGTTCAATCCAGACGAAAAAGTGTTGCCCGCCCGGCCGCATTGAACCGAAACGCTGTTTGCCCGGTACCCAGCGATACCAGGCAACAGGTTTGCGACAGGTTCAGTCAAGGATTTTACGATGTATCGATTCAGCAGGTTTCGGGTAGTGAGCGTTATTCTCCTCGTCTTCGGCTCCGCAGTGCTGGCCGCGTGCGGCGGTGGCAGCGGAGCGGGCACAACGACCACCCCGCCGCCCCCACCGCCGCCACCTCCACCTCCGCCGCCGCCTTTCGAGGCGACCTTCGGGGCCATTCAGGACAACGTGTTTACGCCAACCTGCGCGACGTCCGGCTGTCACGCGGGCGCCGGCGCGCCCGGGGGACTGATGCTCGACGCGGCGAACAGCTTTGGTCTGCTCGTCGGCGTCGCGAGCGCGCAGGTTCCCGCGATTCAGCGCGTTGCACCCGGCGATCCCGACAACAGCTACCTGATCCAGAAACTCGAAGGAACGGCAGCGGTCGGTCAGCAGATGCCGCGCGGCGGTCCGCCGCTCGATCAGCCCGTCATCAACGTTATCCGGCAGTGGATCAGCGACGGTGCGCTCGACAATCGCACGCCGCCCACGGACCCGATTCGCGTTGCGGGCCTGGCGCCAGCGCCTGGTGACGACCTGACGGCTGCGCCCGCCGACGTTACGGCAACCTTCGATCGAGAGCTCAACGCATCGACCGTCAGCGCTACAAGCTTCATTCTCGAAGCCAGCGGCGGCGACGGCACGTTCGGCGACGGCAACGAAACGCAGGTCGCCGGCGCGGTTTCGGTGCCCGCAGGCAGTCCGGCAACGGCCGTCATGGATCTGTCCGCGGTCACGCTGGGCGACGACACCTATCGCGTGACTCTCGTGGGAGACGGCGGGGCGGCAATCGCCGATCTTGACGCCAATGCCCTCGACGGCGAGTTCACGGGTGCGTTTCCCTCGGGCGACGGCACGGCCGGCGGCGACTTCACGGCCACGTTTACGCTCACGGGCGCCGCTCAGGGCATTACCTTCGACGAAATCCAGGCGACGGTGTTTACGCTGAACTGCGCAACCTCCGGTTGTCACCAGGGAGCGGGAGCGCCGCAGGGGCTCGTACTCACGGCGGGGGATGCGTTTGCGAATCTCGTCAACGTTGCGAGCATGGAAGTGCCCACCCTGCTGCGCGTCGAACCGGGCAACCCGGACGATAGCTATCTCATCCAGAAGCTCGAAGGCACGGCAGCCATCGGCAGCCGCATGCCGCTCGGCCGGCCGCCGCTGGATCAGGCCGTAATCGACGACATTCGGCAGTGGATTGCCGACGGGGCGGCGGAGCAGTAGGCATGATGGGAATCAGAATCCGATCGATTGTGAAAGTAAAAGCAAAGACGACAGCAGCGAGCGTTGCTCTGCTGCTGGCCACGGCGGCTCTCCTGCTGCCTACCGGGAGCGTGTTAGCCGAACCTTATCTGGCGGTACAGAAGGGGCTGCATTGCTCGGCATGCCACAGCCATACGGCGGGTGGTGGTCGGCGCATCGCCTACGGCAACGTTTTTGCGCAAAACGAAATGCCCGCCGAGACCGGTGGCGGGCAGAGCCTCTGGACAGGGCAGGTCATGGAGTTCCTGGCCGTGGGCGGCAACTTCCGCACGCGCTACGAATCGATCGACGTGCCGAACAACGACAGCACGTCCGAATTCGACGTGACGCGCGGCACCGTGTACCTCGAGGCGACGCTCATACCGAACCGGCTGTCGGTCTACGTCGACCAGCAGTTTGCGCCCAGCGGCAGCCTGAATCGGGAAGCGTATGCAAAAGTGCGGGATCGATCCGGTCGCTGGCATCTCGCCGCCGGACAGTTCTATTTACCCTACGGCTTGCGCCTGCAGGATGACACGGCATTCATTCGCCAGACGACCGGCATCAACTTCGAAACGCCGGACCGCGGCGTGCAGCTGGGTTACGAGCGTGGTCCCTGGTCGACGATAGTTTCGGCAACCAACGGCAGCGGCGGTGGCGGCGAAGTTGACGACGGCAAACAGTTCAGCGCCGTGACGAGCTTCGTCAGACCCGGCTGGCGTGTCGGCGCAAGCTTCAACAACAACGATGCGGACGCGGGCGACCGGCAAATGTTCAACGTCTTCGCGGGCCTTCGCACCGGACCGGTTGCCTGGCTCGCCGAAGTGGATCGCATCCGAGACGATCTCGACGCCGGCGTCACGCGCGACGCCATCGCGGGACTCGTCGAAGGCAATTGGCTGTTCCGGAAAGGCCACAACCTGAAGATCAGCTACGAGTACTTCGATCCCGACGACGACATTGACGAAGACCATCAGGTGCGCTGGAGCGCCGTTTGGGAGTACACGCCGATGCGATTCCTGCAGGGCCGCGCCGGCATTCGTTTGTACGACGGTGTGCCCGAGAACGACTTCGACAATCGCGACGAGTACTTTCTGGAGCTACACGGGTTCTTCTAACGGCGGACGGGTTTGCGTCGCCGAAGAGCGTTCGCGGCACGACTGTTGTCGCGCCATATCGCACTCGGTTTTTGTTCGCACCAACGACTTCAGGAGGTAAGTACAAACAGACTTGACCGCTTAATAGGGTATGCGTATCACTACCGGTGCCGAGCATGTTCCCCGCTCGCTTTCGCGCCAGGAAATCCCTGTTCATGAGTTAAACATCGACAAGGAGTTTTTAACATGCGTACAACAAAGCTGTCAGTTCTGGTCACCTTTATCGCGTTTGCTGTACCCGCCACGTCGTCGGCTTCTCCCGCCTGGTATACCGGTCATATCGAACGTATCTATCTCATTAGCAGTGGTTTTGTCGTAACAATGAGCAGTACGGCGCTGGACGATTGCCAGCACGCCTACGTTTATTTCAACGATATCGCGATCGGCGAAAAGAACGCGGATCGAGCGTATTCAATGGCGCTGTCCGCACAGGCGTCCGGCAAGCGGCTCGGTGTTGTCATCGACAAGTCGATCAACGGCGCCGGCGGTCGCTGCAACGCAATGGGAGACGTTGATATCAAGGAGTGAAAAAAAACTCCGCGAAGAACCGTTGGTGACAAATATCGCCAATACTGTCGGCGGCAGATGATCGACCGGGCCGTCAGCCCGCAAACGCCCGTTCGATGACGTAGTCGCCGGCGTCGCCCTGGTTGGGCGAGATTTCGAACCCGCGCTCGTCGAGGATCGCCGAGATGTCTTTGAGCATCGGCATCGAGCCGCAGATCATTGCGCGGTCCTTCGACGGGTCGAGGTCCGGCAGCCCGAGATCGGCAACCAGCTTGCCCGTGTTCAGGAGGGTCGTAATACGTCCCGTGTGTTCGTAGGGTTCGCGCGTGACCGTCGGGTAATAGATCAGCTGTTCGCGGACGAGTTCGCCCAGGTATTCGTCCTCCTGGATCTCGCCGCTGAGATAGTCGTGATAGGCAAGATCGCTGACCTGGCGTACCGAATGCACGAGCACGACTTTTTCGAAGCGCTCGTAAGCGAACGGGTCGCGGATGACGGCCATGAACGGCGCCAGGCCCGTGCCCGAGGCAAACAGGTACAGGTTGCGGCCCGGGCGCACGTCGGTCAGCACCAGCGTGCCCACGGGTTTTACGCCGATAAGGACCTCGTCGCCGGCCTCGATGTGTTGCAGCCTCGAAGTCAGTGGACCGTCCTCTACTTTGATCGACAGGAACTCGAGTTCTTCCGCATAGTTCGGGCTGACGATCGAATAGGCGCGCAACAGCGGCTTGTTGTCGACCATGAGCCCAATCATGATGAAGTGGCCGTTCTCGAAGCGGAAGCTCGGTTCCCGCTCGACGGCGAAACTGAACAGGCGGTTGTTCCAGTGTCGAATCCATTTGACGGTGGCGGTCTTGAAAGCGGCGGCCATTCTTGTTCCTTCGATCCGTGGCAGCGGCGCAGTATCTACTGGCCGAGGCGCGGAGTCTAAATGCGATTGGTTCTTGTTTGCAATTCGGCTGGGTTGCGGATTGCTGGCGGAACCCGGACGGGATCTGGTGTTTGCTTATTCTTTAACAGGGTCCGATACGTTCTCGAGCCAGCGGCAAAGGCAATAGGGGACACCCACAAATTGTCGTCAGCACTGGGTGGGGGGCTCCCGAAGCGGAGTTTGTGGGTGTCCCTAAAACAAGTGTCGCATTTCAGCCTGAGTGCCGAACTAAGGGGTTTCCGAAGTGAAGGCTATGAGCTTAAAACCAATCCATCTGGCAGAATCAGTCCGGCTTGGGAGAAAATTGCGGATTCAGACGTCAGACAACACACATGCCGACAATGAACATAATCTTAGGGATCACCGGCGGGATTGCTGCCTACAAGACGCCGGAACTCGTACGGCGGCTCCGCGAGCGCGGCGCCGACGTGCAGATCGTCATGACGGCCTCTGCGCGCGAGTTCGTGACCGAAACCGCGCTGCAGGCCGTGTCCGGCCAGCCGATCCGCGACAATCTCTGGGACAAGGCGGCCGAAGCTTCGATGAGCCACATAGAGCTGGCCCGCTGGGCGGACGCGGTGCTGATTGCCCCGGCCACGGCCGAGGTAATGGCGAGGCTCGCGTCAGGTGCCGCTGGTGATCTGCTGACGACCCTGGTGCTCGCCACACAATCCCCCGTGGCCATTGCGCCGGCAATGAACCACGTCATGTGGAACAACCCGGCGGTGCAGGCAAATCGGGCGCTGCTCGAGGAGCGAGGCATCGCCATACTCGGGCCGGACTCGGGCTCGCAGGCCTGTGGCGAAACGGGCGCCGGGCGAATGCTTGAACCCGACGAGCTCGCAGCGACGGTCACCGGACCCGGTTTTGCGGATGGACAGCCTGCCGGTGTGCTCACAGGGAAAACGGTACTGATCACGGCGGGCCCGACGCGCGAGCCGATCGATCCCGTACGCTACATGACGAACCGGAGTTCAGGAAAAATGGGCTACGCGCTGGCAACCGCCGCGCTGCGCGCTGGCGCCCGGGTCATGCTGGTTTCCGGCCCCGTCGATCTGCCTCCTCCACGGGGTGTGGAAGTCCACGACGTGCTGAGCGCCGACGATATGTATCGAAAGACGCACGAACTCGTCGCCGAAGCGGACGTCTTTATTGCCGCAGCGGCTGTTGCCGACTACCGGCCCGTGTCCGTGGCCGACAAGAAGATCAAGAAGAGCGGCGAGCGCATGACCATCGAGATGGTGCGAACCGAAGACATCCTTGCGTCGGTGGCGGCGCTTCCCGAAGCGCCGTTTACGGTGGGTTTCGCGGCGGAGACCGACCGCCTCAACGAGTATGCGATCGACAAGCTGGAGCGCAAGCAACTTGATATGATTGTCGCGAACTGCGTGCGCGACGGTAAAGCGTTCGACGCCGACGAGAATGCCGTCGAAGTGTTCTGGCCGGGCGGCGGACAGGCGTTCCCGCTGGCCGCAAAAACGTCACTCGCCACTGATCTCGTTGACTTGATTTCGAGCCGCTACGAAGCGGCCAGAGGTACGGGTACCGAGCCTAGGCTTTCGGTGGTTTCGATCAAGGACTGAGCGTGTACTCTATTCAACTCAAGGTTCTCGACCCGAGGGTCGGGGATACCATCCCTTTGCCGCATTACGCAACCGAAGGCTCCGCCGGGCTCGACATGCGTGCCTGCATCGACGAGGCGCTGACCGTGGAGCCGGGGGAGACGGTGCTGATCCCGACCGGGCTTGCCATCTACATTGGTGATCCCTCGCTGGCGGCGGTGCTCCTGCCGCGATCGGGACTCGGCCACAAGCACGGGCTCGTGCTCGGCAATCTGACCGGGCTGATCGACTCGGACTACCAGGGCCAGGTCTACATCTCCTGCTGGAATCGTGGCTCGAAGGCCTACACGGTCGAGCCGGCCGAGCGCATCGCGCAGATGGTTTTTGTGCCCGTGGCGCAGGTGGAGTTTGTCCAGGTAGAGGACTTTACGGAGACCGAACGCGGCGCCGGAGGTTTCGGCTCGTCCGGGACGAACTAGCGCCCGAAGCGGGCAAGAGCAGATTCCAGTGAGAAGGCTGCGATCAGACGGTCGGCCCTTCCTCGAAAACAACGACGCCGTCAGGCATGACTTCCCATGTGGCTTTCGAGCCCACAAAGATATGCCGGCCTATCTCGATTTCCGGGTCGCCGTCGACACAGCCCAAAGTGACGCCATGTATCTTTCCATCAAAGATGCCGCAGAGTGTAGACCCGCACTTGCTGCAGAAACTTAAGCCCGCCCCGTGCTTGCCGACGTAGGACGTCAAAAGATCTTGGCCCGTCAACCAGCTGAACTCCGTGGGGTCGACCAGCGCATACGCTGAGGCTTGTGAGCTAAACGCCTTGCGGCAACGGGAACAATGACACGATCTTGCATCGCGCAGCTTTCCCGACACTCTGTAGGTAACGGCTCCGCAAAAGCATCCCCCTGTGATTGACATCGGCGGGCTCGCTATGGGCGTTTGATCGGTAAATCGCAGGGCTGCTTCGAATCGTATCCAGCCTGCAGCTTGGACTCTCCGCGACAATGCCTGGTTGATCGAATGTAGATCGCTACCACTCGTGAATCGTCGAACAATCGAAGGAACACGCGCTAGCTGCTGCTGGCGGTCTTCAAGCCTTTCAATTCCTCGAAGCGGCGTATGTCGCCGTCGAATCGTTCGATGATGCTTTGCTTGTCGCGCTCGAACTTTTCGAGATTGCCTTCGTGACGTTCGATCGTGCCTTTGGTCAGATCGATGTCCTCGATCAGGTCGGGATCGATCATCGGCGCATCAGGGTCGTCGCTATACGGCTGAAAACGATCGGCTTCCACCATGAGCTTCGAAAGCCGGCGCTCGAGCGTGCGCAAATACATTTCCGTCACTCGGGACTGGGCCTGAAACAACTCCACGCGCCGGTCGCGGTGCATGACAATCTCGTCGACGCTCAGGTAAGTGGCGAGCAGCGCCCGATCGTTGCGAAGCCTGAGTTCAGCCGCTGCCACCCGTTCGGCTTCGATACGCTCGGCTTCGAGTTGTTCTTCGGTCTTGCGACCTTCCACGCGATCGATTGTGACCGCATGTTCGTTGAGCACGTCCTTCGGGACTTCGGCGTACTGCGCCGGCACACTGTCGCCATAGTGCCGGACCCCGTGCTCGTCGACCCACGAATAGGTCTTGCGGCTCTGATCGGCAAAGGCGCCGGATGAGGCCACAATGGCTAAAGACAGTGCGAGGGGTAGCTTCCGCATCAGATCACTATGCCAACAAGTTTTGCCCAAAATCGCGACGTGGTTCGCGAATTCCAAGCTTAGACCCCCCGAAACGGCCTGTAAATGGCCTTCTCGCGCCGATCGGAAGTGGGCTTATGTCACAACGCCATACTGCCGCCGGTAACGGACCACCGGTTCCAGCCAGTCCTCGTATTCACCTGATTCTTCGAGAATTTCCACCAGATCACCAAGGCCGGCGATACTGACGACCGGGAAGCCGAGAGATCCCTTGAGTTCCTGCACGGCGGAAACGCTGCCCTGGCCGCGCTCCTCGCGATCGAGAGAAATTGTCAGGCCCGCAATTTCGGCGCCTGCCTGAGTGATTATCTGGTAAGCCTCGCGCACGGCTGTCCCTGCCGTAATCACGTCGTCGACGATCATGATGCGGCCCGAGAGCGGCTGACCGACAATGTTGCCGCCTTCCCCGTGGTCTTTGACCTCTTTGCGGTTGTAGCTGTACGGCACGTCGATATTGTGATGCTCCGCCAGCGCCGCGGCTGCCAGTGCCGCCAGCGGTATACCTTTGTAAGCCGGACCGAACAGCATGTCGAACTCGATGCCCGATTCGGCAATGGCGGCGGCATAGTACCGGCCGAGTTTTGCGGCGGCATAGCCGCTTCCAAACAAACCGGCGTTGAAGAAGTACGGGCTCACCCGGCCGGATTTGAGCGTGAATTCGCCAAAGCGTAATACCCCGAGCTCCAGCGCCAGTTCGAGAAATTCCTTTTTGTACGCTCGCATGTTCCTGATCTGTATGATGCGCCAACGGGCACGCGAGTATGACACACAGAGCACGAAGGATGGCTGTCCGGCCAACGTTTTGCCCGCGTTTGGCGTTTCACTTGGGGGAATTTCTTGTTTCGTATAATCAGTCTAAATGCCAACGGCATACGCGCGGCGGCGCGCAAAGGCTTCTTCGATTGGATGGCGACCCAGGACGCCGACGTCGTGTGTATCCAGGAAACCAAGGCGCAGGTGCATCAGCTCACCGACGACCTGTTTTCGCCGGCGGGCTATCACTGTTACTACGAGGACGCGGAGAAGAAAGGCTATAGCGGCGTCGCCGTCTACTCTCGCCACAAACCGAAGAAAGTGTTGCGCGGCTATGGCGATCCTGAGTTCGACGCGGAAGGCCGCTACCTCGAAGTCCAGCTCGGCGGGCTCAATGTCGTGTCCTTGTACATGCCGTCCGGGTCCTCCAAGGAAGAGCGGCAGCTCGCAAAGTATCGCTGCATGGACAGTTTCTCCGAGCACCTGCAGTCGATACGCCGCCGTCGCTCCGAGACCGTAATCTGCGGCGACTGGAATATTGCGCACAAAGAACAGGACCTGAAGAACTGGAAGTCGAACCAGAAAAACTCCGGGTTCCTGCCCGAGGAGCGCGCGTGGATGGACAAGGTGTTCGGAGAATACCGTTTTGTCGATGCGTTCCGAACCTTGCCGCAGGAAGAGCATGCCTACACCTGGTGGTCGAATCGCGGACGGGCGTGGGACAACAACGTCGGCTGGCGTATCGACTATCACGTCGTCACGGCCGGGCTCGCGGACAAGGTGCGACGCACGGACATCTACAAAGAGCAGCGCTTTTCGGACCACGCCCCGCTGACCATGGACTACGACTGGTCGCATGACTAGCGACACGCTGGAACCGTCGAAGGCCGGCCACGGCTGGCGCCATTATTTGCAGGAAAAGGTGCTGGTCATCTTCTTCCTGGGCTTTTCGTCCGGGCTGCCGTTTCCGCTCGTGTACGCGACCATGTCGGCTTGGCTCGAGGACGCCAGCGTCGAGCGCAGCACGATCTCGTTGTTCGCCTGGCTCGGTTTTGCCTACAGCCTCAAATTCCTGTGGGCGCCGCTGGTCGACACGCTGAGATTGCCGTTGCTCACGGGGGTGTTCGGCCAGCGCCGAAGCTGGATGCTGCTGGCCCAGGTATCGATCGGCGTGAGCCTTTTTGTCCTCTCCGGCATGGACCCGGCGCAAAACATCCAGGCGTTTGCGCTGATAGCCGTTGCCGTCGCGTTTTCTTCCGCGACGCAGGACATCGTCATTGATGCCTACCGTATCGAGTCTGCCGACGACGAAATGCAGCCGGTGCTCGCGGCGGCGTACCAGTACGGCTATCGCGTTGCCGTGTTGATCAGCGTGGCCGGCGCGCTGTACATAGCCGACTACGGCAGCTGGCAGCTGGCCTACATGGCGATGGCGGGCTGCATGCTCATCGGTATTCTGTCGACGCTCTGGTGCCGGGAGCCAAAGGAGCGCCCGGAGAAGCTGCCTTACGGTGGCGCGACCTACGTCGAAAAGGTCGGATCGTGGTTCATGTACGCGGTGGTCAAACCGCTCGTCGATTTCCATCGACGCTTCGGCCACTATCTCATTGTCGTCCTGCTCTTCATATCGCTGTACCGAATCAGCGACTACGTTCTCGGCATCCTGGCCAATCCCTTCTACCTGGCCATTGGCTTCAGCAAGTCCGAAGTGGCGACGGTCGCGAAGATTTATGGTGCGTGGGTGTCGGCGATTGGCGTCGGGGCCGGCGCATGGGCCGCCGTCAAGCTGGGAGTTGCGCGCTGCCTCGTCGTCGCGACGGTGTTAATCGCAAGCACCAACCTGTTTTTTGCGCTCATGGCAAAAGTGGGTGCAGAAATCTGGATGCTCACGGTGACGATCAGCGCCGACAACTTCGCTCAGGGCTTCAGCAGCACGGTGCTAATTGCTTACCTGACGAGTCTGGTTAATCGGGATTTCACGGCGACCCAGTATGCGTTGATGAGCTCGATCATGACCCTGTTGCCCAAGTTCATAGCGGGCTTCTCCGGGTACGTACAGGAATGGGTGGGCTGGTTCGGATTTTTTATCTACGCAGGCGCCATGGGTGTGCCCGCAATCCTGCTCGCGATGTTCGTGGCGCGCCGGCACGACGCTCTGGTGGCCGGGAACGATTCCGCGAACGAGCCTGACCGGCAGCGCACCGAACCGGGGAGCGCATGAGCTGGCAGGAAGTCCGGGTTTGTGGACTGGACGAACTCGACGATCCGGGTAGTCGCGAGTTTCGGATCGGCGACGGCGACTGGCCGTTCAAAGGCTTTGTGGTTCGTGAGGCCAATACCGTCGTTGCCTATCAGAACGTCTGCCCGCACGCCGGACATCCCCTGAACTGGCAGCCCGACCGATTTCTCACCAAAGACGGAACGCAGATTATCTGCGCCTCGCACGGCGCCGTGTTCGATATTGCGAACGGCGAGTGCGTCGCGGGGCCATGCCCGGGCCGCGCACTCAAACCCGTCGACGTCGAGATCCGGGACGGCGCCATTTACGTGTCGGGACCCGACACGCTCCTTCGGTAGCGCCAGTCCCAGATTCGGTGACCCAGCTTCAGGCCGCGGACCTCGAACTTGGTGGCTGGCCGGTCCAGCGGCCGGCTGCCGTCGTGTTCGCGCCGTTCATCCAGGGAAAACATCGGGTTCGCCGACATTGCCGCGTCGATGTGTTCCGCGTAGTTCTCCCAGTCGGTGGCGAGATGCAGCGTGCCGTTTGCGGCCAGCCGGTCAGCCGCCAAGGTTAGGAAACGCTCGTTGACGATACGCCGCTTGTGATGCCGTTTCTTGGGCCAGGGATCCGGGAAATAGAGGTTCACACGTTCGAGCGATGCGGGCGGTATCTGCTCGTCGAGAACGTCGAGCGCGTCGTGAACAATCAGCCGCAGGTTGGTGATGCCGGTTTCCTCGATACGCAACAGGCAGTGTCCGGCGCCCGGCTCGTGTACCTCGACGCCGATAAAGTCGCGCTCCGGCTGCTCGGAGGCCAGCGTCACGAGCGAGTCGCCGTTACCAAACCCGATCTCCAGCACGCGAGGCGCGCTGCGACCGAAGAGGCTGTCGAGCTCGAGCGGATGCGGCGAAAAATCGATGCCGAAGGCCGGCCAAAGCTCGCGCAGCGCTCGCGCCTGGGACGGCGTAATGCGGCCCGTGCGCTTGACGAAGCTGCGGATCGAGCGGTGCCGCCCGGTTGAGGGTTCGCTTGCGGTCATGGGCGCCGATTCTAGCGGATTGGTGGGTACTCAAGGCTGCCGGCATTCCGAGACATCGAAACGCGACAAGAGCTGCCGTTGTGTTAAAGTGCCTTACACGCAACACACTGTCTACTGACGCATTTTCTCATACCTTGGGGGGTCACATGAAAAATGTTTTTCAAGTCAGGGGTATAGCTCGATCACCGGCCACTGCTGCCTGTGCTGCGCTTGCTCTTGTCGCTTTTTTGCCACTTTCTTCCGCAAAGGCTCAGGACAGCTCCGGCTCAGCCGGCGCGCTCCTCGAGGAGATCGTCACGACGGCACGGAAGAAAAGCGAGGCGGAGGCCGTGCAGGACGTCCCCGCGGCCATTACGGGCTTCGGCGCCACGCAGATCGAAGCGCTGTTTGTGCAGAAACTGAGCGACTTAAGCTACATCATGCCGAACGTGCAGATGGAGGAGATCGGGACGTTCCCGGGCGTGCAGAACTTCTCGATTCGCGGCCAGGGCATCAACAGCTCGATTCCTTCGGTCGACCCGACCGTGGGTGTGTTCGTGGACGGCGTTTATCTCGGCTCGACCTTCGGCGTCGTGCTGGATACTTTCGACATCGAGCGCATCGAGGTGCTGCGCGGTCCGCAGGGACTCCTGTTCGGACGCAACGTAACCGGCGGCGCCGTCGTCATCCGTAACGCCAGGCCAACCGGCGAGTTCGGGTTCCGTGCGCGGGCCGGGTTCAACGACGGCGATCAATACAATCTGGCGGCTGCGATCGAGGGTTCGCTGGTCGACGACACGCTCGCCGCCAAGCTTGTTGTCCTGTACGACGACGACAGCGGCTACTTCGAAAACCCGAATCTCGGTCGCGACTTTGGCGAATTCGAAACGACCCTCATACGACCGACCTTTGTGTGGACACCCAACGATACGAGTGAGCTGACCTTCATTTGGGAGAACGGCAGTACCGAAGGTGACGGCGCTGCCTGGACCAACGTGACGGCGCAGCGCGCCGGCGCCCAGGAGGACTTCCTGACGACGCTCGACGAGCCCGGATTCACCGATATCGAATGGAACCAGCTGACGATCGAGGCGAACTTCGATGTCTGGGGCGGCACCTTGACGAACATTGTCGGCTACCGGGACGTCGAGTCTGATTCGCTGGTCGACATCGACGGTACGTCGACGCCGATTTTTGCGGCGTCAGGCCCCACCGAGCAGGACCAGCTCAGCTTCGAGACGCGCTGGGCCGGCAGAATCAACGACAACTGGGAGACGACGGTTGGCCTGTATTTTTTCGATCAGGAGATCAACTACCGCGAAGGCCGGGTAATCCAGGGCGGCGCCTTGCTGCGCGCGCTCGGCGGCGACATGGACGGCAGTAACTATGGCCTGTTCTGGAACAACGACTTCTATCTCAACGAGGAGTGGGTGATTTCGGCGGGGCTGCGCTACACGGACGAAGAGAAAACTGCGCAGATTATCTCTGCGCCCGGCGGCATCGGCTGCGGGGATATCGTGACCTTCAACTGCACCTTCGACAACCTCGAGGGTGACTGGGACAACATTACGCCGAAGCTCGGCGTGCAGTGGAACTTTGCGGATGGTCGTCAGCTGTACGGCTTCTTCTCGCAGGGCTATCGCTCGGGCGGCTTCAACTTCCGCAACGCGCGTCCCGACGTGATTCCGCCGGGTCCGACGAGGGAAGAGCAGAACAACACCTTCGAAGTGGGCCTCAAGACGACCTTCAACGACGGTCGTATGCGGCTCAACATTGCGGCGTTCCACAACGAGATCGAGGACACGCAGCGTGAGCTCAACGTCGGCGACCCGTCGCCCGCGGGCGTCGTGGTGCTGCAGGCTACGTTCAACGCCGGCGACGTTACGATCCAGGGTGTCGAAGCCGACTTTGTCGCTTTGCTGACCGACACCTTCTCGGTGAACGTGACGGCGGGCTGGCAGGATTCGGACTACGATCGCATCGATCCGGTGGTCGAGCAGATCGAGACCGGTCTCGGACTGCCGTTTCCGCTCATTGGCGGCGACTTGCCGCGGCTGGCGCCTTCGAACTACAGCCTCGGTTTCTCCTGGGACATTCCCGCCGGCAACCTCGGTGCATTCAACCTCGCCGGCAACTACAGCTTCCGGGAGCGCAATGCCTACGACGATTCCAACCTGAACTTCTTCGAGGATCAGGAGCGCATCAACCTGAGCGCCAACTGGTTCTCACCCGATGAACGCTGGCAGGTGTCGGTGTACGGCAAGAACCTGGGCGATGAGGCGAACTGGGGCAACCTCACGTCGATCGCGGGACTGTTTACGGCCGGGCCAATGCAGAAAGGCCGCCTCGTGGGTCTGGAACTCAACTGGCGTTACGAGTAAAGACTCAGGAGCCAACAGGCAAGCTCGAGCAGGCCGCCCCGACGGGCGGCCTGTTTCGTTTCCGCCCGGGCATGTGATCTGGAGTTAAAACTCCGGCGGCAGTGCAACCGGGCCAACTTTCTCCGGGTGGCGCCCGCTGGCGTTATTGACGTAGAAATCCCGGATCGCCTGCATGTCTTCGTCCGGCCGGCCCGTGAGATGGATTGTCGGACCCAGGCCGATGCGGCGGTTGTCGTAATCGAAGAAGGCCAGCCCCAGCGGCACGCCGGCACCGACGGCAATCCGGTAGAAGCCCGATTTCCAGTGTTCCCGAAAACTGCGAGTGCCTTCCGGCGCCATGGCAATGTTGAGTTTGTCTTCGGCGGCAAACGCCTCGATCGCCTGGGCCACTGTGCCGCCGGCCCGTGAGCGGTCCAGCGGGATGCCGCCCATGCCGCGCAGCAGTACGCTCAACGGGAACCAGAACAGCGACTCCTTGCCGAAGAAGCGCACGTCGACGTCGAAGGCTACCTTGGCAATGAGCCCCCAGATGCCGTCCCAGTTCGAGGTATGAGGCGCGGCAATGTACATCACTTTTGGCGCCGCCGGCACTTCGCCCACGAGCGTCCAGCCGCCGAGCTTTAGCAGAAACCGCGCAATTGACTGGAGCAAGGTAATCCGGTCCCGGGCGTGTCAGCGCCGCTTGCCGCCGGACAAGGGTTCCGGCGTATTCGCAGACGGCCTGGCGAGCCAGCCGGCAATGACGGCGCCGGCCGCAAGCCCTGCCGTGACCCAGCCGCCCGCGCCCAGGCCGTAGGTCACGGCGGCCGATATTCCGGCGGTTGCCGCCAGGATCAGCCAGAACCGCTGCTTGCGCTGGTTGGCGAGTTCCCGCTGCACGGCCAGCATGGCAGGAGACTCCATACGCACCCGGATCTGGCCGCTTGCGGCCTGTTCGGTCAGCTGGTGCATGACACCCGGGAGTTCGCGTAACGCTTCCCGAAGTTGCGGCAGGTTGTCGCGGACGTCCTTGAGCATGGCGCGCGGGCCCACCTGTTCGCTCATCCAGCGCCGCAGCACCGGCTGCGCTGTCTTCCACAGGTCGAGTTGGGGATACAGCTCGCGGCCGAGGCCCTCGATATTGAACAGCGTCTTGTGTAGCAGAATCATCTGCGGTTGGATTTCGACGTCGAAGCGCTGCGCGACACGGAACAGCCGCATCAGCACCTGTGCAAAAGAAATCTCGTCGAGCGGTTTCTGGAAGATCGGCTCGCACACGGTGCGCACGGCGGATTCGAGTTCGTCCACGCGCGTGCCCTCGGGCACCCAGCCCGAATCGACGTGCAGTTTGGCGATCCGGTAGTAATCGCGGTCGAAGAAAGCAAGAAAATTCTCCGCCAGATAGCGTCGATCACTCGCAGACAGCGTGCCGACGATGCCGAAGTCCACAGCGGCGTAGCGCGGCGCCTCGGGGTTGTCGATCAGCACAAAAATATTGCCCGGATGCATGTCGGCGTGGAAGAAGTTGTGGCGGAACACCTGGGTAAAGAAGATTTCGACGCCGTTTTCGGCCAGCGCCTGTATGTTGGTACCTGCTTCGCGCAGCGTTTTCATGTCGCTGATCGGCACGCCGTAGATGCGCTCCTGCACCATCACTTCCGGGCGGCAGTAGTCGAAATAGATGTCCGGGACGTAGAGCAGGTCCGATCCCTCGAAGTTGCGCTTGAGTTGCGCCGTATTGGCCGCTTCGCGCATCAGGTCGAGTTCGTCGATGATGGTTTTCTCGTACTCGGCAACCACTTCGAGCGGCCGCAGGCGGTCCGCGAGCGACCAGTAGCGGTCCGCGAGCTCAGCGAGCCAGCGCAGGACCTCGAGATCGTCTTCGATTTGCTGTTCGACGCCGGGCCTCAAGAGCTTGACGACAACCTCGGGGCCGTCCGGCAGTTTGGCGGTATGCACCTGAGCAATGGAAGCCGCGGCGTGCGGTTCGACGTCGAAACGTTCGAATACCTCGGAAAGCGGCTGACCGTAGGCCTCTTCGAGGATAGCGACGGCTTCGCTGCCCGGAAACGGCGGCACGAGATCCTGCAGTTTCGCAAGTTCGTCAGCCATGTCGCGCGGCAGCAGATCGCGCCGCGTCGACAGCGCCTGACCAAACTTGACGAAGATCGGGCCGAGTTCCTCGAGCGCCAGGCGTATGCGTTTGCCGAGCGGCGTGCTGCGGTCCACTTTGCTCGGCGCAAACGCGAACAGGAAGCGCAGAGGTCTCAGAAAATGGACTTCGTCAATGATGTCGGCGAGCCCGTAACGCACGAGCGTGCGCTGGATGCGCAGTACGCGACCGAGCGGTTTGCGCCGGCGGATCACGACTGCCGGGTTTCCAGACGACGTAGTCGCGCTTCGGCGCGCTCGACATCGTCGCGCAGGGTCTGCACGTTGCGCGTGAAGCGCGTCATTTCATACCGGCTCGGCAGGTCGCGCCGTTCCTCGGTCAGGTACTCGCCCAGGTTGTCCATCAAGGTACGCCGCGTACTGCGGCCCCAGTCGAACAAACGCGCCGCCGCCCGGCTTAGCTCAAAGGCAGCCGCGTCACCCACGAGACCCGCGAGCTCCTCCTCCAGGTCGGGTTTGCCGAACTTGATGAGCTTCTGAAAAGCCTGCGCCAGGTCGGCGCGCCCCGATACCCGGACGCCGCTACCCGCCAGCGCCGCCATGTCGCCGTCCGCGGTTGCCATCCTGAGGAGGCTGGACAGGGGTCCTTCGATGACGACGTCGGGTTCGTCGGGAATGTCGACGGAGCTTCGGAGCTGCCTTTCTTCCACGGCAAGGCAAACGGCCAGCGCCGAGCGTTCTACTCGGATTGCGAGGCTCGACCCTTCGAGTTCGTCGAGCAGCGCCTGTGCGGGTGTCGTCTCCGCGAGATTGCGATTCATGCGCTCGAGGAGCGGTGCAAATACCGGGTCGAGTCCCTGCATGACGGACAGCGCCGCCTAGAGCCGGTGGCCGACGTGCAGCGCAACAATGCCGCCGGTCAGGTTGTGATAGCGGCAGCGCTCGAAACCCGCTTCCTCCATCATGGATTTAAGCGTTTCCTGATCGGGGTGCATGCGAATCGATTCCGCGAGATAGCGGTAGCTGTCTTCGTCGTCGGCGACCCATTTTCCGAGTAGCGGGAGCACCTTGAACGAGTACGTATCGTAAGCCGGGCGCAGGGCTTCGACAGGTTTGGAGAATTCGAGAATCAGCGCTTTGCCGCCCGGTTTCAGGGTTCGACAGATAGACCGCAGCGCCGCGGCTTTGTCGGTGACGTTCCGCAAACCAAACGCCATGGTGACGCAGTGGAAACTGCAGTCCTCGAACGGCAGCGCTTCGGCATCGACCTGTGCAATCGAGGCGTTGCCGGTAACGCCTCCGTCGATCAGTCGGCGGCGGCCCTCTTCGAGCATTGCCGCGTTGATGTCGGCGAGGACAACATGACCGTCCTTACCCACGAGGCGGGCAAATTTGAGCGCCAGGTCGCCCGTGCCGCCCGCCAGATCGAGCACACACTGTCCCGGCCGAACGCTGGCCTCGGCGATGGTGAAGTGTTTCCAGACTCGGTGCAGACCGCCGGACATCAGGTCGTTCATGATGTCGTAGCGGCTCGCCACCGAGTCGAATACGCCGCGGACGAGCGAAGCCTTTTCGCCGGTGTCTACCGTCCGGTAGCCGAAATGGGTGGTGTCGTCCTTGGAGGGCATGCTGGTTTTGGAACGGCTTTCAGGAATCCGATTGCCCGCGAGCATACCCTGCGGCTTCGAGGCGGTCGAGGTAATTGCGCCAGTTTTGCTCGCGTTTCTCGCCCAGCTCACGAAGGTACTTCCAGCTGTAGAGTCCGGAATCGTGGCCGTCGTCGAAGACCAGCCGCACGGCGTAGTGCCCCACGGGCTCGATGGCTTTGACGACAACCTGTTCCTTGCCGACCTGCAGGCGCTCCTGTCCGGGGCCGTGCCCCTTGACCTCCGCGCTCGGCGAGTGCACACGCAGGTACTCGAAGCTCAGCTCGAAGCGTTCATCGTCGTCGAAGGTCAGCTCGAGGATGCGAGAGTTGCGGCGAAGTTTGATTTCCCGGGGAGCATTCACCGCCATCACCTAGAGGATGTAGCGGCTCAGGTCTTCGTCTTTCGACAGTTCCGCAACGTGCTCGTCGACGTAGCCGGCGTTGATTTGCACGTGGCTGCCGCTCTTGTCCGACGCCTCGAAGGAGATGGTCTCGAGCAGCCGTTCCATGACCGTATGCAGCCGGCGCGCGCCGATGTTCTCGGTGTTTTCGTTGACGTGAAAAGCGACCTCCGCGAGGCGCCGTACGCCGCTCTCCGTGAATTCGAGATCGACTTCTTCCGTGGCGATGAGCGCCGTGTACTGATCGGTCAGCGATGCGTCGGGCTCGGTCAGGATGCGCACGAAGTCTTCCGTGCTCAGCGACTTGAGTTCGACGCGTATCGGGAAACGACCCTGCAGTTCGGGAATGAGGTCCGAGGGTTTCGAGACATGGAACGCGCCCGACGCGATGAACAGGATGTGATCGGTCTTCACCATGCCGTACTTGGTGTTGACCGTCGAACCCTCAACCAGCGGCAGCAGGTCTCGCTGCACACCTTCGCGGGACACGTCGGCGCCGTGAGTTTCGGAGCGCCGCGCCACCTTGTCGATCTCGTCCAGAAAGACAATGCCATGCTGTTCTACGGCCTCGAGCGCCTGGGCCTTGAGTTCGTCCTCGTCGACCATCTTGGCGGCTTCCTCGTCGGTGAGCTGCTTGACTGCCTCCGCCACCTTGAGCTTGCGGGTCTTGCGTTTGCCCTGCCCCAGGTTTTGAAACATGCCCTGAAGCTGGCTGGTCATCTCTTCCATGCCGGGGGGCGCCATGATTTCGATGCCCACCGGAACCGCCTGGATGTCGATTTCAATTTCCTTGTCGTCGAGCTTGCCCTCGCGCAGCATCTTGCGGAATTTCTGCCGCGTTTCGCTGTTGTCGGCGCCGCTCGCATTGTCGGCCGTAAAGCCGACACCGCCCGCGGGCGGCGGCAGCAGCGCATCGAGGACACGCTCCTCCGCGGCGTCTTCGGCGCGATGCCGGACCTTGTCCATCGATTCCTCGCGCAGCATCTTGACGGCGACGTCCATCAGGTCGCGGACGATGCTGTCCACTTCCCGGCCGACGTAGCCGACCTCGGTGAACTTGGTGGCCTCGACCTTGACGAACGGCGCCCTGGCGAGTTTCGCAAGGCGTCGCGATATCTCCGTCTTGCCAACGCCGGTTGGCCCGATCATGAGGATGTTCTTGGGCGTTATCTCGCTCTGCAACGGCTCGCCGACCTGTACCCGGCGCCAGCGGTTCCTGAGCGCAATGGCGACGGCCCGCTTGGCCTCGTCCTGGCCAATGATGTGCTTGTTCAGCTCCTGAACAATTTCACGAGGAGTCATTTGGGACATGGTTACCTTCCGGAACAAAAGCGGCGCGAACTTGCGTGTCCCCGCGGCTTTGGCTTTGTCAATTACAGTTCTTCGACGATGATGTTCTGATTGGTGAAAACACAGATATCACCGGCTATGTTGAGCGCCTTTTCGGCAATATCCCTGGCCTCGAGGTCGCTGTTCTGCAGCAACGCCAGCGCGGCGGCCTGCGCGTACGGGCCTCCGGAGCCGATCGCCATCAGGTCGTGCTCCGGCTCGATCACGTCGCCGTTTCCGGAGATGATGAACGAGGCTTCGGTGTCCGCCACGCACAACAGCGCCTCCAGACGCCGCAAACGCCGGTCGGTCCGCCAGTCTTTGGCGAGTTCGATGGCGGCCCGGGTCAGGTTGCCGTACTGCTCGAGTTTGCTCTCGAAGAGCTCGAACAGCGTAAATGCGTCGGCTGTGCCGCCCGCAAAACCCGCAATGACACGGCCTCCCGCGAGCTGCCGGACTTTACGGGCGTTGCCTTTCATGACGGTGTTGCCCATGCTGACCTGGCCGTCGCCGGCGATCGCAACCTTGCCGTTGCGTCGCACCGAGACAATGGTTGTGCCTCTGAACTGTTGCATCTGAAGACCTTAAGGCTGATTTCTGGCGTTTCCGCCCTGGGGGGCGCTAGTCGTGTTTCTTACGCGCGCGCGGGTGTGTGGCATCGTAGATTTGGGCCAGGTGCTGGAAATCAAGGTGTGTATAGACCTGGGTCGTTGAGATATTCGCATGGCCCAGGAGTTCCTGCACGCCGCGAAGATCATGGCTGGATTCGAGCAGGTGGCTCGCGAAGGAATGACGGAACAGGTGGGGGTACACGTTTGTATCGATACCCTGACGTTTTGCCCAGTATTTGACTCGGGCCTGGACCGAGCGCCCCGACAGACGATTGCCGCGCTGGCTCAAAAACAGCGCGTGTTCGTCCGCGTGTGCGCCTGCCCACGCGGCACGGCTTTTGAGCCAGGTCTTGAGCGCCTGCTGCGCCATGCGGCCAACCGGCACGATGCGCTCCTTCGACCCCTTGCCCGTGACCCGCACGGTGCCGTCAGCAAGGTCGATGTCGCCCAGATCGAGGCCCGTGAGTTCAGAAAGCCTCAGGCCCGACGAGTACAGTAATTCCAGAATGGCCCTGTCGCGATCGGCTATGGGACCTTCACCGTCGATGTCCAGGAGCCGCGCCATGCGGTCTGCGTCCAGATTGCCCGGCAGCCGCTTTCCGGCTTTGGGTGCCGACACGTCCGCGGCCGGGTTGGTCGACAGCTGCTTCTCGCGCAGGAGATAGCGAAAAAAGCTGCGGCTCGCCGACAGCCTGCGCTGTACGCTCTTGGCCGAAAGGCCGCGCCGATAGCACTGCGCGGACCAGCTCCTCAGATGTTCGCCGTCGACGGCCTGCCAGTCGCCGAGATCACCGTCGTCGCACCATCTCGCCAGGTCGTTGAGGTCGCGCCGATAGGCATCCACGGTCTGCGGGCTCAGGCGCCGCTCGATTTCGAGGTGCTTCAGGAACCGCTCGCGCCAGTCGTTCGCTTCGGGTTTCAAGGCAGCTTCCGCTCAATCCGGGACGCCCGACAGCGTGAGCCTCAGTAGCGGGACAGCGCGGCAGTGACGAGATCGGCGACCCGGGTCAGAAAGTCGATGCTCATGCCGGGGTGGAATCGGTTGCTATCCACGCTGCCGATGCCGAGAAAGCCGAGCTGACACTCCGGGCCCAGCGGCAGCAGCGCCACGGAGCCGACATCGGATGCGTCGCCGTGAAACATAAACTCGAGCTGGGTATCGCGGGCCTGGCCGCAGCGCGGCGCGCTGGATTCGAGGAATGTCGAAAACGGCTGGAGGGCCTCGTCATCGCGGCGAATCGTTCGGAAGAAGCGGCTGGGCTCAGCGCTGTCCGAGGGCTCTGGCGTTGCGAACAACACGAGTACCGCGTGATCGGCGCTGAAGCCGGCGCGCATGGCCTCTTCGATGACCCCTATCGTATCGGCGAGGGTGGCCGTCGAGAGCAGCCGAGTGCTCAGCTCGTGGATTTTCCGGGCCAGCACGTCGTTGTCGCGGGCAACGGCCACCAGTTCCTTGAGCTGCCGTTTGAGCTTGAGGTCGGTCTGGCGCAGCACCGATATCTGGCGCTCGACCAGCGACACCGTGCCGCCCGCCGCGTGCGGCAGCTGGAGCCTGGACAAGAGGGCGCTGTGGTGCTCGAAGAAATCGGGGTGCCGCTCGAGATAATCGTGTACAGCCTGTTCGCTCGGGGTGTCGTCGACGTAATCGCGCTCGGGCTGTGTGCTCATAGCCTCACTCATGGCTCAAAGATTCCTTCACTGATCAGTTCGGCGTCGCCCGTAAGCCACACCGGGTGGCCGGGTCCGCGCCAGCTTACCATGACTTCCCCGCCCGGAAGGTGCACCGCCACCGATGCCTCGAGCAGCCCCTCGGCGCAGCCCGACACCACGGCGGCACAAGCGCCGGTGCCGCAGGCGAGGGTTTCTCCAGCGCCGCGCTCGAACACCCGCAAGTCCAGCGCGTCTGCTGAGCGAATGCGCCGAAACCCCACGTTGGCGCCTTCCGGGAAGCGTTCGTGCTGTGCGAGCGCGGGGCCCAGTGATGCTACATCGGCCATCTCGACCTCCGGCACGTCGAGCACACAGTGCGGGTTACCCATCGACAGCGCGGCGATGTCGAGCGTCTTTCCCGAAACCTCGATTGGGTAGCGGTCCGCGCGATGTTCTGCGTAAAAGGGGACTGCGGCGGGCTCGAAGGCCGGTTCCCCCATGTTGACGGTAACCCGGCCGTCGGCAAGTAGTCGCGCCTCGACCCGTCCGGCCGGGCTGTCGAACTTCATGGTCTTGCCGGCTGATTCGGTTTCGGTGGCCAGCGCACGGGCAACGCAGCGCAGACCGTTGCCGCACTGTTCGACCTCGGAGCCGTCGCTGTTGAAGACCCGGTACGCCGCCAGCGCGTCGTCGCTCTTGGCCGGAATAATCCACATGAGCTGATCGAAGCCGGGGCCGGATACCGGATCGCCCATCCGGCGGATGGTGCCCGAATCCGGCGCGTCGGCGCTGTCTTGCCGCCGGTCGACAACCAGTATTCGGTTTCCGGTGCCGTGCATTTTTAGATAGCGAAGTGGCATGAGCAAAGTCTAGCAGTACGACACTCTCGATCGCCTTCGAGCCGACAGGCTCGATGAAGATTGCGTGTACCAGGCTCCATCACGTAAGCCCGGCGACGTTACATGACAAACAAACACAAACACTGTGCTTTAGCTTTTGCTTCGTATGGACTTTTGCACAAGGCGACGGTAGTTTACATAAACTCCGAATAAACATAACAAGCTCAGAGGAGAGTCATGCGGCATATCATGGTCATGAACGCCAAGGGCGGCTGCGGTAAAAGCACCTTGGCAACAAACATTGCTTCCTGGTACGCCACTGAAGGCGCCAGCGTTGCTCTCGCAGACTACGATCCGCAGCGTTCTTCGCTGGACTGGCTCGACCGGCGGCCCGCCGAAAGGCCCGAGATCGTCGGGCTCGTCGGCTACAAGGACGGGCTCAAGCATGCGCCGCGCGGCGCCGACGTCGTGGTGATCGACGCGCCGGCCCGTTCTCATGGCAAAGAGCTCACCAGCCTCGTCAAGCACGCGGAAACCATTATTGTTCCCGTACTGCCCTCAACGATCGACATGCAGGCGTCCACAGAGTTTCTCAAAGAGCTCATGGCGGTCGGCAAGGTTGATCGCAAGCAGGTCAAGCTCGGTGCCGTCGGCAATCGCATTCGCGACAATACGCTCATCTGGGACGAGCTGGACGAGTACCTGACCAAGGCGCGCGTGCCGTACATTGCGGCCCTGCGCGAAGCGCAAAACTACATTCGCGCCTACTCGCGTGGGCTCGGCATTTTCGAACTACCTGAATACCTGGCCTGGCCGGACTGGGACGAATGGGAGCCGCTCACGACCTGGCTCAAGTCGAAGCGCAGCCAGCCCTAGCGGACTACTCAAAAAGCAGTCCCATTTCCTCGAGGCTCGAGCGGATGCCGGTAGCGGCATCCGCGTAGCTGGGCGTAACACCGAGCACGTTCCGCATACGGGTTGTATCGATCTGCCGAGACTCGTTGAGAAACGACAGGCGGCGGGCCGTGAAGCTCGTCTCAGCTTCACTGCGCGAGACGACCGGTGGCCTCGGCAGGCCAAGCAGGTCGGCAACCGTAAACGAAAACCAGGTCGACGAGCGAAGATCACCGTCGCCCAGGTTGTAGATCCCCGGCGGCGCTGCCGGATCGAGACTCGCAAGGCAGGCGGTCACCAGATCGTCGACGTGAATGCGGTTGCCGGGGTTTGCCTCGGCGTCGTCTATCAGCGGCTCCATGCTTCGAACGCGATCGATCATGACGCGATCGGGCCCGTAAATGCCGGGAACGCGCAGGATTATCGGCTCAGCTCCCGATTCATCGCACCATCTGGTCAGCGCGGTTTCCGCGGCCACCCGTCGTTTGGCGCGTGTGGTCAAGGGTGTGGGCGGGTCGGCTTCGGTAACCACTGCTCCGCGACGATCGCCGTACACGCCCGTCGTCGACAGATACACGAACCGCTCTGGCGCCGGCGCCAGCGCGGTCAGGAAGGCTTCCAGCCGGCGGTCGTGGTCCGCGTCTCGCGCGGGAGGGACCGTGTACACGATAGAAAAACGCCGTGGCCATTCGACCGCGCCGATCGGCAGCGCGTCGAGATCGAGGCGATCGATCCGATAGTCGTCCGCGTCGGGGGGCGTCGAACGGCTCAGCCCGCGCGCGTCGGCCCGCGGCAGTCGCTTGAGCAACCGCAGGCCGGTGTAGCCGGTGCCGACCACCAGGACCTGCGCCGTCATGGCCGGTCCGTCACGAGTATGGACTCAGTGGGGCGCTTCGCCGGGTTTTGACGGCTGACCTTAGTCTACCGGCCGGCATCTACGACTCGTCGGCACGGAGGTGCGGGATTCTCGCCACCGGTTCTCCGGCGAGCATGCCGAGGCCATCGCGGAAGGCCTGGGACGCGGCGTCGCCTTCACCCATCCGGTTCAGCAGGTGACCGTATTCCTGGTACGCCTCCGGCGAGGGTTTCAGGCTCAGGACCGTCTCCAGGTAGCTGCGCGCCTTGCCCCACAGCTCGTTGCGCAGGCATAGCCGCGCGGCCGTCAGCAGCAGGTCGGGATCGTCAGCGTGTTTGGCGAGCCAGTCTTCGGCGCGTTTCAGCTGGCGGGAGCCGTCGCTGGCTTCGACGAGACCGTAGAGCCGGACCAGCGGACCGCGCCAGTCGGATTTCAGCCGCGCGCCCAGTTCCTTCTCGGCACGGTCGGTCTCGTTCAGGCGAATCAGCCCTTCGAAATAAGCTTCGAGCAGCTCGAGGCTGGTCTTCAGGCGTTTGGGTATGCGCCCGAGCGCGGCATCGAGTGCCGCCGTATCGCCCGCATTGGTCAGCGCTTCGCAGTGTACGCGCGTTGCCCATTTGTCGATCGTGGCCTGCTTTACACGTCCCTGTTTCTCGATGCGCGGCAAGATCTCGGCGAGCTGCGGCCAGTCCTTGAGCCGGTAATAAAGGCGTCCGAGCAGCGCCAGCGCGTAGCTGTGCTCGCGGGAGTTTTCCTCGAGTCGCCTGAGCGTGGCGAGCGCCTGCTCGTGATGGCCCCGGTCGAGCTGGAATTCGGCCTGGGTCAGAAACACGGCATTGGCGGCTTCCGGCGTCTGCTCGTAAGCGAGCTTGAGCCAGTCGTCGCGGCGCTCGTCCTCACCCTGCAGGTGCGCCGCACGCGCTGCCTGCAAATAGTTGAACAGCGGGGTATCGCTCGAGCTGGCGGCGCGTGCCAGCAGTTTTTCGCCGCGCGCGTAGTTGCCCTCGGCAACCTCGATCATGCCGGCCGTGAGCTTCTGGCCCGCCCTGCCGGCGCGGTAGCGGCCGGCAGCTTCACCGATGAGCCGCGGTGCGGCGAGCAGCTTCAGGAGAAACAGCACGGCAAATACGGCAAGGCCGAACACCAGCAGCAGCACCATGACGTTCGTTTCGATCAGGTAGCCGCGGATCGACACGGCGACGTAGCCCAGATCGGCAAACATTGCCTGCGTCGCGATGGCCGCTGCCAGCAACGCGAGAACGACAATGATGCCCAGTTTCACGATTCGGGCTCGCTGAGGCTCTGGTATTGGCGCAGGAGTCTGAGCGACTCCGAAATGTCGGGCAGGGTGGCAGTGACCGACGATGCGCGGATCTCGCGGAGCGTCTCGTGCGCGCTCTCGACCTGCTGGCTGCCGCCGTCGAAATACGCATCGAGCCACGCGCCCGCGTCATCGATGCTGCGTTCGAACACACCCTGTTCACCTTTCAGGAGCGCAAGTCTCGCGGCCTGTAGCTGCAGCGAGAGATTGGCTCTCAACAGCGGTTCGGTCCCCGGCATCAACAGCGGCGCGTCCTCGTCGCCGGGTCTCGTTACCTTGACGGCGCCCGAAAAGGCCTCCTTAACGCCGTTCCAGGCGCGTCCCGCCAGCCCGGGTTCTTCGGCGGTGGCTTCCTGCTCGGGATCGGCAGCGCCGGCGACGGTCTTGAGCGGCAGCGAATCGACGAGCCGGGCAAGGCTTGCCAGCAGCATGGCGTTCCGGTCCTTGTCGGGCTGCTCGGTCAGTTCCAGCGACGTCAGCTCGTCGCTCAGCACCTGCCTGACGTTGTTCAGGGCCGGGTTGCCGACGCTCGCAAGGCGGTCGTCCGCCATGCCGAGCGCCACCTTGGCCAGATCGACGTTGCCGGCCAAGGTCAGGAGCGAGTTGGCGATTTGCATGTAGTACTCGGCTTCCGCAAGGAGCAGCGTGTCGCGCGCGCCGGCTTCTATACCCTGCATGGCGGCCACGGCGTTCTCGAGGTTGCCGACCCGGGGTGGAAGCGACGCGTAGTTGTCGAGCCTTTGCTCGAGGTCGCCGAGAGCGTCTTCGAGCTGCGCCGACAGCGCTTGCTCGGACTGTTCCGCCCGGGTGCGTCCGGAACTTCGCAGCTCCTCGAGCGAGTCACCCAGCGCGCTCACGCCGTCCTCGAGCTGATCGAGGTTTTCGGTTAGCGCCGCCACCTCGGCCGGGCTCGCGAAGTCCAGCTCAGGCAAGGTCTGGCGCGTGCTGAACAGATAGAACACACCCAACAGCGCCGCGGCGCCGAGCACCGAACCCAGCAGCGCCAGAGGCAGCGTCAGCCGCGACGGCCGGGCAGTCTCCTTCTTTGCCGCCTCTACGGGTTCGTCGGCGTCTGTATCGTCGCCGGGTTTGTCGTCGTCCCACGTCGCGTCCCCGTCATGCGGTTCCGGCAGGTTGGGATCGGGTTCCGGGGTCAGGTCCGGGTCGTCCGGTGTCTTGTTCATGCTGAGCGATTCATGGTGAGGGAATTGCCAGAGGCGTCACGGGGATATCATGGTATTGAGCGCAGTGTTAAGCGAGGGGGTTCGAGGCTTTCGGCGACGGCCTTGAGGATGGCGTCTGCATCGGGCCCGTCCGCCAGCGTCACGTCGGCCCCCGGATAACGTTCTTCGATCTCTTTTAACACACGTTTGGTCGGCGTCACCAGCCGCGTCTCATTGAGCTCCGGCTTGAGTGATTCAGGCAGGAGTTCGAGCAGGTTGGTAAACGATTCGACGCTCATGGCAAGGACAACGGCTACGTCGCCGGCATGCCAGCGCGATTCAAGCGCGTCGATGTCGGCCGCGGAGTAGTCGGGGAGCCGCCGGTCGTAGACGCTCAGGCATTGCACGCGCGCGCCGCGGCTTTCCAGTGTGTGTGCGAGAAGTTCACGTCCGCGGCTGCCGCGAACAATACGCACGGCTTTGCCGCTCAGGTTCTTGAGTTCCGGCAGCGCCAGCAGGTCCTCGCTCGAGTAACCGGTTGGGGCGAGGATGTCCACGGTCTTGCCGGCGTTTTTGATGGCGGCAGCCGTCGCCGGGCCAATGGCCGCAAGCTTGCCGCTGGCGTATCGAACGCCGTGCTCCACCGCGTTGCTGCTCACAAAAATCGACACGGCAGCGTCTTCGAGGGAAGCGGCCTCCTGAGCTGTCACGGACTCCGCGCGCGGCACAATTTCGATGACCGGGAAGGCAATGACCGTTGCACCCGCCGCCTCGAGTTTCGAGGCCAGCGGTTCTTGCTGCGACACCGGCCGGGTAAGCAGGACACCTTCACCGTTGAGCATTGTGTTCACTCCGCCATTCGCCGGGCGCGATCGAGAAGCTCATCGACGCCCCGGTTTCTCAGGTTCTCGGCCACGGTCCGGCCCACGGCGGCGGCGTCCTCTGTCGGGCCGCTTGCCGTTTCGCGCAGGCTTTCGCTGCCGTCGGGCAACGCCGCGAGTGCAGTGAGTTTTAGGGTGCCGCCGGCAATGGTTGCGTGTGCCGCCAATGGCGACTGGCAGCTTGCGCCCAGTCGTCGCGCAACTTCGCGCTCCGCCAGCGTCGTCTGTGTTGTCGCTTGATGGTCGAGTGCCGAGAGCAGGCTTTTTAGCGCCGCGTTGTCCTCGAGGCATTCGATGCCAATCACACCCTGCGATGCGGCCGGCAGCATCTCATCGGGCGAAAACCGTGCTGTGATCCGGTCGGCCATGTCGAGCCGCTCCAGGCCGGCGGCCGCCAGGATGATGGCGTCGAACTCGCCGGCGTCGAGTTTGCCGAGCCGGGTGTTGACGTTGCCGCGCAACGGTCGAACGTCGAGATCTGGCCGCATCATCCTGAGCTGTGCCTGGCGACGCAGGCTCGAACTGCCGACGACCGCGTTCTCCGGCAACTCGCCAAAGGCAACGCCGTTGCTGACGAGCGCATCGGCGTCGCTGGCCCGTTCGAGAATGGCGGCAATACAGAAGCCCGCCGGCATGTCCGCCGGCACGTCTTTCATCGAGTGCACGGCCAGATCGGCACGTCCGTCCTGCATGGCCACTTCGAGCTCTTTGATAAACAGGCCCTTGCCGCCGATCTTTTGCAGGCTGCGGTCCAGAACTTCGTCGCCCTTGGTGGACAGCCGGACGAGTTCCACGCTGTCGACCTCGGCGAGCTCGCGCAATCGGGCGGCGACGTGTTCCGCTTGCCAGACCGCAAGCGGGCTCTTGCGCGTGGCGATTCGTATGTTCAATTCAGACATGATGTCAACAGACCCTAGCCTCCTTTCAGCCGTCGTTTGACGTCCGCAACGTGACGGCGAGAGATTATCAGGGCTTTGCCGTCCGCTTGCGAGTGATTCCTCAGGATCACCTGCGACTTGCCCTCGGTATTACGATCGATACGTTCGATGCGGGACAGCGCAACCAGGACGCTGCGGTGGATGCGCACGAAGCGATCGGCAAACTCGGTTTCGAGCGATTTGAGCGGCTCGTCGATCAGGTCTTCGCCGTCGCTATGGTGGACGCACACGTACTTTTGATCGGCCTCGAGGTACACAATGTTGTCGATCGGAATCAGCCTGAGCTCACCCTGGCGGCGGGCGCACAGGTGCGCGCGTCGCGTTTCGAGTTCGGTGCTGGCGCCCAGACGACTCAGCGCCGACGGCGCCAGCCTGCTGGCTCGTTCGAGCGCGGCCTCGAGTCGGGTACGCCGCACCGGCTTTAATATGTAGCCCAGAGCCTCCGCCTCGAAGGCTTCGATGGCGTATTCGTCGTAGGCGGTCGTGAACACGACGGCCGGCGGCGGGTCGAGTGCGTTCAGGTGGTGCGCAACCTCCATGCCCGAAAGCCCCGGCATGCGGATATCGAGCAGCACGACATCCGGGCGCTCCGCAATGGCGAGGCGCAGCGCCTCTTCGCCGTTGGCGGCCAGGCCGGCACACTCGTAGTCGGGGAAGTCGCTCAGGATCTGTTCGAGACGAACCCGAGCCGGCTCTTCGTCGTCGACAATCAGCACTCGCATCATGGCGTATCACCCGTTGCGGCGTTCGGGAATCGGAGCGTTACGGTATAGCGGTCGGCGGCGGCCTCGACGTCGACCGCCGCCTTGCTGCCGTAGGCCAGCTCAAAACGCTGGCGCACGTTGGCCAACGCCATTTTGTTGCCGTCTTTCTTTTCGGGCGCCCCGGCGGCAACCGGGTTCGAGATCGTAATGGACAGGCGATCGTCGATGCGCGAGCCGCTCACGGTGACCGTGCCGCCGCCTTCGAGGCGTTCTATGCCGTGGTAGATGGCGTTTTCGAGGAGCGGCTGCAAGGTCAGGCTGGGGATGCGGGCGCGCATGGGCAGATCGCCGATGTCCCAGCGGATATTGAGGCGCTCGCCCAGCCGCAGTTTCTCGATGCGCTGATAGATGGCCGCTACTTCAAACTCCTCCTTGAGCGATGACAGGTCTTTCGAGTTGCCGAGCGAGGCCCGTAGAAGATCCGACAGGTCCTCGACAGCCTCTTCGGCCTGGCGCGGATCAGATCGGGTCAGCGACGCGATCGTGTTCATGCTGTTGAACAGAAAGTGCGGGCGTATCAGGGCCTGCAGCGCGCTGATGCGGGCCTGCGCTTCCAGCACGATGCTGCGCCGCCACTCGCTGGCGACGTACAGGTAGCGCATCAAGAGCGCAATCACGATGCCGCCTATCGTCAGCGTGCGGACGAGAAATGCGCCGTGGCTGTCCTCGATGATGACCGATTCGCCGAATATGCGGGTGAGCTGAAACGCCGCCTCCGCAAGCAACACGGTCATGACGAGCAGAATGGCATAGCTCAGCACAAAAGCCGTGGTCGGGCCGGCCGCTTCGAGTCGCGAGCGAAACTGGCACAGCACGGCGCAACCCAGCAGCGCGGCCCAGATGACGAACATGGAGGTTTTCGAAAGCTCGATCAGAAAGCTCGAAGCCGGACTCCAGGCCGCGATTGTCAGCACAAAAGCGACCAGTTCGGCAACGAGCAACGCGACGAGTACCGTGGGTGTGGCGCAGAAATCCGGGAGATAGGCCTGAGCGGCGGCGTCGCCGCCCGCGCCCGTGTGATCGGGCTGGTTTTGGTCCGCCTTTTTCAAGGCAGCCACGACGGGCGGCGGAAACTCATCACCCTCTTATTCTAGCCCACTTGGTTCTGGCCAAACGGCTAAATCTATGGCCCCGGTTCAACGACGGTACGGTGGGGCGTCAGCCGCAGTGTTCGTTGATCAATTCCCGGGCGCGCTGTTTTGCGGCCTCGCGTTCGCTTTCGTCCAGATAGACGCGCTCGCCGTTCTCGTCTTCGCGATACAGCCTTGCCGCCTCGTCGAACGTGTTGAGGCGCTGCCGGTTCTCCTCGCAGGCGGCGGCACGCTCGGCCGACTTCTTCTCTTCTTCGGCTCGTTCCGCATCCTCGGTCTCACGAGCCTGCCGGGCCTCGTCCCGAGTGGCCTGGCGTTCGAGCCTGGCGTCGATGCCGGCCTGTACGCGCGCAGCGTCGGTGCGCTGTGAGGCGATGGCAACCCGCTCTTCGCTGGCAACGCCGCTCGGACGATCGCCGTAGTGCACGTTGCCCTCGGCGTCCGTCCACTTGTAGATTTCGCTGGCTCCCGCCAGCGGCATCACCGCGCTGGCGGCAAGCGCCGCGGCTGCGAGCAGCACGGCAACTTCTTTAGCGTATTTCATGACCGTCATCCAGCAATGATTTGACGAGTGATTTAACGATAACTCTTACGACAATTCGCTTGGATTATCTGCCGACAAGCACCTCGTTCGCGGCGCTCGTCTCGAACCGAGATTAGACCACTTCCGGGCGCAGTGGCGGAGTGATCCCGGTCACAGCGGCTGCTGTGCGCATGTAGTTTGCCCGATGGATAAAAAAAGCGGGCCTCTTGGGCCCGCTATCTTATTGTTTTACAGGGAAATTGCTTTTCCTTGCGACGGCTTCCGGCGCGGCCCGGCGGCTGGCTTATGACAATTTGTTGTCCAAACCGGCCGCCGGGCGTCCCGTAACTGTCGCCCTATTCAGACGCCTTGGTGAACTCCGGATAGGCTTCGAGACCACATTCACCAATATCCACGCCTTCGTATTCCTCTTCCTCGCTGACGCGAATGCCGAGTGTCATCTTGATCGCAAACCAGACGATGAAACTCATGATGAACACCCAGGCGAAGATCGAGACGATGCCGATGAGCTGCCAGACCAGCGAAGCGTCCTCGTTGGTGAAGCACACCGCAATGAGTCCCCAGATGCCGACCACGCCGTGAACGGAAATGGCGCCAACCGGATCGTCGATCTTCAGCTTGTCGAGCATGACGATGGAGAATACGACCAGCAGGCCGCCAACGGCGCCGATGAGCGACGCTTCGATGGGCGCCGGCGTCAGCGGTTCGGCCGTAATGGCGACGAGCCCGGCGAGTGCGCCGTTGAGCGCCATCGTCAGGTCGGCCTTGCCGAACCAGAGTCTCGACAAGAGCAGCGCAAACACGAGGCCGGCAGCCGCCGCCATGTTCGTGTTGACGAAAATGAGCGCCACTGCGTTGGCCTCGCCGACGTCGGACACCTTGAGTTCCGAGCCGCCGTTGAAGCCGAACCAGCCCAGCCAGAGTATCAGCGTGCCGAGCGTGGCCAGCGGCAGGTTAGCGCCCGGAATGGCGTTCACCTGGCCGTTCGGACCGTATTTGCCCTTGCGCGCGCCGAGCAGAATGACGCCGGCCAGTGCCGCCGCCGCGCCGCACATGTGCACGACGCCGGAGCCCGCGAAGTCCAGGAAGCCGACTTCGCCGTTACCGACGTTGAGCCAGCCGTTACCCCACTTCCAGAAGCCCTGCATCGGGTAAATGAAACCCGTCAGGACCACGGCGAAGATGAAGAACGACCAGAGCTTCATGCGCTCCGCCACGGCGCCCGACACGATCGACATGGCGGTGGCGACGAACACGACCTGGAAGAAAAAGTCCGACAGGCCCGAGTAGTAGGTGTCGCCGCCGCTGGCGATGACGTCGGCTGCCGCGTTGTCGCTCGATCCTAAGAGGCCGCTGCCGAGCTGGAAAAAGCCGCCGGCGTAATCGTCGCCCGGGTACATGATCGAGTAACCCATGAGCATGTACATGATGCAGGCGATCGAATACAGACCGACGTTCTTGGTCAGGATTTCGGCCGTGTTCTTGGCGCGTACGAGGCCCGACTCGAGCATCGTGAAGCCCGCGGCCATCCACATGACCAGGGCTCCCATGACCAGGAAGTAAAACGTATCGAGGGCATAAGCCAGTTCAGTAACCTGCCCCGCTAGTGCTGCTGTGTCTTCCACAAGAAGATCCTCCGCGTGTTCTTATCGTTCTAAACGGCCTCCGCGCCGGTCTCACCGGTGCGGATGCGTATGGCCTGCGAAAGCTCGGAGACAAAGATCTTGCCGTCCCCGATCTTGCCGGTGCGTGCCGTGTTGCTGATGGCCTCTACGACCTGTTCAGCGACGTCGTCGGCGACGGCCAGCTCGATCTTTGCCTTGGGCAGGAAATCGACGACGTATTCGGCGCCACGGTAGAGCTCGGTGTGCCCCCGCTGCCGGCCGAACCCTTTGACTTCGGTGACGGTAATGCCCTGAATGCCAATGTCGGCAACGGCTTGCCGTACGTCATCCAGTTTGAATGGCTTTATGATCGCGGTGATCATTTTCATGCTATTCCCCTGTACGGTTTTCTTT